>CAYPQD010000013.1:0-61749 GCA_964412785.1 uncultured Hyphomonadaceae bacterium
GCGATATCACCGGACAATTAAACGCGGACGAGAATTTGTATAAAGCGATCGCGCGCGAGCTTGCCGACCAGGTCAGCGCCTGAGCCCGTCATGCGAGCGCCCGATCGGCCAGCCACGCGGTGTGCCCGGCAAGATCGCCAGCCCCGAACGTGAAGGTCCGATCCGCCCCGAGCCGCGAGGCGGCGAGCGCCTCGAACACCGTGCCCGGCGCCTCTTCTGCGAGCAACGCGCCGTGCACTGCCAGCGCCGCAGCTTCGGCGTGCGCTGGCAGATCCCGTATTTCGCCCGGGGCGGGACGGCCGTCAGGCGAGGACGTCGAAGCCGTCCGATGCGAAATAAGCGGCCACGCCCGCTTCGAAGGTCTCGAAACCATCCAACTCGGCCAATCCGCCATCGAACCCGCTGACCGGCGCCGCCTCTGAGACAATCCAGCCGAGCGCTTCGCCGAGGCTCGCCCCCGCTGCTTCGCCGCTGCTGCCGGGTGCCGGCAGGCCGTCGAAGTCGAAGCTGTCAGCGCCGCTGGAGGGGGCGAGTGCCGGCTGAACCCCGGCGGCCACGGCCTGCGGCGCCTCGAACTCCGGCGCGGTGAAGTCGAAATCGACCGAGGTGAGACTGGCGAGGCTTACGCCGAGCAGGGTGATCGTGTTCGACCCGGCGGTGATGACCGCATTGCCGTTCACTTCGGAGAGGTGGTTGTTGACAAGGTCGGTGTAGTCGGTGATCGCCGACACGCCGGCAAGGTTGATGGTCTCGCTGCTGACATTGGCGACGAAATCGGTGATGACGTCATTGCCGAAAGCGTTCGCGAAGACGAAGATGTCGCCCTGGCCCGAGCCCGTGAACTCATCATCGCCGATGCCGCCATACATCGTGTCCCGGCCGCCGCCGCCGATCAGGGTATCATCGCCGGCGCCGCCATCCATGAAGTCAGACTGTGAGCCGCCAGAGAGGCGGTCATTTCCGTCCTCGCCGAACATCGTGTCCTCGCCCTCCTGGCCGAGCAGGATATCATCGCCGGTGCCGCCAAGCATGATGTCGGTCTCGATCGCCCTGCCGCCGACCAGGGTGTCCGCCCCGGCGCCGCCGAACATTGTATCGAGGCCGGAGCCGCCGAACAGCTTGTCGCGGTCCGCCCCGCCATCGAGGAAGTCATTGTTGTTGCCGCCCGACAGCAGGTCATTACCATCGCTGCCGAACAGGGTGTCATCGGCGGTCTCGGACAGCAGGGTGTCATTGCCCTGGCCACCGATCAGAAGGTCGAAGCCGCCGCCGGAGGTGACGAAGTCATTGCCCCAGCCGGCTTCGACCGTATCGGAGCCCTTGCCGCCATCAATCGTGTCCTCGCCAGTGCCGCCGAGGATGGAGTCATCCCCATCGCCGCCGCTGACGCTGTCGGCGCCGATACCGGCATCGATCAGGTTGGCGTCGGCCGTACCGGTGATGGTATCATTGCCGGCGCCGGAGAGGATGTTCTCCACGGCGGAGAGCGTGGCGATGCCGGCGATGGCGCTGGCCAGGTCGATGTCGAGGTCGCCGGTATAGCGGGCGATATCGAGGGTATCGCTGCCAGCCTGGCCGTTGATCGCATCGAAGCCGTCGCCCGGGGCCATGCGGATGAGGTCGTCGCCATTGCCGGCATTGACCACGTCGTTTCCGGCCCCGCCTTCCAGCGTGTCGGACCCGCCGCCGCCATTCAGCGTGTCATTCCCGGCCCGGCCGAGGACGACATCGTCGCCATTCTGGGCGTTCAGCGAGTTGTTGCCATTGGTGCCGATATAATTGTCGTCGCCGCCGGAGGAGGTGGTGGAGAATTGCGGGCCGTCCTTCAGGGTGACGTCGACCGCCGGGATGGTACCGGCGAACGGCACGCCGGCCTGCGGCGCGAAGGTGAGCTGGAAGCTCTCATCGCTCTCTGCCGCGGTGTCGGCAAGGATGGCGACCGTGACCGAGGCGCGGGTCTGGCCCGGCGCGAAGGTGACGGTGGTGTCCACCAGCTCGAAATCGGTGCCGAGGATGGCGGTGCCGCTGACGCCGGTGACATCGAAGGTCAGGGTGTCATCGACGGGCCGCGACAGATCCACGAGAATCTCGACGAGGTTCTTCTCCGTCGCCGCCTCGCTGGCCACCTGGTCCGCGCCCGCCATGGCGATGTTGAGGCCGACACCCTGCTGGTCGAGAATGAACCCGGTCGCCTGAAGCGTGCTTTCGCCGCCGGCAAAGGTGGCATTGGACAGATTGGTGAGGTCCAGGAAGAGCGACTCGTCGCGTTCGTCATCGCTCGTATTGTTGGTGCGGATGAAGATGCTTTTCGTCACCTCGCCCGGGGCGAAGGTCAGCGTGCCGTTATTGGTGGAGTTCCAAATATCGGCCGCGTCAGCTGTCCCGCCGAAGGAGATGTCGTAGTCGAGCGTCACGACATCGAAGGATGCCTCGGACAGGCTGACGACGTAGCGGATATAGTTGGAGGAGCTTTCCGGAACGCCGCCGCTGGACGTGACCGATACGATCGGGCCGGTGGCCGTATCGTCGTCCAGGATGGTTGCCTCGCCAACGCCGCCCGTGACATCGAGGGCAACGCCGACCGGATCGTTGACGACAAGCGAGAAGGTCTCGGCCGTCTCAACGTCGGTATCGCCAAACACCAGCACGTCGACATAGGCGAAGGTCTGCCCGGCGACGATGTCGAACGATCCCGATGTGGCCTCATAGTCGATGCCCGCTGTCGCGGTACCATCGGCTGTCTGGTAGGTCAGCGTGAAGTCGGTCTTGGCCGGCTCCGAGAACTGGATCTCGAACCGGGCAATTTTCACGCCGCTGTCGCCCTCGAACAGCACGGGATCGGAGACGAAAACGGCATCGTTCGAGCCGACGCCGGTGACATCTCGAATGATCGTGGTGGAGCGCAGGACCGGTGCGCCACCACCAAAGGTCGCGCCCTCCGGTTCGTACAGCTCCAGGACGATGTTCTCGTCGACCTCATCGGCGCTTTCATTGTTCGTCCGGGTCCAGAAGACCTTCGACGTCTCTCCGGGCTGGAAGGTCACGGTGACATTGTTCTGGCTGTTGACGGTTTCGTACCAGAGATCATTCTCGCTGGCCGTGCCGGTGACGAGCGCGCGGGCATTCACCGTCACGACATCCAGCGATGGTTCGGACAGCGTCACCACGTGGCGGACGTAATTCGACGAGCTTTCATTGGCGCCATAGCTCTGGATCGAGATTTCCGGCTGGCCGGCATCGTCATCAACGAGCGTCGCCTCGCCGACGGCGCCGAGGACGTCGATGTTGGAGAGGGACGGACGCACGATCAGCGAGAACATCTCAGCGCCCTCGCTTTTCAGGTCGCCCAGCACCGGGACACGGACGAAGGCGACATCCTGGCCGATATCGAATGAAATCGTGCCGGAACGGGCAAGGTAGTCGAGCCCGGCCTCGGCGCTGCCGTCGCGGGTCTCGTAGGTTGCGGTGAAGGCCTGATCGGCGGGGCGGGACAGCCGAACCTCGAAATCGACATAGCCCTGTGTGTCGCCGCCTTCATCGATGATCGGGTCGGAGACGAAGAGCGCGAGATTGGAGCCGACGCCGGAGACGTCCTTGTTCACGCCCGACGCCCTGAGCGCGGGCACACCGCCCGCCAGGGTGGCGCCGACGGCATTCACCAGTTCCAGCGTGATGTGCTCGTCGACCTCGTCGCTGCTCTCATTGTTGGAGCGGATGAAGACGTCCTTCTGGGTCTCGCCCGGCGCGAAGGTGACGGTCTGGTTATTCTGGCTCGTGACTTGATCGTACCAGAGGTCCCCGTCCTGCGCCGTGCCGACGAGAAGTGTGCGTGCCTCGACCGTCACCACGTCGACGGCAGCGTCGGACAGCGTGACCACGAAATGGAGATAGTTCGAGCTGCTTTCGGTGGAATTGCCCCGCTCCACGGAAATGACCGGGCCGGTGCCCGCATCGTCATCAAGGATACGGCCTTCACCCACGGCGCCGGTCAGATCGACGGGCGGGCCGCTGACCTGACCCACGGCCAGGAAGAAGGACTCCGAGTTCTCCACGTCGGTGTCGCCGAAGACCGGAACGGAGACGGTAGCGATCTGGTCACCGGCATTGATCGTCAGCTGGCCGGCGCGCGGACCGTAGTCCTCTCCGGCGATCGCAGACCCGTTGCGGGTCGCATATGAAAGGACAATGTCGCTGCCGGCCGGCTCGGAGAGGTGAAGGGAAAACTCGATGAACTGCTGGCCGCTGTCGTCCTCGATCACGACCTCTTCGGTCACGAACAGGGCGAGGTCGCTGCCTGCGCCGGTGACGTCGGAAATGATGCCCGTCGCGCGCAGCACGTGGGCGCCCCCCTCGAACACGGCACCGTCGGGGTTGAACAGCTCAATCGTGAAGTTCTCGTCGATCTCGTCGACACTTTCATTGTTGAGGCGAATGCTGATGGTCTTCGACGTCTCGCCCGGTGCGAAGGTGATCGAGCCGAAATTCTGGGCGACGACATTGTCGTACCAGAGGTCCTCATTGTCAGCCGTTCCGTAGAACAGGGTTCGGAAGTAGACCGTGACCGCATCCAGCGGCATTTCGGACAGCGTCACGATAAAATCGATATAGTTGGACGAGCTCTCGGAGTTCTCAGCCACCGGCGAGATGGAAATTTCGACTGACATGTTGGTCCCCTTCGGACTGTGTCGGGGGCGACGGGCGTCCCCGGATTGGTGCTTGCGCTGGCTTCTGTGCCGCAGGGCCCGTGACCAGCATGGCGCCATCTAGCGCTCCACGCCGAGTGACGTCCTGACGGAAACCTTGCGGATTCCTGACGGATCGGAAAAACTCCGGTAACCGTCGTGAAACCAAGCGGTTTCTCGCCATTGGGGAAGCGATTGCATGCCTGATACCGCGCCGGTCACCGGCGATCTCTACCGCTACCGCTTCGAGGCTGGCCTGTTCGACGAGGCGGCGATGGAGCTGTTCGTCGACGGCGCGCCGGTGCGGATGGAGCCCAAGCCTCTGCAATTGCTGGCCGAACTGGTCCGGCGGACCGGCGAGGTGGTCGCGCGCGAGGAATTGCTGGATGCGGTCTGGCCGGAGGCGGAGGTCGGGCTGGAGACACTGACGACGGCGGTCTCGAAGCTGCGCAAGGCGCTGGGGCCGGAGCTGAAGGACCGCATCGTCACCCAGCACGGGGTCGGCTACCGCTTCAAGGGGCCGGTGACACGCGAGGCAACCGGGCAGGTGCGCACGCCGGCCGGCCCCCTGAAGCCGGGCGACGAGGTCCCGGGGCGGGCAGGCTTCGTGCTGCAGGACCTCCTGTCTGAGAAGAACCACCGCCATGTCTGGCGCGCCCGCCAGGCCAAGACCGGCCAGGAGCTGGTGTTCAAGTTTGCCGTCGATGCTGAGGGCCTGCGCTCTCTGAAGCGGGAATGGACGGTCAACCGAGCCCTGCAGGCCCAGCTCGGCACGCGGCGGGATTTCGTGCGCCTGCTCAACGCCAATTTCTCAGAGCCACCCTATTTCGTCGAGAGCGAGTATGGCGGGGCGGACCTGCTGGCCTGGTCGATGCAGCCAGGCACCCTTGCGGCAATGGACGAGCCGGCGCGCCTTGCTCTGGTGCGCCAGATTGCCGACGCTGTCGCCGCCGCCCATGGCGCCTCGGTCCTGCACCGCGACCTCAAGCCGACCAACATCCTTGTCGAGCCGGACACGGCCGGAGAGGGGCAGCAGGTTCGGCTGGTCGATTTCGGCTCCGGCGACCTCATCGACCCGGACCGGCTGGCGCGCATGGACATCACCCCGCTTGGCGTCACCATTGATGAGAGCGACCATGCCCGCACCGCACTGACGACGCCGCTCTACGCAGCGCCGGAGATCATCGAGGGCCATCCAGCCACCGCCAAGAGCGATGTCTACGCACTCGGTATCCTGCTCTACCAGATCCTCGCCGGCAATCTGATGAAGCCGCTCGCCTCGGGCTGGGAGCGCGACATTGCCGATCCGCTTCTGCGCGAGGATATCCTTGCGGCCACGGCGGGCGATCCGAAACGGCGGCTGGCGAGTGCCGAGCTCCTGGCTGAGCGCCTGCACACGCTTGACCCAAGACGGGCGACGGCGCGCGCGGCTCTGGCGGAGCGCCAGAAGCAGGCCGAACGCGACGCGCTGCTGAAGCGGGTCGAGGCGCGCCGGCCGTGGATGCTGGCGACCGGCGCGGCGCTCGCGGCCGGCTGCGCGCTCAGCCTTGTGCTGTTCCTCAGGGCCGACGCAGCGCGCGAGGTGGCCGAGACCGAGGCACGGCGCGCGGAGGCGGCGCGGGCATTTCTCAGCGACATCCTGGAAAGCGCCGACCCGCGCACCCCCGGCGTCGGCCCGGACGCCACGGTGCGCGACGCGCTGGCTCGGGCGTCTGGCAGTATCGACCGGCGCTTCGCAAGCGATCCGGACATCCGCATCGAGCTCCTCGGCGACATTGCCAACATCCAGCGCGGCCTGTCGGATTTCGACGGCCAGAGAACGACGCTTGCCCGCCTGATCGAGGCGCTGACGGTCGAGTTCGGCGCCGCTGCGGACCCGACACTGGTGCGCCGCTATCAGGAAGCGCGCGCCATGCTGTCCTCCGCCCCCCATGCCGCACTGGGCGAACGGCTCGCCGCGATCGATGCCGATGCCGGCGACCTGGACGCGGCGAGCCCGCAGGTCCGCTTTGCCGCCTATGCCGCCAAGGGCGAGCTGAAGCGTCTCTCACTCGACTTCGCCGGCGCCATCCCGCTGATTGAAGCCGCGCTGGATGCCCATGCGGCGATGGCAGAGCCTGCGCCGAGAACCGCATTCAACCTGACGATGGCTCTCGCCGAAAGCCATGGCCGGGTCGGCGCTCCGGCAGCCGGACTTGAGGTGCTCGAGCGCCTCGACGCCCCGCCCTTCAGCAATCAAGGCGTGATCCCCGACTGGCTGCACGTCCGCGCAAAGGTGATCCGCGGCAATCTCCTGTTCTTCAAACAGGACCATGAGGCCGCCCGCCCGGTGCTGGAGGCGGGTGTCGCCGAGACCCTTGCCATCTATGGCGAGGATGCCTTCGACACGGCGCAGGTCCGCATGGCGCTTGGCCATCTCTATTCCGCGACCGGGGAGAAGGCGAAGGCGGTGGAGGCCTATGAGAAGGCGGTTCCTTCGGCCTGCGCCCATGCCGGCAATGCCAGCCAGTCCTGCCTGTTCGCCCGCGCCAATCTCGGCATCCTCTCCCGCCAGCTCGGTCGCCCGGAATCCGCGCTGGTGGAACTCGCCGCCGCGCGCGAGGGCGTCGCTGCACTTGCCGGCGCCGATACGCCATCGGTCCAGCTTCTGGATTTCAACATTGCCCATGCCTTTCTCGACCTCGGCCAGGTCGAAGAGGCGCGCACGCTGCGCCCGGGACTGGACCCGGAGGCCATCCGCAGCGCCGCGCCCGACGACAACTGGACGACCTATCTGGAAGCGCTCGACGCGCGCATCGCCATGGGCTCCGGCGCACGGGCCGAAGGCGAGCGCACGCTGCAACGTCTTGCCGGCGTCCTGCGCGAGGCCGGCATCGATCCTGCGGAGATCGCTTCGATCACCGGGCCGGTCCCGGACTGACCGGATCCCGTGGGGTGTGCCGCCCTGTCCGTCGGCGAAAGGAACCGGCCCGGTGGGACGATGCCGCCGGGCCGTGCTCGGTGGGGGACACACTCACATCCCGGGTGCCCCCCAGTCCGGCCTGGCCGTGTCAGGCGAAGTCGAAGCCGAGATCGTCGAGGCTGACCCAGCCGGCAGAAAGATCGTTGTCGACGTCGCCCTGAACGCCCGTCTCCGGCGCGGCGTCCATCGGTGGCTCGATTGCCTCCATCGCCAGCATGAGCTCGCCCGCCGACGCGCCGGCAGCCTCCGGAGCAGGCAATTCCGACACTGGCGGAAGGGGGGGCGGGGCAGTGAAGTCGAAATCGGCCGCGATCAGGGTTGCGAGGGTGACCCCGGTGAGCGTGATCGTGTTGCCAAGCCCGTCGGAGATGACGGCATTGCCACCAACCTCGCTGAGGTGGTTGGCGACGAGGTCGGCATAGTCGGTAATCGCGGCGACATTGGCGAGATTGATCTTCTCCGAACCGATCCCGCCGGCGAAGTCGGTGATGGTGTCGCTGCCGAAGCCATCCTCGAAGACGAAGAGGTCCGACTGGCCGGCGCCGGTGAAGGTGTCATTGCCGGTCCCGCCCCACAGGGTGTCGAGGCCGCCATCGCCGAGCAGCGTGTCATTGCCGGCCCCGCCGACCAGCAGGTCGGACTGGGAGCCGCCAGTCACGCGGTCATTGCCATCCTCGCCATAGAGGGTGTCCTCGCCCTCCTGGCCGAGAACGATGTCATTGCCCGCGCCGCCGTAAAGGACGTCTGAATCGACCGCCTTGCCGCCGACCAGGGTGTCATCGCCCTGCTCGCCATACAGGGTATCGAGACCATTGCCGCCAAACACCTTGTCATTGTCGAGGCCGCCATAGAGGAGGTCGCGATTGTTGCCACCATTGAGGAGGTCATCGCCAGCGCCGCCGCGCAGGGTGTCGTCAGCCGTCTCCGACAGGAGCGTGTCATTGCCATCGCCGCCGACCAGCGAGTCGAACCCGCCGCCGCTGGTGATGAAATCATCGCCCGTCCCGCCATCAATGGTGTCCGAGCCGGCATCGCCATTGACGGTGTCATTGCCGCCATTGGCGATGATGGTGTTGTCCGCGGCGCTGCCATCGACGCTGTCATCGCCCGAACCCATGATCACGGTTTCCACATCGGAAATCGTTCTCTGCAAGGCGATGCCGAAATACCAGGTGCCGTTCAGGAGGTCGACGGTGGTTGACTGGATGACGCTGCCATAGTCGACGGTATCCTCGCCGGCCCCGCCAACGAAATTGTCCACCCCGGACACTTCGCCGAACAGGAACAGGTCATCGCCATCACCGCCATCCAGCGTGTCGGAGACGGCATCACCCATGCCGCCGCTCAGGGTGTCATTGCCCGAACCGCCAGAAACAAGGTCGGTTCCGGCGCCACCATCAAGGCTGTCCGCATCGTTCTGGCCGTAAAGGAAATCATTGCCGCTTTCGCCGAGCAGGGTGTCACTGCCATCGCCGCCATTGACGGTATCGCTGCCGCCGCCGGCATGGATGGCATTGGTAAAGGCGCCACCCGTAGCGGTCAGGACATTGTTCTTGCCATCGCCGCGAATGTCCTGGTCTCCAGCGACGACGACGCTCTCGATATCGATGAGCGTACCACGTATCGCGCCGGCGCCGATGATGTCGCCGGTAGCAAAGATGCCCGCAGCAAGATCGACGATCCTCTGGAAGGTGAGGTTCTGAATGACGAAGATGTCGTCGCCCGCACCGCCATCGAAAATGTCGACATTGGAGGAGCTGGTAGAGGCCTCCAGATAGAGCAGGCGGTCATTGCCGTCGCCGCCTTCCAGAGTGTCGATCCCCTCACCGCCGGCGAGCGTGTCATTTCCTGTCCCGCCCTGCAGCAGATTGGCGCCGCCATCACCGGTGAAGGTGTCACTGAAGTTGGTGCCGATGACGTTTTCAAAGCCGGCGAGAACCAGCACGGTGGACGCGCCGGCCGTCCCGCTGCCGGCGAGGAGGTCGATGGTGAAGCCGGCTGTCGATCCGTCGGAGAGATCGAGCGTGTCATTGCCAAGCCCGCCATCCAGTTCCTCGGTGAGGTTCTGGTTGATCTGGAAGACATAGTCATCGCCGTCGCCGCCATTGATCGTGTCCTGTCCGGCGCCGCCGCGCAGGGTATCATTGCCCGCCCCGCCCTGTACAAGGTCGGCGCCGCCCGCGCCTGTGAGAATGTCATCGCCCTGGCCGCCATTGACGGTGTCGTTATTGCCGCCGCCGTCAATGCTGTCCTCGCCACTCCCGCCATTCAGCTGGTCGTTGCCGTCGAGGCCGTTCAGCGTGTCATTGCCGGCATTGCCGTTCAGCGTGTTGGCGCCCGACGTGCCGGTGACGTTCTCATTGCTGGACGCGCCGATGTAGTTCTCGAAATTGACGGCGGTCTGCGTTTCGCCGAACACGATCGTGCCGGCGCCGAGATTGACGGTGACGTTGTCTGCACCCTCCTGCCTCAGCCAGTCACTACCGTTCCCGCCGTCAAACGCCTCCTCGGAATTGACCCCTGCGAACCCGATCGTGTCATCGCCATTGCCGCCAAAGATGTCACTGAAGCCCGAGCCGTCCGAGATGTCGTCATTGCCGTCATGGCCATAGACGAGGTCACCGATTGCGGAGAAGGTGTCGTTGCCGACGGTGCCGATCTGATAGTCGTCAGGGGTATAGACCGGGCTGGTGTTGGCATCGTCGCGGGTGTCGAGGATCTCCATCTTGATCTCGCCCTGGTTCCAGACCAGCGCGACCCGGCCATCCGCCAGCGAAGTGGCCCGCACCGAGGCCGCACTAAAGGCGCCATCGGTATCGATGGTGAACTGGCTGCCGACCGCGGTGCCGGAATTGTCATAGCGGTTGGCCTGGATCTCCTCATTCTCCACATCGTCATAGAGGACGAGGAAGCCGCCATCGGCGAGGGCGACAATGCTGGAGGAGGTGTTCAGGTTGGACGTCCCGTTCGGGCTGACGGTGCCTTTCGGGCCCACTTCATTGCCGGCGCTGTCGAAGGCCTGGTAGCGCACATCCACGTCGGAGCCGTCATTGTCGGTCCATGAAATGGCAAAGCCGCCATTGGAGAGCGCGGTCACGGAGGGATCGAAGTCGTTTCGCGTGTCGGTGGCGGTGTTCGCGACAGCGGTGAATCCTTTCACATTGACCCCGGCGCTGTCGACGATGCGGTAGTATATCGCGTTCGAGGTGCCGCTGTCGGCGCTGTGGACAATGACGTAATTGCCATTGTCGAGGGCGGTGACGCTGATGTCGTCGGCATTGCCGTCGCCGCCGGCGAGGAGGCTGATCTCCGAGCCGATCGTATTGGCGATCGGGTTCCAGATCTTGCCTTTGACGCCGGCATCCCCGCCGACAATGTCGTCATAGACGATGAGGACGGAGGTGTTGGAGGAGGCCGCGATCCGCGGGTTGAGGAAGGTGTCGGTCGACGAGCCAGAGACGACCAGTATCACCGCCTGACTGACGCCATTGGCATCGTAGTATTGCGCGTAGATATCGTCCTGACCGTCGGCAGCGCCGCCAATATTCTGCTGGTCCTCGAAGACCATCACGAACCCGCCATTCGCAAGCGCGGCGATCTCGGCGTCACGCTCGTCGTCGAAAGTTGCGCTCGTGTTCAGGCGGAATTCGGCGCCGAGCAAATTGCCCAGCGGATCGAACAGCTGGCCGATGATGTCATAGCCGTCCGGAAAGCCAACGCCTGAATTGTCGTTGCTCTCCCAGACGACGAGGATGTTGCCATTGGCGAGCTGGACGACCTTGGCGCCCGTCTGGGTGTTCGCGGTGGTGGCGTTGACGGTGAACTCTTCGAGCCAGGTTTCCGGTGTCAGCGGCATGGCAGTCTCTCCTAGTCCTGATGGCCCGATCCGTGCGCCGGGTGTGATGGGGCGAAACGTAATCTGAGCGTTAGACCAGCCATCCCGGGTCCGCGCATCACCAATATTGGGTATGCGGCCGGGCAAATTTCCTGGCGGATACAAGCGGCAGGCGAAGTCCGGCCCGCCATTCGGCATCTCCTTGTTGGAGGCGCGCCCGAAGATCTTGTTGTCGGAAAGCCCCGGCGCGGCGCGCGTTCAGTGATCTTGGCCGGGCTCGTGGAACTGGCCATAGGGCCGGAAGCGGTAGAGATAGGTCGGTACAATCACCTCGACGCTTTCAAGCTCGCTGACACCGAGATCCTCAAGCGTCAGCGCGCCATCGGCGACCACATTGTCGCGCTTGAGCATCTCCACCTGGCCGGCCGTGATCGGCGGATCGATTGGCAGATAGCGGCCGGCCAGCCCGAACCCATAGCCCATGGCCTTTGCGGCGAAGAAGGGGATCGCGAGCTTGAGGCGCTTGCGATCGGTTTCCCTGAAGATGATGTCGTAGAGGTCGCTGAAACTGTAGGTGCGCGGTCCGCCGAGCTCAAAGGTCCGCCCGGCGGTGTCCTCGCGCGTGATCGCCGCAACAATGGCGTCGGCGACATCGCCGACGAAGACAGGCTGGAAGCGGGTCCGCCCGCCGCCGATCGCCGGTAGGAAGGGTGCGCGCCGGGCAAGGTCGGCAAACCGGTTGAAGAAGGCATCCTCCGGCCCGAACACGATGGAGGGCCGCAGGATCACCGCGCCGGGGAAAGCGCTGCGCACCGCCGCCTCCCCCTTTGCCTTGGTGCGCGCATAGGCTGCCTTGCTCTCTGCATCGGCGCCGATGGCCGAGATCTGGACAAGGCGGGACACCCCTTCGGCCGAAGCTGCCTCGGCGAGCGTGCGCGCGCCTTCCAGCTGGGCGCGCTCAAAGGTCTGGCGGCCGCTCTCGAACAGGATGCCGACCAGATTGACCACGGCATCGGCTCCCTCCACAGCCGCAGTCACGGACGGCGCATGGCGGACATTTGCCTGCACCAGGTCAACCCAGCCGGGCGCGCCGGCGAGGCGCAGGTCGCCGGCAAGGTGCGGGCGTCGAACTGCGACGCGCACCCGGTAGCCGGCCTTGACCAGCGCGCGGGTGGCGTAGCGCCCGATAAAGCCGGACCCGCCAAACAGGGTGACAAGACCTTGGGCCATGGAACGCGCTCCCCGGTTCTGCTCGCCGGACACGCCGACGCATGCGCCGCACCCATCATGCTTCTCCTGACCTGTCCATGGGACACGACGATGCGGGCCCGCCGGCGAGGGCAGGCCCGCCATCGCACCGGTCTTGTGGCGTTCAGACACTGGACCTGCGGACAATCAGGTCATCGCCCGGCAGGCAGGCCAGGCCCAGCATGGGCTCGTCCATGTTGAGAAAGGCCTCACGGTCGGCAAGCGCCGTCTGACCCTCCGGCGAGGCGAGCGCAGCGTCATGCGCGCTCCGGCTTTCGAAGGCGAGCGTGGCCATGGCGTCGAAAGCTTGGTCGATGCCATCCTCCGGCGGGAACAGGCTGATCGCATAGCCCACGAGACCCGGCAGCTTGAGCACGAGGGGCACATGCACCTCAAGCTGGTGGCGCCGGAAGTCGTCAAATTCGATGGCCGGCTTGCGGCGGACAAGATAGCGCACGATGAACTGCATGTTTGGAGCGGCTTGGTCGGTCATGGCAGGATGATCCTCTGGCAAGGCCCCCGCGACCACGCATCGGCCGGGGACATGCTCCGGTATTAAAGCGGCATGAGTGCGAACCCTATGACGTCAACTGACAGAGTGTGTGACGAGCCGGAAAGGGTGAGACCGGAAAATTACCGGACCTGGCGCCCCGCCGTGACCGACGAGGCCGCCTTCAGCGCCGCACGCTACCGCGTCGCGATTCTCCTGCTGGCGCAGGCAAGCCTTGGCAATGTGTTCGCCATTCTCGATGACCTCGCTGCGGTCAACCACCTGCCGGACGCCGGCGAGGACCGGCCCGCCTTTGCTGCCCGGATCCTTGCTGCGGCACCGGGGCCATTCACTGGCCTGAATGGCGGCCAGGTCCTGCCCCATGCCAGGCTGGACACAGACCTGCGCGTGGATGCGGTGGTCGTGCCGACCCTGTTCGATGATGGCTGCCTCAGCGACCGGCGCCATGGCCCGCTCCTGAGCCCGGCCGAACACGACTGGCTGTGCGCCCAGCATGCCGGCGGGGCGATCTTTTCGACCATGTGCAGCGGCGTGTTCGCCCTTGCCGAAACCGGCCTGCTGGCAGGCAGGGAAGTGGCCATGCACCCGCTCTATGGGGATGCCTTTGCCGCCCGCTATCCGCAGGTCCGCGTCCACACGCGGCGCAGCCTCGTCGTCTCCGGCGAGCGCGAGGAGTTCATCACCGGCGGCTTCTCCACCTATTCGGCTGATGTCAGCCTCTATCTGATAGCGCGCCTGATCGGCCGTGAGGCGGCCTATGCCTTCGCGCGCCTTTACCAGAAGGATTTTCTCGACCCATTGCCGGCCGACCGCGGCCCGATAGCGCGACAGACCAACGCGCGTGACCTGGCCATTCGGCTTGCCCAGCGCTTCATGCTCGATCACCTGCATGCGCCCTCGCTGGTCGGCGCGGCCGCCGCAATGGCGCATCTCGACGAGCGCTCCTTCACCCGTCGGTTCGAGCGCGAGACCGGGCTGAAGCCTGCCGAATTCGTCCAGCTCAAGCGGATGCAGCGCGCCCGCGATCTGCTGTCGGCCAGCCGCATGCCGATCGAGGACGTCGCCGCGCGGGTCGGCTATCGCGACCGTGCCTCCTTCTCGCGCGCCTTCAAGGCGGCGAGCGGTGAACCGCCAGCAGCCTATCGCAGGCGGACGCAGGCGCCGGTGCGCCTGGCCCGCGCAGCCTGCGGGGAATGAGGCGGCCGGTTGAAATGGCGGGCCAAACAGTCAACCTGACAGGCACGCCGACAAATGGCGAAAGGACTGCAGACCCGTGAAGCCTGCGCGCACCCTGCCCCCTGCAGCCGGGACCGGCCTGCCGGCCTTGCGTTCGCGCGGGCTCACCAAGGTGTATGGTGAGGGGCCTGCGGCGGTGCATGCGTTGCGCGGGGTCGACCTTGACGTGCCCGCCGGCGAACTGGCCGTGATCCTCGGCGCGTCGGGCTCGGGCAAGTCGACCCTGCTCAACATTCTCGGCGGGCTCGACCGGGCGAGCGCGGGCACCGCCTTTTTCTTCGACACCGAACTGACCGCGCTCACCGACCGCGCCCTCAACCGCTATCGCCGCCGGCATGTCGGCTTCGTCTTCCAGTTCTACAATCTGATGCCGAGCCTGACGGCGCGGGAGAATGTCGAACTGGTCACCGAGATCGCCGATGACCCCATGGCAGCCGGCCAGGCGCTGGAACTGGTGGGCCTTGGTGACCGGCAGGACCATTTCCCCTCGGCGCTTTCCGGCGGCGAACAGCAGCGCGTGGCAATCGCCCGCGGCATTGCCAGGCAACCGACGGTGCTGTTCTGCGATGAGCCCACCGGCGCGCTCGATTCGACCACCGGCCGGCAGGTGCTGCGGGTGTTGCAGGACGTCAACGAACGGCTCGGCACCACCATCCTCATCATTACCCACGCCGCCGCCACCGCCGCCATGGCCCACCGGGTAATCGACATGGCCGACGGGCGGGTGCGCGCCGTCAGCGTAAACGGGTCGCGCCTGCCTGCCGAGGAGATCGCCTGGTGAGCCCGCTCGACCGCAAGCTCCTGCGCGACCTCTGGCAGATGAAGGGCCAGGCGAGCGCGATCGCGCTGGTGATCGCCGTCGGCGTGCTCCTGCTGGTGATGATGGACGGGCTGGTCAACTCGCTGAGCGAGACGCGCGATGCCTATTACGAGCGCTACCGCCTTGCTGGGATGTTTGCCCCGGCGAAGCGGGCACCGCAGCGGGCGCTGGCCGAGATCGCCGCGATTGACGGTGTGGCGGCGGTGCGGGGGCGCGTGGTCGGCAGCGCGCTTGTCGACCTTGCAGGCGAGGCCGCGCCGGTGCGCGCGCAGGTCGCCTCCCTGCCGGAATTCGGGCCGCCGCGGCTGAATGATGTCTACCTGGCAGCCGGTCGCCGGCTCGACCCGCGCCGGCATGACGAGATCCTGCTGCTTGAGGGCTTTGCCAGGGCGCACGGGCTGGCTCCCGGCGATACGCTGACAGCGACCATGAACGGGGCGCGGCGCCGGTTCGAGATTGTCGGCCTCGCCCAGTCGCCGGAATTCCTCTACTCGACCGCGCCAGGCGAGCTTGTTCCCGATGATGCCCGTTTCGCGGTCCTGTGGATGGGCGCACGGTCGCTGCAGGCGGCCTATGACCTCGACGGCGCGTTCAACGAAGCGCTGGTGGCGCTCGAGCGCGGCGCCGAGCCGCGCGCGGTGATCACCGCGCTCGACCGCATATTGGAGCCCTATGGCGCGACCGGCGCCTACAGTCTCGACGACCAGGTCTCGAACCGCTTCATCGAGGAGGAGATCACCAGCCTGCAGGTGACCGCGCGCGTCGTACCACCGGTGTTCATGGGCGTGGCCGCCTTTCTCCTCTATATCGTGATCGCACGGATGATAGACGCGGAGCGGACCCAGATTGGCCTGATGAAGGCATTCGGCTATTCGAGCACCGAGGTCGCCAGCCATTATCTCAGGCTGGTTCTGGTGATCGCCGCCGGCGGGGCAATCCTCGGCTGCGTGCTCGGCGTCGTCGCCGGACAGGCCCTCGCCGGCTTCTACCAGATCTATTACAAGTTTCCCTTTCTGCTCTTCCGCGTCGACCCCGGGGCCTTCATCGCTGCGGTCGCTGTCTCTATCGGCGCTGCCTCGGCCGGCGGCGCGCTGGTCCTGCGCCGGGTGTTCCGTCTCACCCCGGCCGTGGCGATGCGCCCGCCTGCGCCTGAAGTCTACACTGCCTCCGCGCGCCTCGCCGGCGTCCTCCGGCGCCTGCTTGACCAGCCGAGTCGCATGGTGGTGCGCCGCATCGCCCGCCAGCCGGGGCGGACGCTCGCCGCCATCACCGGCATTGCCGCCGGCATGGGCCTGTCGGTCGCGATGCTGGGCGTACTCGGTGGTTTTGACCGCACGCTCGACCTTGCCTTCACGGTGATGGACCGCTCCGATGCCAGCGTCACCTTCATCGAACCGCTGGGCGAGAATGCGATTCAGGCGCTCAAACGCCTCGACGGCGTGATCGAGGTGGAGCCGGTACGGGTGGTGCCAGTAATCCTGCGCCATGACCGCCTCAGCCATCGCGGCGCCCTCAGTGGCCTTCCGGCAGAGCCGCGTCTCAACCTTGCGCTGACCGGCCGGGACACCCCCCTCCATATCCGCGATGACGGGGTGATCCTGTCGCAGGCGCTGGCCAACAAGCTGGCAATCGGCCCCGGCGACACGGTGACGGTGGATGTGCGCGAGGGCCGCCGGCCCGTGCTGACGCTGCCCGTGGCGCAGATCGCCCAAGCCCCGATCGGTGCGCCGGCCTATTTCGAGCTGACCGCGCTCAACCGCGCACTGCGGGAGCCGGGACGGGCGTCGGGCGCCTATCTCAGGATTGACCTCGACCAGCGCGATCACATCCTGCAGGCACTGAAGGACATGCCGGCGGTGGCGGGCGTGTCGCTGAAGTCCGACGCGCGCGCCTCACTGCAGCGGATGATGGACGAGGGCGCCGGCGCGACGCGCTATATCATGGCGGTTATCGCCGCGATCATTACCTTCGGGATCGTCTACAATGGAGCGCGGATCGCCTTTGCCGAACGCGCCCATGACCTGGCCACGCTGCAGGTGATCGGCTTCACCCGCGGTGAGGCGGCGTTTGTCCTGCTGGGCGAGCTGGGCGTGATCACACTGGCGGCCCTCCCCCTCGGTGCCGGGATCGGCTACGCCCTTGCACAGCTGATCGCGACAGGATTCTCCTCCGACCTCTACACGGTGCCGGCCGATGTCGGCCCGGAGGCGGTCGGCCTGGCCAGTCTCGCCGTTCTGCTGGCGGCAGGGGTGTCAGGATGGCTGGTCAAGCGCGATGTCGACCGGCTGGATCTGGTGACGGCGCTGAAATCGAGGATGTGAGGCGATGGCCGAGGCGAAGCGACAGAGCCCATCACGGACGCCGATACTCATCGCCATTGCAATCGCGGTGGCGCTGCTTCTTGGCTGGGCATTCTGGCCGCGGCCGGTGGGGGTGGATTTCGGGCAGGTGACGCGCGGGCCAATGGTGGTGACGATCGACGAGGAGGCGCGCACCCGGGTGCGCGATGCCTATGTGGTATCCGCGCCGGTCGCCGCGCGTCTGATGCGGGTGGAGGTCGAACCCGGCGACGCGGTGACTGGCGGGGAGACCGTGATTGCCCGCCTCCTGCCCGCCCCTCCCTCGGCGATCGACGTGCGCACCCGCGAACAGGCTCTCGCCGGCGTTCGCGCCGCCGAAGCGGCGTTGCGGGTCGCACGGGCTGACCTCAACAGCGCCCTCGCCGGCCGGGCGCTTGCCGAGAGCGAGCTTGATCGCGAGCGCCGGCTGGTCGCATCCGGCACCGCCTCGCAGGCGGCACTGGACCGGGTGGAACGGGCGATGAGGGCCGCCGAGGCGGCCGTTGACACGGCCACGGCTGCCATTTCCATGCGCGAGGCGGAGATTGCCAATGCCCGCGCCCAGCTGATCGAGTTCAGCGATGCGCCGGCGGTGAGCGGGCCGGCCGGCGGCGAGGACATGGGCGGCGGACGGGTCATACCGCTGACTGCGCCGGTCTCGGGCCAGATCCTGCGGGTCATGCAGGAAAGCGAGACCACCGTGTCGGCGGGACAGGCAATCCTGGAGATCGGCGATGTCACCGCCGACCTCGAAGTGGTGGTGGAGCTTCTCTCCACCGACGCGGTGCAGGTGAGCCCCGCAGACCGTGTCCTGATCGACAATTGGGGCGGCGAGGCGATGCTGGAGGGCGTCGTCGAACAGGTCGAGCCCTGGGGCTTCACCAAGTTTTCCGCCCTCGGCGTGGAGGAGCAGCGCGTCAACACGATCGTGCGCTTTACCGGGTCGCACGCCGATCGCAGGAGCCTCGGCCATGGCTACCGGGTCGAGGCACGGATCGTCACCTGGTCGGATGACGAGGCCCTGCAGGTTCCCTCAAGTGCCCTGTTCCGCCACCAGGGGGACTGGGCGGTGTTCCGGGTGGAGGACGGCGTGGCACGCCTGCAGACGGTGACGGTGATCAACAATAATGGCTTTCAGGCAGCCATCGCCGACGGCCCTGCGGAGGGCGGGATGGTGATCCTCTATCCTGGCCCCGGCATAGCCGACGGCCAGCGTGTCACCGCCCGGTAAGCGCGCTCAGCGCCCGCGGAATTGCGGCGCGCGCTTTTCCAGCAGCGCGTCGACGCCTTCCCCATGGTCCTCGGTGGTGTGCAGGAGCGCCTGCGTCGCCGCCGACAGGGTCATGATCTGCTCATAGGTCGCCGTCAGGCCCTGACGCAGCAGTTTCTTGGCCGCCTTCAGCGCGCGCGGCGGCTGGGCTGCGATGGTTTCAGCGAGCGCGAGGCTCTCATCCATCAGCGCGTCAGCCGGCACCTTGCGGCTTGCAAGCCCCCACGCCACTGCCGTGTCTGCGTCATACAGCTGGCCGGTATAGACCATTTCCGAGGCGCGCGAGAGGCCGACAATCCGCGGCAGCAGCCACGCCCCGCCATCGCCCGGGATGATGCCAAGCCGCAGGAAGGGCATGCCGAACCGCGCGGTGTCCGAGGCGATGCGGATGTCGGCCATGCAGGCGACGTCGCAACCCAGCCCGACCGCCGGGCCGTTGACGGCGGCGATCAGCGGCACGTCCAGCGTCCACAGGGAATTGACGATCCGGTGGATATTGGTCTCGTAGCCCTCGCGTATTTCCTGCGGGCTGCCGCCAAAGGCACCGGTACGCTCCTTCATCGCCTTGAGGTCACCACCGGCCGAGAAGGCCCGGCCGGCGCCCGTCAGGATGGCGCAGCGCACCTCCGGATCGGCCACGATCTCGGCGCAGGCGGCCGCAAAGGCCGCACCATCGCCCTGCTGCCCCAGCGGGTTGAGCTGGTCCGGCCGGCTGAGCGTCATGATCGCGACGCGGCCTCGGGTTTCCAGCTGGATCAGATCTGACATGGCGCCCTCCCTGGCGTGGTGTCTATCGCCGCCGGACCGCTGATTGGGCGCCGGCACGCCTCGCCCTTGAAAAATCGTTTCCCTCCAAGTGCAAGGGGCGGCGTCAGGGCAGCCGGGGACGCGAAGGCCCCGCCTACTCTGCCGCGACGGGCATGTCGGCCGCCGACAGCGCGGTGTAACGCTTCAGATGGTGGTCGACATTGCCAAACTCGGTGTCGATCAAGGTGAGACGCTTGAAATAGTGTCCGACCGCCAGTTCGTCGGTCATGCCCATGCCGCCATGGATCTGGATGGCTTCCTGGCCAACAAAACGGCCGGCCTCGCCGATCCTCACCTTCGCTGCCGAAACCGCCTTCTGGCGCTCCGCCGGGGGCTCGTCGAGCTTCAGGGTGGCCATGTAGGTCATCGAGATGGACTGCTCATGCTCCATGAACATGTCGACCATGCGGTGCTGCAGGACCTGGAACTTGCCGATCGCCTGGCCAAACTGCTTGCGCTGGCGGGAATAGTCCACGGTCATGGAATGGGCGACACCCATGGCGCCGCAGGCCTCCGCGCACAGTGCCGCGATCGCCTCGTCGGCGACGCGCTCCACCAGCGGCAGGGCGTTGTCGATCTCTCCAAGCACAGCATCGGCCGGGACCGAGACATTCTCAAGATAGACCTCGGAGGCGCGCCGGCCGTCGACCGTCGGATAGTCGCGGGTGGTCACGCCTGCGGCGTCCCTGGCGACAATGAAGACGCTGACACCGGCCCTCTCGCGCCGGTCCCCGGCGGTGCGTGCGGTGACGACAAGGTGGCTTGCCCAGGGCGCGCCGATGACCACTGCCTTGTGGCCGTTCAGCACGAAGCTGTCGCCGTCGCGCCGCGCCGTTGTTTCCAGGTCGGCAAGGTCATAGCGTCCGCGCGGCTCGGCCCAGGCGAAGGCGAAGACCTTCTCGCCAGCGATAAGGGCGTGGAGGTATTCCTCCTTCTGGGCCGCGCTGCCGGCATGCTTGAGAAACCCGCCGGCGCACACGACACAGGGCAGGTAGGGCTCGACAACGAGGCCCTTGCCGAACTCCTCCATGACGACCATCGCATCAACCGGTCCACCGCCGAGGCCGCCATCCTCCTCGCTGAACGGCGCGGCGAGGAGGCCGAGCTCGGCAAACTGCGCCCACATCTCGGGCCGCCAGCCGGCCGGAGAGGCGATCACCGACTGGCGGGTATCGAAATCACACTGCTCGCGAATCAGCCGGGCGAGGCTGTCGCGGATCATGTTCTGTTCGTCTGTGAAGCTGAAATCCATGGTGTTCCTCCCGTGGGGCCGCCCGGCGGCCCGCCTGTCCCTGTCTAGAAGAGCGCTGCGACCGCAATGCTTACCCGCGGTTCGAAGAGCGGGCAAACGCTCTCGCCCGCCCGGTGTTCGGTGTGGCTGAGATAGTCCCCGCGTGACGGTTCGCGGAAGATGTGGACAATCGCCCCCACCGCGTCGAGCACCCAGTATTCGGGGATCTCGGCGCCAGCGTATTTCAGGCGCTTGTCGGTGCGATCATCCTCAAGGGATGTCACAGCTGTTTCAATACAAAGTCGCACGTCGCCCGGTGTGTAGACCGGCTGCGTATCCGGATCGACGGGCGACACCACGGCCGCATCCGGCTGCAGGAATGTCCCGTCATTGAGTTGCAGTCCCGCATTGGGCTGGACACAGAGGAAGCGGGGCGACACGCCGATGCCATCCAGCGCGAGGTTCAGGAGCCTGACGAGCGCCGCCTCCGTCCGTCCGTGCCGGGTTCCGGGCGGCGGCGCCCTCATGATCCTACCACTCCAGAGCTCATATCGTCCCGGCTCATCCAGAAACCCGGCCTCTCCGAGACGCAGAAACTCATCCACCGTGAACAGGCGTTCCCGGTGGCCCGGCAGCCCGGCCGCCGGCGCGCCATGCCTGAGGGTGGATCCGATATCGTCAGCCATCGCGTACCACTAACCCGGACCGCGTCCGCGCCCCAGCCCTAGAGGCCGAGGATCATCTTGGCGATGATGTTTCGCTGGATCTCGTTGGAGCCGCCATAGATGGACGTCTTGCGCATGTTGAAATAGGCCGGCGCGGAGAGGTGGGCATAGTCCGGTCCGATCGGGTATTCGTTGGAACCGTCTTCGGGAAAGCCGCGATGGTAGGGCTGGGCATAGCTGCCGACCGCTTCCATCACCAGTTCGGTCACGCGCTGCTGGATCTCGGTGCCCTTGATCTTGAGGATGGAGCTTTCCGGGCCCGGCCCCTTACCGGCCGATTCGCGCGCCAGCGTGCGCAGTTCGGTGAACTCAAGGGCGGTCAGGTCGATTTCCAGCTGGCTGACCTTGCGGGCAAAGTCGGAATTCTCGATCAGCGGGCGGCCATCGAGCACCTCGGTCGAGGCAATCTGGCGGATCCGCTCGACGCCGCGCTTGGAGCGGGCGACGCCGGCAATGCCGGAGCGCTCGTGGGCGAGCAGAAACTTGGCATAGGTCCAGCCCTGATTCTCCACGCCGACGAGGTTCTCCACCGGCACGCGGACATCGGTGAGCCAGGTCTCGTTGACCTCGTGGCCGCCATCGATGGTGATGATCGGGCGGACCTCGATGCCGGGGGTGTTCATGTCGATCAGCAGGAAGGAGATGCCCTCCTGCGGCTTGGCGGCATTCGGGTCGGTACGCACCAGGAAGAAGCCCCAGTCGGCATGCTGGGCAAGCGTCGTCCAGGTCTTCTGGCCATTGACGATATAGTGGTCGCCATCGCGCACCGCCGTCGTCTTCAGGCTTGCGAGGTCGGAGCCTGCGCCCGGTTCGGAATAGCCCTGGCACCACCACTCCTCACCGGAGAGGATTTTCGGCAGGAAGCGCGCTTTCTGCTCTTCACTGGCAAAGGTGTAGATCACCGGGCCGACCATGTTGACACCGAACGGCAGCGGCATGATCGCATCGGCGCGGGCGTTCTCCTCAGACCAGATGTATTTCTGCGTCGCTGTCCAGCCGGTGCCGCCATACTCCACGGGCCAGGACGGGGCGACCCAGCCCTTGCTGTGAAGAATTTTCTGCCAGGCGAGGAAATCCTCCTTGGACAGATCCTCACGCGCGCCCATGCCCTTCAGGTGTGCGGGATAGTTCTCGTCAATGAACCGGCGCACTTCCTCGCGGAAGGCGATTTCCTCAGGCGAAAAGTCGAGATTCATGGGGCGGGTCCTCCGGCGCTTGGCGTCTTGCCGAAATCAAACTACACGCAGCCTGTGGCACGGCAAGGTGACGCGCACGTAAACGTCAAGTTTGACGCACGGCTCAGCCTGTCGGTTCGAGCGTGTCCGGGTCGAGCCCGCCCATGCGGCAGACCAGCGTCCATTCCACTGCGGTGACGGGTTGCACAGACAGGCGGAAGGCTGTCACCAGCGCCATGTCTGAAAGGGCGGGATTGGCCTTGACCGCCTTGAGGCTGACTGGCCGGGGCATGTCGGCGAGGGCGCGGACATCGACACAATCCCAGCGCGCGTCGTTTGTGGTGCTGTCGGGATGGCTCAGCGCGCAGACCTCGACCACACCAACCACTTCCAGCCCCTTGTTGGAGTGGTAGAAGAAGGCGCGGTCGCCGATGGCCATGTCGCGCATGAAATTGCGGGCCTGGTAATTGCGGATGCCATCCCACTCCGTACCCGCCTCGCCGGCCGCCTTCTGGTCCTGCCAGCTCCACTTGAACGGCTCGGACTTGAACAGCCAGTAGCGCATGGGGGGCTCCCTTTCCGGTCGTGGGCCGGGGACTTACACCAAGCGGCATTGACCCAAAACCGACCCTTGCAGCGCGAAGCGGATCGCGACTGCGTGTCGGCGCCCCATGCGCCGTGACCGCGCACAGGGCTTTATCGGCGCGTGTTGCTATTCGGCAAGACCGCACGGGCCGTCTACCGCATCCGCGCGCCAACTCCCGGATGTCAGGCCGGTGTCATCGTGCCCCAGCTGACAAACCCGGCAATCTTCGGTGTCGAGGGCAGGTACATGCTCTCGCACCGCTCGGCACTGAAGCCGCCTGCCGCGAACAGGGCACCGGTGTCGCGCGTCAGGTGGCAGCCGCCGGCAAGGCGCTTCCAGACCGGTTCGATCCGGCGTTGCCATTTCGCCACCCCGGCATCGGGCGCCAGGCCATGCTCTGAGAACAGCACCCGCCCGCCGGGCTTGAGGACGCGGCGAAGTTCGGCCAACGCGGCCTGCCAGTCGGGGATGGTGCACAGGACGAAGGTGACGATGGCGGTGTCGATGGAGGCGTCATCGAGGGCGATCGCCTCTGCGCCTGTCTCGAGGAAGGTCAGGCGATCGTGCGCGAGCCCCTGTGCGGAAGCCTCGGCGCGGGCGCGCACCACCATGCCGGGCGATGGCTCAAGCGCAAACAGGTGGGTGACCTTCGCGCGATCATAATAGGAGAAATTCGTGCCGGCGCCGCAGCCGATTTCCAGCACCCGGCCTTCTGCGAGGGGCACGACCTTCTCGCGCTGCTTCAGGATTGGCCTGGAGCGGCAGGCCATGGAGACGAGTGGCGGGACGGCATAGCGTTCCCAGGGTCCCATGGTGTGCTCCTTCCGAACCGGATGCGGGGCCTGTGTCAGTTCTCCCCGCCGCCGGTCGGTGCCGCCACCGGGTTGGCCGGCAGGCCGACCCGGCGCCGCGTCCTGTCATTGGCCGAGCGGGCGATCAGTCCAGATTGCGTCATCGACACGTCATAGCGCAAGCCGTCATCCATCGGATTGTACGCCTCCGAGCCATAGGAGGCATCCTGGAGGCCCCAGCGGGCGCCATAGCGGGCCGCCATCGCGCGGACATCGAGGCCTGGGTTCTCGCTGAGCCGGACGCCCGTGGTCTCGCTGGCGCGTGCGACATCCTCAAAGCGCCCATACAGCCGGTCGAGTTTGAAGACGCTGTCATAACCGAGGAGATTGCCCATCGGCTTGAACTTTATCACGCGCGCGCCGAGCGCCCATTCATCACCCTTCAGTGTGAAGGCGTCGGTCTCGCCATCGGGATAGGCGAGCGTGGCGACAAAGGTCTCCGGCTGGCCAGTGGCCTCGAAGGACAGGATCGCCACGGGGCGCTCGTAAACAAGACGCTTGTAGGTCTGCAGGTTGAGGCCGGCAAACGTTCCGATGCCGGCGACACCGAGAAAGCCGACGCCGAACAGCAAACGGACCGCCCCGGAGGCCGGCCGCAGCCTCGTTATGCGCCCGAGCCCGGCCAGGAAGAGCATAAGCCCGATAACGCCGGCCAGTGCCGGCAGGATCCACCAGATCGCCATGGTCCGTCTGCCCTCCCCAAGGCATCCCTGTTTCCAGAAGTGTTATAGCAGAGCGAAGCGGTCCCGGGAAAGCGCCCGCATCAGGGTGGAGGCAGTTCAGGCGGAACTCACCGTCCACGACCCGCAGCTCGGCCGGGCGCAGGAGGCCTGCATCGGCGTCCGTGATCGCGTCGATGACCGCATCAATCTCACTCCGCCAGGGGTCGAGACAACACATGAGAAGCGGCAAGGCCGGGGCGGTTTCGAGGATCTGGCAGGCAAGGCTCTGCAAGGGGCCGGGAGGATCGGGCATGCGGTAGAGGACCTCATCGCTCACCCGTCGCGCGCCATCCAGCCGGCAGATCAGGTCGCAATCAGGCGCCGCGATTTCGAGATGCCTTGAGTGTGTCTCGGGGTGTGTCACGCGGTGTGTCCTGATGGACGCTCCTGATGCGGAGGCTGTCGGGCTTGTCCCTGTCCGACAAGAAACCCGTTGTTCTTCAACCGCTTGCCAGAGATCCTGTGGACCGGCTGCCAGCCCCATCCCGACTTGAAGGATTTTCGTGAGGAAAGCCGTTGACGCCGGAGATGACGGCGCCTAACTGAGCTGACGTTAGCACTCCAGACTTCTGAGTGCCAACAGCCACTGTCCCGGCATAGGCCGGGGCGCTTGTTTCAAACTGCAGAACCAAATGAGGCTGCGAATGAACTTCCGTCCGCTCCACGACCGCGTACTTGTGCGTCGTATCGAAGAAAGCGAAAAGACGGCTGGCGGGATCATCATTCCCGACACCGCCAAGGAAAAGCCGCAGGAAGGCGAAGTGATCGCCGTCGGCACCGGCGCTGTCGGTGATGACAATGAGCGCATCCCGCTCGAAGTGAAGGCCGGCGACCGCATCCTGTTCGGCAAGTGGTCAGGCAGCGAAGTCACCATTGAGGGTGAAGAGCTGCTGATCATGAAGGAAAGCGACATTCTCGGCATCATCGAGGGCTGAGCGCCTGTCGCCTGACAAATCCCTGACACCATCAAGAGGATAGAAAACCATGGCTGCGAAGCACGTATACTTCAGCGCCGAAGCCCGCGAGAAGATGCTGAAGGGCGTCGACACCCTCGCCAACGCGGTGAAGGTGACCCTGGGGCCGAAGGGCCGCAATGTGGTCATCGAGAAATCCTTCGGCGCACCGCGCACCACCAAGGACGGCGTCACGGTGGCGAAGGAAATCGAGCTTGAGAACAGGTTCGAGAACATGGGCGCGCAGATGCTGCGCGAGGTCGCCTCCAAGGCCAATGATGTGGCCGGCGACGGCACCACCACGGCCACGGTGCTGGCCCAGTCGATCGTCCGCGAGGGCATGAAGCGGGTCGCTGCCGGCATGAACCCGATGGATCTCAAGCGCGGCATCGAAAAGGCCGTGACCGAGGTCGTCTCCGATCTGGCCCACCATTCCCGCAAGGTCGCCAAGAATGACGAGATCGCCCAGGTCGGCTCGATCTCGGCCAATGGCGAGAAGGAAATCGGCGAGATGATCGCCCAGGCCATGGACAAGGTCGGCAATGAGGGCGTGATCACGGTCGAGGAAGCCAAATCCCTGGAGACAGAACTGGACGTGGTCGAGGGCATGCAATTCGACCGCGGCTACCTCTCGCCCTATTTCATCACCAATGCCGACAAGATGATCGCCGAGCTTGAGGACCCGATGATCCTCCTGCACGAGAAGAAGCTCTCTTCCCTGCAGCCCATGCTCCCGATCCTGGAAGCGGTCGTGCAGTCGCAGCGTCCGCTGCTGATCATCGCCGAGGATGTCGACGGCGAGGCACTGGCCACGCTGGTGGTCAACAAGCTGCGCGGCGGCCTCAAGGTCGCCGCCGTCAAGGCGCCCGGCTTCGGTGACCGCCGCAAGGCCATGCTGCAGGACATCGCGATCCTGACCGGCGGCCAGGTCATCTCTGAGGATCTCGGCATCAAGCTGGAGAACGTTACCCTCGACATGCTCGGCACCGCCAAGCGCGTGACCATCAACAAGGACGATACCACCATCGTCGATGGCGCCGGCGAGAAGGCCGACATCGAGGCCCGCGTGACCCAGATCCGCAAGCAGATCGAGGACACCACGTCGGACTATGACCGCGAGAAGCTGCAGGAGCGTCTCGCCAAGCTCGCTGGCGGTGTGGCCGTGATCAAGGTCGGCGGCGCCACCGAGATGGAGGTGAAGGAGCGCAAGGACCGCGTCGACGACGCGCTGAATGCGACCCGCGCCGCCGTTGAGGAAGGCATTGTCCCGGGCGGCGGTGTTGCCCTGCTCTGGGCTGCCCAGAACATCGATGTCAAGGGCGATAATGACGACGAGCAGGCCGGCATCGACATTATCCGCCGTGCCCTGCAGCAGCCGGCCCGCCAGATCGCCGAGAATGCCGGCATCGAGGGATCGGTCGTGGTCAACACGATCCTCGCCCAGAAGGATCGGGCCTACGGCTTCAACGCCCAGACCGAGGAGTATGGCGACTTCTACAAGATGGGGATCATCGACCCGGTGAAGGTGGTGCGCTCTGCCCTGCAGAACGCCGCCTCCATCGCCGGCCTGCTGATCACCACCGAGGCCGCTATCGCCGAGGCGCCGAAGAAGGATGCCCCTCCTGCGCCCGACATGGGCGGCATGGGTGGTATGGGCGGCATGGGCGACATGGGCTTCTAGGACCAGGCCATCCATCGAGACGAGGGGAAGGGGCAGCGCCTGGCGCTGCCCCTTTTCACATCGGCGCGGGCCAATTCCAGGCAAGGCGGGCTCCGCTGCCCTGTCGGCCATGGCCCGGGTTCATCCCGGCAGCCCAAGGCTCAGCCTGCGCCTCGACCTGCCCGGCAGCGCGCCCTGGCATGTCCTATCCCCGCGCCTTGAAGCTCATCGACGCGCTGAATGCCGCGCTCGGCCACGCGCTGCAATGGATCGGTTTTGGGTCCATGCAGCCTGGTATTACCGATAGGGGCGGAAACCGCCCTGAGCTTGCCGGCGTTACCGATCGGCGATTATAACCCTGTCGATGGCGCCGCCTGAGATCCTCCACGCCGAGCATGCCGTGGACGTGCTGGGCTACTGGCTCGCCCGGCGGGCCGATGGACCTGTTGCCCTCATCGCCGTCACCGCGACAGAGGGGGGCGCAGTGCGTGCACCTGGCGCCCTGATGGCGGTCTCCCAATCGGGTGACCGGGCGGGGTATCTGTCTGGCGGCTGCATCGACGAGGACGTCGCCCTGCAGGCCCGCAACGCGCTGGCGGCCGGCGAGGCGCACCGCACCCTGCGCTATGGCACCGGCTCGCCCTTTCTCGACCTGCCGCTGCCGTGCGGCGGCGCGATCGAGCTGGACATCGCCGCCGCGCTCGACCTGGCAGAGGTCCGCGCCTGGTATGATGCGCTCGCGCGCCGCGAAGCGGTCCGGGCTTCATGGCCGTCGCCCGATGCGCCGGTCTTCACCTGGCGCCCGAAGCTGCGCATCCGGATTGCCGGGCGCGGCGCCGATGCGCTGGCGCTGGCCCGGCTGGCCAGGGCTGCGGGGCTGGAGACAGTGCTGGCCGTGCGCGACACCGACGATCTGCGCCAGGCCCGCGCCCTCGGCCTCGAGCGCGTCGATGTCCTGACGACGCCGTCCGACCTTCCCGAAACCTTCGATGATCCCTGGACCGCCCTTGTCCTGATGTTCCATGATGGCGACTGGGAAGGCCCGCTGATCCGCCAGGCGCTTGCCGGCCCGGCCTTCCATATCGGCGCGCTCGGCAGCCGGCGCACCCACGCGCGCCGCTGCGAGGCGCTGCGGGCTGGCGGCCTGCCCGAGGCCGCCCTCAGCCGGCTGCACGGCCCGGTCGGGCTCGTCCCGTCGCTGCGCGATGCCAGCCTGCTCGCCATCTCCACGCTCGCAGAGATCATCGCCGCCTGGCAGGCGCTGCCGGAGACGCCGGACCCGCTTGCCGAGACCGCGCTCGTCCTGCTTGCCGGCGGCGCCTCGTCCCGCTTTGAGGGCGGAGACAAACTTCTGGCACCCTTCCGGGGTGCGCCGCTCCTCAGCCATGCGGCCGGCGCACTGGCTGGCAGGCCGGTCGCCGCCCGGATCGCCGTCACCGGTCCGGGACAGGGCCTTCGGGCAGGCGCCCTTGCCGGCGCCGGCTGGCAGGTCGTTGTCAACCCTGATGCGGCGGACGGACAGGGCACCTCGCTTGCCGCCGGCATCCGCCATGCGGCGGCCCAAACCGGCGTGAGGCGGGCGCTTGTGCTGCTTGCCGACATGCCGCTTGTGCCTGACGATCACCTCAGCGCCCTCGCCCGCGCCGCGACCCCAGGCGTGCCGGCCGTGTTGAGCCGCTCCGCCGCGCTCACTGGACCGCCAGCGGTGTTGGACCGTGCGCTGTTCCCGCAGCTCGCAGCGCTCACCGGCGATCGCGGCGCCCGGGACGTGGTGGCCGGCCTCGACGGCGTCGCGACGCGTCCGCTCGCGCCGGACCACGCCCTCGACATCGATTGCGAGGCCGATCTGGCGCGCGCGGCGGAGCCTGCCAATGGCTGACGGGACCGCTTCGCTACGCCCGCCCCTGATCGATCGGTTCAACCGGGCGATCACCTATCTTCGCCTGTCGGTAACCGACCGCTGCGACCTGCGCTGCAGCTATTGCATGGCCGAGCACATGACCTTCCTGCCGAAAATGGACCTGCTCAGCCTTGACGAACTGGACCGGGTGGCACGCGCCTTCATCGACCGCGGGGTGCGCAAGCTGCGGATCACCGGTGGCGAGCCGCTGGTGCGCCGGGATATCCTCGAGCTCATCGACGGGCTCGGGCCACTGGTCGGCGGGGCGCTCGACGAGCTTACCCTCACCACCAACGCGACCCGGCTGGAGGGCGCCGCAGAGCGCCTCAGGGCGGCAGGGATGCGCCGGGTCAATGTCTCGCTGGACAGCCTTGACCCGGTGCGCTTTGCCGAGATCACCCGGCGCGGTCGGCTGGACCAGGTATTGGCCGGAATCGCGGCAGCGAAAGCGGCGGGCCTCCGGGTCAAGATCAATACGGTCGCGCTGAAACACCAGAATGCAGAGGACATCCCGGCCATCGTCGAATGGGCGCATTCGCAGGGCCATGACATGACCCTGATCGAGGTGATGCCGCTCGGCCTCACCGGCGAGGACCGCTATGACCAGTTCATCGCGCTGAGCGAGGTTCGCGCGGGACTGGCGGCGCGCTGGACGCTGATCGAGGAAGACACGCGCAGCGCCCATGCCGGGCCGTCGCGTTATGTGCGAGTCGCCGAAACCGGCGGGCGGCTTGGCTTCATCACGCCGCTCAGCAACAATTTTTGTGCCGGCTGCAACCGGGTGCGGGTGACCTGCACGGGGCGGATCTACATGTGTCTTGGCCAGGACGACCATGTCGACCTGCGTGCGGCGCTGAGGGACCCCGCCGACCCGGCCGCAGCGCTCGACCGGGCGCTGCAGCGCGCCATGGGTGCCAAGCCAGAACGCCATGACTTTGAGATCCGCGCGCCAGGAGAGGCGCCCGCCCTGCCCCGGCACATGTCCGTCACCGGGGGCTGATACCATACTGCGTGGATGGCTCCTCATCCGCGGTAGCAGCGCATGGAGCGCCGACGCGCAGTCGCGCTTGCCCTCTCGCTGCAAGAATCGGTGCCGGTCCCTTGCAGCTTGGTATGAGCACCCACGCACTTCGTCTTGCGTGCGTCCTGCCCGGCCTCAGCGGCGCACGCCCGGCGCCTCCATGGCAAGGCCGCCTGCGCGGGCGGCAAGGTAGAGCTCCAGCGCGATATAGGTCTGTGAACCGGGCGCCTTCGGCTCGGCACGCACGCCCACATCACAGTCATGGAAGCGGCGATGGAGCGAGCCCAGCGCCTGCCATTCGAGGCGGTAGGCTGGAAAGGCGTTGGGATGGCCCTGGCTGATCGTGTCGCCGCGCAGCGTCCGCCCCCAATGATCGTCATGGCACTGGGTACAGGCCAGGTCGAGCTGGCCGCGCCGGCTCATGAAATAGGCCCGCCCCGCCTCGAAGTGGGGGGCGGCGGAGCCGGTGATCTCGACCTTCACGGGCGCGCCGCGGCCAAGGCTTGCCACATAAGCTGTGAGCGAGAGGAGATCGTCACTCTCATAGGCAAGCGGCGCGGCGTCCTGGTGGCGGACCCGGCAGGCATTGATCCGGCCTTCAAGGTTGAAGAGCGCGCCGCTCTGCGCATCGATCGCAGGATAGCGTGCCGCTGCACCGTCCAGCGGGCGCTCGCCCTCAGCATGGCAGCTGGCGCAGGCCAGACCACGCCCGGCGGGTGCAGCGAACAGGCGCGCGCCGGCCTCAACCCAGAGAAATGCCGGATTGGCAAAGTCATCCGCCTGCAGGGCACGGGTGTCGGGCTGCAGGAAGGTGGTGCCCGAGACGCGGTCTTCCGGTGCCAGTCGGAAGTCAGGCCCGGCCGGCTCCGCCGGCTGGCTGTCGCCACAGGCTGCGAACGCCAGGGCGAAAAGGACGGCGGCGCGCCGGCTCACGCCACCGTCAGCTCATGGCTGTCGGACCAGATCTCGCCGTCCTGGCTGGTCCAGGAGAAGGTGAGCGTGCCACTCTCGCGCGCCCGGACATGGAAGGTCAGGAAGGGATTGGCGGCGATGGCGGGGAAGAAATCGGCGGCGAACACCAGATCGCCCAGATAGCGGCACTCGAACCGCGTAATGATATCGCGGGCGATCGCAACGCCGCGGGCATCACGCCGGAAGCCGCTTTCCATGGGGTGCTGGATCAGGGTTCGGATCTCGATCACCTCGCCGGGGCTGGCAGTGTCAGGGGCGGCAATGCGGATACCGGTCATGGGGCGCGATTCCCTAGAGGACGACGCAGGCGGCGAGGGTGACGACCGCGCTGGCGGCGCCGGACCAGAGGCTGCCATCGCTCATCTCGGCGATGGCGAGGATGTCCTGCGAGCCGGCGAGCCGGATGCGGGTAGCGATCTCCGCCCGGCCGGAAGCCGGCGAGAGGTGGAAGCAGGCGACATCCGGCAAGGGGTTACGGGGCGAGAAGACCGCGACCCTGCGGACATGGTCGTCTTCAGTCATCGGGCTGTCGACGGCGATGTCGAGGGGCACGGAATAACCATTCTCCGCTATCGGCGGCAGTTTCAGGCTAACCCGGCCCACCCTGACCGGGCGGTCGCCAAAGCGTGAAGTGATCGCCGCGGCCATGATTGCCTCCGTCGCCAGCGCCGAAGGGGCGAGCGTGGTGGTGACGACAAGGCCGGCGGCCCCGGCAAGGAGGGCGCGCCGGGTCGGGCGATGGATCGCGGCGAGGCCCTGTGCGGTCATGGTGTCTCCGTCAGCGTGGCGAGGAAGGCGACCACGTCCTCCACCTCCTGAGCGGTCAGAACCGGCTGGCCCATCAGGTCGTCCGGAACCTGCCTCAGTCCGTCTGTGCGATAATATGAGGGCATCACCGTCCCGGGCCAGAGGCGGCGGGCGTCGACAACGCGCAGGCGCAGTTCAGCCCGTGAGAGGCGCGTGCCGATGCCGTCGAGCGCGGGGCCGACATCGCCCTGGAACGGTGCATCGAGCGCGCTGACACGATGGCAGAGGACACAGTGGCCGGCCTCGCGCGAGACGAAGACGACCCGGCCCTGCTCCGGGTCACCGGCGGTGTCGGTGAGCGCGGTTGCCATGGCGCTGGCGGGCGGGCCGGCCCGCGGGCTGCACGCCGCGAGCATGAGCCCGGCAACCAGCGGTCCGGCTCTGTGTCGCCCGATCACCCGAAGGCCTCACTGGCGGCCCGGTCAAACCAGGCGGCGGCCTGCGCAGCTTCCTTGCTGCGGCTGACCGCGTCGCCGTCGAGCGCGCTCAGTCCGCCTGCACCCTCCACACTGGCAAGGCGCCCGCCGGTGTTGGTGTAGACACCGGCGATGGAGACCGCCGCGTCCGGGGCGACGAAGGAGTAACACGTGTTTGCAAGGCGGGTCGGCTCAGGCTCACGGCCGGCCAGGATGCGGGCGATCTGGACCGCCACGACCCTGGCCTGGAGGCCGGCGGCGAAGGCCGATTTCGGCATGGGTGCGGCGATGGTGGCATCGCCGATGACGTGGATTGCCGGCTGCAGGGTCGATTCAAAGGCGGTCGCCTCGACCGGGCACCAGCCGGTGGCGTCGGCGACGCCAGCCTGCAAGGCGATGGCGCCGGCCTGCTGCGGCGGGATAACGTTGATAACGTCGGCGCGAATTGCCTCGAAATCCGTGAAGACCTCAAGGCTCGACGGGTCGACGCGGCGGACCGTGCCATCGCTGGAGGCGCCGCGCCATTCCACGATCCCAGGATAGCGTGCGGCCCATTCGGCCTCGAACAGGGGCTGCTTGGAGAAGCTGTCCTTGGCGTCAAGGATCAGCAGCTTGGCGCGCGGCTTGCGCGTCTTCAGGACATGCGCGACCAGGCTTGCGCGCTCATACGGCCCCGGCGGGCAGCGATAGGGCGCAGATGGCACGGTGATGACCATCACGCCATCCTCGGGCATCGCCTCGACCTGGGCGGCGAGCAGGGCCGTCTGCGGGCCCGCCTTCCAGGCATGCGGCAGGCGGTCGGCGGCGGCGGCCCCGTCATAGCCCTCCAGGACGCCCCAGCGCATGTCGATGCCGGGCGAGAGAACGAGGCGGTCATAGGCGAGGCGGCTGTCGTCGGAGAGGCGGACGCTGCGGGTCTGCGGGTCGATATCATCGGCGCGCGCGTGGACAACCCGGATGCCTTCCGCGGCGAGGGCGTCATAGGCGAGCCGCTGGGCTGACAGGGGCCGCAGGCCGGCAATGACGAGATTGCTGAACGGACAGGCCGTATAGGTCCGCACCGGCTCGACCAGCGTCACTTCGGCGGCCGGGACGAGGCGGCGCAGCGCCCGCGCGGCTGTGGCACCGCCAAAGCCACCGCCGATGACGACAAGGCGCGGACGGGCCTGGGCAAAGGCGCGCGGCGCTGTGGCGAGCGCGGCGAGGGCGCCCGCGCTGAGGCCCAGAGCATCGCGGCGGGTAAGCAGCGGGCTCATTCAACCGGCTCCTGAGCAGCGAGATAGCGGCTCACGGCGGCAATGTCGGTTTCGCTGTAGCCGCGAGCGAGCCTGTGCATCACCGTGGTGCCGGCGGTGTCGTTGCGATATGCCTCGAGCAGTCCCTCAAGCTCGGCGGCGGGCCGGCCTTCGATCACGGCGAAGGCGCCGGCGTCCCGGCCATGGCAGCCCGAGCAGGCCAGAGCCAGCACGGCGGCACGTTCCGGCAGGGGCGCTGACGCCCCCTCAGCGGGCGAGCTGTTGCCGCCGCACCCCGCCAGCAAACAAGCAGCCGCAAGCAGCAGCACGGCCGCAACCGGCGGACCTTCCGGTGTCACGCGCCCCTCAGGTCCTGGTCCTTGATCGGCAGCTGGCCGATCCGCTTACCGGTGGCGGCGAAGATGGCGTTGAGCACCGCCGGCGGGGCGACGGCAATGGTCGGCTCGCCGACGCCACCCCAGAAACCACCCGACGGCATGACGATGGTCTCCACCTCCGGCATCTCCGCGAGCGTCAGCGAGGGATAGGTGTCAAAATTCTGCTCACGCACCTGGCCATTCTCGAAGGTGATCTCACCGTGGAGCATGGCGGAGAGGCCAAAGACGAAGGAGCCTTCGACCTGCGCCCGGATCTGTTGGGGGTTGACCGCGTGACCCGGGTCGGTTGCGGCAACGATCCTGTGCATTCTCAGCCGGCCATCATCATCGACGGTAACCTCTGCGCAGGCGGCCACATAGGCGCCGAAGCCGTACATCACACAGAGCCCGCGCGCCTTGCCATCATCAGCGCCCCAGCCGGAGCGCTCCGCCGCAGCCTTAAGGACGGCAGCCGATTTCGGGCTGTTCTTCAGGTGCGCGAGGCGGAATTCCAGCGGGTCGCGGCCGGCGGCATGGGCGAACTCGTCCATCGCGCATTCGAGATAAATGGCGTTCTGGTTGAGGTTCACCCCGCGCCAGAAGCCCGGACGAACCGGCGGGTTGCGCATGGCATGGTCGATCAGGAGGTTCTCGAAATCATAGGTGAGGATCTGGTCCTCGACCCGCGGATCGACGCCGGACGGCAGGAGGCCCTGAAAGGTCGCAAAGTCCGCGCCGTCGACCAGCGCACCCGGCATCAGGGCCGCGAGGATTGACTGGCCGGAAATCCGCAGGTGCATGCCCTTCAGGTTCCCCTCCGCATCGAGCGCGCCGCGCACACGCCCCTTGGTGGTGGGGTGGAAGAAGCCCTGGCGCATCGCCTCCTCGCGGGTCCAGATGAGCTTGACCGGGGTGGCGGGCATCTGCCTGGCGATGCTGACCGCCTGGGTGACAAAATCGGACATGCCGCGCCGGCCGAAGCCGCCGCCAAGGTGCAGCTTGTAGACCTCGCACTGCTCGATCGGCAGGCCGGCGGCCTCCGACGCGGCGGCCAGCGCAGCCTCACCATTCTGGGTCGGGCACCAGACCTCGCACTTCTCCGCGGTCCACAGCGCCGTGGCGTTCAGCGGCTCCATGCAGGCATGGTTCTGGTGGCGCATGGTGTAGCGTGCCTCGACGACCCGGTGAGCGCCGGCAAGCGCGGCCATCACGTCGCCCTTGCCATTGCCGACAAAGGTGTTCTGCGTCGCTGTCAGCCCGTCCTCCAGCTCGGCCTCGAAGGCCTCCGAGGAAAAGTCCGAACCGGGCCCTGGAACCCAGTCCACCGGCAGGGCCTGCAGCGCGGTATTCGCCTGCCACCAGGTGTCGGCGACGACCGCGACGGCGGTTTCGTCCACCTTCACCACCTGGCGCACGCCGGGCATGTCGATGACGGCCGCGGCATCGAAACTGCCGAGCGTGCCGCCGCGCATCGGGGCAGCCCGGACCGAGGCATTCAGCATGCCATCAAGTGTCACATCGATGCCATAGACCTGCGCGCCGGTCAGCTTGGCGGCGGTGTCGAGGCGCTGTTTCGGCTGGCCCGCAATGGTCCACTCAGAGGGGTCCTTCAGCGCCACCTCAAGCGGAGGCGCCAGTGTGGCGGCCTTGCGTGCGACCTCGCCATAGGTCACCGTTTTCCCGTTGGCGGCATGGCGGATCACGCCCTGCGAGACGGCAAGTTCCGAAACGGGCACGCCCCACCCCGCGGCGGCTGCCTCCATCAGCATGATGCGAGCGGCGGCTCCGCCTTCCCGGACATATTGGTGGGAGCCGCGGATGCCGCGACTGCCGCCGGTGGCAAAGTCACCCCAGACGCGCTCACGGCGCAGGTTCTCGCCCGGCGTCGGGTATTCGGTGCGCACCTTCGTCCAGTCGCACTCCAGCTCCTCGGCGACAAGCTGGGCAAGGCCGGTCAGCGTGCCCTGCCCCATTTCGGAGCGGGCAATGCGGATGGTGACGGTATCGTCCTCACCGACATGGACCCAGGCATTGACCTCCGGCGGCGGCGCAAGGTCGGGGTCAGAGGCAGCGGCTGGCCCTGCCTGTTCGGCCGGCCCGCCACAGGCGGCAAGCACGCCGATCGAGAGGCCGGCGGCGCCCGAGCCGATGATGAAACGGCGGCGGGACAGCATGGTCAGGTCGCTCATGGTCTGTCCCTCCTCAGGTTTTCGTCGCAGCGAGATGGATGCCCTTGCGCACGCGGGCGAGCGTGCCACAGCGGCAGATATTGGTGATCGAGGCGTCGATGTCGGCATCGCTCGGCGCCGGGTTCTCCCTCAGCAGACCGGCAGCGGCCATGATCATGCCAGGCTGGCAATAGCCGCACTGGGGAATATCCAGTTCCGCCCAGGCCTGCTGGACCGGGTGGGAGCCATCCTGCGACAGGCCCTCAATGGTGGTGACCTCCTGTTCCGGCGCAATGGCTGCAAGCGGCATCACGCATGATCGCACGGCAACCCCGTCAATGTGCACCGTGCAGGACCCGCAGCGGGCGATGCCGCAGCCATACTTGGTGCCGGTCAGGCCAAGCTGCTCACGCAGGACCCAGAGGAGCGGGGTCGTCTCGTCGACATCAACCTCGACGGGTTCGCCATTGACCTTCAGTGTTGCCATCGTCCCGACCTCTCGCAGACTGCTGTGGAAAGGAGTCCACACCGGCCGGCGGCCCTTGGCAAGGACACGGCGCCAAATTTTCTTATCGGCCGTCCGAGGCGTCCGCACGCAGAGGCCTGGCAGTAGCGGGCCGGGTCAGCCGCCCTGGCTGTCCATCCAGTGTCGGACCTGGCGCTTCATGTCGGCGCTGAACCGGCAGGCCAGGTTGAAATGGCGGCTACCGAACCCGCCGACATGAATGCCGGCGATCACCACCGACTTCGATGATGCATCATAGCGGAAGACCGGCGCGCCGCTCTGGCCGATCTCGGTGTCGATCTGGTAGGCGAAGCGCGTCGGGCTGAGCAGGTCCTGCAAGGGCTGGCCATTGCCGGTCTTGAGAACCAGTGAGCGCGCGCCCTTCCGCTCCGGGTCGGGATAGCCGGCAATGTTGAGCAGGGAGCGGCGCAGCTCCGCATCGGACAAAGGGGTCATCCGGTGGATGTCGAAAACATCGCCGCTCCAGTCATGCAACCGGGTGGAGGAAAGGCGGGCGAGGCCATAATCGACATGATAGCGCGCGGGATCGGAGCGCTGTATGTTGGGATAGCGCGGGTCAACACCGGCCCAGACGACGGACTCCGTCGCCTTGCTGTCGCGGCCGGCGACACCGACTCTGGCGGTCACATTGCGTGCCAGCTTGCCGAGATCGAGCGCGTAGAGATTGTGCGCCGCCGTTAGGATCCATTGCTGTCCGATCAGGACGCCCGTGCCGACGGCCGTGCTGCCATCCGCGTAGGTGATGTCCAGCGCGACCAGCGGGCGCCAGGGCCAGTCCTCGACCGCGATCACGACATCGCGATCATCCGAGCCGATCACCGACTCCAGAACGGGCGGCGAGTACCCGGCTTCCAGCGCGCCGCCGACTGGGGCGCGGGTGCGACTGAAGAATACCATGGCCCCCTGGCCTCCCCTATTCGCCGATCTCGCCCGTCGCGCCACCCCCGCCGGCGCCGCGCCGCGTCACGCGGACCTGGACAAGCCGGGGGCCGAGGGCGTCGCGTTCGAAGACGAGGCCCTGGGGTGTGGCCGCCAGTTCGGTCTCCAGCAATGCCGCGGGATCGACATCGCCCGGCCGGCGGGCGCTCTCATCGCCGCCGGCGAGCGGCGGCGCATCGCCGATCGGGCCTTCCTCGAAGCCCGCGAGATCCGGCTCGGGATCGCCGCGGCTTTCGTCATAGGCGCGCTCCTCGTCCTCAAGCGCGTCACGGAGCTGGCGCAGCTCGAACAGGGCGGTGTCGGTGTCAACCTCGTCGGTCGCGGCGCGAACCCGCTCGCTGTTGTAGTTGATGCGGAACTGGACGACCTGGCTGACGCCGGAGAGGAAACTGTTCAGAATGCTGATCGGGACGGCCGAGGCCGCCGCAATCTCGTTGTCGCGGTCGGCCGACATGATGGCCGGCATGCCGTTAAACAGCTCCACCCGGGCATAGGCATTGGCGAACACGCCGGCCGGCAGGCTGAGCGTCTGGATCGGCGCCTCGTTTGGCAGCATCACCAGTTCCTCGATATCGGTGACGCCGCGGACGCGCACACCAAGGCTGTAGGGCTGCGGCGCGCGGTAGCAGAGGGAATCGTGACAGCGCCGCGCTTCGCCTGTGCGGGCGGGTCGACGGGTGTCGGGCAGGCTGAACAGCGGCGTCAGAGACAGCGCGAAGAAGTCCTCATGGGCCGCGATCCGGTCACAGACGCGCGCGTCGATCGCAAGCGGATCGTCGCAGCCGAGATAGTCATGGGCCTGCTGTCGGAGCGCGGCATTCAGGGTGTCGAACCGGCAAGGCTCGCCGAAATCGCAGGCCTCGCTCTCGAATGGGTCGATCACGCGGGTGTAGATGAGGGTCTCGCCGGGCTGGCGGCGGGCGCTTTCGTCGGTGGGGGCGCCATAGATCGCGCCGGCGGTCTCGGCGATGTTGCCGAGAATGGTCGCCGCCTGGCCCTCGGACGCGGAATCGATGCGCGAGAGCAGGCGCGTGCGCGGGTTGACGACGAAGAGGTATTCCTGGTCGGCGAGCCAGCCGGACGAGGCATCGAGCACAAAGGTGGCCTTCGGGTCGCCGACGAAGAAGGGCTCCGACACGGCGAGCAGGAACTCGCCACTCGTTTCGATGAGTTCGACGCGTATGAGGCCCTTCGGCGCAGCATAGTGCAGCCCCTCCGGGAGGCTGCGCGCGCCATAGTCAAGCCCGGTTGAGCTGACCGCGACGCAGCCGGCCAGACCCGTGACGAGCAGTCCGGCGGCAAGCGGCCTGGTCCAGTGTGGCAATGTGGCAGGCATTGACCCCTCCTTACCCCCTTGCGTCGCAAATTAGAGCATCCCCGGCGCGCCTTGCCTAGCAGGGTCGGACTTCATTCTGCCGAACCCTGCTGCAGGTCGAGGCCCATGACCCGGAACTGCGGTCCGGCGGCGCCAACCATGGGAACCTCTGCTGGTTCAGGGCCGATTTCCAGCCCGTTCTGGCTCGCTGCGGGTCCTCATGTGTCGAGCACTTCGCGGCCAACCGCCAGCAGCTGGTTGGCCACCGCGCCGATTTCCTCAGAGAGGGTGACAAAGGCCGCGTCCAGCGGTGACGCCGGCCGCCAGATCAAGGCAATGTCGCGGCGGGCGAGTCCATGGTCGATCGGCCGGATGACAAGGTCAGGGTCGCGGCGCGCTTCGAGCAGGGCGTAGAGACTGGGAAGGATCGCAACGCCCGCACCCATCGCGGCCATCTGGCGGGCGGCATCGAGGCTCGTACCCTCGAACTCGGAACTGACATGTGCTCCCGCCGCGTCGGCCAGCTTCTGCACGATCAGGTTGAGCCGGTGACCGAAGCCGACGGTGATCAGCTCTCGGCCGGTCAGTTCAGCCATCGTCACGGCGCGCCGGGTGCCGGCGAGCGCATCGTCCGGCGCTGCGCAGACGTAGAGGCTTTCGGTGAACAGCGCGCGGTGGGCCATGCCGGGGTGGTCTTCCGGCATTGAGATCACGATATCGTGCGTTCCGTCGCGCAGGCCTGGTTCCAGCTCGATGGACCGCGCCTCGCATACGGTGAAGCGAAGGTCAGGATAGTTCCGGTGCAGCCGCTTGACTGCCAGTGGAAGGAGATAGGGTCCGATCGAGGGCTTTACGCCGAGCCTGAGCCGCCCGGTCAGCGTCCCGCCGGGCCGCGTCATCGACGCCTTGAGATCTTCCATATCACTGAGAATAAGGCGCGCGCGGGCGACGAACACCTGTCCGCATGGCGTCAGGATTGCGCCAGCGGGCGCCCGTTCGATCAGGGTGACGCCAAGCGTTGCCTCGACATCGGCGACCTGCGCCGACAGGCTGGGCTGGCTTACGTTCAGTCGACGGGCGGCATCGGCAAAGCGGCCTGTATCGGCAAGGGCGACGATATACTGGAGCTGGCGCAGCGTCGGGCGCATGGGCGGGGACCCTGCTTAGCTTCAGGCTATGGCTCTGAGCGCTTCGATGTGATGGGACTATCGCCACGGCAAACCGATGTCCAGTCCATCGCAGACCGGAAAGGATCAGTGCGATGCCGGGAGAGACCGACCTGACGACCAGGACACAAGGGCAAGCCGCGCTAGCCTTCTGCCACCAGTCGCGACACTGCCTCTGCATAGAGGCCAGCCTTCTTTTCCCCGACCCCGGAGACGGACCTGAGGTCCGCCTCGCTGGCCGGCCGGCTGCGGGCGATCTCGGCAAGCGTGCGGTCGTGGAAGATGACATAGGGCGGTACGCCTCGCGCCTTCGCCTCCTCCAGGCGCCACGCGCGCAGCAAGTCGAACAGGGCGCGGTCCCCGGCACTGAGGTCGGCGAGCGCCTCCCCGGCGGCCCGGGTGCGTGTGCCGGCACGGCGGCTGCCCGGGTCGCTGCGAAGGCGCACGCTACGCTGGCCATCCCAGAGCGCGCGGACCGCCTCGGCTTCGCCCATGCCGATCACCGGGCGCAGGGGATCGCCGATTTCCGCCAGCAGGCCGGAAAACAGCAATTCGTCGATTACGGTGCGCCAGCCGGCAGTCTTCAGGTCAACGCCAACCCCGAAGGTCGAGTGGCGGGCGAGATCCTTGTCGAGGTCGTCGCGGGCCTCGCCGCGCAGGTGCTGGATCAGCCGACCCTTGCCGACACGCGCCCCGGTGCGCCTGACCGCCGCAGTCGCCATCTGGGCATAACGCGTCGCATCGAAACCCTCACCCAGCGCGCCGGTGCAGACATCGCACGCGCCGCAGGCGGCGACATCGGCTTCACCGAAATACCGCCGGACCGTGGCCCGCCGGCATTCGGCGCCATTCAGGAAGGCAAACAGCTGGCGCACCTTGGTGGCCTGCACCCGCTTGACCGCGTCAGGCGCATCACCGTCCAGGGTCCAGGACAGGGCGCGGCGCATGTCGGCCGGGCCATAGAGGGCAATCCCCTCGGCCGGCTCGCCATCGCGCCCGGCGCGGCCGACCTCCTGCCAGTAGGCCTCAATGGTCTTGGGCGGGTCGGCATGGATGACGAAGCGGACATCGGGCTTGTCGACGCCCATGCCGAACGCCACGGTCGCGCACATCACGACGCCGTCCTCCAGAAGGAAGCGGCGCTGGCGCTCGGCCCGGACGCCCGGATCGAGCCCGGCATGGTAGGCCAGCGCGGGAAAACCGGCCCGCTCCAGCGCCTCGGCGAGGTCCTCGGTTGCACCGCGGGTGGCGGCATAGACAATCCCGGGTCTTCCGGCGCGGGCCCGGACCAGCGCCACAACCCGCTCGGCCCGGTCTGCGGCCTTGGGCTCGGCGGCGAGCGCCAGGTTCGGCCGGTCGAAGCTGGCCACATGCACGCGCGGCGCGTCGAGATCGAGCTGGGCAAGGATGTCATCGCGCGTGCGGGCATCGGCCGTGGCGGTCACGGCGAGGCGCGGTACGCCGGGCAACAGGCCCTTCAGCCGACCAAGCGCGCGATAGTCGGGGCGGAAATCATGCCCCCACTGGCTGACGCAATGCGCCTCGTCGATGGCGATCAGCGACACATCCAGCCCGGCCAGCCGGCGACCAAGCCCATTGGCCAGCCCTTCCGGCGAGACATAGAGAATGTCCATCCCGCCGGCACAGGCCGCTGCCAGCGCCGCCTCGCGCGCCTCATGGGGAAGCGAACTGTCGAGGCGTTCGGCACGCACGCCCACCGCCTTGAGCGCGTCCACCTGGTCGGCCATCAGCGCGATCAACGGCGAGACGACAAGGCCGGTACCGGCGCGCAGCATGGCCGGGATCTGGTAGCACAGCGACTTGCCGCCGCCGGTTGGCAGCACCGCCATGACATCACGCCCGGCCAGCACGTCCTCGATCACGTCTGACTGGAGTCCGCGAAAGGCGTCATAGCCATACACGCGCTTCAGCAGCGCGGTGGCGTCGTCGAGGGAGGGGACACTGGCCATGACCTGTCCTTGCGGGGACTCGGCGCGCGCGAAAAGGCCTGGCCAGCCATAGCCTCGACGACGACGGCCACGGCAAGGCCTTCATGTCCCCTGGCGCCGTCGGTCTGGAGGACACTTGCCGCAAGCCGCGGGTCGCCAGCAATCTTAGCGAGGGCCTTGCGCACGCCCTGCACCGCGGTGTTCGCGGAGCCAGCGTCAAGCACAGCGCCCCGACGGATGACAGTGTCGAGGACGATCAGCGCGCCGGGCCGCGACATGGGTGCCGAAACGTTCCGGACACATGGGTAACACTTTTCGCTCTGGCGGGAGGTGTTCATGCCATAGAGCATTCGAAAATCGATGAGAGACTTCGGTTTGTTGCCCGGCGGCTTGACGGGGAACCGATGACTAACCTGTGCCGAGAATCCGGGATATCGCGCAAGACCGGCTGAAAGATCATGAGCCGCCACGAGGATGAGGGCGTCCCGGCCCTGCATCAGAAGATCGCGTAGCCGCCGTCGATGATGAAGGTGTCGCCGGAGTGATAGGACGATGCGTCGGAGGCGAGATAAACGGCCACTCCGCCAAAGTCCTTCGGCTCGCCCCAGCGCCTCGCCGGCACACGCGCGATCACCTTGGTCTCGAAGACATCGGAGCCCTGGGCGCCGGCGGTCATGTCGGTGGCAATCCAGCCCGGCAGGATGGCGTTGGCGCGGATGCCGTAGCGGGCATGCTCCACCGCGATGCCCTTGAGCATGGAGATCAGCCCGCCCTTGGTGGCGGCGTAGGCCTCATTGCGGGCCGCGCCCTCGATCGCCGCCAGCGAGGCCACCCCGACCATGGAGCCGCCGGGGTCGCCGGCTTTCGCGCGCCCGATAATGTGCTTGCACGCCTCCCTGAGTGTCCAGAAGGCCCCGTCGAGATTGACCGCCATGTTCTTGCGCCAGGTCTCGGTGGTCATCTCCGAAAAGGCCGGAGCACCGAAACCGACGCCGGCATTGGCGATACAGGTGTCGACCCGGCCGAAGGCGGCGACCGTGTCGGCCATGGCGGAGACAACTTGCGCCTCCTCGGCGACATCAACGCTCCAGGCCCTGACCTCGCCGGCGCCGAGACCGGAGAGCGCCTCAATGGCGGCCTCATTCGCCTCGGCCTTGCGGCCCCAGATCGCGACATGGGCGTTGGAGGCGGCCAGCGCCCCGGCCATGCCAAAGCCAATGCCGCGATTGCCGCCGGTCACAAGCACCACCTTTCCGGTGAGATCGAACGGGGTGTAGCTCATGGGTCAGGGTCCTCCTCGCGATTGTCTTGTGTCCCATCCTGACCGTCTTGCGACTTGACGCAACGGCCATCAAGCCCCTGCGGCGTGCCCGGATCGTCCGCCTTGGTCAGGCGGAGGCGCAAGAGCAACCATTTGACCCGATTGTCGATCCAGTCGCCCTCAGCGCCCGCATGGGCTTCCAGATGGATATTCGCGATATCCTCCGACTCGATGAGGAGCCGATCTGCGTGGAGCCTTCGCCCGCGGGTCCGGTCAATATCGGCTAACGGGATAAAGGGCTTGTTGGTCATCGGCTGATTGGCAGAAACGACACCCCAAACAGGTCGCGTTGTGGCCGATGGGTGACCCTCGACACCGAAGACGCGCCCACCTGCGCCAGCAGTCCCGGCAGGGCGAGAAGGAGAAGGGTCAGCGCCGTCTCACTCACGGCGCGGTCGCCCTATCCGGCGACGTGTTCCACATGCGTGCGCACACGAGGGGGCGGCAGCGAGTAATCGTGCTTGGCCTCGATCTCGGTAAGTGCCTCACGCACATCGACCGCCGTGATCCTGGCTTTTCGCTTGTGATAGCGAATATACCGGAGCACGTAATCCAGAACATCCATATGACCATTGGTCTTGCGAAGCAGTTCTGCGGTGTGGGCGGCGGGGAAAACGGCAATCATCAATCACTCCGTTTCCTGAGATATAAGGGGAACATCGCCGGCACGCAAGCCATGCCGGCAAGGGCCTCAGCGCACCCTCCCGGTGGCGCTGACATTGCAGGTGCGAACGACGCATGCTTGAAGAGCGCAAATGTCCATGACCCGATCCGATGACCGCCCCGCCCGCCGGGTGAAGCCGATCTCACTCGCGCTGCAGGGCGGCGGCGCCCACGGCGCCTACACCTGGGGCGTGCTCGATGCGCTTCTGGAGCGCGGCGACCTCTCCATCAGGGCAATCACGGCGACCTCGGCCGGGGCGATGAACGCCGTCGCGCTGGCGGGCGGCTGGACCAAGGACGGACCGGATGGCGCCCGCGCCGGGCTGGAGAGCTTCTGGCGCGAGGTTTCCCGCCATGGTGCGCCCTTGTCGGCGCTGACGCCGCGCCCGTTCGCCAGTGGCTTTGATGCGTTCAGCCCGTTTGCCGCCTTCTCGCCGCTCAACTTCGCAGCGGCCCTGTCGTCGTTCGCGAGCCCCTACGACCTCAACCCGTTTGATTACAACCCGCTGCGCGATGCGCTGAGTGCGGCTGTCAATTTCGAGGCCGTCCAGAATTGCGACATCGAACTGCACCTGGCCGCCACCAATGTGGAGACCGGGCGCGTGCGGGTGTTCTCCGACGGGGAGGTGACCTTGAAAAGCGTGCTGGCGTCGGCCTGCCTGCCGCAGACCTTCAAGGCGGTCGAGATCGACGGGGTGCCCTATTGGGATGGCGGCTACATGGGCAATCCGTCGCTGTTCCCGCTGATCTACTCCGATGCGCCGCAGGATATCCTCCTGGTCCTGCTGAACCCGTTGCGCCGTGGCGGCACACCGCGCACAGCGGCCGCCATCCAGGACCGGCTCAACGAGATCAGCTTCAACACCTCCCTGATCGGGGAGCTGCGCGCCATCGCATTTGTGCAGAAACTGCTCGACGAAAACTGGCTGACTGACCGGATCACGAAGAGATACCGGCGCCTCAACATGCATGCGATCCGCGGCGGGCTTGACCTGTGCGATTTCGACCTGGAGAGCAAGTACGACACCCGCTGGTCGTTCCTCGCACGCCTGCGCGACATGGGGCGGGACGCCTATTTCCGCTGGTCCGACACCTGTCTCGCCAAAGTCGGCAAGGACTCCAGCGTCGACCTCAAGTCTGAATTCCTGGAGGCCTGAACCGCGCCCGTCACACGCAAGCGACAGCTGCCCGATCAGAACGAGCTGACCTCGTCGCGCTTGCGGCGGCGCAGGCGGATCTTCTGCCAGAAGCGGCGACGTTCCGGGGCCGGGAGAGGCTGCAGGTTCTCGATGAAGGCTTCCGCCACCGTCCGCCAGCTATAGCCTTCGGCGCAATGCCGGGCCGCATCCCGGTCGATGTCGAGGCAGGCGCGGGCGACCGCGGCGAGATCACCGTCAACCGGCGCGATCAGGCCGGCACCAGAGCCCGGAATCACGTCGCGCGGGCCGGTGGCGTCATAGGCCGCGACGGGCGTGCCGGTCGCCATGGCTTCGAGTATCACGAGGCCGAAGGTATCGGTGAGGCTCGGGAAGACGAAGACATCGGCGCAGGCGAAGCAGGTCGCCAGCTCGTCGCCGAATTTGGGGCCGAGAAAACGCGCCTGCGGGTAGCGCTTCGTCAGCTCCTGCAGCTGCGGGCCACTGCCGACCACAGCCCGTGAGCCCGGCAGGTCGAGCTTCAAGAACGCCTCGATGTTCTTCTCCACCGCCACCCGGCCGACATTCAGGAAGACCGGGCGGTCCATCCCCTCGAAGGGATCGCCAGGCTCGCCCGGCGCGATGCGGAAGCGCGGGTGGAACTGCTCGGTGTCAACGCCGCGGGTCCAGGCAACGAGATTGTTGAAACGCCGCGCGCGCAGCTCCTCCACCATCGACGGCGTCGCCACCATCACCTTGCCGGAATACTTGTGGAACCAGCGGACATAGGAATAGCCCGCCGACACCGGCAGCGGCATTCGCGCGGACACATATTCCGGGAAGCGGGTGTGATAGGCGGTGGAAAAGGGGTGCTTGATGCCAAGGCACATGGCGCGGCCGGCAAGGCCGAGCGTGCCTTCGGTGACAATGTGGACCGCGTCCGGCTCGAAGGCGTGGAAGCGGCGCTCGATCTCGCGGCGCGCAAACAGGGCGAGACGGATCTCGCTATAGGTCGGCAGCGGCACGGTACGGAACCCGTCATTCGGCGAGACCACCTCCCAGACATGGCCCATCGCCTCGGTTTCCTCGATCACGCGCTTCATGGTGCGCACCACACCATTGACCTGCGGGTCCCAGGCGTCGGTGATCAGCATGATGCGCATCGGGCGTGTCCCCCTCGTCCGTGTGTCGATGCACGGCATATGCGGTGCGCCGGGGCGGGAACCAAGCCCGCGCCGTCTCAGCGGCAGGGGCGACAGGCAAAGGTTCGCGCGCCAGAGCCGTCGGCGCGGGAGACGATCGCGGTCAGGTGCGCGCCGTCGCGGGCATACACGATGGCCTGCGGGAAATCATGCGCCGGGTTTTCCGCCCGAAACGTGCCGGCGCCGGTTTCGACAACCTCAAACGAAACTGGCGCCTGCCCGCGCGGACTGGCAACAAAGACCGGTGGCGGACCGGGTTCGATGCGTAGCTGCTCGAAGAACACCGCCTGACCGTCCCGAAAGGTCAGCCCGTGGCCGAAGAGGTAACCGGCCTGCGGCGCGCTCCACGTCTCACGGACGGTGCCGTCCTCGCTCTGCCAGCAGCCGGCCAGCCAGGCGAACGGCGCCGGACCCGCCGGCTCCGGCGTGCTGGCGCAGCCGGCAAGCAGCAGCAGGGCTGTGATCGCGAGACCGCGGGCCCGGCCCGTCATGGCACCAGGGTGCAGCCGGTTCCCGGCGTGTGGACTGCCCGCTCCGACACCAGCCCGAACACGCTGGCCTCGATCGTGTTGCTGCGTTCCTCGAACTGCACCGCACCCACATCTGCAGTGAAATCGGTCAGGCAGCTGTCCATCTCGCGGCCGGCGACGAAGCGGCAGGAGCACACCATCTTTGCGCCATAGGCCGTGGCGAGGCGCGCATAGGCGACCTGCTCCTTCAGCCAAACCTGCCAGAACACGCCGCCGATCACAGCGACGACAACACTCGTGACAAGCAGGCCTTTGACGAGCCTCATGGTTTGCCCCTTAATCCGCCGTGCAGAAACTCTAAGGGCGGGAGGCGAGGATGGGCAAGCCGAAACGAGGCGGGACGGACCGGCTGGCGGCGCTGGTGGCGCTTGCCGGCGCCCTGCTTGCCCCCCTCCCCGCACTGGCGGAAACCGTCATCGCCCAGCCACCGCATCCGCACGGCGTGGCCTGGCCAAGCGAGGGCTGGGAGAGCGCGCCCCTGCCGGACGGAGCGCGCGCAGCGGTTTCGGCACTGGTCAAGCAGGCGATGGCTGGCGAGGCGGGCGGCCTGATGGGCGAGACCCGCGCGGTCGTGATCATCCATCAGGGCCGGCTCGTCGCCGAGGCCTACCGGGATGGCTTCGGACCGGACACGAAACAGGTCTCCTGGTCGATGGCCAAGTCGCTCACCCATGCCCTGGTCGGCCGCGCAGTTGCGCAAGGGCTGATCACCGACATCGACGCGCCAATGCCCTCGCCCTGGCCGGCAGGCGACCCGCGCGCGGCGATCACATGGCGGCACTGGCTGAACATGGTGGACGGCCTGGACTATATTGAAATGGAGGCGACCGGGCTGCATGACAATGACGTCGCGCTGATGATGTACGGGCGAGGGCGCTATGACGTGGTGGCCTATGTTCGCAGCCTGCCGCTCGCCCATTCGCCCGGCAGCCACTGGAACTATTCCACAGCCGGGCTCCACCTTGTCGGCTGGGCACTCGCCCAAGTGGTGCCGGGTGCTTCGCAGGCCGGCGAGCAGGCCGCGGACGCTCCGGGCCTTGCCAATTGGAGCAAGGATGGTCTCTTCTCCCCCCTCGGCATGGACGCGGTGCCGGAATTCGATGCGGCCGGCACCTTTCTCGGCGGCTCGCTGGTCTGGGCCTCGGCGCGGGACTTTGCCAAGTTCGGCTATCTCTACCTGCGCGACGGCGTCTGGGAGGGCGAGCAGCTGCTGCCGGAAGGCTGGGTGACGATGGCACGGACGAAGACGCCGGCAGACAATGCCAATGTCTACGGCTCGGGCTGGTGGATCCAGCCGGACGCGCCCTCAACCCATCCGACCCAGGCGACCAATGACCCGCCCCTCGACGCCTATTCCGCGCAGGGCCATGAGGGGCAGATCATCTGGATCGTGCCCTCGCGCGACGTTATCATCGTCCGGCTTGGCCTGATGTCGAATTCCGCGGAAAACTGGATGGCCCTGCGCGACTGGTGCCAGCGCCTCGCGCAGACCTTCCCCGAGGCGGGCGGGTAGCGCGCAGGCGGGCACGACAGAACGAACGCACCGGAGGCAACCGCCCGACATGTCATCGACATCGAACGTCCCGTTCCGCGAGGTACCCTACCTGCCGCAGAAGCTGGAGGTGGAGCACCGCGAGGATGGCGCGATCCTCCTGCGCAATGGCCAGCCCCTGCGCCCGCACCCGCCGCACATGCTGAGCCCGCTGGTCTACTGGGCAGGCGCCGCCCCGGAGCGGGTGTGGCTGGCCCAGCGCGATCCGGAGGCGCCGAGCCGTCCTGGCTGGCAGACCCTGACCTATGGCGCAGCGCTGGCGAAGATCCGCGCACTGGCCCAGGCCTTTATCGACATGGGCGCAGGCCCGCAGGCGCCTGTCATGATCCTTTCGCGCAATGCAATCGAGCATGCGCTGGTCATGTATGGCGCCATGTGGGCCGGCGCCCCGGTGGTGCCGGTGACGCCCGCCTACGCGCTGCTGAGCGAGGATTTCGGGCGGCTCAACCATATCGACCGGCTGACGGAGCCGCACATCCTCTATGTGGAGGATGGCGCCGAATACCAGCGCGGGCTCGACGGGATGGAGATTGCCGGGCGCGCAGTCATCTACGCCCGCAATGCGCCGTCTGGCCATGACGCTATCGCGCTGGAGCGCCTGCTTGCGACCAATGTCTCCGGCGAGGTCGACCGCGCGCATGACCGACTGACGCCGCACACGGTCGCAAAATACATGATGACCTCCGGTTCCACCGGCGAGCCCAAGGCCGTCATCAACACCCACGGCATGATCGCGGCCAATGCCAGGATGATCCGCTCCGTCTGGGACGTCGAGCGGCTGGATGAGATCACCGGCGGGCCGCAGGTCATGGTCAACTTCCTGCCGTGGAGCCACACCTATGGCGCGAATGCCATCCTGCACAACCTGACCGACTGGGGCGGTACGCTCTACATTGACTGGGGCGCGCCGACGCCGGCCCGCCTGCCGGAGATGCTGCGCAACCTGCACGAGGTCTCGCCGACGCAGCACACCACCGTGCCGGCCGCCTGGGCTGCACTTGCCGTCGAGCTGGAGCGCGACGAGGCCCTCGCGCAGACCTTTTTCCGGCGCCTCCTCGTGATGGCCTATGGCGGCGCAGCGATGGGCCAGGACCTCTATGAGCGCATTCAGGCGGTCGCGGTGCGGGTGACTGGCGAGCGGGTCTGCCTGTCGGCGGGCTATGGCGCGACCGAGACGGCGCCAACCGCCTCCAATGTGCACTGGCCGAACGACCGGATGGGCCTGATCGGCCTGCCGCTGCCGGGGGTGGAGTTCAAGCTCGCGCCGGTCGGCGGGAAGCTCGAATGCCGGGTGCGCGGGGCGCTGGTGACGCCCGGCTATTATCGCAACCCGACGCGCACCGCCGAGGCCTTCGACGAGGAGGGCTTCTACCGGCTTGGCGACGCGGTGCGCTTCGTTGATCCGGAGCATCCGGAAAATGGCCTCGCCTTCGATGGCCGGCTGGCGGAGGAATTCAAGCTGTCGAACGGCACATGGGTGTCTGCCGGGACCGTCCGGGTGCAGGCCATACAGGCCGTCGACGGGGCGCTCGGCGATGCGGTGGTCTGTGGCCTGAACCGCGACTGCGTCACCCTGATCGGCTTTCTCAACGAGGGCTGGTGCCGCCGCCAGGTCGGCGCCGAACTGGCGCTGGCCGAGCTTATCGGCCACCCGGAGATTATCGCCTGCCTGCGCCGCGGGATAGAGGCCCACAATGCCCACCACCCGAACCCGGCTGCCCGGGTCGCCCGGCTTCTGGTCACCGGCGATCCGCCGCGACCGGACCTCGGCGAGATCACTGAGAAGGGCTATCTCAACCAGTCGCGCATCCAGTCCCTGCGCACGGGCCTGGTGGATCGACTGTATTCGGACGAACCGGACCCGGACATTCTGTGCTTCGACCGCTCGCCGGTAGGATGATCTCAAGACCAGCGCGACCCTTGCCAGCGCCCGGTCCGTCTTGCTGCAGTCGCTTCGACTATATCAGGATTGTGTCACCTTCGCGGATCTTTTAACAACTTTCTTTGTGGAGGAGTCCTCATCCGCGGTTCCGGCGCATTGAAGAGCGCGATTGCGGTGTGGACAAGCTTCAGGACGAGAAAAGCCGTGTCGGCGTCTGTCGCAGCGCTCCTTTCCGCTACCGCCACTGGCCAAGCCCGCCAGCTTACGCCAGAACCGTTGCGACGCGAGACGGGAGCGACGCCATGACCGACAGCACGAATGACAGGCCGGCCGGCGGCCAGACCGGCGCCGAGGCGCTGGTCGGCACGCTGGCCGACCTCGGTGTGGCAGCCTGTTTCGCCAATCCCGGCACGTCGGAGATGCACCTTGTCACCGCGCTGGACCGCGAGCCGCGCATCCGCTCCGTGCTCGGCCTGTTCGAAGGGGTGGCGACCGGAGCGGCCGACGGCTTCGCCCGCGTCTCCGGCACGCCGGCGATGACACTGCTCCACCTTGGTGCGGGCTACCTCAATGGCGGCGCCAACATCCATAATGCACGGCGCGCGCGCACCCCCATGGTCAACGTGATCGGCGACCATGCGACATACCATCAGCGCCATGACGCGCCACTGACCTCCGACATCACCGGAATGGCCGGACCGAACTCGGTCTGGATCAAGTCGGTCGACCGGGCAGAAGACGCCGGCCGGCTCGCGGTGGAGGCGTGGGCGGCAAGCCAGGGACCGTTGCCGGGACCGGTGTCGCTAATCCTGCCCGCTGACAGCGCCTGGAACACGGGTGCCGCGCGCGGCAAGCCGGCGCCCGCAGGGGCGCGTCACCAGCCCGACCCGGATGCGATCGAGAGCGCTGCCCGGGCGATCCGTATGGCGGCCAAGCCTGTCCTTGTCATCAATGGCACCGCGCTCGGCGAGGCCGGCCTTGCCATCGCCGCGCGCCTGAAGGCCGCTGGCGTGCGGGTGATGACCGACACCTTTTTCCCGATCATGGCCCGCGGCGCCGGCCGGTTCGCACCCGACCGGATGCAGTATTTCGCCGAAGGTGCGATGGCCGACCTTGAGGGCACCGACCTTATGGTGATGGCCGGCACCGACACACCAGTCGCCTTCTTCGCCTATCCGGGCAAGCCGAGCATCCTGGTGCCGGAGGGCTGCCAGACACTGAGCCTGGGCGGCCATGACACCGACAGCGCAGCGGCGCTGTTCGCGCTTGCCGACGCGCTCGGTGCCGGCAAGCCGGCGACGGCAATGGCGCTGGAACTTCCAGCCGCACCGACGGGGGAGATCGATGCCGCCAGTATCGGCGCGTCGATCGCCCGCCATTTGCCCGAGCACGCGCTTGTCTCCGATGACGGCGTCTCCAACGGCCTGCCCGCCTATCTCTCCACGATGCGCGCACGCCCGCATGACTGGATGATGCTGACGGGCGGGGCGATCGGCCAGGGGCTGCCGCTGGCGCTGGGCGCTGCCATCGCCGCGCCCGACCGCAGGGTGCTGTGCCTGTCTGGTGATGGCGCCGGCATGTACACCAACCAGGCGCTCTGGAGCATGGCGCGCGAGGGGGCGAACGTGGTGAGCGTGGTCTTCGTCAATCACACCTACCGGATCCTGCAGATCGAGCTGCACCGCACCGGCGCGGGTAATCCCGGACCGGCCGCCCAGGGCATGCTGACCCTTGGCAACCCTCAGATCGACTGGGCCGGCCTTGCCCGTGCTCAGGGGGTCGCGGCAGAGGATGCGCACTCTGCGGAGGCGTTTGACGCCGCGCTGGAACGGGCCTTTGCCGCCGACGGGCCGGTGCTGATCGCCGCCCACGTGCCGGGGTGACGCCATGGCCAAGCGCTACCGGTTGAAGGCTGAGGATATCGAGCCGCTGGTGCCGGGCACGGGCGGCTGCATTGCCACCGACAGGATCACGGTGGAGGGCCTTCCGGTCCGCTTCATGTACCGCGAGGAACCGATGGGACCAGAGGACACCGGCTGGCGGTTCTGCTCGGCCATTGATGAGGATGAGGCGTACATGGACGATCCTGACAATCTCGGCTTCTTCGACCTCAACACGATCGCCAATTATGATCGCTCTATCATACCCCACCTGTTCTCCCCGGTCGGCGCCGCCTTCGAGAAACCGCCCGGCACGGAAGACTGGGTCCCGGTGGAGGACTGAGAGGCGGGCGTGATGACGCAATCATTGGCTTGGCTTTGGTGCCTGTGGCCCACCCCGTCCGCAACCTTCTCCGCAGACCCCTGCGAAGGCATGGGTCCATGGATCCCTGCCTTCGCAGGGATCGGCGGAGGAGAGGCCGCGCAGGTGGTCTACCCTTCGCGGCGGCGCTCGTTCGCCCCCCAGGGTGAGGTCGGTTTGCCGGGAGAAACGGCCAGACGGCCTGTAAGCCGGGTTCTGTTTCCCCTTCTCGGGGTGGCAGCCATTCCTCTGGGACGACCCTCACGGGCCGCCTCTCGCGACGCACCCGGGGCGCGAGCCGGAAACGGCCCGTAATGCGCCCCCTACTCGGTCTTGCTCCAGGCGGGGTTTACCATGCCAGGTCCGTTACCGGCCCCGCGGTGGGCTCTTACCCCACCCTTTCACCCTTACCCCGGACCGGAGCCCGGGGCGGTCTGCTCTCTGTGGCACTGTCCCTCGGCTCGCGCCGGGCGGGCGTTACCCGCCGCCTTGTTTCCGTGGAGCCCGGACTTTCCTCCCATGGCACCCGGAAAAGGTGTCACGAGCGGCTGCCCGGCCGTCTGGCCAGCCTCTATATAGCCGCGAAATTGCCGGAGCGCGAGCGCCATGGCCGACACCCCTGACACGCCCCGCTTCTATCTTCGTCACATTGCCCTGCCGGTATGGCGGGCGATCCGCCGGCTCAGCCAACCCGACGTGCGCATTGTCACCGGCGGGATCGCATTCTACGCGCTGTTTTCCATCTTCCCGCTGATCTACCTGACGCTGACGCTCCTGATCGCCCTGCTGCCGCGCGAGATCTCCGAACAGATCGCCGGCTCGATTGGCCAGATCCTGACGACTAATGTGGCGCCACTGAACGACGAAGAGCTGACGATCATCTCTCGGCTGACCCCGCAGGCGCTGACTGTGCGCGCCTTCTTTGCCGTCCTGCTGGTGGGCTTTACCGCGACATCGGGTGCCAAGGCCGCGATCACGGGTCTGCGGATGATCGCCGGCACCTCGGGACGTTCCGGCGTGATCAAGTTCCAGGGCATGTCGCTGCTGCTGACGGCGCTCCTCGTCCTTACCGTATGGCTGCTCGGCGGACTGCAGATCGCGGTCACCCTTGTCCGGGACATGGATTCCGGACCCGCGGTGCGCTTTGCCGGCGCCATCGCGACGCTCGCCTCGACGCTCTGGATCACCAAATTCGTCGCAAGCTTTGCGGTCTTCTACCTGTTGATCGCCCTGTCCCTTCGTGGCCGGCAGTTCGATGGCTGGCCGAAACTGGCCGGTGCGGCCATTGGTTCGCTAGCCTGGATTATGGCAAGCTGGGCCTATGGTGTTTATCTGCGGATCGGCGTGCTCGACACGCTCTATGGCGCACTGGCCTCGGTGATCCTCGGTTTCATCTGGCTGATCGCGTCAGTCTCCTCGCTGCTGCTCGGCGCGGCCCTGGCGGTGGAGTGGGCGCGGGCGCGCCACTTGTGAGCCCGGCGGTTCGCCTGGCGGCGCGCAATCTGCTGGATTGACAGTGTGGCCGATGACTTTCGCCGCCTTCAATCGCCCGCTGCCGGGACCGCACACGTGCACGTCTACCAAGCTGCATGGACCCAAAACCGATCCTTGCAGCGCGAGGCCGAGCGCGACTGCGCGTGGGCGCCCCATGCGCCGGATGCGCAGAGGGTCCATCATCTGCCCACATTGGTATTCGCCGTCGGGGGCAGAGATTGCCCTTGCAGACCCGCTTCAGCCCGAGCCGGCCCGATAGAGCGCGGCCACAGCAGCAAGGCGCATCAGCGTATCGTGTCCGGCAAGGCCGCTCACCCGCTCAGGGTGCCAACGCCGCTGGAACGCGGTCAGCGCCATGGCAAGGTCCGCGTCCCATGCCGCCCCCTCCCCGGCCGCATAGCCGATCGCTGAAAGCAGCGCCCTGACGCGGGCAACCGCCGCGCCGGCATCTCCCGGTCCGAGGCCGCGTCCGATCACCGGCGGCCAGCCTTGCTCCGGTTCAGCGGGGACCTCATCCGGCCACAGGCCGATCCCGGCTGCCGCCAGCCGCGCCCAGGGAAAGTGCTCGCCCGGGTCGCGCTTGCGCGCCGGCGCTATGTCGGAATGGCCGACGATCCGCGTCTGCGCGATGGCATGGCGCGCGATGATGTCACGGGCGAGCGCGATCACCGCCTCCACCTGCGCCTGCGGGTAGGGCGGCAGACGGCCGCCCTGCAGTGGTACGTCATGACCACCATTGACGATCTCAATGCCGATCGACCGGGAGTTCAGGTCGGCATCCCCCTGCCAGCGGGCCACTCCGGCATGCCAGGCGCGTGCAGCTTCGTCGACAAGCCGGATCACCTGACCGTCCTCGCAGACGACATAGTGCGCCGATACCGATGCAGCCGGGTCGCCCAGGCGCCGGAGCGCAGCCGCGGCACTCTCCATGCCGGTGTAGTGCAGCACCAGCATGTCGATGCCGGCGCGGCGGTCATTGAAATTGGGGCTGGGGCGCTCTGTGATCCGCATCAGCTTGCAGTGCCTGTGTATTTCTTGCCGAGCGCGGCCTCAGGCATCACCCGGTTGTGGCGCAGGGCGATGACGAACACGCCAGACAGCGAGATCACCGCACCGACCACCAGCTTCAGGGTGAGCGCCTCCCCGAGCAGGGTGATCCCGAAGACGACGCCCCAGATCGGCGTCATCAGGGTGAGCGGCGAGAGCATCGACACGTCATACTTCTTTATGAGGGTGTAGAACCCGCCATGGCCGAAGATCGACACGCCGACAATCGCGAACAGCGTCGCCAGCCACACCCCCGCACCGCCGCCAACATAGCTTGCCACCTGCCCGTCCTCGATCAGGGCGGACAGGGCAAACAACGGCGCAAAGGAGAACATCCCGACCCAGGCCTGCATCCGGAAAGCGGAGATCGGCGCGGTGCGCTTCATCAGGATGCCGCCGGCAGCACCGATAAAGGCGGATGCGACCACATAGAGCAGCCCGAAGGTCAGGTCGAACTGGCCGGGATCGACCGCAATCAGCACCGCACCGGCAAACGCCAGCATGATGCCAAGCCCGCGCCGCCAGCCCACCCGTTCGCCAAGGAAGGCCATACTCATCAGCGTGGAGAAGGGCACACCGAGCTGGCCGACAACCGACACCGCGCTCGCCTCGGCATGGGCAAGGCCGACGAACAGGAGCGCGAAATGCGCCGCCCCGATGCACATTGAAATGGCAAGGACGGTACGTAGCTGGTCGGGAACGGGCCGCAGGAAGGGCAGGAGGAGGAGCGCAATCCCGGCGAACCGGACCGCGGCGAAAAACACCGGCGGCACGCCAGCATCAGCCACGGCCCAGCGCGTCACCACCAGGTTGAGGCCCCAGACCAGGCAGATACCAAACAGCAAAAGGAAATCGCGAAACGCCATGAATCCTCACCCCGCCAGACGCGCCTTCCGGCCGGCCACCACTGCTGCTGCGCTAGCCGGGAATGGCGCTGAGGACCAGAGGACGCACTGTCAGGGCCCCACCGTGCCGGATTTTCGGGCACGGCCTGCCCGAACCGACGACACCGGCGTTCCACAGGAAAAAAGCAGTCGAAAAAGCAGCGCCTGCCGCCGGCGCGCCGCATTTGCGTTCCAGATTATGCGAAAGGTGTCCTGCCATGGACTGGCCGGACGGCTACACTCCCCCTAGGTCATTAAATGGCGGCGCGGGGCAGGCACGAGGCATCAGGGAAAGGACACCTCATGGATGTGTTCACGCTCTATTCGGAAGGATACAGTCGGTCCAGGATCGAGGAGATGTCGCTCCAGGACTATCTGCTCGGCTGCCGCAAGGATGACGGCATGCGGGCAACCGCCTCGGAACGGATGATCACCGCCATCGGCGAACCGGAACTGATCGATACCAGCAAGGACCAGCGCCTGGGCCGCATGTTCCTCAACCGCACGATCAAGCGATACCCGGCATTCCGGGACCTCTACGGCATGGAAGAGACGATCGAGCGGATCGTCGGCTTCTTCCGTCACGCCGCCCAGGGACTCGAAGAGCGCAAGCAGATCCTCTACCTGCTCGGCCCGGTCGGCGGCGGCAAGTCGACGCTGGCAGAGAAGCTCAAGGCGCTGATGGAACAGGAGCCGATCTACGTATTGAAGGCCGGCGACGAGATCTCGCCCGTGTTCGAGAGCCCGCTCGGCCTGTTCGAGGATGAGCGCATGGGCGCTGTCCTGGAGGACAAGTACAACATTCCCCGCCGCCTGCTGCGCGGGCCGATGTCGCCCTGGGCGGTCAAGCGCCTCGACGACTATGAGGGTGACATCTCCCGGTTCACCGTGGTCAAGCTCTATCCCTCGCGCCTGCGCCAGATCGGCGTGGCCAAGACCGAGCCGGGCGATGAGAACAACCAGGATGTCTCCTCGCTGGTCGGCAAGCTCGACATCCGCAAGCTGGAACACCTCTCCCAGAACGACCCGGACGCCTATTCCTATTCCGGCGGCCTCAACCGCACCACCCAGGGCCTCCTGGAGTTCGTGGAGATGTTCAAGGCGCCGATCAAGGTGCTCCACCCGCTGCTGACCGCCACCCAGGAAGGCAGCTATGTCGGTACGGAGAACATCGGCGCGATGCCGTTCAACGGCATCATCCTCGCCCACTCCAACGAGAGCGAATGGCGCCAGTTCAAGAACAACAAGAACAATGAGGCCTTCCTTGACCGGATCAGCGTGGTCAAGGTGCCCTATTGCCTGCGGGTTGCGGAGGAGACCGAGATCTACCGCAAGCTGCTCTCCCAGTCCGCCCTTGGCGAAGCGCCCTGCGCGCCGGAAACGCTGGAAATAATGGCCCGCTTCAGTGTCCTGACACGCCTGCACGAGCACGACAATTCCACGCTCTATTCCAAGCTGCGGGTCTATAATGGCGAGTCGCTGAAAGACACCGACCCGCGGGCGAAATCGGTACAGGAATACCGCGACGAGGCCGGCGTCGACGAGGGCATGGACGGACTGTCGACCCGCTTTGCCTACAAGATCCTGTCGGAGACCTTCAACCATGACGTGGAGGAGGTCGCCGCCGATCCGGTGCACCTGTTCTACGTTCTGGAACAGGCAATCCGCCGCGAGCAATTCCCCGACGAAGTGGAGGAGAGCTATCTGGAATACCTCAAGACCGAGCTTGCCCCGCGCTATGCGGAGTTCATCGGCAACGAGATCCAGAAATCCTATCTGGAAAGCTATTCCGACTACGGGCAGAACCTGTTCGACCGCTATATCGCTTACGCCGACGCCTGGATCGAGGATCAGGACTACAAGGACCCGGACACCGGCCAGATGTTCGACCGGGAGGTTCTCGACCAGGAGCTATCCAAGATCGAGCGCCCGGCCGGCGTCGCAAACCCCAAGGACTTCCGCAATGAGGTGGTCAAGTTCGTCCTGCGGGCTCGGGCAGAGAACAATGGCAATAATCCCGACTGGCGCCAATACGAGAAGCTCAAGCGCGTGATCGAGAAGCGCATGTTCACCCAGGTGGAGGACCTGCTGCCTGTGATCAGCTTCGGCGCCAAGCGCGACAAGGACACCGATGCCAAGCACCACGAATTCGTCTCGCGGATGATCGGGCGCGGCTACACCGAGCGCCAGGTGCGCCGCCTGGTGGAGTGGTACATGCGCGTCAACAAGGCCGGCTGACCCGAAAGGAGCGCATACGCATACGCGCATGACCCAGTTCATAGACCGCCGGCTCAATCCGCACGACAAGTCCCTCGGCAACCGTCGCCGCTTCCTGCGCCGTGTGCGGGGCTATGTGAAGGAGGCTGTCAACCAGTCGGTGCGTGACCGGCGGATTGCCGACATCGACCGCGGCGAGAAGATCGGCGTGCCGGCTGACGGTATCCGCGAGCCGAGCTTCCACTATGAGCCCGGAACCGGGCGCAACCAGCGTGTCCTGCCCGGCAATCGCGACTTCGCGGTCGGCGACCGCATCCGCAAGCCCCCCCGCGGGGGCGCCGGCGGGCGTGGCAAGGCCGGCAGCGACCAGGGCGAGGGCGAGGACGAGTTCCTGTTCGTGCTCTCGCGCGAGGAATTCCTCGACGTCTTCTTCGAGGACCTCGAACTGCCGGACCTGGTCAAGACCTCGATGAAGGAACTGGAGGCCTTCCGGATGCAGCGCGCAGGCTATTCGGTTACCGGAAACCCCTCCAATTTGTCGGTCACCACCACCATGCGCAATGCCCTCGGCCGCCGGATCGCCCTGCGCCGGCCCAGCGACGCGCAGGTGAAGGCCCTGCAGGCCGAGCTGTTCGAGCTTGAGAAGCTCGCCCAGCCAACCGCCCCCCAGCGCGAGCGCCGGCGCGAACTGGAGGAGGAAATCGCCAGCCACCGAAAGCGCCAGTCGGCCATTCCCTATATCGACCCGCTGGACGTTCGCTACCGCGCCTTCGAGAAGAAACCGGAGCCGAACACCAAGGCGGTGATGTTCTGCCTGATGGACGTCTCCGCCTCCATGGGCGAGCGGGAGAAGGACCTCGCCAAGCGCTTCTTCGTGCTGCTGCACCTGTTCCTGAAGCGTCGCTATGAGCGGATCGATCTCGTCTTCATTCGCCACACCCACAATGCCGAGGAGGTCGACGAGGAGACCTTCTTCTACGCCCGCGAGACCGGCGGCACGGTCGTCTCCACAGCGCTCGCGGAAATGAAGGAGATCATCGAGACGCGCTATCCGGCGTCGGACTGGAACATCTATGCCGCCCAGGCTTCCGATGGCGATAATGTCCCCGGCGACAGCCAGACCTGCCAGGACCTGCTGTCGGTCGAGATCATGCCGTCCTGCCAGTACTTCGCCTATATCGAGATCGTCGACGAGGCCGAGAAGGAATTCCTGCTGAGCGACGAGACCGGACCGGAGCTGTGGAGCGCCTATCGCCGGGTCGCCGGCGGTTGGAAGAATTTCGCGATGAAGCGCATTGCCCGGCCGGCCGACATCTACCCGGTGTTCCGCGAACTGTTCGCCCGCGACCTCAAAGAGACCAGCCATGGCTAAGTCCAGGACCAAGACCAAGCGAGCAAACACGACCACAACACCGCCACCGGCAAAGGCCGCCGAGCCCCTGTTCACAGGCTCGGACTGGACCTTCGAGACCCTGTGGAAGACCTATGACGCGATCGAGGCGGTTGCCGGCGAGATGCTGCGCCTCGACCTCTATCCCAACCAGATCGAGATCATCTCGTCGGAGCAGATGCTGGACGCCTACTCCTCGGTCGGGATGCCGCTGATGTACCGCCACTGGTCGTTCGGCAAGTCCTTCGTTCGCGAGGAGCGCGCCTATCGCAAGGGCCTGCGCGGGCTCGCCTATGAAATCGTCATAAACTCCAACCCCTGCATCAGCTACAACATGGAAGAGAACACGATGGCGATGCAGACGCTGGTGATGGCGCACGCCGCGTTCGGGCATAACCACTTCTTCAAGACCAATCACCTGTTCCGGATGTGGACCGATGCCGACGGCATTCTCGACTATCTGGACTATGCCCGCCGTTTCATCGCCGAGTGCGAGGAGCGCCATGGTGAGGCGGAGGTGGAGGGCGTGCTCGACGCCGCTCACGCGCTCATGCCCAATGGGGTATTCCGCTATGACCGGCCGAGCCGGCCCTCACTGCGCGAGGAGGAGGCCCGCCACCGCGAGCGCCTCGCCCAGGAGGAGGCCGACGTCAACTATCTCTGGTCCACCCTGCCGGCGAAGATGTCCCGTTCAAGGCGCCAGCGAGAGCTGGAACGGCGCAAGGACGAGCTCAACCTGCCGGAAGAAAACATCGTCTTCTTCCTTGAGCAGTACAGCCCGGTCCTGCCCAACTGGAAACGCGAGATCCTGCGGATCGTCCGCCACATTGCCCAGTATTTCTATCCCCAGCGCCAGACCAAGGTCATGAATGAGGGCTGCGCCACCTTCTGCCACTATGAAATCACCAATGAGATGCACAGGCGCGGCCTGCTCAGCGATGGCGCAATGATGGAGATCCTGCACCAGCACACCAATGTGGTCTTCCAGCCCGGCTTCGACGACCCGCGCTATTCCGGGATAAATCCCTATGCGCTCGGCTTTGCGATCATGTCGGACATCAAGCGCATGGTGCTCGAGCCGACCGAGGAGGACCGCGACTGGTTCCCCGCGATTGCCGGCACGCAGGACTGGGTCGGTGTCCTCCATGACGTGTGGGCGAACTATCGCGACGAGAGCTTCATCCAGCAATTCCTGAGCCCGAGGGTGATGCGCGATTTCCGCCTGTTCTCCCTGACCGACCGCGAAGACCGGCCCTATTACACCGTCTCCGAAATCCACAACGAGCCCGGATATCGTGAGGTCCGCGCCCAGCTGGCCGGCAGCTATGATCTCGCCGTCAACGAGCCGGACATCCAGGTCGTCGATGTCGACCTGCTCGGCGACCGGCGCCTCGTCCTGCGAGCGACAAGCCACAATGGCGCACGGCTCGCACAGGAGGACCGCCAGCGTGTCCTGCACCATATCGAGTTCCTGTGGGGCTATGACGTCGCCTTCGAGGGTGAGTTTGACGATGAGGGCGACGAGGAGGATGAGGACGAGGCGGCCTGACGGGGCCGCCCCGCCTCTGTTCCATCCTATCCCGGCAGGAAGCCGTCAGCGTCGTTCATCCCATACGCCAGCGCTGCCGCATCCGGCAGGGGGCCGCTGTCGGTCAGATCGGGTTCGGCAAGCGCCTCTACCGCTGGCGCGGCCCCGGCAAGCGCGATGGCGGATATCTCTGCCATATGGCTGGCAAAGGCCTCCGGCGCGGCGAATTCCGGCAGCGGCGGTGCCGCGATGAAGTCG
>CAYPQD010000014.1:0-59129 GCA_964412785.1 uncultured Hyphomonadaceae bacterium
ATGCCTGTTAGCTGGCCTGTCAGCTGGCCTGTCAGCTGGCCTGTGACGTGGTCGGTGGCCGCGCCCATGCCAGCGCCGCGCGCCGGGGTGAGCGGCGAGCCGGTCACCCACGTGCCCCGTCCGCTCGCCAATGCGCCGCCCTGACACGCCGGACTGACGGAAATCTGGCCCTTCCCGGTGGCGCCTTGATGGGCGTCGCGCGTGCGCGCCCTATTCGGCGGCGGTGGAGGCGGCCATGTAGTCGGTGACGAATTCGCGGTCGTCACCGTCTGTGTCCGGGGCACCGTCGGCCTCCTCGCCCCGGGCATGCGGGTCGGCACCGGCGCCGCCGGCTTCGGGAAGGACATCAGACAGCAGGCCATCGGCCTGATACTCGGCCCGGTTGGGCAGAAGGTCGAGGCTTTCCAGGCCGAAATGCTCCAGGAAGGCGTCGGTGGTGCCAAAGGTGACGGGCCGGCCGGGCGTCTTGCGGCGGCCCCTTATGCGCACCCAGCCGGTCTCCATAAGGGTATCGATCGTGCCCTTGGAAACGGCGACACCGCGCACCGCCTCGATCTCGGCGCGGGTGACGGGCTGGCCATAGGCGATGATGGCGAGGGTCTCCAGTGCCGCCTGGCTGAGCTTCTTCTGCTGCTCGCGTTCTTCGACAAACAGGAAGGCGAGGTCCTCGGCGGTCTGGAAGCGCCACTTGCCGGCAATTTCCATGAGGCCGACACCACGTCCGGAATAGAGCTTCTTCAGCGCCATCAGCACCTCCGACGCCTCGATCCCCTGGGGCAGGGACTGGGCGACCTGTTCCGCGCTCAGCGGCTCACCGGCGGCGAACAGCACCGCCTCGGCGCGGCGGATCGCTTCCGGCAGCAGGTCGCGGCGGGTGTCGTCGAACTCCTCAGCTGCCCGCCGGTAAGCGAAGGAGAGCTGGCGCACAGCCTTGCGGATATCTTCGGGGGCCTCTTCGGGCAGGTCCGGGCCGGGGCGGCCGTCCTCTGGCTCTGTCATCGCTCCACTCCTGAACGCGCGCCGGCGTTACGCAGGTAAAGCGGCGCAAAATGGGCATCCTGGCGAATATCGACGTCACCGTCGCGAACCAGCTCCAGCGCGGCGGAGAACACCGATGCGGTAATCGAGCGCGGTGGCAGGCCGGCATCGGTTTCCTGCAGGCTTCGGCGGATCATGTCGAGGCTCGCCCACTCAGCAAGGCGCGGGGCGAGACCGCGCAGGCGCTCGCGGGCCCGCTCCAGCGGCAGCACCATCTGGTTGACAATTTGGTGCGGCGCCTCTTTTTCCTGGCGCTGGCGCACCATGCCAAGCGCCTGCTGCAGCTGCCAGAGCGTGGTGTCATAGGCAACCCGGCGGATTACCTTCGGCTGCTCCGGTTCGCCGCGCAGGAACACAACCTCGCCGCGCACCGGGCCGTCCTGCAGCGCCTTGGCAGCCTCGCGCATGGCCTCAAGGCGCTTCAGCCGGAAGGCGAGCCGCTCGGCCATGTCCTCGCCGGAGATGTCATCACCGGTGTCCCTCTCCGGCACCGGAAGCAGCAGCTTGGACTTCAGATAGGCAAGCCAGGCGGCCATCAGCAGGTAGTCGGCGGCCAGGTCGATGCGCTGGTCTCGGGCCTCGCGGATAAACCCCAGATACTGCTCGGCAAGCTCCAGGATCGAGACATGGCGCAGGTCCACCTTCTGGCGGCGTGCGAGGTCGAGAAGAAGGTGCAGCGGCCCCTCATAACCGCCGACATCGACGATGAAGGCCTCCTCCGGCCGCGCCTCGTCGGCCTCGGCCGCAAGCTCGCTGATCGAGATGGCGTCGGCGTTCATGCCGCCGCTCCCGCAGGACCGCCCGCCATGCCAAGAAGCGCCCCGAACCGCGCCCAAGCCGCCTGCGTGTCCAGCGGCTCGGGCGCCTGCGCCGCGACAGCCTCAGCCCGGGCAGCGCGCTCGGCCGCGCGGCCCTCCAGGCGCGGCGCCGCCCCGGCAACCTCACGCATCTCGGCCAGGATCACCGCCGGCTCGCGTTCGAAGCCGGCACAATGCAGGAGCATGTCGCAGCCTGCCCGGCTGGCCGCGACAGCCCGCTCCGCCAGCGTCCCGGTGAGTGCGGCCATGCCGAGATCGTCACTCATCAGCAGGCCATCAAAGCCGATCACGCCCCGGATCACCCCGGCGATCACGACCGGCGAGAGCGTTGCCGGCCGGACGCGATCGAGCGCGCCATAGAGGATATGCGCGGTCATCGCCATCGGCGCATCCGACAGCGCCGCAAAGGGCATATAATCGCGCTCAAGCTGGCCCGCCGGCGCGTCGATGCGCGGCAGCGCCTCATGACTGTCAGCGAAGGCGCGGCCATGACCGGGAATGTGCTTGATGACGCTGGCGACCCCGCCGGCATGGAGACCCTCCATTGCCGCCCGGGCGAGGGCCGCCGCCGCCGCGCCGTCGCGGGCGAACGCCCGGTCGCCGATAATGTCATGGGCGCCCTCGACAGGCAGGTCGCAGACCGGCGCGCAGTCGGCGTGGATGCCGAGAGCGGCCAGCTCGTGTGCCATCAGGCGGTGGCCAAGACGGGCTGCCTCGATGCCGGCACCGGGATCGGCCGCGTAGAGCGCACCATAGGCCGCCGCCGGTGGGAAGCGCGGCCAGTCCGGCGGCTTCAGCCGGGCAACCCGCCCGCCTTCCTGGTCGATGAAGACGAGCGCGGTGCGCCCCAGCGCGTCGTGAATGCCCGAAATGAGTCGGCGGACCTGCTCGCGGCCAATGCAGGAGCGCCCCATGAGGATCACCCCCCAGGGCTGGCTCTCGGAAAGGAAACCGGCCTCCTCGGGCGACAGCTCCGGCCCGGCGACACTCAGTATACACGCGCGCACTTGTGTCATTGCACCACGATGCAGTCGCGCCCGCGATCCTTCAAGGCGCCGCAGAAGGCCGACGCCTCCTCGCGGGTCGCAAATGCCCCGGCGCGCAAGCGGAAGAACACGCCCTTGGCGCCGAGATCGGCCCGCTGGATGCGCTTTTCGGCGCCGACGAAGAGATCCGGCGCCTCGCGATTAGCCGATGCCCAGGCGGTGTCGGCGGCCTGCTCGGAGCGGAGGGCGGCGATCTGGACGAGATAGATGCCACGGGGAGCGAAATCGAACGCCGGCAACGTTGCCAGGGCGGCCCCGTCGCCAGCCGCATCCGGCATCGCAGGCGCCGCCGCGACGGCCCGTGTCGGCGCAGCGGTTTCCATCTCCACCGGAGCGTCAGGCCCGGCCTTGCGAAGCTCTCCAAGCGCGGCGAGGGTCACCGGCGCGGCATCCTCCGCCACATCGATCCCCGGGCGCAGCTCCACCGGCCCGCCTTCAAGCGTTGCGGTCGCCGCGGCCTTGTCCGGCAGGTCAGGCAGGACAGCCCCCTCATCCTCCCGGGCGGCGAGCGGCGCGGGCGCCACCTCATCGCGAGCGGACCCATCGATCTGATCATAGAGGCGCTTGTCGGTTCCGGGCACGACCTCGCCGCCGGCCTCAACCGGTGGACGTTTGTAGGGTCCGGCGTCGGCGGTAAGAAGCGGCACAGCAGCGCCATCTGCGCGCACGCCCTGGCGATAGGTGTTCCAGATCACTGCGGCAAAGACGACCAGCACCCCGACGGCGAGCGCGAGGATCAGCGGCCCGCGGGCGCTCTCCTCTTCGCGCAGGTCGAAGCCGCGATACCCGTCCTCGCCCGGACTGAAGTCGCCGTCGCTGAAATCCAGTCTTCCCATCGCCCCTTTTCCCTTTCGCAGTTCTGCGGATATGAGGGATTAACGCTACCGCACGGTTCGTTAACGACCCTTGAATCAACCCCGGTCCCGGTTGGCGCGAGTCTCGCCGGTTTGAAATGGTCGCACCCGCGCGCGACCCGCAATGGCTCAGAGCATGCTGTCGAGGCTGAACAGGCGGCGGTGCTCCTCGATTGCGAAATTGTCCGTCATGCCGGCAATGTAGTCGCAGACAAGCCGGGCGCGCGCCATCTCGTCCACCGCCTCGGCCCGTCGACGCCAGGGCGATGGCAGGGTCTCCGGCTCGGCAAGGAACACCTCGAACAGGTCCTTGAGGATACGCTTGGCCTGCGAGCGCATGCGGTTGACCTTGTAGTGCTTGTACATGCGTTGATGCAGGAAGGCGCGCAGCGCGCGCTGGCGCTCCTCCAGCCCGTCGGAAAAGGCAATGAGCGGCCGGTCCATCGCGCGCACGTCGGCGGCCGATTTCGGTCGCTCCGCCTTCGCCCGGCGCAGTGTCTCCTCGGTCAGGTCATTGATCCACAGCCCGATCAGCCGGCGCACGGCCTCATAGACCCAGCGCTGGTGGTCAAGGCCCGGATAGTCGGCGCGCACCTCGCGGAAGACCTCGCCGACCAACGGGATTTCCATGAGGTCGTCGATCGTGAACAACCCGGCGCCGATGCCATCGTCGATATCATGGTTGTTGTAGGCGATATCATCGGACAGGGCGGCGACCTGCGCCTCCGGCCCTGCGAAGGTGTCCAGTTCCAGGTCCTCGACCTGCTCGAACTCGCGGAAGGCTGCCGGCAGCTCATCGATGCACGTCCCGGCAATGAGCAGCGGGCCATTGTGCTTGACCAGCCCTTCCAGCATTTCCCAGGTCAGGTTGAGGCCATCGAATGCCGGATAGCGCCGCTCAAGGCGCGTCACCACGCGCAGGGTCTGGGCGTTGTGGTCAAAGCCTTCATAGGCCCGCATGCACAGGTCGAGCTGGTCCTCACCGGCATGGCCGAAGGGCGGGTGGCCGAGGTCGTGGGCGAGCGCCAGCGCCTCGGCGAGATCCTCATCGAGCTTCAGGGTGCGCGCGGCAGAGCGCGCGATCTGGGCGACCTCAAGGGAATGGGTGAGGCGCGTGCGGTAATGGTCGCCCTCATGGGCGACGAACACCTGCGTCTTCTGCTTCAGCCGGCGGAAGGCGCTGGCATGGATGATGCGGTCGCGGTCGCGCTGGAACGGGGTTCGGGTCGCCGACGGCGCCTCATCGTGATACCGCCCGCGCGAGGCCCGCCAGTCGGTGGCGTAGGGTGCGCGGGTGCGGGGCCTCTTTTCCTCGCCCATGTCCGCTCCTATTCTGGAAGCCATGATGACAGACGTGACACTGACCGAACGTGCCGCCAAGCGGATTAACGCGATTCTGGCAAAGGAGCCCGGCGCGGCGATGCTGCGCGTCAGCGTCGATGGCGGCGGCTGTTCCGGATTCTCCTACCGGTTCGGGTTTGCCGGGGCAGCCAATGAGGACGACCTCGTGATCGAGCGAGACGGCGCGAAAGTGGCAATCGATGCGATGAGCCTTGAGCTCCTGCGCGGCTCGCAGATCGACTTCTCCAGCGAACTGATCGGGGCGGCGTTCCGGATCAACAACCCCAATGCGACGGCCAGCTGCGGCTGCGGAACCAGCTTTTCGCTGTGACGGACCGGCCGGCAGGCGCGGGGGCCTTGCGGGCAATTCGCGCAAGCCTCGCCTCGGGTGAAGGATCCGGCATGCAAACCCGGACCGGGATTCGCCGGGCGTCGGGCACTTCGCGCGGCGTCACGATCCGGAAGGGAACCCGATCGAGTTCCGCGCGCCCGACCCCGGAGGACTGAGACCGCCCCGAGTTCGGGCACCTCATGGCAGGTCGCCGCCCTGCCGAGCCATCAAGAAATGCCGCCTGCCCCTTGTGGCCGTCGCGAAAGACTGATAGTGAGCACGCACTCATTATTGCGATGGAGGCGATCATGACGATCATCCGGCTGGACCTTGACGCGCTGACTGCCCGCGGCGCGCTGAGCACGGCGGAGGCCGAGCGCCTCGCCGCCCTCGCCCTGCCGGAACGGCGCGGCAGGCTTTGGATCAATCTGCTTCTCGTTTTCGGGGCTCTTGCCGCCGCCGCAGGCGCGATCGCTCTGGTCCCGGACCCAACGACCGGGCTTGTCCTCGCCCTGCTGTCGCTCGGCGGTGGCGCCCTGTTGCAGGCGCGCGATGGCGACGGGCGCTGGCGCGTGCTGTGCGAGGCGCTGGCGCTGATCGGCGCGCTCGGCCTTTCAGGCTGGATTGCATGGCACTTTGCTGAACGGGCCGGGCCGGTCAACGACACCTGGCCAGCACTGGCGATCATGGCAATCCTCGCCGCCGGTGCGGTGGTGTTCCGCTCTGCCCTTCTTGCGGCGCTGGCGGTGCTCGCCTTCGGCGGTGCGATCGGGTCGGGCACGGCCTATTGGCACGCTTCCTATTTCCTGTTCGTGCGTGAGCCGGCGCTGACCATTATCGCCTTCACAGCGCTGGCCGGCGCGCTCTATGCCGCCCGTGAGCGGCTGGGCGCGGCCTGGGGCACGGTCACCTCGGCGGCGGCGCGCACCAGCGTCATGGTCGCCAATTTCGGCTTCTGGATCGGCTCGCTATGGGGCGACTACCCGCTGGAGCACTGGACAGCGGGGGAGGACTGGCGCGCGGCCGAGGCCTGGCGGGCTGGGGCGCTGCATATCCCGGACGTCGCATTCACGATCGGCTGGGCACTGGCGCTGCTTGGCCTGATCGCGCGCAGCCGTGCGGGGGGGTTCCTTTCAAACCTCGCCATCGTCTTCCTGGCGATCCACGGCTACACTCAGGTCTTCGAGGTGCTGGGCGCACAGCCCTGGACGCTGCTCCTTGCCGGACTGTCGGCGGTGGCACTTGCGGTCGCGGGCGCACGCTATCTCTGGCGGAAGGACGAAGCGCCGGCGGGCGGCTGAGCGGCGTTCAGGCTGCGGCGGTGAGGCCGGCGGTGAAGCCCGGCACTTCCTTCTGCAGGAAGGTGATGAGGGCCCGCTCGGCCGGAGAGATCGCCTTGTCCCAGCCGAGCCGCTCGCGCAGCCAGGCCGCCTCGAAGCGGTCGAGCCGGCGGGCATCGCCGCGCGCGGCTTCCACCGCAGCAGCCCGGGCGGCGCGGGCCCGTTCAGGCGAATAGGTCACCCGCTCGAACCAGCCGGGGCCGAACGGCGCGGCGAGGCCCAACAGAAAGCTGCCGGGGCTGGCGCGGTCCATCAGCCAGGCCTCACGGCTCAGCGCCCCGCTCTCGCTGTCGGGATCGGGATGGGAGAGCGCGAGCAGGTGGTTGGCGATGGCGCGGGCGAAGAAGTCGTTCCAGGCCGGGGCATTACGCGCCTCGGCCAGCGTGTCATTGAGCGCGAACAGGGTACTCGCCTCATGGCGGCTGACCCATACCGCGCCCTCGCCGGCGCTGGCGAAGACCAGCGAGCGCAGGCGTTCCACGTCGGCCTCGTCGATTCGCCCGGCCGCCTTGATCCGCGTACACTGGGCCTCGAGAGCAAAGCGCGAAAGCGCCAAGGGCGCACCCTCTGCGCGGCGCAACAGGGTGGTGAGGAGGGCAATCGCGCCCACCGGCAGCGGTTGCGGCCCGCGCAGCAGGCGACCCGTCAGCCACGCGGCCTGCGCATCGCTGACCCAGCCGAAGGGCTGGCCGCCCTGCAGCACATGGTCGACCACTGCCTTGATGAGCCGGGGGTCCCAGTCGCCGCCGGTTGCATTCAGCCGCGCCCCGAGATCGAACACGGCGTTGGCCTCCTGCCGGCTGACAAGGCCATCGGCATAGACGCGCTCCAGCGTGCGACGGGCCTCCATCTCGGAGAGCCGTTCCAGATCCCCGGCAAGGCCGAGGATTTCGCCATGGGCTGTCTTTTCCATGCCGGCTCCCGCTCGCTGGCCTCGCGGCAGCAAAGCCATAGTGCGGTTTCCGAAGCGTTTACGCAGCGCCTGGCGCCTGGCCGCGAGCGGACGCAGCCGCGCATGGTTCAAACCGGGAGGATTAGACCTTATACCGAATACCGGTTTGCGCAAATGAGGACTCATCTGCGCATCCGGCGCATGGGGCGCCGACGCGCAGAGGCGCTCGGCCTCTCATCGCACGCATCGGTTTTGGGTCCGTACAGCTTGGTATCAAAGGTCTGCCATGGCCAAAGCCCTGTCCGTCTTCGTCTGCCAGTCCTGCGGTGCGGTCGCGTCGAAATGGGCCGGGCGCTGCGTCGACTGCGGCGCGTGGAACACCCTGGTGGAGGAGACCGCAAGCGCCCCGCCGGGCGCGCTGAAACCGGAGACGGGGACAAGGCGGGGCGCGAGGCGGGCCGACTTCGTCGAACTCAATGGCGAAACCGAGGCGCCCGCTCGGATCGTGCTCGGCGTTGAGGAACTGGACCGGGTGTTTGGCGGCGGCCTGGTGCCGGCCTCGGCGACACTGATCGGCGGCGACCCCGGGATCGGCAAGTCGACCCTGCTGCTGCAGGTCGCCGCGCGGCTTGCCCGCAATGGCCGCTCGGTCGTCTATGTCTCCGGCGAGGAGGCCGCCGCGCAGATCCAGGAGCGCGCCCGCCGGCTCAAGGTGGCCGAAAGCCCGGTGCGGCTGGCAACCGAGACAGACCTGCGCAAGATCCTCGCCGCGCTGAAGTCGGAAACCCCCGACCTCGTCATCATCGATTCGATCCAGACCCTGTGGTCGGACGGGTTTGAGGCCGCACCGGGTTCGGTGACGCAGGTGCGCGCCTGCGCGCAGGAGCTTGTGCGCTGGGCGAAGACGAGCGGCACGGCGGTGATCCTGGTCGGCCACGTCACCAAGGAGGGCCAGATTGCCGGCCCCCGGGTGGTCGAGCACATGGTGGACACCGTCTTCTATTTTGAAGGCGAGCGGGGCCACCAGTTCCGTATCCTGCGAGCGGTCAAGAACCGATTCGGACCGACCGACGAGATCGGCATCTTCGAGATGCACACCTACGGCCTCGCCCCGGCGAAGGAGCCCTCAGCCCTTTTCCTGTCCGGCGACAGCGAAGGCGAGGCGCCTTCGGGCGCGGCGGTGTTTGCCGCCATGGAGGGCTCGCGCCCCGTGCTTGCCGAGGTGCAGGCCCTCGTTGCGCCGGCGGGGCACGGCACGCCGCGCCGCTCGGTCGTCGGCTGGGACGGCAACCGGCTGGCCATGGTGCTCGCCGTGCTGGAAGCGCGCTGCGGCGTCTCGCTGGCCGGACGGGATGTCTACCTGACGGTTGCCGGCGGCTACCGGATCACCGAACCGGCTGGCGATCTCGCAGCGGCGGCGGCCCTGCTCTCCTCGATCGGCAACACCCCGGCGCCGCGGGCGGTCTGGTTCGGCGAGGTCGCCCTGTCCGGTGCGATCCGCCCGGTGGCGCGCATGGATCAGCGCCTGAAGGAGGCGGGGCGGCTCGGCTTCGAGGCCGCCTACCTGCCCGATGGCAGCGTCACCGCACCTGCCGGGTTGACGGTAACACCAATAAGGCGCCTTTCTGAGCTTGTCGCCCGCCTCGCCCCGGACCCTGACGCATGACCGAAGCGCTGACCGCATTCGATGCGATCGCCCTCACCGTAATTGTCCTGTCCACCCTGATGGGACTGGCGCGCGGATTTGTTCGCGAACTGGCGACACTCGGAGCGTTCATCGCCGCGCTGGCAACGGCTTTCTATGCCCATCGCTATCTGCGCGACCCGCTGTCTGCGCAGCTTCCCGGAACGCTGCCGCCCTGGAGCGCGGACGCGGTGATCATCCTGTCGGCCTTTCTGCTGGTCTATGTGGTGATCGCCTGGCTCGGCCAGCGGATCGCCCGCAACATCCAGGGCCGCGACGGCGTCGGCCTGCTGGACCGGCTGGCCGGCATCGCGTTCGGGCTGGCCCGCGGCGGGGTCGCCATGGTGTTCTTCGTCTTCCTGATCCAGCTCGGCATCGAGGAAGAGCGCATTCCGCAGTGGATTGCCGACGGCAGCACCTATCCCTACTTCGAGGATGCGGCTGAATACATGAATGCAAATATTCCGCGACTCGCGTACAATGTGAGCGGCAACACGCCGTTCGATGCCGAGCGGAACCCATAGGCGCGCGTGCCGGAAAGACCTTGAGGAGGCTCGTGGCATGAAGTGGGACCGCGATGACGACAAGCCCCGCGAGAAATGTGGCGTGTTCGGCGTGTTCGGTCATCCCGAAGCCTCGCTGCTGACCGCGCTCGGCCTGCATGCCCTGCAGCACCGCGGACAGGAAGCCTGCGGCATCGCCACGTTTGACGGCGGGCGCTTTCACAATGAGCGTCATCTCGGCCTGGTCGGCGACCATTTCGTCGGCGAGGACATGATGGTGCGCCTGCCTGGCAGCCTCGCGATCGGCCACAATCGCTATTCCACGACAGGCACCACGGTGCTGCGCAATGTCCAGCCCCTGTTCGCCGACACCGCCTTTGGCGGCATTGCAATCGCCCATAATGGCAACCTGACCAATGCCCGTGCGATCTACCGCAGGCTTGTCAAGACCGGGTCGATCTACCAGTCGACCATGGATTCAGAAGCGGTGTTGCAGCTGGTCGCCCGCAGCCCCTTCGCTGAGGTGGTCGACCGGATGATAGACGCGATCCGCCAGATCGAGGGCGGCTATGCCATCATCGCAATGACTGACCGCCACCTGATCGGCGTGCGTGACCCGGTGGGGCTGAAGCCGCTGGTGCTTGGCCGGCTGGGGACGGGCTACATTCTCGCCTCGGAGACCTGCGCGCTCGACATCATCGGCGCGGAATTCATCCGCGAGGTCGATAATGGCGAAATGATTGTGATCACCGAGAAGGGCGTGCAGAGCCTGCGCGTCTTTCCGCCACGGCCGGCGGCGCTCTGTGCATTCGAGTATGTCTATTTCTCGCGGCCTGATTCGATCGTGCAGGGGCGCAGCGTCTATGAAGTGCGCCGGCGCATGGGCCGGCGGCTGGCCGAGGAGACGCCGGTCGGCGCCGACGTCGTGGTGCCGGTGCCCGACAGCGGCGTGCCGGCGGCGATCGGCTTTTCGGAGCGTTCCGGCATCCCGTTCCAGCTCGGCATCATCCGCAGCCACTATGTCCACCGCACCTTCATCGAGCCGGCGCAAATCGACCGCGACCTTGCCATCGCCAAGAAGCATTCGCCCAACCGGGCGGTGCTGGAGGGCCGGCGGGTGATCCTCGTCGATGATTCCATCGTGCGCGGCTCGACGTCACGCAAGATCGTCAAGATGGTCCGAGAAGCCGGCGCGCGGGAGGTGCATTTCCGCTCCGCCAGCCCGCCGATCACCCATCCCGACTTCTACGGCATCGACCTTGCCGAACGCTCAGAACTGCTGGCGGCCGACCACACGCTGGCGGAGATGGAGGCGGAACTGAATGTGGACAGCCTCGGCTATCTGTCTATCGATGGGCTTTATGACGCGATTGGCGGCCTGCGCCGGGATGCGGACCGTCCGCAATTCTCCGACCACTGTTTCACCGGCGACTATCCGACCCCACTGACCGACCATTCCGCCTGCGCCAGCGAGAAGGACTTCCAGCTCTCGCTGCTGGACGAGACATGAGTGCGGCGCGCCTCACCCTGGTGACCGGCGCCTCGCAGGGCATAGGCCGGGCCGCGGCCCTGGAACTGGCCCGGCGGGGGCATCACGTGATCGGGGTGGCGCGTTCGAAGAAGGCGATGGAGTCGCTTGATGACGCGATCCGCGCGGCCGGCGGCGCGGCGACCTTTGCGCCGATGGACCTGAAGGACGCCGCCAGCATCAACGCGCTTGGCCTGATCCTGCACCAGCGGTTCGGCCGGCTCGACGGGCTCATTGCCAATGCCGGCATCCTCGGCACTCTGGGACCGGTCGCCTCGGTCGGGCCGGGGAGTTTCGACGAGACACTCGCGATCAATCTCACCGCCAATTTCCACCTGATCCGCGCGTTGGAGCCGCTGCTGAAGGCGAGCGAAGCCCCACGGGCAGTATTCGTGACATCCGGCGTGGTTCCGCGCCCGCGCGCCTTCTGGGGCCCTTACCAGGCGTCCAAGGCGGGACTGGAGGGCCTCGTCATGGCGTGGGCAGACGAGATGGAGAATCTCCGCTTCAAGGTGAACCTGTACGACCCGGGCGCCACGCGGACCGCGATGCGCGCCAGGGCCGTGCCGGGCGAGGACCCGATGAGCCTGCCGGCGCCGGACGAGGTTGCCGGGCCGCTCTGTGACCTCGTCGAGGCGGCAGAGGCCCGCACGGGGCAGCGTGTCGCGTTCCGCAACTGAGACGGCGAGGCAACAGGGGGCTGCCTTACGGCGGCGAAGCGCGCTAAGTCTGCGGGCATGTCGCCGCCTGCCCCAACCCTCAAGGACCCCGCGCGACGGCGCCGGCTGTCGCCGCCGCCGCCCTGGCGGCTTGACAACATCATCGACGGACGGGCGCTGCGGGTGAACCTCACCACCGCCTACATGGACAATCTCGGCAATGAACAGGCCGCGCGCACGCGTGCACTCGACCTCCTGCACGGCGCCCTGTTCCGTGGCCGGATGATCGCCCAGGAGCGTCTCGATCAGGGTGCCGAGGGGCTCGACACGGCCCGCCTGCTCGGCGCCGTCGCCGACGAGGTGATCGCCGCGCTGTACGACTATACCCGCACTCATGTGTTCCGCGCCCACAACCCGACCCTGGCAGAACGGATGAGCATCTGCGCCAGCGGCGGCTATGGCCGCGGCGTGCTGGCGCCCTCTTCCGACATCGACCTGCTGTTCCTGCGTCCCTACAAGGCGAGCGCCCATGCCGAGAGCGTGATCGAATACATGCTTTATGCGCTGTGGGACATGGGGCTGAAGGTCGGCCATGCCTTCCGCTCGCCGGAGGACTGCGTGCGCCTCGCCCGCGAGGACGTCTCGATCAAGACCTCGCTCCTCGACATGCGCCTGATCGCCGGTGATGCGGACCTGTTCGGGGACGTCACCGCCCGCTTTCAGAAGGACTGTGTGACCGGGCGCGATGCGCAATTCATCGCCGACAAGCTTGCCGAGCGTGACGCCCGTCATGCCCGCCAGGGCGACAGCCGCTATGTGGTCGAGCCGAACGTGAAGGAGGGCAAGGGCGGGCTGCGCGACCTGCAGACCCTCTACTGGATCGTCAAGCACATGCATGGCGGGGTCACCCTTGAGGACGTGATGGGCCATTCGGTGCTGACCGGCCATGAATACCATGTGTTCATTCGCGCGGCGCGCTTCCTGTGGACGGTGCGATGCCAGCTCCACTTCATCACCGGCCGAGCCGAGGAACGACTCAATTTCGACCTGCAGCCGGAGATCGCCGCCCGGCTGGGCTATCGCGACCGCGGCGACCAGCTCGGCGTGGAACGCTTCATGAAGCGCTATTTCCTGGTGGCGCGCGATGTCGGCGGGCTCACCCGCATCCTCGCGGCAAAACTGGAAGCGCAGCAGAAGAAGACGCCCGAGGGCGTGCGCCGCTTCCTTCCGGTTCGCCCGCCAAAGCCGATCGACGAGACCGATTTCGTCGTCGATGGCGGCCGCGTGTCGGTGCAGGACCGCGCGCGGCTGATCGACAAGCCGGTCAACATGCTGCGAATCTTCACTGTTGCCGACCGGCTGGGCCTCGACATCCACCCGAACGCGCTGAGCGTGATCACCCGGCAGCTGCGCGCCTTCACACCGGACATGCGCGAGAGCGACGAGGCGCGCGAGGCGTTCTTTGACGCGCTCCTGGAGACCGGCCAGCCCGGCGAGACCCTGCGGCGGATGAACGAGGCCGGTATTCTTGGCCGCTTCCTGCCGGAATTCGGCGGCATCGTTGCCCAGACCCAATTCAACATGTACCACCACTACACCGTGGATGAGCACACCCTGCGCGCCGTCGACACCATTGCAGAGATCGAGCGCGGCGAGAGCAGCCGTCACCCGCTGGCGAGCGAAATCTTCCGCATCCTGTCGCACCGGCGTGCGCTCTATCTCGCCATGTTGCTGCACGACACCGGCAAGGGCCGGGGCGACCAGCAGGTGGAAGGCGCGAAAACGGCGGCGGCGGCATGCCGGCGCCTCGGCCTGCCACCGGCCGAGGTCGACCTCGTCGCCTGGCTGGTCGGCCACCACCTGGTCATGAGCGAGACGGCACAGACCCGCGATATCGGCGACCCGCGCACGGTCGCTCGTTTTGCCGGGGAGGTCGGCTCGCTGGACCGGCTACGGCTTCTCTACATTCTGACAGTGGCAGACATCTGCGCTGTCGGACCGAATGTCTGGAATGCGTGGAAGGGCCAGCTGCTTGCCGACCTGTATCGCAACACCGCCGCGGCGCTGCGCGGCGGTCGGGCTGACGAGCGCGGGGTCCAGGCGGTGCTGGAAGCGCGCGCTGAAAGCCGCCGTGAGACGCTGGTCGATCGGATCGGCGCGCTGCCGCAGCTGATGCTGAGCCTGGAACCTGCCTACTGGACCGGCTTCGAGCCCGGCGATCTCGCCTGGCATGCACGCCTGCTGGAGGAGGCGCCGGCCGCACCGATTGTGCGCGCAGAGCCGCGTGAGGATGGTGGCGCGGTCGTCGTGTTCGTCTCCGGGCCGGACCGCGTCGGCCTGTTTGCCGACCTGGCCGGGGTGATGGCGAGCGAGGGCGCCAACATCGTGCAGGCGCAGGTCTTCACCAGCCGTGACGGCACCGTGCTTGACGTGTTCGTGCTGCAGAACGAGCGCGGTGAGGCGTTCGCCGGCGGTGAGCGTGACCGGCTGGACCGGCTGGAGGCCGGCATTCGCAGCGCGCTGATGGGCTCCGGCGGCGTCGGCCAGATCCGCAGCCCGCTAAACCGGCGCCATGCCGCCTTCCTGATCGAGCCGCTGGTGGAGGTGCGCAATGACCTCTCCGCTGAGCATACCGTGATCGAGGTGACCGCGCGCGACCGGCTTGCGCTCCTGCACGACGTCGCCCAGTCGCTGGCGGCAGAGGGCCTGTCGCTGACGTCGGCGCATGTGGGCAGTTATGGCGAGCGCGTGTTCGACGCGTTCTATGTCCAGTCCGGTGAGGGCGGGAAACTGACGGATCCGGAGGCGATTGCGCGGCTGGAGGCCGCCCTGTTCGAGGTGGTGCGACGGGGCGAGCCGGATGCTCCCTCGACGCCGGCCCGCACGCTGAAGCGCGCTGCCGCCGTCGACCGGTTCTGAGCGCCGCGCCCCCGCCATGAGCCTTCTGCGCAACACCCTCACCCAGTCGGGCCTGACCCTGGTGAGCCGGGTCCTCGGCTTTGCCCGCGATGTGCTGATTGCTGCGAAGGTCGGCGCCGGGCCCGTCGGCGATGCCTTTTTCGCCGCGCTGATGTTTCCAAACCTGTTCCGCCGCTTCTTCGCCGAGGGGGCCTTCGCCCAGGCGTTCGTGCCGTCCTATGCGCGCACGATGGAGGCCGAGGGCGAGGACGCCGCACGCCAGGTCGCCGAGCAGGCGCTTCGCGTGCTCTTCGCGGCCACGGCCGCGCTGGTCATCCTCGCCCAGCTGGCGATGCCGTGGATCATGATCGTTTTCAACGGCGCCTATCTGGACCGGCCGGACATCTTCAACCTGGCCGTCCTGCTGACCCAGGTGACGATGCCCTATCTCGCCTTCATGGCGATGGCCGCGCTGTTGTCGGGGGTGCTCAATTCGGCCGGCCGCTTTGCCCTGTCGGCCGGGGCGCCATCACTGCTCAACATCGCCCTGATCATTGCCGCGCTGGCCGGTCCGGATGCGCGCACCACCGCCCACTACGCCGCGATTGCGGTGACGCTGTCGGGTGTTGCGCAGGCGGCGCTGCTGTGGTGGGGCGTCCGCCGGCGCGGGGTTCACCTGTCGCTGATCGGCTGGCCGCAGCTCACCGCGAACGTGAAGCGCATTATCGGGCTGGCGGTGCCGGGCGCGATTGCCGCCTCGGGCATGCAAATCAATGTCCTGGTCAGCCAGGCGCTGGCCGGTCTCGAAGAGGGCGCGCGCAGCTGGCTGCAATATGCCGACCGGCTCTACCAGCTGCCGCTCGGCATCGTCGGTGTCGCTGTTGGCGTGGCCATACTGCCGCAGCTCTCGCGGGCCGCCCGCCAGGACGACGCCGCCGGCGCCGGCCGGATGATGGATGACGGCATCGGGCTGGCCATGGCGCTGACCCTGCCGGCGGCCGCTGCCCTGTTCGTGATGCCGATGACGCTGATCGAGGGATTGTTCGCGCGCGGCGCCTTTACCGCGGGCGACGCTGCCCAGTCGGCCGCCGCCCTGGTCCACTTTGCCTGGGGCGTGCCGGCGTTTGTCCTGATCAAGGTGCTGGCGCCGGGATTCTTTGCCCGCGAGGACACCCGCACGCCGATGCACTTCGCCCTGCTCTCGGTGGCGATCAACACCGTGCTCGGCGCGGGCCTGTTCTTCTGGTTCCAGGCGGAGGGCCTGTCCGGCTTTCCCGGCCTTGCCATCGCCACCAGCGCGGCGGCCTGGGCCAATGCGGCGCTCCTCTTCCTGACGCTGAGGGCGCGCGGCTGGTATGTCCCCGGCCCGCGGCTCGTCTCGCGGCTTGTGCGGACACTGCTGGCGAGTGGCGCAATGGCGGGCGTCCTGGTCGTGCTGATCGCGGAGCGGGCGCGCCTTGGCGCGCATTTGCCCGACAGCCGCATGCTCGAAGTGCTGGCGATCATCGCGCTGGGCGGGCTCGCCTATGGCGGTGCAGCGCTGGTGTCCGGCGCGGTGCGTGTGGCGGAGCTGCGCCGGCTGGTGCGCCGGCGTGCGGGATGATGGGGCGCCGTCGGCGCGTTTGGGCCGCAACTGCCGCTCTCAACGGATGACAAGCCGTGGCAACGCGCTAAACAGCCCCCTAACATGACTGAAACTGTAACCTATACCGGCCCGCAACGGGTTTTTTCCGGCGTCCAGCCCTCCGGCGACCTGCACCTGGGCAATTATCTTGGCGCGCTCAAGAATTTCGTCGCCCTGCAGGACAGCCATGACTGCATCTTCTGCGTCGTCGACCTGCACGCGATCACGGTGCCGCAGGACCCGGCGCAGCTTGCCGGCAAGACCCGGGAGATCGCCGCCGCCTTCCTGGCCTGCGGCATCGACCCGAAGCGCGCGATCGTGTTTGCGCAGTCCTCCGTCCTTGCCCACACCGAGCTGGCCTGGATCTTCAACTGTGTCGCCCGCATGGGCTGGCTGGAGCGGATGACCCAGTTCAAGGACAAGGCTGGCAAGGACGCGGAACGCGCGTCAGTCGGCCTGTTCGACTATCCGGTGCTGCAGGCCGCCGATATCCTTGCCTACAGGGCCACCCATGTGCCGGTCGGCGAGGACCAGAAGCAGCACCTGGAATTGTCGCGCGACATTGCCGACCGGTTCAACCGCGATTTCAATGTGGCGGGCTTCTTCCCGCTGCCGGAGCCGCTGATCCAGGGGCCGGGCGCGCGGATCATGAGCCTCAAGGACGGCGCGAAGAAGATGTCCAAATCCGATCCCTCCGACCTCTCCCGGATCAACCTCACCGATGATGCCGACACCATCTCGAAGAAGCTGAGGAAGGCCCGCACCGATACCGATCCCATCCCCGAGACCCCCGAAGGCCTTGAGGGCCGGCCGGAAGTCGCCAATCTCATCGGCATCTACGCGGCGCTTTCGGGCCGTACCAAGGCCGAGGTGCTGGCGGAGTTCGCAGGCCAGGGCTTTGGCGCCTTCAAGCCGGCCCTGGCCGACCTCGCCGTGGCCGAGCTGGCGCCTGTAACCGATCGGATGCGCCGCCTGATGGACGATCCCGCGGAGATAGACCATGTCCTCGCCGATGGCGGCGAGCGGGCCAACGCGATTGCCGCACCGGTCATGGACGAGGTCCGCGGCGTCATCGGCTTCTGGCAACGCCCGGCCGGCTGACCCATATCCATTGTGTCCCATATGCGCTCCGGAGGTTCCCAGATGATCCGCGCTCTCGCCGCCGCCAGCCTGCTCGCGCTGATTGCCTGTAACAGCCCGGCCGAAGCCCCGGCGGGCGATGCGGCCGACATCACCGTCAGCGATGCGTTCATCTACCTGCCGATCGCCGGGCGGGACATGACCATGGCCGGCATGACGGTCAGTGCCCCAATGGGCGGCGTGGAGCTGGTCAGCGCCGCCAGCGACATCGCCGAGACAGTGGAACTGCATATCGTCGTCAACGAGAATGGCCGCAGTGGCATGCGCCGCGTCGAAAATTTGCCGGTGCCGGAGGACGCGCCCCTGCGCCTCGCCCGCGGGGCACCGCACATCATGATGTTCGGCGTGCGCGATGGGCTGGTTGCCGGCGAGACGCACGCCATGACGCTGACCTTCACAGGGGTCGGCGATGATCCGCTGGAGATCGAGGTCAAGGCGGAGATTCGCGACATTGACGGCTAGGGCAGTCTATCGGCGCCGGCTGCAGACCCAAGCGAAGTCACCGCCGTCTGATCGCAGCAATCGCCGATTAATATTCCGTAAAGGACTTGCTTCGAAGGGCGGCGCAACGCACTCTGAACATGGGTCTCGGGGCGAGGGTGAAAGATGGCGTTCGACGGACGAGACGGCAGCGGCTACGCAGAGGAAAATCGTGTCGTGATGGTTATTGGCGGGCGCGATTTCGATCCGGCAGAGGCGACAGAAAGCCCCGTATCGGTTGCCATCCGGAGCCTGTGGCAGAGGATCAAGGTGCTGGGCGTGGGCGCCCTGGCTGTCGGGGTTGTCGGTGCCTATCCGTTTCTTGCCGTTCAGGGACACAAGGTTGACACATCGCCGGTCAAGCTGACGGGTGACGAACCCTGGGCTGCCCCGGATGCCGGTGTTGCGATCACCCTGATCGCGCGCGAACTTCACGGCACAGGCTGGGTCGCCGACAAGGCCGACTGGGAACCGGCGGCACGCCTTCGCGCCATGCCGGCCTGGCAGGTCGGGCTTGCCTCTGCCTTATCGGACTATACCGCCCTGACCGCCACGCTCGCCTCGCCGGCCGATGCCGGCACCGACAGCGACCTGATCGCGGCCAGCCGCCTTCTGCGCCCTGTGGACCGGCAGGACATGACACCGCGCCTGATGGCCGCCGCCGAGGCGCTGGCGCGCTATGAGGGACGGGTTGATCACGGCCTTGCCTTGCGTCTCAGTTCGCGCGACCAGGTGGCGCAGGTGATCAGTCTGTTTGCGCACTGGAATGTCGGCTCGGCAGAAGCGCTCGACCGCCTTGTCAACCAGCCGACGACCTGGCCGGCCAGCGATCAGGACATCGCCACCTTCTACGAGACGCGGGCACGCGCGCACGTGGCCTACAACCTCCTCAACGCCTTGGTCGAGAGCCAGCCGGCGCTGACCGAGGGCGCAGCCCTGCGTGCCCAGGTGCGCGAGGTACAGTTGCAGCTGGAGCGGATTTCCGGTCTTGATCCGGTTTTTGTCAACAACGCCCCGGGCGACCGTCCGCTGTCGGGCAGCCATCTGGCTGCAATGGCCTATCACTCCGTGCGCGCCGCCGAAGCCAGCGAGGTCCTGGCCGGCATGCTGCGCACGGCTGATCCGGACCTGCAGGTTGCTGAAACCGGCTTCAGCTTCATTGCTGCGTCTCCGTAGACCGGATGCGACCGGCGCGGGATTGAAACCGGCGCGCCGCCTTGCCACCTTCCTGGTCAGACGCAGTCCGCGCGCAGCGGACCGGCATCCCGATTGAAGGAGCTTCGACGCACGCGATGTTCATCCAGACCGAACCGACCCCGAACCCGGACACCCTGAAATTCCTGCCGGGCCAGGAGGTCGCCGGCGGAGCGGGTCCTTTCGACTATGCGGGCGCCGAGGCCGCCGCCGCCAGCCCGCTCGCACGGGCCCTGTTCGAGGTGGATGGCGTGGAGCGGGTATTCCTCGGCGGGGATTTTGTCTCCGTCAGCAAGACGCCGGCTGCGGACTGGATACATGTCCGCCCGCTTGTGATCGCTTCGATCATGGATCATTACATGGCCGGCCTGCCCGTGGTGGACGGCGAGACGGACCCGGCGGGTAGCGAGAGCGGCGACGAGACGGTCTATGAGGGTGAGGTGGCGGAGATCGTGGCGGAGATCCGCGATCTCATCGACACGCGCGTGCGTCCGGCTGTCGCCCAGGATGGCGGCGACATCGTGTTTGACCGGTTCGAGCCGGAAACCGGGGTCGTGCGCCTGCACATGCGCGGCGCCTGTGCGGGCTGCCCCTCCTCGGTCTACACCCTGAAGCAGGGTATCGAGAACATGCTGAAGGCCTATGTGCCCGAAGTCACGGCAGTCGAGGCCGCCCTCTGAGCCGCCTGATCCGCAGAATTGACGCAGCCCGCCGGCGCGCCACTTCTTCCTGCCAGACCCCCTGTTATCCAGACACCGCCCGGGAAGGACCTTCCGCATGACGCATCCCGTCAATGACAACGCGCTCGACACCCTGTTCCGCAATGCACGCAGCTATAATGGCTTCGAGCCCCGTGACGTTCCGGAAACAATTGTGCGCGCTGTCTATGACCTGACCAAGTGGGGGCCGACCAGCGCCAATTGCTGTCCGGCCCGGTTCCTTTACATTCACTCCGAGCAGGGCAAGGAACGCCTCCTGCCCCACATGGCGGCCGGCAACCGAGACAAAGTCCGCCAGGCGCCCTGGGTGGTCATCATCGCCCATGATATCGAGTTCCAGGAGAAGCTGCCGGAGCTGTTTCCGCACAATCCGGGCGCCAGGAACTGGTTCAACGACCCGGAAAACCGCCTGGCCACCGCCTTCAGGAACGGCACGCTTCAAAGCGCCTATTTCCTGTTCGCCGCGCGCGCGCTTGGCCTCGACACCGGCCCGATGTCCGGCTTCAGCAATGAGGGCGTGGACGAGGAGTTCTTCCTGTCCTGCGATGACGAGATGAAAACCTGGCGGTCCAACTGGATCTGCAATCTCGGCTACGGCACCAGCGAGAACCTGTTTGACCGCTCGCCGCGCCTGTCCTTCGAGCAGGCCGGGCGGATCATCTGACGACGGTGCAAGGGGTCCGGCCCGCCGGGACACAACCGGTCATGCGCATCCTTGCTATCCACACCGCGCAGCGCGGCTGCGACGTCGCCCTGGTTGCCGATGGCAAACCTGTCACGGTGCGCACAGATGCTGAGCCCACGGGACAGGACCAGCGCCTGCCGGGACTTGTCAGAACGGTTCTCGCCGAGGCCGGCCTGACCCTCGGCTCGCTTGACCGGCTCGCCGTCGTCACGGGCCCTGGCAGCTTTACCGGGGTGCGCATCGGCGTTGCCTTTGCGCGTGGTCTGGCCCTCGTCAGCGGGCGTTTGGTGATCGGTATCACCACACTGCAGGCGGCCCTGCCCCATGGCTTTGCCGGCCCGGCCCTGGTCGCGTTGCAAGCAAAGCGCCGCCCGCCGGACCAGACCGTCTGGGTGCAGACCTTCACCGCGGGCCGCAGCGATGGTCCGCCCACGGAGGAGCGCGTGGACGACCTTGCCGCCCGCGCCGCTGGACGGATGGTGTTCAGCGACTGGCCGGACGGCCTGACGGCCCTGGCCGATTTCAGGCTGGCCGCACCCTCGGCTGTCGAGGCTGCCTGCCATGCCGCCGGGATGGACCCATCGGCCGCACCGGCAGACCCGGTCTATGTGCGTCCGCCTGACGCCGCCCTGCCCATGGGGCCGCGATGAGCCCGCCGCCGCTGCTGGTGCTGTACCCGGACGACGCCGCGCGCCTTGCCGACCTGTTTCGGCGTGCCCGCCTCCGGCCCGCCTGGAGCGAGCAGGCCATCGCAGGCATCCTCGGCGACCCGGGCGGTGCCGCATTCGCCGTGGCAACGCGCGACCCGTCTGTCCTCGCCGCTGGCCTTCTGGTGCGCCGGTCGGGCCCCGAAACGGAAATTCTCGCCCTTGCCACGGCCTCGGACGTGCGCCGAACCGGCCAAGCCCGAGCGCTGCTCGGGGCCCTTGCCGCCAATGAGGGGCGCCGCGGCACGGCGCGCCTGCTCCTGGAGGTTGCTGCCGACAACGCGCCGGCCCGAGCGCTCTACACGGCATGTGGCTATCGCGAGGATGGCCGACGGCCTCGGTATTATCGCCGCGAGGGCTGTGGCCGCGTTGATGCGCTGCTGATGTCACGCCGACTGGCGCTGGAATAGCTGGACTTCCTTCCCCAACGCCACCATGCTCGCGTCATGAACCGGATCGAATCCCTCTGCATCGAAAAGGGGCTCAGGATGACGCAGCCGCGGCGCGTGATCGCACGCGTGCTGTCGGACGCCGATGATCATCCGGATGCAGAGGAGCTGCATCGCCGCGCCAATGCGCTCGACACGTCCATCTCGCTCGCCACGGTCTACCGCACTGTGAAGCTGTTTGAGGATTATGGCATCATCGAGCGTCATGACTTTCGCGATGGGCGTTCACGCTATGAGGAAGCGCCAGAGGAGCACCATGACCATTTGATCGACATCAAGACCGGCAATGTGGTGGAGTTCCATTCCGAAGAGATCGAGGCCCTGCAGGAAGAGATTGCCCGCAGGCTCGGCTACCGGCTGGTCGATCACCGCCTTGAGCTTTACGGCGTGAAGCTGAGCGAGAATGACGGGGCCTGACCGATTGTCGGGCCGTCGCAGTGCCGGGCATCGGCCGAGGATTAAGGGCGGTTTCCGGCCAGATTGACCCACTTTGAGGGGTATATTTTGGGGTCTGCTCCTGTCCCTGACACAAAATTCCAGCGCTCACACCAGTGTGCGCAGATGATGGTCCATCTGCGCCCGGCCTCGCGCTGCAAGGATCGGTTTCGGGTGCATGCAGCTTGGTACCAGGCGGCTCAAATTCGGATGAAAAGGCTCTAAATTCCGATCTCTGCCGCCAGCCAGGCGCGCGCGCGCACCCAGTCCCGCCGCACCGTTCGCGAGGTGACACCGATGATCTCGGCGGTCTCCTCCTCGGTGAAACCTGCAAAGAAGCGGCAGTCGACCACCTGTTCCAGACGCGGATCCAGGTCGCGAAGGGCCCGCATCAGGTCGCCGATGGCCACGACCTGCTCGGGCGTCTCGGCCATTTCCGGGATCAGGCTCTCGATCTCGTCGATCGGCACATGCGCCGCCCCGCCGCCCCGCTTGTCCGCCAGCCGGGCGCGCGCATAGTCAGTCAGGACGTGACGCATCGCAATCGCGGCGGAGCGCAGGAAGTGCCGCTCATCGCTCCAGCCGGACGAGCGCGCCAGGCGGATATAGCTTTCGTGCAGGATGTCGGTGGTGCGCAGAGTCGGGTCGCCTCGGCTGCGGCGCCGCTGGGCGCGGGCAATGCGTTTCAGCTCATCGTAATGCGCAGCGGCGAGTTCATCGGCCACACGGCGCTCCTCATTGGCATAGCCGCAGCTCCCGGGATCGCAGGCCTGATTGCTCATTCCCGGCGGCGCCAGGTGGTGACCTTGGTCAGGAAAGCACTGACCGCCGAGACCTGAACGAAACCGGCTTCGCTGAGGGCAGCGTCCATGTCCCAGGCGAGATAGCTCTTGTAGAACGGCTCATGGAACCCTTCAGGGAAGAATTCCAGCATGCCGTCGATCCCGGGCGTGTCACCGGTCTGCAGGCTGTCGGCGAGGACGAAGGTGCCGCCTGGCTTCAGAACGCGGGCCACTTCTGCAAGGACGGCATGGCGCACCCGAGGCGGCAGTTCATGGAAGAGGTAAACCGAGGTCGCCATGTCGAGCGAGGCGTCGGCGAGGGGCAAGGATTCGGCATTGCCCTCCATTACCTCCGCCTGGCGCCAGCGTGCCAGCCGGCGGCGCGCCTCGTCCGCATAGTTCGGCGACAGGTCGAGCCCGCTCGCCTTCAGTCGCGGATAGGCTGTCAGCACCTGCTCGAGGAAGCGCCCGGTGCCGCAGGCGATGTCGAGCAGACTGACCGCGCGCTGGTCTTGACCCCTGAGCGCACGGGCAAGCTCGGCAAGTGCGATCCTGCGCATCGCGTCGGCGGCCCCGGTGAACAGGGTCTCGACCTGGTGATCGTAGATCCGGGCGCTGTCATCGGACAGCCAGCCATCGGTCTGATAGTGAAAATTCTGCCGGTAATAAGCCGGATAGCGCTCCACCGCGACGTCTTCACGCCGGCGCACCTCGACGCCGTCGCGTTTCAGCCGGCGTGCATCGACGGCCTCGACATCGCGCAGGAAGGCGCGCGAGACCCCGAGCGCACGCAGGGCGCGGCCAAGCGCCAGATCGTTCGGCGGCGGGTACAGCCCGGCCTCTATATTTTCCCGGTCCATGCGGAACAGGCGGAAAAACTCCCGGCGCAGCACCGTGCGATCCGGCGCACCCGCGCTCGGGCGGAAGGGTGGCTCGCCGGGACGGGTGTAACCGGAACTGCGGCGCAGGGCGGCCATGTAGTGCGCGCCGTACCAGGCGGTGCGCAGCCCCTGCGCTGCGGCATACCGGGCGCGGCCGAGGCCGATGGCGGTGTTGCTGATCACTCCCATGTTGCTTAATCTGGCCGGGCCAGCGGGAAAGTCCAGACGCGGCCACCATGAACTCATGCTTCAGCCGGCGTTCAGGCTGCGTGAGGAAGGGTTTGGTGCAAAGTGCGGCCTGCTCCGCCGCTGCCGATTATGGAGAGACATGTCCGCCATGCGACGCCTCACCCTGCTTGCCGGCCTGACCGCCGGTGCCACGATGCTCGCTGCCGCCCCAGCCACCGCCCAGTCCTGGGGCTATGATCAGGGCGATCGCTATGGTGCCCCGACCCATATTGATGCGTGCCGCGAGACCCGCAATGAACAGCGCCTGATTGGCGGCCTGATCGGCGGGGTTGCCGGGGCCGCCCTCGGCGGCGCTCTGGCCGAGGACGATGACGATGACCGCTATTACGGTCACCACGGCAGGCGCGGGGGCCGCTATTACCGGTATCATGACTATGACGACAATGGCGGCGACGAGGTGGCGGGCATCGTCATCGGCGCGCTGATTGGTGGGCTGGCCGGCAGCGAGCTGGCCGGTTCGGCGAGCGGCAATTGCGAGCCGTGGCGTTATGGTGAGGTGCCGCCGCCGACACGCCAGGCCTCTGGCTATGGCTGGGAGGGGCCGGTGGAGGTGCGCCGCACGGCCGGGTATTCCGACGACATTTATGGTGGCGCGCGCGATGACAGCCGCGTGCGCGACTGTGAACTGGTCTGGCGCGAGACCCGCCTGCCAGACGGGCGGCTGGTGCGCGAACAGGTCGAGGCGTGCCGCGATGGTGAGGTCTATTACGAGCCGCGCGTGCGCTATGGAGACTGGGGCCTGGAGGACTGATACCAAGCTGCACGGATCGGCTCCGATCCATGCAGCTTGGTATAATTAGAGGCTGGCGGCCCTGTCTCAGGCCCGCCTGGCGTGAAAGAGCCGTTCGCGATTGCCGTCGCCGCCCGGGATCGGGCTGTCCGCCCAGGCAATGACAGGCCAGCCTCGTGCCGCCAGAAAGACGGCCAGGGCAGCCTCCGCGCACTGCACCGCGCCGGCGTCCCTGACAATCCCGCCCCGGCCCACATGGGGGCGGCCGACCTCGAACTGAGGCTTGAACAGGGCGACCAGCGCCGCCCCCGCAGCAGCCAGTGAAAGGGGCACAGGCAGCACCTTCTCCAGCGCGATGAAGCTGACATCGGCGACGATGAGCGATGGCGGTCCGGCGGGAAGGTCGCCAGGCGCAAGAGCGCGCGCGTCGGTGCCTTCGAGCACGGTCACGCGCAGGTCGGCAGCCATGCGCGGATGAATCTGCCCTCGTCCGACATCGACCGCGGTCACATGGGTGGCGCCGCGCGTGCGCAGCACCTCGGTGAAGCCACCCGTGGATGCACCGATATCGAGGCAGACACGCCCCTCGGCCCTGACACCGAACACATCCAGCCCATGGGCCAGTTTCACCCCGCCGCGCGACACCCAGGGATGGGCCGCCTGCGCCTTGATCGCGGCGTCCAAGTCCAGCCTCTGCGAGGGTCTTCCCACGATGACGCCGTCGGCGCTGACGCGGCCGGCCTCGATCGCAGCGCGCGCAGCGGCGCGGCTGTCGAACAGCCCACGTTCAACCAGGAGCCGGTCGGCCCGTTCTTTCATCGCCGTCAGCCCTTCGTTCCGGACGAAGCGGCCCTATCTCGGCTCCTGAGAGTTGTCACCGCCCGAGGGAAGTTCCGCCATGATCCGCACCAGTCTTGCCGCCATAATCCTCGCCGTCTCATTGCCTGCCTGTGCGCAGCAAACGCCGGAGGACCCGGCGCCCGCCGACAACATGGCGGCTTCGGGCAGCGTCCTTGCCGGAAGGCTGATTGGCGTCACCGGCGCAGAGATCGGCGCAGTCAGCGTCAGGGAAGGTCCGCAGGGCATGATGCTGGAGGTGACAGTGGCGCCCGGCGCGCTTGCTCCAGGCTGGCATGGCCTGCATCTCCACCAGGTACCCGACTGTTCCGATGTTGGCGAGTTCAAGCGTTCTGGCGGCCATCTGGGCATGATCGCGGGCGGCCACGGCCTGCTCAATCCCGACGGGCCGGAATCGGGCGACCTGCCGAACATCTGGGCCGGCGCCGATGGCGCGGCGGGCTATGAGGCCTATTCAACCCTGTTCACGGCCGATGACGTGCGCGAGAATGACGGGGTGTCCCTGATCATCCATGCGAACCGCGACGACCATGTCAGCCAGCCGATCGGTGGCGCTGGCCCACGGGTTGCCTGCGCCGTGATCCGGTGAGCCCCGATCCCTATTCGGCGACGCGCAAGCGGTTCAGCTTGGCGGCAATCTCGGCATAGGCAGCCTTCAGTTCGTCGCCATTCTCTGCCTCGAAATACTGGTCAGCCTCGTATGCACAGGCCTTCAGGAGCGTCTTGCTGCTCTCGGGCGCCTCAAAGGCAACGGCAAACACCCTTACGCCCTTGGCCCGCATCTTCTTGCAGAGCTCCTTGGCCTGCGCCTTCGTGTCCTTGCCTTCGGGGGTCGAATACTCTGTGTTGAACTTGCCGTCAGTCATCAGGATGACCGCCTTGATGGTGTCCGGCTCGCTATATGCAAGCGGCCTGGCCGTGGTTGGCCAGATATCGTCCCAGTCGGGCGCGATCAGGTACCAGCTCCAGGCGACGCCAAGATGGCCGGCTGTATACCCCCCCGCGGTCAGCGCCTCGATGGCCGTGGTCAGGTCGGTGACTTTGCTCGTCAGCGGCATCAGCGTGCTGGTCGGGCAGCCGGTCGCCAGCCCGCCGATCCAGGCATCGACCGCCGGCTCGTCGTCCCGGAAGGCCGCCCAGCCATCGCGCTCCGACACGCAGGTCGGTTCGGTGGACGGATCGTAGGAGGGTCCGCGGACGGCTGCGGCATAGCTGCCAGCGTTCACCGCGGTCGAATAGGTGACATAGCCGATCCGCACGCGCTCGCCCGTGCCCGGCGTGATCAGCGTGTTGACCGCGGCCTGTGCCGCATCCTTCAGGTCTTCCAGCTTCTGCCCGGACATCGAACCGGACACATCCAGCATCATGGCGAGGTCGAGCTTTGTGAGATTGGCCCTGGCGCCGGCGGCGGCACCGACCAGCATGGCCTCGCGCTTCATTACGAGGGGCAGGAGGACGGGCAGGTCGCAGTCCGCGCTCACCCGTACGCTCGCCTCTGCCCGGTTGATGACAACGGTTGGCTGCGGGCAGGCGACATCGCCGTGGACGTTGGCGACGCCGGCGGCGAAATAAGCCCTGGCAATCGCCGCGACATCGCTGTCGGTCCTTGTGCTGTCCTCCAGCATGCGTGCGCCGGCAAGGCTTGCGGCATCGATCGCGGACTGGATCGTCACCCGCGCCGACTGCGACCGGTCAAGGTTCACGGCGAAGAAGGCCACGGCAAAGATCGGGATACAGGCGACAGCAAACAGCATGGCTGTCGCCCCGCGCGTGTCACCCGCATAAGACTTAATACCAATCTGCGCGGATGAAAACTCCTCCGCGGCCCCGGCGCATAAGCGCCGACGCGCAGTGGCGCTTGCCCTGCACTGCACGGATCGGTTCCGATCCATGCAGCTTGGTATAAGGGATTGACGGAACTGGCTCATATCGGATCAACCCGGAGTTAACGTGTCCGGTTGGTAGCGAGCCGCGTGCCAGTTCGCGCGACTGCGTTCAGGACGAGGTAACCATCCGGGCAAGCGGGAGGGTTCAGGCGATGGATGTGAGCGAAGCGGTCGCGCAGCGGATGTCGGTGCGCGCCTTCCACGAGGCGCCCCTGAAGCGCGGCGAGGTCGAGGCCTGGCTTGCCGCCGCCCAGCGCGCGCCGTCCGGCGGCAATGTCCAGCCCTGGCGGGTGATTGCGGTGGCCGGCGCCGCCCGTGAGGCGGTGATTGCGGCCGCCGGCGAGGCGCTCGCGCACGCACCGAAGGGCGAGGAGACCGACCGGCCGATCTACCCGCCGGGCCTGTGGGGCGTCTACGAGGCGCGCCGTCGCCGCGTCGGCGAGATGATGTACGACACGCTCGGCATTCCCAGGGACGACCGCGCCGCGCGGCTGGCCTGGTTTTCCAACAATTTCCGCTTCTTCGGTGCGCCGCTTGCGCTGTTTTTCGTGATCGACGAGCGCATGGGCCATGGCCAGTGGGCGCATATGGGCATGTACATGCAAACGCTCGCCCTGCTCGCGGTGGAGCGCGGCTGGGGCACCTGCATGCAGGAATGCTGGGGCATGCTGCGCCCGACCCTGAAGGCGCATTTCGCACTGGGCGAGAGCGAGATGGTCTATTGCGGCATGGCCGTCGGCCACGCGGACCCGGACCACCCGGTCAACACCCTGCGTGCCGAACGCGCCCCGCTGGACGAGGTGGTGGAGTTCCGCGAGGTCTGAGACCACGCTGCATGGATCGGCACCGATCCTTGCGGCGCGAGGCCGAGCGCGACTGCGCGTCGGCGCTCATGCCCAGATGGGTCATCGTCTGCGCACAGTGACATGAGCCGGTCCGTGCAAACCGCTGGCGACCCCGCCTCGGACGGCATCAGGCCCGGTTCATGCGGTGCTCGATCAAATCGTCGATGACTTCCGGTTCGGCCAGGGTCGAGGTATCGCCGAGATTGTCAAAGCTGTTCTCCGCGATCTTGCGCAGGATGCGGCGCATGATCTTGCCGGAGCGGGTCTTCGGCAGGCCGGGGGCGAACTGGATGAGGTCCGGCGTGGCGATTGGGCCGATTTCCGCGCGCACGTGTTTCACAAGGTTCTGGCGCAGCGCATCATCAGCGACGACGCCTGCCCTAAGGGTAACATAGGCATAGATGCCCTGCCCCTTCAGGTCGTGCGGATAGCCGACGACGGCGGCCTCGGCGACAGCGTCATGGGCGACGAGGGCGCTCTCCACCTCGGCGGTACCCATGCGGTGGCCGGAGACGTTGATGACATCATCGACCCGGCCGGTGATCCAGTAGGTCCCGTCCGCGTCGCGGCGGCTGCCGTCCCCGGTGAAGTAATTTCCGGGATAGGCGGTGAAATAGGTGTCGATGAAGCGCTGGTGGTCGCCATAGACGGTGCGCATCTGGCCGGGCCAGCTGTCGGTGATGAGCAAATTGCCCTCCGCGGCGCCTTCAAGCTCGCGGCCCTCTGAATCGACCAGCGCCGGGCAGATGCCGAAAAAGGGAAAGCTTGCCGCGCCGGGCTTCATGGCATGGGCGCCGGGCAGCGGCAGGATCATGGTGCCGCCGGTCTCGGTCTGCCACCAGGTGTCGACGATCGGGCAGCGCGCCTCGCCGACCACATGGTAATACCATTCCCAGGCTTCGGGATTGATCGGCTCGCCGACCGAGCCAAGCAGACGCAGTGTCCTGCGCGAGGTCGCCCTCACCGGTTCCTCGCCCTCGCGCATGAGGGAGCGGATCGCGGTCGGCGCAGTGTAGAAGACGGTCACGCCGTGCTTGTCGACGACCTGCCAGAAACGGGAGGCGTCGGGATAGCTCGGCACCCCCTCGAACATGACCGAGGTCGCGCCATTGGCAAGCGGTCCATAGACGATGTAGCTGTGGCCGGTTACCCAGCCGACATCGGCGGTGCACCAGTAGACGTCATCCTCGCGCAGGTCGAAGGCGTACTCATGGGTCATGGAGGTCCAGACCATGTAGCCGCCGGTGGTGTGGAGGACGCCCTTAGGCTTGCCGGTGGAGCCAGAGGTGTAGAGGATGAAAAGCGGGTCTTCCGCACTCATCGGCTCCGGCGGGCAGTCACCGGAGGCCTCTGCGCCAACCTCGTGCAACCAATGGTCGCGCTCCGCCTTCATGGCAATGTCGGCGCCGGTGCGGCGCACCACGAGGACGGTGTCGACCTCCACGCCTTCATGGTCGCAGGCAAGGTCGACATTCATCTTGAGAGGCACGTGACGGCCGCCGCGCAGGCCCTCATCGGAGGTGATGACAACTCGCGAGCCGCAATCGATGATGCGACCGGCGAGCGCTTCGGGGGAAAAGCCACCGAAGACGACGGAATGGACCGCGCCGATCCGCGCACAGGCGAGCATCGCCATCGTCGCTTCCGGGATCATCGGCAGGTAGATCGTGACCCGGTCACCCTTCGTCACACCGAGGGATTTCAGCACGTTGGCGAACTTGCAGACGGCGGAATGGAGCTGGCGGTAGGTGAAGGTGTGGCTGTCGCCCGGGTCGTCACCCTCCCAGATGATCGCCGGCTTGTCGCCACGGGTCTCCAGGTGCCGGTCGAGACAGTTGACGCTGGCGTTGAGGACACCGTCCTGAAACCATTTGATGCGGAAGTCGCCCTGCTCCCACGAGGTGTCCTTGGCCCGTGTATAGGGGGTCATCCAGTCGATGCGCCGGCCATGCTCGGACCAGAAGGCCTCCGGGTCAGCGATTGAGGCGTCATACATCTCGCGGTAGCGCTCCGGGGTCAGCCGGGCGTTCGCGGCGAAGGCCTCCGGGACCGGATAGATGGTGTCTGCTTCGCTCATGATAGGGCCTCCTCCGCCATGTCTGATTGCCTCGACCCTAGCGTCAGAACGCGTATTTCGTCGAGAAGGTGAGGCGGGTGATCGTGCCGGTGGCGCCGGCCTCGGTCTCGCGTTCGCCGAGCAGGAACTCGGTGCCAAGCGTTACCTTGGGCAGCGGGTCCCAGAGGAACGCGCTATAGACCGACTGGACCTGGCTGGTCGCGCCGCCGCCGACAAAGTCCGGATTGTCCACGAACAGGCCGGAATAGCCGATATTGACGCGCGCCGTCTCGCCAAAGGGGTGGCGCCAGGCGACCAGACCGCCATAGCTCGGTATTGCCTCCAGTTCGCCGGTCGCCGGATCGATGGCAGCCGCATTGACGGCATTGAGGCCGACATAACGGCCGAGCCCTTCGCCGCCGACCAGGTTGAAGCGGATATCGTCGCGTTCGCCGAGTTTCACCCTGCCCGAAGCGCTGAGCCCAAAGCCGACAGCGCTTTCCTCGCTGCCGGCAGCGTCAAGGCGCAGCTCCCTGGCGATGGCGGCAAAAGAGACAGTGCCGAAATCGCCGGCAGCATTGTAGCGCGCGACAATGTCCGGGACGAGGTTGGTGTCGGCCTCGATCCGCCCGCCGCCGACTGGTGTGATCGTGGTGTTGCCATTCTCCAGGGCAAACTGCCAGGGGCCGTGGGTATAGCGCAGCTGGGCCTGGCGGATGAATACCATGCCGTCGGAGAGGACGAGAAAGCTCGCGCTTTCAGGGATGGCAGAGGTATTCTGGAAAGTCGACCATTCCTGGCCGACGCGCCATCCGCCGACATCGACATAGGCCCGGCGCAGACGCGGTGAATAGGAGTTCGACACCCGCTGGTCACCCTGCAGGGAGCCGAGGAAATCCATCTCGATATAGCCGGTCACGGTCTGGCCGTTGACGTCGCGCGCACCGGACAGGAAGATGCGCGAAGCCTGGGCGGTGAAGTCAGTGAAGGAGGTCTCGTCGCCACCGATTGGGGTGACGCTCGGGATATAGAAGTCGCGGGCGATGGAACTGGCGCCGATCGACCCGTCGGACAGGGAGGTCGCGTGCACGTCGAGATCGACAAAGCCACCAAATTTCAGCGTCGCGTCGCCAACCCTGAAGCCATCGCGGGAGGCCGGGGTCCGGTCATCCGCGGGCAGCATGATCGTCTCAAGGCGCACGACATCGCCCTGGCGTTCATTGCGTTCCCTGGCGAGCTCGGCCTTCATCGCCGCCAGTTCTGCCTCAAGCGCAGCGATGCGGGCCTCCATCCCCGCCGACTGGGCAGCGGCCGTGCCTGCCGACAGCGCAATGGCAGCCGCTCCGCACAGCAACAGGGCTTTGACTGGACGCTTCATCGGTAACTCCTCCCCTGGGACTTCGTCTTGTTAAGCGCGAGTATCGGGGAGGCGCGCCTGGCCCGCCATTGGCCATTGGGATTAAGACCAATGTCCTAGTTCGCCCTCGACAAGCGCGGGCTCTGTGGCAATACTTTACCCCATGACCGGGAATCCGGCGCTTCAGGCTTGGGAGGGCCAATCATGGTGGACAAGCTGCTTGTCCTAATTGTCGACGACCATCCGCTGTTCCGCGACGCGCTGGAGACCGCGCTGGAGCGCGCCTTTCCGGACAGGGCGCAGGTGGTCCACGCTGGCAGCCTCCAGGCGGCGCTTGGCTGTCTGGCCATGTCGACGCCACACCTAATCCTTCTCGATCTCAATCTCGGCGATGCCAGTGGCTTTGAGGGCCTCTCGCGCCTGAGGGCGGCTGCACCGGACGTGCCGGTCTACGTGGTGTCGGCCACCGAGACACCGTCCGCCTATGGCCGCGCCCGGGCGCTCGGGGCGGGTGGCTACCTGCCCAAGAGCCTGCCACTGGCAGACCTGTCTGCCGCGCTTGCGACCGCGCTCGATGGCGGCGAATGGTTCCCGGAGAGCCGCGACAGCGCCGGCAAGCATGATGGTGCTGAACGGGTCGCGAGCCTTACCCCTGCGCAGCGGCGCGTCCTTGCGGGCCTCTCCGACGGGCTGCTCAACAAGCAGATCGCCTTTGAGATGGGGATTTCCGAGGCCACGGTGAAGGCGCACATGACGGCGATCTTCCGCAAGCTCGGCGCCAACAACCGCACCCAGGCGCTGCTGATTTTCCAGTCGGCCAACAGCCTTGATGCGGATCACTCCGCTGCCTGAGCGCGACCCGCCGCGGCACCCGAAACGAGCGTGCGCAGGGCTTGCGGGCTGGCGGGCTTGCGCAGGACTGGAACGCCAAGGTCTGCTGCGGCCGCTTCGACTTCAGGCGAGCTCTTCGCCGTCAGCAGGATGAAGCGCGTCGCGGTGGGCAGCGTCGCCTTCAGGGTGCGCACCACGTCGAGGCCGCTAGGTCCCGCGCCCAGTTCGAGGTCGGCGACCACCATATCGGGCGGGTCGGCCGCCGCCAGCCGAAGTGCCCCGTCGCCTGAGCAGGCTGTGGCGACCCGGCAGCCCCAGCGCTGCAGCAGTGCGGTCATGCCCTCAAGGATGCTTGGCTCGTCATCGACGCAGAGCACACAGAGGCCGTTGAGGATATCAGGCACCGACGGGTGGCGGCCTGGAGGGATTGGCGCCTTCGCCCGTTCGCGCCGCACCGCGCGAGGCACGCTGACATGGAACGCGCTGCCCCGGCCGACGCGCGAGCGCACGCCGATTTCCGCGCCCATCAGTCCTGCCATGCGCCGTGCCACTGCCAGTCCGAGCCCGGCGCCCCGCACCCCCTGATTGTCCGCTTCGGCGAGGCGCTGGAATTCCTCGAATATCAGCGCCTGTCGGTCTTCGGAAATGCCCGGGCCGGTGTCCCAGACCTCGATCCGCACCTGATCGCCACGCCGTCGCGCGCCGATCAGGATCGCGCCGGTCCGGGTATAGCGCTGCGCATTGGAGATGAAATTGCGCAGGATGCTCTGAAGGAAGTCGGGATCAGCGCTGACACTGAGCGAGGTGGGTGCAAGGCGCAGTGCCAGTCCCGCGCGCGCAGCCATGGGCGCAGCCTCGTCCAGCAGGTCCTCAAGGAGTGGCCCGAGCGGCAGCACGACGGGCCGGGCGGCGAGGTCGCCATGGTCAAGCCGGGAGATATCGAGGAGCCCCTTAAGGAGATTGTCGGCCGACTGGATGGCCCGGTCGGCCCGCGCAACGCGTTCGAGCGTGGCGGGCGCCGGGGCGTCAGGGTCGATGGCGCCAAGGAAGAGTCTCGCGGCATTGAGCGGCTGCAGGAGGTCGTGGCTTGCCGCAGCGAGGAAGCGGGTCTTGGAGGCGTTGGCACCCTCCGCCTCGCGCCTTGCCCGTTCAAGCCGGCGCAGCGCATCCTCCAGTTCGGCTGTGCGGGCGCTGACGCGCGCTTCGAGGGTCTCATTCGCCTCAACCAGCGCCTGTTCGCGGCGCTTGTCGTCGGTGATGTCGGTAAAGGTTGTGACATAGCCGCCGCCCGGCATCGGGCTGCCGGTGATCCGCAGGTATCGCCCGTCCGGATTGCGGCGCTCATAGCGATGGACGGCACCGCGGCGCATGTGTGCAATGCGGCGCTCGGCCTCAACGGCCGGTTCGCCGCCGGGTATCCATCCGGAGCGGATATTGTGTTCGATCAGTCTCGCGACCGGGGTTCCGACCCGCACCAGGTCGCGCGGATAGCTGAACAGCTCCACATAGCGGCTGTTCCAGGCAACAAGGCGCTGCTCACTGTCGACGACGCTTATGCCCTGGGAGACATTTTCCAGCATGGACTGCAGCATGTGACGGTCGAAGCGCTCCGCCTGGGTCTGGTGGTCAAGCAGGGTCAGCACGTCACCGAGGGCGACATCCATGCCACCGACGGCCGACGACATCACCACGCGGGCCGATGCGGCGCCAAGCGCGCTGGCGAGAACCCGCTCGGTGCGCTGGATCAGGCGCCAGTCGGCCGGGCCGTTGCCAAAGGCGGTCAGCCCGGTATCGTCCTCGAATTCGCGGAAGGCATGATCGACGGCCCTGGGATCGAGGAAGCGGGCGGCGAGCGCATGCAGGCCATCGGGCGTGATCCCGGCAGCCTCCGCAGCATGCGGGGTGGGCACGGCGAAACGGTCCGGCGCGGGGCTGGCGAAAACGGCGGCCTGGATACGGTCGCGCAGACGCTCACGCGCGCGCAGCGACAGGACGATGAAAACAAGGGTGTTGAGCGACAGGCTCCAGGCGACGCCATGGGTCAGCGGGTCGCCGAGTGAGAGGCCGAAAAGGGCCTGCGGCGCCAGCCAGGACGGGACGGCCGCGGCCACGGCGTGCCCGCCGAAAAGTGCCGGCAGGGCGAGCGTATAGGCCCAGGCGGCCATGCCGAGGACGAGCCCTGCGAGCGCGCCATTGCGGTGCCCGCCCTTCCAGTAGACCGCGCCGATGAGGACGGGGGCAAACTGCACAGCAGCGGCGAAGGACAGCAGGCCGATCTGGGCGAGTGCCTCGCTGCCGGCGGCGCGGTAATAGGCGTAGGCGAGCAGCAGCACGGCGACAATCACCGCGCGCCGGATCAGGACAAGCCGCTTGCCTTCCGCCCCGCCGAGACGGGCGAGGCCACCGGTGCGCATCACCCCGGGAACGACGAGGTCGTGGGTGACCATTGTCGAAACCGCCACGGCGGCGACGATCACCATGCCGGTCGCCGCAGAGAACCCGCCGAGGAAGACAACCAGCGCAAGCAGCCCATCGCCCCGCGACAAGGGCAGGCTGAGGACGAACAGATCCGGCGACGTGCTGGCCGGCAGGAGGCTCAGCCCGGCCAGCGTGATCGGGATGACCACCAGGCTGGTCGCCAGCATGTAGAGCGGGAACAGCCAGCGCGCTCGCGCGATGTCGTCCTCGCTGCGGCGTTCGATGATCGCCACGTGGAACTGGCGCGGCAGGCAGATGATGGCCGCCATGGACAGGAGGGTGATGGTGACGAACCGGCCCGACAGGCCCTCGCTGCTCGTGAACTGGCTGGCATGGGCGGCAATGTCAGCCGCCGGCACGGCTTCCAGCAGGGCAAGCGAGAGCGCGCAGACGGCTATCAGCGCGCCGAGCTTCACGATCGCCTCGATCGCCAGAACGCGCATCAAACCGGCATTCTGGCGCGTCGCGTCGGAGTGCCGCGCGCCGAAGAGAATGGCGAAAACGGCGAGTGTCAGGGCGGTGACAAGGACCGTGGTGTCAGCCGGCGGCAGGTCACCGGCCGTGTCGCCCCGGGCAAGCGCCTGGAAGCTCATGCCGACGGATTTCAGCTGCAGGGCAATGTAGGGAATGGCGCCTGCGACGGCAGCCAGCGTCGCGGCGGCGGCGAGCGAGCGGCTCTTGCCATAGCGCGCGGCGAGGAAGTCCGACAGTGAGCTGATGCTCTCGCGCCTGGCGATGTCGCCAATGCGTCGCACAAGGCCCGGCAGGACCAGGAAGACCATGGCCGGTCCGAGATAGATCGGCAGATAGTCCCAGCCCGAGGCGGCCGCCGTACCGACCGCACCAAAATAGGTCCAGGAGGTGCAGTAGACACCGAGCGCGAGGGCATAGACCGTCGCGCTCTGGCGGAAAGCTGGCCGCGCCGCCTTGCGGTCGCGCTTCCAGGCGAGCGCGAACAGGCCGGCCATGTAGAGCGCGGCGGAGAGGATGATCAGCCAGACGGGCAGTCCAGGCCCTCCCGTGTCGGGCCCCTGAGCACGGGACCGCATGGAGGGTGAGGGTGCGTAATTCGTGCCGTCGGCGCAAGCTGGCCCAAAGTCTTATCGACGGGGGCGCAAGAAACACGGGGCGGTTCCTTGAGGAACCGCCCCGCCAAGTGGGTCAATTTGGACGGAAACCGCCCTAATGCGCCGGCATGGGCGCCATGCCGCCGTCGGCGATCCCGTGCGCGGTGCGGGTACCGGGCACGCGAATGTCCTCGACAAGGTCCTGGACGTCCTGCGGTGGTGCCTTGGTCGCCAGCGAGATCACGATCCCGATAGCGGCCGAGACCCACATAAAGACAAAGCCGATACCCTCAGGCGAGACGCCCAGCCACCAGTTTGCAGCATTCGTGTCGACGAACTTGAACCAGTAGATATAGCTGAAGGTCGAGACGAGACCGACCAGCATCGAGGCGATCGCGCCTTCCCGGTTCATGCGCTTCCAGAAGATGCCGAGGAAGATGATCGGGAACAGGGACGCGGCGGCGAGGCCGAAGGCGAAGGCGACCACCTGGGCAACGAAGCCGAGCTGGCCTGAGAAGATACCGAGCAGGCCGGCGGCTGCGACCGCCCCGGCGGCGGCAAACCGCGCGACCAGCAGTTCGGTCCTGTCACCCATGTCCTTGAACAGGGTCCGCCGGCAGAGATCATGGCTGACTGCCGAGGCGATCACCATCAGCAGCCCCGCCGCGGTGGAGAGCGCTGCAGCAAGACCGCCGGCGACAACCAGTCCGATCACCCAGCCGGGAAGCTGCGCGATCTCCGGGTTGGCAAGCACGAAGATGTCATTGCTCGCGGTGACCTCATTGGCCAGCCCGTCGGGCGCGTTCGGCCCGCGGACCTGCATCCTCTGATCGCCATTCTTGTCCTCGAAACTGACCAGATTGGTCTTCTCCCAGGACTTGAACCAGGTCGGCACGGGCTTGTCCCCGCGCGCCTCGATTGCCGCAGCCTCGCTCGCATAAGCCGCGCTGTCGACGTAGACCGCCTCGTTCACCGTATCGATGAAGTTGAGCCGGGCGAACGCGCCGACCGCCGGGGCGGTGGTGTAGAGAATGGCGATGAAGACCAGCGCCCAGCCGGCTGAGAAGCGCGCGGCGCGGGCACTCGGCACGGTGAAGAAGCGGATGATCACGTGCGGCAGGCCGGCCGTGCCGAACATCAGCGCGCCGGTTATCGCAAACACGTCGAACAGGGTCTTGTTCGTCTGGGTGTACTCCAGGAAGCCGAGATCGGTGACCACCTGGTTCAGCTTCTCCAGCATCGGCGTGTCGGTTCCGGCGGCATTGCCGATGAACCCGAGCTGCGGCACCGGGTTGCCGGTTATGATCATCGACATGAAGATTGCCGGGACCGTATAGGCGAAGATCAGGACGCAGTACTGGGCGACCTGAGTGTAGGTGATGCCCTTCATGCCGCCGAGAACGGCGTAGAAGAAGACGATCACCATGCCGATGATGATGCCCCACTCAAAGGGGACGCCAAGAAAGCCGGAAAAGGCGACACCCACACCCTTCATCTGCCCGGCGATATAGGTGAATGACACGAACAGGGCGCAGATCACCGCAATGATGCGCGCCGTGGTCGAGTAGTACCGGTCTCCGACGAAATCGGGCACGGTGAACTTGCCGAACTCGCGCAGGAAGGGGGCAAGCAGCAGCGCCAGCAGCACATAGCCACCGGTCCAGCCCATCAGGTAGACCGAGCCGCCATAGCCGAGAAAGGCGATGAGGCCTGCCATGGACAGGAAGGAAGCCGCCGACATCCAGTCCGCCGCGGTTGCCATCCCGTTAACCGTCGGGTGCACGTCATGCCCGGCCACGTAGAAATCATCCGTCGAGCCGGCGCGCGCCCAGATTGCGATGCCAATGTAAAGCGCGAACGTCGTGCCGACAAAGAAATATGTCCAGAAGGTCTGGTCCATGGATCTAGCCCTCAATGCCAAACTTGCGTTCCAGCCGGGCCATGGCGAAACAGTAATAGAAAATCAGCACCACGAAGACGTAGATTGAGCCCTGCTGAGCGAACCAGAAGCCGAGCGGCGCACCGCCGACGCTGAACTGGTCGAGGAAATCCCGGAACAGAATTCCCGCGCCATACGAGACGATGAACCAGATCGCGAGAAGGGTGACGGTCAGGCGGAGCACCGCCGACCAGTACCCTTGCCCGTCGATTGGCCTGGAGTTGTCAGACATGTCCTTTGTCCTCCCCTGTTTGCTTTGAACGGCTGGATCGCCGCCATCGCAGGGTGCGACATTGGCGCCGCCCGGAGTAGAGGGACTTTGGTCTAAGCGCGGGCATCGGGAACCGGTCTGGGGCGTCGCCCCCCCTTCGGGACGGGGCCTGTCAGCTCAGCAGGATCAGGGGCGGCTCGTGTCCGCTTGTCCGGATGGTCACTGCCTGAGAGACGCCTCATCCCGGCAAGGGAGCGCGCCTGCGCAAGCTCAGGCTGAAGCGCCCGTCTCGAAACAGGGGCAAGGCGTGCCCCTGCCCGTCAGCGGGGGGCGCGCCAGGCGCGGATGCCGGTAACAACAAGGGCGGCGGCTAGCACGAGGCCTCCGGCGACATATGCCTCGCGCAGGCCGAGGCCGGGCTCGCCAAGCGCCTCGACGCCACGCCAGAGGAAGATGCCGGCAATGAGAAGGCCCAGAACGATCATGAGATGGTGGCGCATGATGGCCTTCCTCCTGCCTTCAGGCCCCCGGCTCTAGGGCAAGGGACGGTCGTCGTCATCCTGCAGAATGCGGCTCGCGGCACCGTCGGGATCGTCGAACTGGCCGGAGCGGACCGCCCAGATGAAACCGAACAGGCCCGCGCCGCCGAGAATCAGCGCGGCCGGGATCAGGAACAGCAGGCTGGTCATGTCCTCGCCTCCCCACCCTGCGCCGGCAGGCCGCGCCGCAGGGCATTCAGAGTGACCACCAGTGAGGACGCCGACATGGCAATCGCCGCGACGAGGGGCGTCGCATGGCCGAGGACGGCAATCGGCACGGCAATCAGGTTGTAGCCGGCGGCGAGGGCGAAATTCTGCATCATGCCGGTACGCGCCTGGCGGGCCGTGTCGATTGTGGTGACGATGCCGGCGAGCCCGCCGCCGGAATACACCGCGTCGCTGGCAGACTGGCTGACATCCATTGCCCCGCCGGGCGCGAGCGAGGCATGCGCCATGGCCAGGGCGCCGGCATCATTGAGACCATCGCCGACCATCAGGACGCGCTGGCCGCTGGCCCGAAGGGCTTCGAGCCGGGCGGTCTTGGCCTGCGGACTGGCCCGCCCCGTCCAGTGGTCGACGCCAAGGCGACCGGCCACGCGCGCAACCGCGTCATCGCCGTCACCGGAGAGGATTTCAATGCCGAGGCCGCGCCGGCGCAACGCGGCGATGACATCAGGGGCGTCGTCCTGGAGGCGGTCCTCGAAACGGAAAATCACCGGCGCCTCGTCACTGCGCTGGAACCAGATCGCCGGGCCATCAGCCGCGGCGTCCTCCAGCCCGACCCAGTGCGGCGCGCCGAGCCGGCAGGGTATGCCGGCGACCTCGCCCTCAAGGCCGAGCCCGCGATGCTCGCGCACGTGATCGGCAAGCCGCCCGGGGCCGGCCGCCTCCACCAGGGCGCGCGACAGGGGGTGACGGCTGGCCCGGGCAAGGGCGGCGGCGTCCATCAGGACGCGCCTGTCCTGCGGCGGCCCGGCGAGCACCGGCGTGCCGAGGGTGAGCGTGCCGGTCTTGTCGAACACCACATGGGTGACCCCGGCAAGCCGCTCCAGCGCGTCGCCGGACTTCAGGAATACACCATTGCGGAACAACCGGCCGGCTGCGACGACCTGAACGACCGGCGCTGCCAGTGCGAGCGCGCAGGGACAGGTGATGATAAGGGTCGACGCGGCCACCAGGATCGCCTCGCGCACCCCGACGCCGGCCATCAGCCAGCCGACAAAGGTTAGCGCGGCGGTGGTATGGACGAGCGGCACGTACAACGAGACGGCCCGGTCCGAGATCCGGCGGTATCGGGAGCGGCGCTGTTCGCCAGCTTCCAGCATGCGTTCGATGTCGGCCAGCAGGGACTCCTCCGCTGCCCCGGCTGCACGCCCGGTCAGGGGGTCGCCGAGATTGACCGAACCGGCATAGACACGCGTCCCCTCGGGCACATCGCGGGGGGCGCTCTCACCGGTGACAAGGCTTTCATCGAGACTGGCCGGGCCGCCTTCCAGTGTGAAATCGACGACGGCGCGCTCGCCGGGCGCCAGCAGGATCCGGTCGCCCGCGGCAATCTCGTCAGCGCGGACACTGCTGACCGATCCGTCCGGCGCAATGCGGCTGACACTGCGGCTGCGCAGGGCGGCCAGGTCCCGGGCGGCGGCATGGGTGCGCCGGCGCAGGCGGGCATCGAGGAAGCGCCCGATCAGCAGGAAGAAGAGCAGCATGACGCACGCCTCGAAATAGGCATGCGGGCCGCCTGTGGCTGTCTCCCAGACCGACACGCCGAGCGCAAGCAGCACGGCGAGCGATATCGGCACGTCCATGTTGGCGTGGCCGCGCCTGAGGACGGACCAGGCGGAGCGGAAGAAGGGCTGGCCGGCAAACGCGACCGCAGGCAGGGCGATGGCGCCGGAAATCGCGTGCAGGAGCTGGCGGGTCGCAGCCCCCATCTCGCCATGCCCGGCCCAGACCGAGATGGACAGCAACATGATGTTGGCCATGGCGAACCCGGCGACGCCAAGGGCAACCAGCAGGCCCTTCTCCGCGCGCTTGTGGGCGTCGTCTGCGGTGTCGTCAGCAAACGGGGCGACGCCATAACCAAGCTCGGAGACCGTGCAGGCAATTTCGCGGGCCGGAAGATCGCCATGCCAGGTGACGCTGAGGCGCCCTGTGGTGAGGTTGAGCCGGGCATGGCGAACCCCGTCAAGACCGGACACGGCCCGCTCGATCTTTGACAGGCACCCGCCGCACCGGGCGCCACGCACGGCGAGCGTCAGAGCCTTGCCCTCGCGGCCCTCGCGGACGAAGGCTGAAGGGTCGATGAGACCATCACGGCTCGGCGGACTGAGACCGCTCGGGCAGCCGGCATCAAGCGGCGCGCCGGTTGCGCTCATGGGACGAGAAAGCTCTTCATTGCCTCGAATTTCAGCGCCTCGCCGTCGCGCACACGGATGGCGGCTTCCCAGCGACCCGGCGCCAGGTCGCCGGCCGGAGCGGCATAGAGGCCCGCGCCCGCTGGCTCCAGCAGAAGCAGGGTGTCGGCATCGGTCGTTGCCGCCCGGCGCAGGGTGACATCGATATCGAGCGCGCTGAGCGCCCGGCCATTGGCATCACGCAGTTCGACCCGGACCTCCGGCCCCGCCGCGCCGCCAGTGATGAGCCCGGCAGCAGCAGTCCAGCCGAGCGCGGACTGGGCGTCCCGCGCGGCCAGCGTGTCATTGTAGTGCAGCCCCTGCAGGTAGGATTTCTTGACGTCCTCGCCGGGGAAGCTGGTGATGGCCGAATAGAGGAAAACTCCGTTGACCGCAATCACGACGGCAAAGAAGCCGATGATCCACACGAGCACGTGAAATCCCGTCAGCTTTCCCTTTTCCTCAGGCATCGGGTTCATGGACATGGTGGGTCAGTCTCCCGGGCCCAGGAAGGCCACCGTATTGATGTCGGTCTCACCCGTCTCCGGATCGGTGACGGTAAGGGTGTAGCTCGCCTGGTCGGAAACGACGCCGGCCGGCACGCTCACAAGGAAGCGGTAACGGTCGACCCCGTGGGCGGCAACGGGCAGCTCGGTGCCGGCAATGTCGGCCTCGTCGATGCCGATTACCTCAAGCCTCGCCCCGTCGAGCCCGCTCAGGGTCAGGGTAAGCGCGCGCGCATCAGAGGCCTTGTTGACGAGCTTCAGGGTGTAACCATTGCGCAGGCCGCCATCGGCAAGGCGCACGAAGGGCGGCGAGCGGTCCTTCAGCACGTTGGCCCCGAAGGTCGATTTTGTCGCCAGGCCATAAGCCATCAGGCCAGAGATCGCCACGATCAGCAAGCCATAGAGGATGGTGCGCGCCCGGAACAATCTGTATTTCGGCGCACCGCCGGCCGCGCGGGTTTCCACTGCCACGTCGGTGTCATAGGCGATGAGGCCGGTCGGGCGGCCGACTTTTTCCATGATCTCGTCGCAGGCATCGATGCACAGCGCACAGTGAATGCAGGCGAGCTGCCCCCCATTGCGGATGTCGATACCCATCGGACAGACCTGGACGCACTGCTTGCAGTCTATGCAGTCACCACGCGCGTCCCAGCTCTCGCCCTTGTGCAGGGCCCCGCGCGGTTCGCCGCGATCATAGCGATAGGTCACATTGAGCGCGTGCTCATCGGTCAGGGCACCCTGAATACGCGGCCATGGGCAGAGATAGATGCAGACCTGCTCGCGCATATGGCCGGCGAGGAAGTAGGTCGTCAATGTGAGGATTCCAGCGAAGAAATACGCTGTGAGCGGAGCCTCGCCGGTGAAGAAGCTGCGTACGACCGTCGGCGCATCGTGGAAATAGAGAATGAACGCCCCGCCTGTCAGGAAGGCGATCACGATCCAGACCAGGTGCTTGCCGGACTTGCGCCAGAGCTTGTTGAAGCTCATCGGCGCCTTGTCGAGACGCATGCGCGCAGCCCGGTCGCCCTCAAAGAGCCGTTCCACGGCAATGTAGAGGTCGGTCCAGACCGTCTGCGGGCAAGCATAACCGCACCACACCCGACCGAACAGGGATGTCACAAGGAACAGTCCGAGCGCGGCAACGATCAAGAGGCCGGCAAGAAAGTAGACCTCCTGCGGCCAGATCGTGATCCAGAAGAAAAAGAACTTCTCGTTGGAGAAATCGGCAAGCACCGCCTGGTCTGGGATACCCTCACCGCGAGGCCAGCGGATCCACGGCACGCCGTAATAGATCGCCAGGCCCATCACGAGCGCGAACCACTTGATCAGCCGGAACTTGCCGTGGGCGAGCTTTGGATAGATTGGCTCACGCTTGACATACATCCGGCCTTCATCGGGCGGACCCTCGCCGGGAACGATCGGCGGCGGGCCATCGGTGCGATGGCGACCCTCGACCGGCTTGCCGGAGGGATGCAGATTGATCACGGGATCGCCCATGGGGACTTGCGCTCCTTCGCGTTGGGGCCTCCGGCGGGCGGCTTATTCGCCACCGCCGAGGGTATGCACATAGACGGCCAGGGCCCTTATGGTGGCATCGTCGAGGCGATCGCCCCAGGCCGGCATGTGCGCATTGCGTGCGTTGTAGATCGTGTCGTAAATTTCGCCTGCCTCGCCGCCGAACAGCCAGTCGGCATCGGCAAGGTTCGGCGCGCCGAGGTCGCGATTGCCCTTGCCCTCTGCACCATGACAGGCGGCACATTGCTGTGACCACAGCCCTGAGGCGCGCTGCACGGCGGCCGGGTCGGCCTCACGGCCGGACAGGTTGAGGACATACTGGACGAGGTCCTCGATCTGCGCGCGCTCCATCAGGCCGTCGGCGCCATAGGCCGGCATCAGGGAGAAGCGCGTCTCCGGGTCCGGCTCATGGCGGATGCCATGGCGGATCGTCTGCTCTATGCCTTCGACCGAGCCGTCCCAGAGCCAGATATCGTCGGCGAGCGCCGGATAGCCCTTGGCCCCTCTGCCGCCGGCACCATGACAGGTGGCGCAATTGTCGCCAAAGGCGCTTTCGCCCATCGCCAGCGCAAACTGCTGCAGGTCCCGGTCGCCCTCGATATCGCTTGCCGATGCGGTCAGGAGCTTGCCGGCCTGGGCGGACCGCTCACCGCGCAGCCCGTCCATCGCCTCGGCGACAAGAACGCGGTCGGAATGGCCGCGAATGCCCGGCGTGTTGGTGCCAAGTCCCGGCAGGGCCGGGATGGCCGGCATGAAGATCATGTAGATCACCGAGATGACCACCGAGGCATAGAAGATGATCAGCCACCAGCGCGGGAGCGGGTTGTTGAGTTCCTTGATCCCGTCCCACTCATGGCCGGTCGTCTCGACGCCGGAATAGGCGTCGATGTCTTTCTTTGCGTTGTCACTCATCGCCGGGCTCCTTGTCGGACAGGGGCAGCCGCGCTGCCCGATCGAATGTTTCCTGGTTGCGGGGGCGCAAGGCGTAGATCAGGACCAGAACGAAGCCGGTCACGAACAGCACAAGCCCCCAGGTCTGGGCGAAGCTGGAGAGAGCCTCATACATGCGACGTCTCCTCCCCTAGCGACGGTTCATCAGATCCTCGGCCTCATAGGTGGAAAAATCCACCAGCGTGCCGAGCATTTGCAGATAGGCGACAAGGGCATCCATTTCGGTGATCCTGCCGCCGCCCTCACCGTCAAAGTCGCGGATCTGGACCGTGCCCTCGCGGCCGGACGCCTCGGCGTAACGGGCGACCAGCGCGTCCTGCGCCTGATAGTCCGACTGCGGGTTGGCCTGAGCCTCAAGGTCCGCCTTGGCGAAGGCGATCATGTCGTCTGTGTAGGGCACACCGACCATTCGCAGGGCTTTCAGGTCGGCCTCGATCGTGTCGTAATCAAGGGTGTTGTCATCGAGGAAGGCGTAGGGCGGCATGATCGATTCGGGCACCAGAGAGCGCGGGTCACGCAGGTGTTGCGCCTGCCAGGCATCAGAATACTTGCCGCCGACCCGGGCAAGGTCCGGCCCGGTGCGCTTCGAGCCCCACTGGAAGGGGTGGTCGTACATGCTCTCCGCCGCCAGGGAGTAGTGGCCGTAGCGCTCCACCTCGTCGCGCAGCGGGCGGACCATCTGCGAGTGGCAGACATAACAACCCTCGCGGATATAGATGTTGCGCCCGGACAGTTCGAGCGGGGTGTAGGGGCGAACCCCCTCCACCTTCTCGATCGTGTTCTCCATGTAGAAGAGCGGGGCGATTTCCACGATCCCGCCAACGGAGACCGTTGCCAGTATGCCGACGGTCAGCAGCAGCGAGTGGCGTTCGAAAATGCCGTGATTGTTGATAAGTCCCATGGGTCTCAGGTCCTCTATTCTGCCGCCTGGAGCGAGTCGGAAGCCTTGGCCTTCAGCGCCAGTTTCTCTTCCCCGGAGAGCTGGACATGGCCCATCGCGGTGCGGGTGACGTTGTAGACCATGATCAGCGCGCCCAGCAGGTACAGCAAGCCACCGACGGCGCGGATGATGTAGCTGACGTGCTTGGCCTCGACGGTCTCGACGAAGGCATATTCGAGGAAGCCGAACTCATTGTAGGCGCGCCACATCAGGCCTTCCATGATCCCGGCGAACCAAAGCGCGACGATGTAGAAGACAATGCCGATGGTCGCGAGCCAGAAGTGCCATTCGACCAGGCGCATCGAGTACATCCGCTCACGCTTGTAGAGCCACTGCACGAGGCAGTAGAGCGCGCCGAACGAGATGAAGCCGACCCAACCGAGCGCGCCGGAGTGCACATGGCCGATGGTCCACTCCGTGTAGTGGCTCAGCGAGTTGACTGCGCGGATCGACATCAGCGGACCCTCAAAGGTCGACATGCCGTAGAACGCCACGGAGACGACCATCATCCGAACCACCGGATCGGTGCGCAGCTTGTCCCACGCGCCAGACAGCGTCATCAGGCCGTTGATCATGCCGCCCCATGAGGGCATCCACAGCATGATCGAGAAGGTCATGCCGAGGGTCTGCGCCCATTGCGGCAGGGCGGTATAGTGCAGGTGGTGTGGCCCCGCCCAGATGTAGATGAAGATCAGCGACCAGAAGTGGACGATCGAGAGGCGGTAGGAATAGACCGGCCGTTCAACCCGCTTGGGGATGAAATAATACATGATCGCGAGGAAGCCGGTCGTCAGGAAGAAGCCGACGGCATTGTGCCCGTACCACCACTGCGACAGCGCATCCTGCACGCCGGCCATCACAGAATAGCTCTTCGCACCAGCCAGGCTCACCGGGATCGCCAGATTGTTGACGATGTGCAGCATTGCAATGGTGACGATGAAGGAGAGGTAGAACCAGTTCGCGACATAGATGTGCGGTTCCTTGCGCTTCCACAGGGTGCCGAGGAACACGAGAAGATAGCCGACCCACACCAGGGTCAGCCACAGATCGGCATACCATTCCGGTTCGGCATATTCGCGCGACTGGGTGACGCCCATGACATAGCCGGTCGCGGCGATGACGATGAACAGATTATAGCCCCAGAACACGAACCACGGCCAAAGGCCGCCGGCGAGGCGGGCCCGGCAGGTGCGCTGGACCACGTAGAAGCTGGTGGCGATGAGCACATTGCCGCCGAAGGCGAAGATCACCGCGGAGGTGTGCAGCGGCCGCAGTCGCCCGAAATTCGTCCAGCCAAGCTCGGGGAAATAGAACAGGTTCGGCCAGGTGAGCTGCAGCGCGACGACAACGCCGACGAGCATGCCGACAACCCCCCAGAACAGCGAGATGAAGAGGCCCCATTTGACAATCGTGTCCTCATAGACCGTCTGGTCGAAGGCGTCGCGGCCGTGCAGGGCGCCCTGCCACAGGCCGACGCCGACAACCCCGACGGCGGCAGCGCCCAGGAAGATCCAGGCGTGGACACCCATCAGGGCATCGGCGGAATTGGCAGCCACGAACAGCGCGGCGAGCGCCAGCAGGACAAGTACCGCCCCGACGCCCCACGTGCTGAAGTCGTGCCGCCTCATTGTTGTCATCTGGCTCACGGCAAAAACCCTCATTGCTCTCACGACCAGCGCCCGCGGAAATCCCGGCTCTGGCTCCATGCCGTCTGGTTAGCGATGTGCGCGCGCCAGCTGAATACGGTGAATTACCTATGGGCAGTTGCGTCGCAGCCGCTCTATGATATCTCCAAATAGAGGAGGTTCGCCCTGATGCGTGACATGATGCTTCCCGCGGCCGGACTGGCCCTGTTCACCGGCGGCCTCGCCAAGGCGATGACCCACACCCGCACCCTTGACCCGTTCGGTGCCTTCTGGTGCCGCAGCGGCGATCTGCCGGGCCAGGCCTTCACGGAACCGCTTGTTTTCGGCCATTGCTGGGGTTGCCCGGTTGCCCTGGTTGGCGCGGGGCTGCTGACTGCGACCCTGCTATTGCGGATGCGGCGGCGTCACGCCGCAGGCAGGCGCGTTTGACGTAAACCCCTCTGGTCACACCGTCCAACGTTTCCTATCCTTCGGCCTCCTGGAATTGAGGTGGAGCCGCGCTCTTGACCCGACGCGTCGTCGACACGGACCCGGAAGGCGTGCGCCACGGCGGATCGTCGAGCGAGGCAGCTTCCTCGCGCGAGCCGAGCGACGCCGAAGCGCTGCAACTGCATATCAATTCAATCCTCGCCTCGGCGCCGGATGCCATGTGCGTGATCGACGAGCATGGCGTGGTGCAAGCATTCAGCCGGGCGGGCGAAGCGCTATTCGGCTACCCCGCGAGCGCGGTCATCGGTCAGAATGTCAGCATGCTCATGACCGAGTATGACCGCACCCACCATGACTCCTACATGGAGCGCTACATGCGCACCGGCGAACGGCGGATCATCGGCATCGGCCGTGTCGTCACGGCCCGGCGGTCCGACGGCGCCCGATTCCCGATCGACCTGAAGATCGGCGAGGCGCGGATTGGCAGCCATTATCTCTTCACTGCCTTCATGCGCGACCTGTCTGAGCAGCAGCGCGCCGAACTGCGGATGCGGGAGATGCAGTCGGAACTGGTGCATTTCTCACGCCTCAGCGCCGTCGGGACGATGGCCTCGGCGATGGCCCACGAGCTAAACCAGCCCCTGACTGCGGTCTCCAACTATCTGGAAGCGGCACGCGACATGCTCGAGAACCCCAGCCCGGAGGTTCTGGCACTGGTCCAGGAAGCGCTGGACGAGGCCGCCAAGCAGTCGGTTCGCACCGGCCAGATCGTCCGAAAGCTGCGCGATTACGTCGCCCGCGGCGATATCGACGCCCGGCCGATCCAGCTGGAGCCAATCGTGCGCGATGCCATCTCTCTGGCACGGATCGGCTCAAGCTCGGACCATCTGCGCATTGACGAGCGATTCGACGTGGCGCCGGGGCTCATCATGGCTGACCCGATCCAGGTCCAGCAGGTGCTGATCAACCTCCTGAAAAACGCCTTCGAGGCACTCACTGATCAGAATGACGCACGTGTGACGGTGGCGCTCAGCGAGGGGCCAGGCCGGTTCGTGACCCTGCGGGTTGAGGACAATGGCCCCGGCATTCCGCCGGAACTTGCCGAGCAGCTGTTCCGGCCCTTTGCCAGCTCCAAGTCGACGGGCATGGGTCTCGGCCTATCCATCTGCCAGACCATTATCGAGGCCCATGGCGGCAGCATTCGCATCGAGCCGCGCACTGCCGGCGGCACGAGCTTCATGTTCACGCTTCCCAGACCCGACACGGCGACCCCATGAGCGACCCGCGCCACATCCACCTGGTCGATGATGACGAGGCAATCCGTCATTCAGCGAGCTTCATGCTGCGCCATGCCGGATTCCGCGTGCAGACCTTCAGTGACGGGCCACAGTTTCTCGCTGCCCTGGACGCGCTGCCGGAGGGGTGCGTCCTGCTTGATGTTCAGATGCCGGAGATGGACGGCCTGAGTGTGCTGGAGACCTTGCAGAGGCGCGGTGCGACCATGCCGGTGATCGTGCTGACCGGCCATGGCAATGTGAGCGTGGCCGTGCAGGCGATGAAACTCGGCGCCACCGATTTCGTGGAAAAGCCCTATGAGAAACAGGCTCTCCTCGCGGCGATCGGGACGGCGTTCGACATTGCCGAAACCCGCGAGGCCCGCGACATTCAGGAGCGGCACGCGCTGGGCCTGATCGCACAGCTGACACCGCGGGAAACTGAGGTTCTGGAGCGGCTGGTACGCGGCTTCACCAACAAGATGATCGCAGAGGAACTGGAGATTTCCCCGCGCACGGTGGAGATCCACCGCGCCAATCTTATGGAAAAGCTGGAGACCGACACGCTCTCCGGTGTCCTTCGGCTCGCCTTCGCCGCGGGCATCGGGCGATAGGGTTGTGTCATCATTTTATCGCACAACCCTACGCACAAGTACGTAAGGACCTGCGCCTAAGGCTCGGGCATTTTAGTGTCGCCCCGATAGTGGCGCCTCTTACGATACGTGGTGCATGACCCTTCCAGATGAGCAGCCCCCCGCAGCGGTTCGCATCGCAGTCATAGAGGACAGCGAGGCCGTGCGGCGTTCTCTGGAAATGCTATTGCGTGCGAAGGGGTTTTCCGTGGTCGCGTTCGACAGTGCCGAGACATTTCTCGCCGATGATGGCGCGCAAACGGCCGACTGCTTTCTCGTCGATTACAAGCTGCCGAAAATGGACGGTGTCCACCTGATGCTCCGCCTGAAGGAACGCGGCGTGACCGCCCCCGCGCTGATGATCACCGGCTGTCTCAATACCGATATTGCCGGAAAGGCCCGATCCGCCGGCTATCAGGGCATCCTTGAAAAGCCGATGCCACACCGGGCCCTGCTCGACACACTTCGGAAGATCCTGCGCGACAGGCCGAGGAGCGGCGCCGCCTGACCTGCAACCCCAAAGGCCCTCATACCCGTGTGCGCAGATGATGGTTCATCTGCGCCTCCGGCGCATGAGCGCCGACGCGCAGTCGCGCTCGGCCTCGCGCTGCAAGGATCGGTTGTGGGTCCACGCCGCTTGGTATCAGGCCCGCAACGCCTCGGCGATATCGGCGCCGGAGCGTCTGCCCTGCGCCTCGCTGCAGAGCCGGCGGGCCAGCGCCACCCGTGCGCCGGCGTCCAGTCCGGTCAAATCGGCACTGAGCGCGGCCTTGATAGCGGGCCGGAGGCCCTCACGGTTGGCGACCTGGATGGAGATTCCGGGGCGGGCGTTCAGCTCCAGCAGGAGCGGTCCGCGCGCCTTGTCGAGCACGATGTCGGCGCCGAGATAGCCAAGGCCGGTGACCTCCAATGCGCGCGCCGCCATTTCGAGCATGTCGTCCCAATAGGGCACCTTGAACCCGCTGAGGTCGTGGGCCGTGTCCGGATGCTGGTCGACGACCCGCCCGTTCTGCATGCCGGAACGCGTGACCCCGCTGATAAGGTCGAGCCCCACTCCGACCCCGCCCTTGTGCAAATTGGCCTTGCCATCGGACTCCGCAGTCGGAAGGCGCAACATGCCGGCAATCGGCAGGCCGCGCAGGACGATGATGCGGATGTCGGGGACGCCGCGGAAGGAGATTGCGTCGAATACATCGTCGAAGATCACCCGGTATTCGACCATGGCCCGGTCAGGCTGGCCGCTGAGGCTGTACATGCCGGAAAGGATATTGTTGACGTGGAAACGAACATCCTCAAAACTTATGCGCCTGCCGTTTGCAAGCCTGTAACCGCCGCCCTGCATCGGCCCCATCAGGACAAGAATGCCGTTTCCCTGGGAGCCGTTTGCGGGCTTGATCACGCAGCCCTCCGGGCGGTCAATGAGGGCTCTCAGCCGGCGCAGGTCGAACGGATTGGCAATCGTGCCATAAAGTTCAGGCACGGCGATGCCGGCCACGTCCGCGAGGGCCTTGGTGACGATCTTGTCGTTGACAAGTCGCATCAGGCGCCGGGGATTGAGCTCGTTGACGAGGCGGACATTGCGCTCGTTGATCCCGATCACGCCATTGCGGGAGAGCGTGTAGAAGCGCCAGATCATGTGCGCCCGGCGAGCTGGCGGAAGCGAATCAGCTCGCTAAGCCTTAGCCCGGTATACTTGCCCATCAGAAGGCAGAGCCCCATGATCGCGAACAAGAGTTCAGGGAAGTTGAACATCATGTACTCGACCTGCGGGTGGGTCATGGCAAGATAGGCAAGACTCGCCACCAGCAGGCTGCCGGCGCCCTGTTTAAGCGCATCAGTGGCCGAGGCCTCTTCCCATACAATCGACATTCGCTCGATCGTCATCGTCAGGATGACCATGGGAAACAGAGAGACAGACAGGCCGATGGGCTGCCCGGCTCCCTGCATGCCGAGCGTGATGGCCGCCATGCAGATCACGATGAAGACGAGGACGACAGCGAGACGTGGCACAAGCAGGAGCTTCAGTCGCTCCAGGTAGAACCGCATGGCGAGGCCGACGAGGACGAGGCCGGAGAACAGGAGGAGACCTGTCACCAGTGCGGTCTCGCGGAAGGCTATGCCGATCAGGACCGGCATGAAGGTGCCGAGCGTCTGGATGCCGACGAACTGGCGCAGGAATACCAGAAGCAGAATGCCCACCGGGATCGTCACCAGAACCTGATAGACAAGCTGGGTGGTGATCGGCAGGGTCTCGAAATTGAACCATGATAGGGTAAAGTCGCCCTGTCCCGCAGCGTTGAGCACCACAGCCTCAGCCGCAAGGCGTGCTGGCTGCAGGCCGATCTGCACGTCGAGTTCTCTGGTCCCGGCCGATTTTACCAGCGGGTCGGTGCCAAACCACAGGGTCACGAACTCACCGGGCCGGCCACTCGGGAAAAAGCGCTTGTCGCTGGCCTCCACATGGTATTCCAGCCAGTGGCGGACCTCCGCGCGCCGGCGCGCATCGTCGAGATAGACGCCATTTGCCACCCGCGCCTGAATCCCCTGACTTTCGAGCACCTGGCGGGCCAGTTCGAGGCGGTCAAGCGGACGCGGCAGCGCGGGCAGCAGGACCTCGACCTCATCCTGGATGGCGTCCCCGAAGATCTGCTGGATGATCAGTTCAGCAAGGGATTCATCGTCGGCTGACTGGCGGCGCAGGTCGGCCGACCAGACGATGAAGGCCTGGCGGGCGACATCATCGGCAATTTCCGGCGTGAAGCGGCGGCCCGGGCGCTTCATCGTCTCCGGCAGAGGCGTATCGCGGCTCGCACCGATGATCTTTGCCCGGTAGCGCAGGACCTTCCGGTCATTGGGATAGCGATATGTCCAGATCGCCTTGCGGTTGGCGCCCCGCTCGTCCAGGCGCAGGCCAAACGCGCCATTGTAGAACTGTTCCTCGCTGACCGCGCTGCCAGCCCCAGAAACCGGCAGGAAGGTCTCGATCCGCACCGGCTCATTGCGGGCATCAAATTGCAGGAAGATCTCGAAATCCCAGACCGTGGTCTGTTCGCCAGGCCGCAGAGGATAGTCATAGCGCATGACCTTGTTGGCCATGATACCAAGGCCGAGAACGATCAGCATGAGCGCCAGAAGGCGCGTGTGCGTCTGACTAGTCACGGGGGCGGTCACAGTCCGCTTCAGCCGCGAAAGTCTGGGCTGGATCGATAATGATCCGGTGGGCGAGGAACTCGCGTCCCACCAGGAAGTCGTACTCGAAATCCTCCCGGTCGGCAAGATTCACCTCGGCGAGGCCGCGCTCACCCCCAACGCAGAGCGGCAGGTGGATAACCGGGCGGCGGATCGTGCCGCCTGTCTTCAGCTTGATCTGCGCAAAGCGGATAACGTTCTGGTCATACCGGACAGCGCGCCCATTCTTGCCGATCAGCCGGAAGCGGACCCAGTCGTCGCGCTTGCCGCGCTTGTAGAGTTCCACGTCGCGGGCGAACACCGAACTGGTGTCGGCGCCGGTGTCGAGCTTGCCCTTCATTTCCAGCCCCAGCCTGCCGACATAGACGTCTTCCACATAGCCGAGGAGCGCAGGTGTGCCGGAGCGCTCCGAGGCTGTGTCGGCAAAAGCCGGGCCAGCCAGGGCAAGGGCCGCAAACACGCCAAGTCCGGCCATTCGATGGCGGTGATCGCGATGCATGTCAGGCCTCCCGAGGCGCCGCATATATAAGCAAGGCGCGCGTTTAGCACGACTCCCCTCGCCTGTCGCGACGGCACGGCAGCCCTGCGCGCCGACCTGCTCGCCAGCTCTGTGCCGGCCGCACGAAAAACCCGGCCGGAACCCTGAAGGGCGCGACCGGGCCAGGTAAATGGTTTGGGAGGCGGTCCCCGGCCTGCTCATGGGGAGGGGACCGCCCGATTTTCCAGGTTATCGCCTAGAGGCCGAAATCGTCCTCGGGGCTGATCGCAGCGACCGGTTCGATCTCCACCGTGTTGATGTTGCCAAGGGTGGCCGCATCGCTGGACGCCGCATTGGCCACATCCTGCGCCGCGATCGTCGACGCGAAGGCGTCATAGGCATTGGCCGGGTCGTTCAGGATGGCCAGCGCCTCGGCCATGCCCGTAACGGAGAACTCCGCCTTGGCTGAGAAGGACGGCAGGGATGACGAGTTGAACTTGAAGTCCTGGCCGATCAGGTCCGCCTTGTCCACGCCCTGCAGCAGAATGGTATTGCCGTGGGTGTCGGAGATCAGCACGCCATCCGGGGTGTCGACCGCGTGGTTGTTGATCACATCATTCGGACCTGTGAAGTCGGTAACGAAGGTGAAGTCGAGCTTCTCGCCGCCGAAGCCGGCAGCAAAGTCGGTGATGACGTCTTGGCCCCAACCATCGGAGAACACGAACTGGTCGGCATTAGCACCGCCGGTCAGGGTATCATTACCAGCCCCGCCCAGCAGGGTGTCCACGGCCTCGTCGCCAAGCAGGACGTCATCGCCATCGCCGCCCGCCAGCAGGTCGCGCTGGGTGCCGCCGCGCAGGACGTCATTACCGGCGCCGCCATTGAGCGTGTCCTCCGACCGACCGCCGACCAGCAGGTCATCACCAGCGCCACCGTCAAGGCTGTCGAAGCCATTGCCCGAACTGAGGGTGTCATTGCCCCCCTCACCCATCATGGTGTCGTTACCCTCACCGCCGATCACCGTGTCATTGCCTCCGCCAGCGGAGATCATGTCATCGCCATTGTTGGCATTGATGAAGTTGTCGGCAGTGTCAGTGAAGATGATGTCCGAGCCGGCCCCGGTGAGGAAGGTCTCGATATTCGTCACCGTGTCGGTGCCGAACCCGCTGCCACCGGCCGAGTTGGAGCTCAGGATCACAGCGATCGCTGTTGCGGCGAAGGAGGCATCATAGGTGTCGATGCCCGCGCCTCCGTCTATCGTGTCGTTACCGGCCGTCGGCGTGAACACGTTGTCGCCGGCATCGCCGGTGAGGTTGTCGGCGAAGTCGGAGCCGGCAATGTTCTCGAAGTTCGTGACCGAGTTGACACCGATCGCACCGCCGAAGGCCGCATTGATCAGGAGGTTCACGGTCACTGACTGGCTCGAATTGGCAAAGTCGAGAAGGTCTGTGCCGGAGCCGCCGTCGAGATCGTCATCGCCGCCTGCAACCGCCATGGTGTCATCGCCGTCGCCGAGGTCGATCGCATTGTTCGACGAGGAGCCGGTGACAAAGTCGTCACCAGAGCCGGTAATCAGGTCCTCAATCCCCGACAGGGTATCGGAGCCGGCCCCGCTGGCGCTGCCGCCGCCGAGGTCGATGATGAGGTTCACCGTCTCGCCGCTGGCATCGAGGAGGTCGGTGTCGGCCCCGCCGTCGAGGAGGTCGTCCCCGGCGGTGAAGGTCAGCGTGTCATTGCCCGCGCCGCCCATGAGCGTCTCATTGGCCGCGCCGGAGCCTTCCAGGCTGTCATTGCCATCTTCGCCATCGGCGTACGTGTTGCTGCCAGCGATGAGCGTATCGGCTCCGAGGCCGCCCATCAGGGTGACCGCACCGAGCGCGCCGGTGAGCTGATCATTGCCCGAGCCGCCGATCAGCGTGCCCATGCCGCTGTCACCACCCTGCAGGGTGTCGGCCCCGGCGCCGCCGTCCAGCGTGTCGATGCCGCCGCCGGCCGCCGTCAGCAGGTCGTTACCGCTGCCGCCGAGGACGGAGTCGTCGCCGGCCCCGCCGGTCAGCGTGTCAGCCCCGGCACCGCCATCGATCGTGTCATTGCCATCACCGCCATCGACGCTGTCATTGCCGTCATTGGTGGTGAGGACGTTGTCGGCCGCATCGCCGATGACAGTGTCATTGCCGCTGCCGGTGGTGACGTTCTCCACATTGGCGAGCGTGTCGGAACCGTCGCCGGTGGCCGTGCCCGCGGCGAGATCGACCGCGAGCGCCGCGCTCGCGCCGCTCTCGTCGAGCGTGTCGACACCGGCGCCGCCATCAAGGCTGTCATCGCCCGCGCCGCCGCGGATCACGTCATCATCATCGCCGCCATCGACGGTGTCGTTCCCGTCACCGCCATCCAGCGTGTCATTGCCTGTGCCGCCGAAGATCCCGTCATCGCCGCCAATCCCGTAGAATTCCTGGCCGTTCGGGTTGACCCAGCTTGCCACGATATCGGCGCGGAAGCTGTCGGCATTCTCCGTACCCGTGATCACAGCGCCGTCCGGCGAAGAACTCAGCGGGTAGATGGAGACGCCCGTGCCGGCGGGGCTGAAGGTGTTGGCCCCGACAAAGGTGCTGAAGTCGGACGGGTTGTCGATCGCGCCCAGCGCGATCTGGGCGCCGACGGAGTCGATGAAGGTGTTGCCGGAAATGTCCGAGATCAGCGGCCCGTCGGCGTTGATGCCATTGCCATTGGCCTCGAAGGTGTTGCCGGTGACGACCGCGCCCGTTCCGACATTGAAGTAGATGCCGGAGCGCAGTTCCAGGATGTAGCTGTCCGATACGGTCAGGTTGTCGGCGCCGCCCGTGGTGAGGATGCCGCGCGTGCCGGTGTCCGTCGGGTAGTCGCCGTCCAGCACGGAGTTCGTGATGGTGACGTTGTCGGCGTCGATATAGACAAGGCGTGCGCCGGTCGCAGCACCGTCCTCGACGCGGAAACCGTCGAGCGTGCTGCCGGACGCAGCGCCGGTAAAGCTGATATCACCGGAGATGATCGTCTCCGCGCCGCGGCCCGGATCGGTGCCGGCGACGCCCGCCTGGGCTCCGATCAGGGTGACGTCCTTGTTGACCGTCACATTCTCCTCATAGGTCCCGGCGGCGACAAGGATCGTGTCGCCGGCCGAGGCCGCTTCAACCGCCGCCTGGATGGTGGCAAAGCCGCCGGCGCCGACGAGCAGAACGCTGGTGTCGGCGAACTGCAGGATCTCGGTGCCGATCGTGTCGGTGCCCTCGTCGAGGATGGCTGTGTCGGTGTCAGTCACCGTACCGGCCACCAGATCGATGTCATAGTCGGCAAAGTTACCGGCATAGATGGCGGTATCGGTGCCCGCGCCGCCATCGAGGCTGTCATCGCCTTCGCCGCCGGTCAGGGCGTCCGCGCCATCGCCGCCGATGACGATGTCATCACCTGCGCTGCCATCAAGCGTATCATCGAAGTCGGTGCCCTTGAGGGAATCACGACCGTCGGAGCCGGCAATGTCGAGCGGGCTGTCATTGTTGCCGCCGCTGATGACGACGTTCTCGCCGGTCTGCAAGACCGGCACGGTATCGGTCGTGGTGATCGAGGCGACCATGTCAGCAAAGGTGTTGCCGGACACCGTCGGATTATCGGAGTTGTTGGTGATCCGCACGCCGTCGAGGACGCTGGCGATAGTGTTGCCGGTGATTACCAGATCATTCGCCTCGCCGGACGAGGAGATAATCCCGTTCGTGGTGTTCGGGATAGTCGCGCCGAGACCATCGACCGGGCCGGTGATGGTGTTGTTCAGCACCTGCACCCCGTCACCGGAGTCGAACAGCAGGATGCCCGAAGCGCTGCCCGTGGTGAAGAAGTCATTGCCGAGCTGGCTGATCGTGTTGCCGGAGATCGTACCGGTCGGGCCGAACACCAGGGAGATGCCATTCTGGGCGATGCCGGAGGACAGGAAGCCGGACCCTTCAATCGTGTTGCCGGTCACAGTGACCGTGAGGCCCGCGCCGCGCAGGTCAATGCCGGTCTTCTGGAAGTCGGTGACCGTGTTGTCGGTGATGTCGAGGGTCCGCGCCACCGCATCGGTGTTGTTGGCGAAGATCGCCCGGCCGATCTGGGTGCCGGTCAGCGGCAGCGCGCCGCGGATGCCGGTGACGGTGAGGCTGTCGACCGTGCCGGAGCTGTTCTCATAATAGGTACCGTAGAACTGCGCCGACGTGCCGAGGCCGAGACCGTCGACCTTCATGTCCTCAAGCGTCACATTGCTGCTGTTGAGGACCGCGAACACCGCCTCGCCGCCGGTCGCCGTGGCGTTCGCCACCGGCGGGTCGACCATTTCCACGACGGAGCTGTCGCCCTGGCCGCGAATGGTGAGGTTTGTGAACCCGTCAATCGTCACCTGCTCGGTGAACGTGCCGGCGCCAAGGAGGATGGTCTGGTCGTCGCTGGCGGCATCGACCGCGTCCTGGATGGTGTCGAAGGTGCCGATCAGATTGTCGGACGCATCGAAGAGCTGCACCGCCTGGGTCAGGTCGAGCAGGGTGCTGCTGGTGACGAAGCTCAGCTGCTCGATGTTGCTGAGGCTGTCGGCGCCTTCGTCGCCATCAACGGCATTGCCATCGGTGACGCCCGTGAACGCCGTCACGAAGCCGGAGGCATCCTTGGTCACCCCGATGGTGTAGTCGCCGACGCTGCCGACATAGACCGCCGCATCGGTACCGTCGCCGCCATCCAGCGTGTCGTCGCCGCCTGCGCCGCGCAATGCCTCGCTGTTGGCATTGCCGGTGATCGCCTGGGCATCGCCATTGCCCTGCAGGGCAGAGGCGCCTGCCGCACCGGTGGCGTCGATGCCGAGGGCGGAGAAGTCGATATCGCCGCCAATGCCGTCAAGGTTGACCGGAAGGCTCCAGCCAGTGGTCGCGGTGATGGTGACGCCGGTGGCCGAAAGGCCGCTGACATCACTGTAATTGTAGATTGCGAGGCCGACCTTCTCATAGACGCCGTCAATCGCGACAGTGTCGAGGGTGACAGTACCCATGGGCACGCCGTCGCCGCGGAACTGGATGGCGTTCTCGCCCGGGCCGGTGCCGCGGTCCTGGCCGGTGATGGTCAGGTTCTGCAGGGTCGCGTCGCCGGCATACTGGAAGAACAGGATATCGCCGTCACCGGAGGAGCCTGAGGGCTGGCCATTGCCAGTGAAGGTCGTGTCGGTGATCACCACATTGTCAAGGTCAACGAGGCTCGCGTTCCCCCCGATCTGTACGCCATTTTTGGCATTCGCCTCGAAATGGGAGTTGGTGATTTCCAGCGTGCCGAGAATGGCATTATCGTCGAACTCGACACCGGACCCGTTCGAGCCGACGAAGGAGATGCCGTCGATGGAGACCGTCGCATCCGTTCCGAGGTCGCCGTCAATCTCGAAGGCCGAGCCGGAAGCGGGGGTGATGATGGTGTTGCCGACACCGGCGCCCTGGAAGCTGACCGCCCTGTTGACGGTCACGTTCTCATTGTAGGTGCCCGACGAGATGTAGATGATGTCACCGGCGTCTGCGGCGTCTACAGCGTCCTGAATGGTGGCGTATTCGCTGCCAGCGCCGACGATCCGCACGGTGATGCCGTCGCCGAATTCCAGCACTTCCACGCCGGTCAGCGTATCGGTGCCCTCATCGCCGCTGGCCGCGGCGTCGGTGTCGGTCACCTCGACCGAGCCTTCCGCGAATGAGAAGTCGGCATAGTCACCGGCGAAATTCGCCGTGTCGATGCCAGCACCGCCATCGAGGCTGTCATCGCCTTCGCCGCCGGTCAGGGCGTCATTGCCGAGGCCACCATTGATCTCATCACTCCCGGCACCGCCGCCCAGCGTATCGTCAAAATCGGTGCCGAGGATCTCATCGGTACCACCCGAACCGTCGAAGCTGAGCGCCGCGTCGTTGTCATTACCCCGAAGCTCGATATTGGCGCCGGTGATGGTGCCATTGCCGTCGGTCGTGTCGACCGAGGCAATCATGTTCTGGAACGTGTTCCCGGAGACGTTCGGGTTGTCGACATTGTCCTCGATGGAGATGCCGTCGAGCACGCCGTCCAGCGTGTTGCCGG
>CAYPQD010000015.1:0-54995 GCA_964412785.1 uncultured Hyphomonadaceae bacterium
CCCTACCCTGCCGGGCCGCGGCGGGTGCCGTCGCCGGTCTGGCGGCGGGCGAGGAAGGCGAGGCGTTCGAACAGGGCGACATCCTGCTCGTTCTTGAGGAGGGCGCCGTGCAGGGGCGGGGTCAGCTTGTCGGGGTCCTTCTCGCGCAGGGTTTCCAGGTCGACATCCTCATTCATCAGCAGTTTCAGCCAGTCGAGAAGCTCCGAGGTCGACGGCTTCTTCTTCAGGCCCGGCACCTCGCGCATGGTGTAGAAGGTCGTCAGTGCCTCCTTCACCAGCTTCTGCTTGATGCCGGGATAGTGGACATCGACAATGTCGCGCATGGTCTGCTCGTCGGGGAATTTGATGTAGTGGAAGAAGCAGCGGCGCAGAAAGGCGTCCGGCAATTCCTTCTCATTGTTGGACGTGATGATGACAATGGGCCGCTGTGTCGCGACCACGGTTTCGCCGGTCTCATAGACAAAGAACTCCATGCGGTCGAGCTCCTGCAGGAGGTCGTTCGGGAATTCGATGTCGGCCTTGTCGATCTCGTCGATCAGGAGCACGGGCCTTTCCGGTGAGACGAACGCCTCCCACAGCTTGCCCTTGCGGATATAATTGGCCACCTCGCGGGAGCGCTCGTCGCCCATCTGGCCGTCACGCAGGCGGGCAACGGCATCATACTCGTAGAGGCCCTGCTGCGCCTTGGTCGTCGACTTCACATGCCATTCGATCAGGGGCACGCCGAGGGACTTGGCAACTTCTATGGCCAGCACGGTCTTGCCTGTGCCCGGCTCACCCTTGACGAGGAGCGGGCGTTCCAGCTGGATGGCGGCATTGACCGCCACGCGCAGGTCATCGGTCGCCACATAATTCTCGGTGCCTTCAAAGCGCATGGGGCCAGCCTTTCGTTCGCTTTTCGCCCGCGACCTTAGGGATGTGGCGCGCCGGGGCAAGTCTGACGCTGGGGGAGGCGCTATTGCGGTGGCACTGGCAGCGCCATGGCCTGCAGCCGCGTGCATGCCTCGTCAAAGCCGCCATCGCAGCCGGCCTGGTAAAAACGACGGGCCCGCTCGATGTCGCGCGGGGCGCCGTCGCCATGCTCATGAGCATGGCCGATGATGGCGCAGGCGGGATAGACGCTGTCGGCGCAGAGCTTCTGCCCCATTTCCGCGGCCGCCCCGGCGTCGCGCGGCCCGCCGCGGCCTTCCAGCAGGACGGTCGCGAAATAGAGGCAGCCCGGTCGGTGGTTCGCCTGGCAGGCAAGGCGGAAACTCTCGCGCGCGCCGGTATCGCCGCCGGCGACGTGGTCGCTCTGCATCTGGGCGAGGCCCTGCAGGGCAAGCGCGGCCGGGTCGCCATTGGCGGCGATGTCGACAAGTTCGGACAAGGGCGTTTCCATCTCCGCGCGGCGAACAAGGTCGGCGGCCTCGCTGGTCCACCATTCATGGTCGTTCATGGTCTGCCAGCGATAGGCGGTGGCCTCTTCGACGGGCTGGTGGGTCAGCCAGACAAGGGCGGCGGAGAGGGCGAGCGCCACCAGCGCCATGCCGGCAATGAGGGTCGCCCGGCGGGCGAGCCCGTCGCCGGGGCGGGCCGGGGCCACGGTCCTGGTGACCTCCACCGTTTTCGACGGCGCCGCTTCGGCCTGCGCGCGCATGCCATCAAGTTCGGCGCGCAGGGCGGCGATCTCGGTGCGGACATCGGCATTGGCGGCTTCTGGCCGGTCCTGCGCTCGGGCGCTCTCTGCCGCCAGAAGGTCCGGCCGGTCGAGGGTGCGTGCCAGCGCGCGGATGAAGCGCAGCCAGCCGACATGGTCATGGCGCCCATCGAAACCGGAAAGGTCGTCAACCTGAATGTTCCAGAAGGCCGCGGGGATTTCCAGTTCGGGGATATCCTCCACCCGCACCGGCACCAGCACGCCGCGCGCGCGGCCGATATCGCATTCGATCTTCACCCAGGGCCGGGTCAGCGCATGGCGCGACCAGACGCCGACCACGGCGCCGGCGGTCTTGACCTCGCGGTCGAGGACGTCCGGGAAGACGTCTCCGCCATCAAGGCCCTCGGTGTCGAAGAAGACCGTGAGGCCGAGGCCCTGCAGGGCCGCGCGCAGGCGTTCGGCCGCAGCCGCATCGGTGCGGGCATAGGACAGGAAGACATCGGCCATTGGCGGGCCCCCATGGCATGGCAGGGCGAGACTAGCCCGGCGCCCGGCGCGGACCAAGGCTTGAGCATGCGCCCGAAGCGGGCGACGAGGGGAGCGCGACAGATGAGAGCAAGGGAACCTGGCCATGTCCCGCAAGCTGCTTTACCCGCTCGCCATCCTGGCCGTGGCCGCGCTGGTGGCCTCAGTGACGATGCGGACGCCCGAGGACGCGACCGGCGAGGCGGCGCGGGCACTTCTTGCGCGCCTCGCGGGCGACCCGGCGCTGGCCGCAGCACTGGCTGAGGCCTGTGCGGAGGAGGCGCCGGCTCCGGATGCGGTCGCGGCCGAAGACGCAGCCTGGGTGGAGGCGTATCCCCGGCCGACGGCGCTGGGCCGCGACTTGATGGCTGCGCCCCTGTCGGTCCGCGTGCTTGAGCTCGTGCGCAAGCCGCCCTCGGCGGACCAGGTGATGGTGACCGACTGCCGCGGGCGGCTCGCCGGAATGCTGCGCCTCACCCATGATTATGACCAGTCCGACGAGCCGAAATTCCGCGACACGGTCGGTGCCGGGCGGGAGGGCGTGCTCGACGAGGGCTGGACGCTCGATCGCATGGACAGGCCGGCCCGCCAGCTCTCGCAGATGGTTCGCGGGCCGGGGCAACACCCCGTCGGTGTCGTGACCGTGATCCTCTCCCAATAAAACTCGTGTGTGAGTGGTGACAAGCTCAATCACTTCTTAATAAAATCGCTGGAATTTGAAAGCATTCGGGTCGACACACCGGGGCTGGTGAAGACGCATGCCACTCAAGATCTCTCTCAAGCCAGGCGAGACGTTCGTGGTCAACGGCGCGGTCGTGCGCAATGGCGAGCGCCGCGGCGTGCTGCTGCTCGAGAACCGTGCGCGTGTGCTGCGCGAGAAGGATATCATGATGCCTGAACAGGCGGTGACACCGCCGGCGCGCGCTTATTTCGCGATCATGCAAATGTACCTGACCGGCGAGACGGAGGGCGACCAGCACGAACAGGCCTGCGCGGCGCTCGCGGCGACTGCAGCGGGGGCGCCGGGGTGTGCGGAGACCGTGCTGGAGGTGTCGCGCAGACTTGTCGCCGGGGATCTCTACGCCGCCCTGTCAATCTGTCGCAAGCTCCTGCCGGCCGCGCCGAGGGAGGTGCTGGTTGATGGCTGATGGTGACGGCTTCCTGATGCGATCGGGTTTGGAAAGCGAACGGGTCGGGATCGACGCGGCAATTGCCCGGATCGGTTCTGGCGCGGTATCGCCGGGTCAGGTGATCGACCTCGGCCATGGCCGGACGATACGGACAGACGGGCCTGGCGGACTGGACGGCCTGCTGCGGCGTCTGCGGTGTCACCGCACGCTGCTTGCCATGATGTGCGGCGAGATGCCGGCGCCGGAGGCCTGCGACGCGGACATGCCTGGCATGAGCAAACAGGCCAAGGACCTGCTCGACGCGATCCGGCAGGCGCGCTAGGTCCACCGGGCCATGACCCCTGAACTCATTTCGCTCTTCACCGCGACCTTCGTCACCTTCTTCGTCCTGATCGACATTCTCGGCGTGGCGCCGGTGTTTGCGACGATGACGCAGGCCGGAAGCGGCCCGTATCGCCGCTCCATGGCGATCCGCTCGACGGTCGTTGCGGCCCTGATCATCTTCTTCTTCACCTTTGCCGGGGCCTGGCTGCTGAATGCCATGCACATCTCGATCGATGCCTTCCGCGCGGCGGGAGGCGTCCTGCTCCTCCTCATCGCCATCGACATGGTGTTCGAGAAGCGGACCGAGCGGCGCGAGAACCGCGCCGACCAGATGATGTCGGCGCATGAGGGCCAGCCGGACCCGGAGGACATTTCGGTCTTCCCGATCGGCATTCCGATGATTGCCGGTCCCGGGACGATTGCAACGGCGATGTTCTACTGGAGTGACAGTGAGACGCTTTTCGAGCGGGGCGTCGTCCTGGCGGCACTCGGGCTGAACCTCGTGATCGTGCTTGTGATCCTCCTGCTTGTCGGGCCGGTGGTCAGGCTGATGGGGCCGAGCGTCGCAGGCGCCCTCACGCGGATACTCGGCGTCATCCTGGCGGCCCTGTCGGTGCAACTCCTGATCGACGGGGTGAAAGGCGCTTTCAGCCTCCCCTGAGGCGCCCCGCGGGAGACGTCACGCAGGAGCCGTTGCGGCAAAGAAGGCGCGCTGGATCGCGGCCATGGTCAGCCAGAACAGAGCCATTGCGGCGGCGACTGCTGCCATGACCTGAAGGATTGTCTCGCGCGAGAGGTGGATGCCGGTGTGCGCGTGCTCCAGCACCTCGCCGCCGATCTGCTTGGCCAGCGCGACGGAGCGGAAGCCGCCCGCCTCGGCGACATAGCGGGCGCGGCGCATGTCAGAGCCGTCGCGCACCTGCTCGATCAGGGTGATGGCACCGGTTGCGCTCGTAGCCATGGAAATCTCGCGGATCTGGCGCATCTCCTCGGCGATCGGGGTGACAGCGCTGTCATTGACGCTCTCGCGGAACGCCGCCTCCACGCGCGCGCCCCTTTCGGACGTCGGGGCAACGCCCTCAAGGGCATCGGCCAGGCGCGATCGGATCGTCGTTTCCGGCAGGATGCGGTCAAGCTGGCCGGCGAGGAAGGCGCGGTATTCCGGTTGCAGCCGGCCAGCGCGGTGCGCGGTCTTGAGAATGGATGCCATTTCCTGCACCTCGCGCGGCCCCAGGGAGCCGAGGCCAGGCGTGATCTGGGCAAAGCCCGACAGCCGGAGTGCGAAGCTCTCGCCCTGGGTGCCGGCGATCCAGTCCTCTGAATCGCGCGCGATTTCCGACCAGTCCCCAAGGACGTCAAAGCCGGGGCCGCGGGCCGAGACGATCCGTGTCGGTGCCGGCTGGTCGGCTGCGGCAGGCCCGGTTGCTGGCATGTCCCCTTCGCCGTCTTCCACCGGAGGGTCTGCCTCCGGGGCAGGCTCCGGCAGGCCGACCAGCATCGGCCCCTGGGTCGCTCGCTCATAGCGCGCGCGCACATCATTTGGCAGGAACAGCAGCGCCGCCTGGATCAGGCGTTCGTCCTCAGAACCGCTTGGCACCGAATCGACGGCCGCGCGGAGCGCCTTCACGTCCTCTTCGCCAAGCAGGTAGGGCGCGGCCAGCAGGAAACCGGTTGCTGCCCCCATGTCGCGGCCGCGCAGTTCCCGGTCGACCAGGTCGGCCCAGAAAGCGCGCCGGTTGGCGCTTCGCGGCAGGATTGCGGTGAAGGCTTCGTTTATCCGTGCGCGCGTCAGCGTCAGGGCCGATGCGCTGGGTTCGGCGGGGAAGGCGCGCGCCGCAAACGCCGAGACCGTCACATTTGCCCCCATGACCGGCAGCAGGAGCAGCAGGGCGTTGAAGAGAATGGCATGAACCCAGCCACTGGAGCGGCCGGTCTTGCTGCGCGCGCGGGCCATGGGCGTTGGTCGGTCCAGGTGACGAGAAGCGGAGGCCTGTTAGCGCATGCGGGCCCCGCCGGATCAAGGGGGCAATTCATGACGATGCAGTGGAGGCGGCAGGGCCGGCGCGGCTTCGCCAGTTGGTCATGATACCTCCCGGATTCGGCCTGATTTCGCTCCAAAACAAAGCTCTGTGAACGCGCGGCCCGGCAATTGCACTCCCTGGCAAGCACGGATATATCGTCGCCGTCCGCGAGGAGCAGGATCGATGAGCGAAGATGACCTGAACGGATATCTCCCCTCTGACGAGGAGCCGTTCATGAATCCGCGCCAGCAGGCCTATTTTCGGGCCAAGCTGATCGCCTGGAAGGACGAGATCCTGACCGGGTCGAGGGCGACCATCTCGAACCTGCGCGAGGAATCAACCGCCTTGCCTGACCTGGTCGACCGCGCCGCAGCGGAAAGCGACAAGGCGCTGGAACTTCGGACCCGGGACCGCCAGCGCAAGCTGATCTCCAAGATCGATGCGGCCCTTCGCCGGCTTGATGAGGGGACTTATGGCTATTGCGAGGACACCGGCGAGCCGATTGGCCTTCGCCGGCTGGAGGCCCGCCCGACCGCGACCCTGAGCCTGGAGGCGCAGGAGCGTCACGAACGTCGCGAGCGCACCGTCGCCGACGACTGAACGGCGCCGTGAACCGGGCAGTCAGTGGGCTTGTCGGCCAATGGAATGACGGGCCGGATGCCTCAACCCGGCCCCGGCCCGCCTGTCATCACCCAACGCCCGGCGGTTGTCTGTGCACGACCGATCCGTTGGCGGATGATCTAGCACGACAAGTCCGAACGGAAGGTTAGCGCCGGAAAATCAAGGCACCGGGCCCGCTCCTTGAGGTATCGCACCCCCTATCCGGCAGGCCGGCCCTGCCCGCGGTCCGGCAATATCCTAACCCTCCATTAACCGGCGCGCCTGCACTGTTGACGCCAGGAGTTGATCAGAGGTCGCCCGTCCCGTGCACAGCGCGTCCCCCCCGGAGACTGCCCATCCGCGCAATGTGCTGACGCCGGAGGAAATCGAGGCGCTGCTGCGCCCGGACCTGTCAGACATGGCGCAGGCGCCGGCGGACACGCGCGACGTCGCACTGGGCGACCTTGTTGAGGCGGCACCCGATGACGGCCTTGCCGAACAGGGGGCGCGGCTGGCGGCGCGACTGACCCTGGCGCTGAGGGAGGCGCGCGGGCTGGCTGCCGGATTCGATGCGCAGCATTCAGAGCGCCTTGACTTTCGCGCCGGGGTCGGGCGGGCGGCGGTCCATGCCGCAGCGGTCTTTGTCGATGCCGGGAGCGAGGTCACGGCGATGCTTCTGCTGGCTCGCGATGCGGTGGATCATCTTGTGGACCTGGCTTGCGGTGGTGGTCCCGGCGTGCCGGGCGGCGGTGCCGGCACGGCGCCGGTGACGGAAATCGAATGTGCGTTGATCGCCCACATGCTGGCGCCGGCGGCGGTCCTGTTCGGACCGGATGTCCGCCTGCTCCGGGTGGAGGGCGACGCCGGGCTGGCTGAGCGCATGGCGCCGCCGGACCGTGCCGCCTGCCACCGTTTCGCCCTCGTGCTTGCCGGCTGCAAGACGGAGGCGACGCTGGTGCGCCGCGAGGGCGCGGCGGCAGTTCGCGAGGCGGTGGGCGAAGCGGCGGCACGTGTGCAGCCGGTACCGACCCGACCGGCGCGCGGCCTCACGGCACTGCTGACGGCGCGGATTGCCCGGCTTACCATGCCGGCCGGGCGCATTGCCGACCTGAAGCCCGGCGCGACCCTGCTGCTCGGCCTGCCGCCGGACCAGCCGGTGGAGCTGCTGTCAGGCGGGCGCGATGGCGAGGTCGTTGCCGAGGGCGATGCCGGGCGACGGGGTGCGCGAATGGCGGTGCGCCTGACCCGGGTCAGCCCCGCGATTGCCCGAGGCTGACAGACCGTCGGCTTGCGATAATCTGGACCACCAAAGGCCGCCCAGTGAGCGATCGCAGATGCCGCGTCCCGTCTTCTTCTACAGCCGTCTCAACCAGTCCCTGGTCGCGCTGGTGCAGCGCCGGCTCTGGCTGCAGGTGCTGGCCGCGCTCCTTGCCGGGGCGGTGACGGGGCTCCTGCTGGGGCCCGATCTCGACCTGGTGTCCCGGAACCTGTCGGCGATCGTTGGCAAGTGGCTTTCCCTGCCCGGGCGCCTGTTCCTCGCATTGATCCAGATGATCATCATCCCGCTGGTGGCCAGTTCCATCGTGCTCGGCCTGTCGGGCGCGGGCGGCGGCCCGGCGCTGCGCCGGGTCGGCTTCCGGCTGGGCGCCTTTATCGTGTCGACCACGCTTGCGGGCGCCTTTATCGGCGCGACGCTGGCCAGTGCGGTCAATCCCGGCCGCGGCATCCTGACCGGCGTTCCGCCGGTGCCGGGCCTCAAGCCGGACCGGGAGACCCTCAGCGCGCCGCCGCATTCGGTGCTCCAGGAACTCGGCCTCGACCTGCCGGAGATGATCACCGGCCTGATCCCGCAAAACCTGACCCGGGCGATCCTCGACCAGGACATGCTGGCGATCGTATTCTTCTCGCTCTTTATCGGGCTGGCGGTGGTCACCGCCAACAATCGCGACCTCACCAAGCCGCTGGTGTCGCTATCGGAAGCGGTTCTGGAGGTCTGCATGACGGTGATCCGCTTTGCCATGCGTTTCGCGCCGCTGGCGGTGTTTGGCCTGATCGCCGACACGACCCTGACCTATGGCGCGCGCACCCTGATCGAGCTCGGCCTTTATGTCGGCATCGTGGTCATGGGGCTGGTGGGGCTGCTGGCGCTTTATCTCGTCCTTGTGAGTGTGCTCGGCGGGATCAGCCCCTGGCGCTTCTTGCGGGCGGCGGCACCGGTACAGCTGCTTGCCTTCTCCACCTCGAGCTCGGCGGCGGTGATGCCGCTCACCATGAAGACAGCTGTGGAGAAGCTCGGGGTCGAGCCGCCGCTCGCCGGGGCGATCATCCCGCTGGCCTCCACCGTCAACATGGCCGGCACGGCGCTCTACCAGTCCGCGGCGATTGTGTTCCTGGCCAATGTGGCTGGCGTCGCGCTCGGGCCGCTGGACCTGGCCTTCATCATGCTGACCCTGACGGGTGCGTCGATCGGCGCACCGGCGGCGCCGGGGGCGAGCGTTGCCGTGCTCAATGCGACGGCGGCGAGCTTCGGCATCGCGACAACCGGCCTGCCGCTTGTCATCGGCGTCGACCGTGTGCTCGACATGGTGCGCACCAGCGTCAACGTGACCGGCGACCTTGTCGCCTGCCGGCTGCTGTCGCGGTCAAGCGGTCTGCGCAAATTATCGAAAGCCGGTGGGGCCGTTTCGCCGGAGCCAACCGGGGCTGACGACAGCGCGCAAGCGAGCGGCGATGCGCCGGCGTCCTCCCCCAAGGGCAGGCTCGACATGCCCCCGGCCGATCCGCCATGATGCGCGACAGGCCAGAGCGACACGACCAGCGGGAGGACCAGGGCCCATGAAAACGCGCATTACCGAACTCTTCGGCATCGAACGCCCGATCATACAGGGCGGCATGCATTATGTCGGCTTTGCCGAGATGGCGGCGGCCGTCTCCAATGCCGGCGGGCTCGGCATCATCACCGGGCTGACCCAGGGCACGCCGGAAAACCTGGCGAAGGAGATCGCCCGCTGCCGCGAGATGACCGACAAACCCTTCGGCGTGAACCTTACCTTCCTGCCGGCGGTGACGCCGCCCGACTATCCGGGCTTTGTCCGCGCGATCATCGAGGGCGGGGTGAAGATCGTCGAGACGGCGGGCAACAACCCGGTGCAGGTCATGCCCTTCTTCAAGGAGGCCGGCGTCAAGGTCATCCACAAGTGCACGTCGGTACGCCACTCGCTGAAGGCCCAGTCGATCGGCTGCGACGCGGTCTCGGTCGATGGCTTCGAGTGCGGCGGGCATCCCGGCGAGGATGACGTGCCGAACTTCATCCTGCTGGCGCGCGCCGGCGAGGAATTGGAGATCCCGTTCGTCTCGTCCGGTGGCATGGCTGACGGGCGCTCGCTGGTGGCCTCCCTCGCGCTCGGCGCCGATGGCATGAACATGGGCACGCGCTTCATCGCGACGCAGGAAGCGCCGGTCCATGAGAACGTGAAACAGGCGCTGGTGGCGGCGTCGGAACTGGACACGCGCCTTGTCATGCGCCCGCTGCGCAACACCGAGCGGGTGCTGAACAACGCGGCGGTGGAGCGCCTGCTCGAGAAGGAGAAGGCGCTCGGCCCCGACCTGAAATTCGAGGACATCATTGCCGAGGTGGCCGGCGTCTATCCGCGGATCATGAAGGAAGGCGAGATGGATGCCGGAGCGTGGAGCTGCGGAATGGTGGCCGGCCTCATCCACGACATTCCGAGCGTCCAGGAACTGATGGACCGGATCATGGCCGAGGCGGAGGAGATCATCTCCAGCCGCCTGGCGGGCTTCCAGCGCGAGGCGGTGCCTGCGTGAGGCGCCGCGCGAGCGCGTCCTGCCTCGCTCTTGCGGCGACGCTGATTGGCGCCTGTTCGGGCGGCGAAGCGCCGGGCGGGGGTGTCGCCGACGCCTGCACCGCCGCAATCGGTGGCGATCTGCGCATGGCGAGCGCGATCACGCCAACGGGGCTGGACGTCGCGGCGTTCTGCGCCTGCTTTGGCGAGGCGGGCGACCCGGCGCGCCGGGAAACCGACCTGGCGGTGTTCCGGGCGCTGGCCGACATCCGTTCCGAACTCGGCGTGATGATCGAGCCGGCGGCGGAAGAGCTGGAGGACCGGCTGCGCCAGGGCCCGGACACCTACGCGTTCACGGAGACCGAATTCGAGGCGCTCGGCGAGCGGCTTGAGGCATTCGTCGACAGCATCGGCGCGGCAGGCGGCTGCCCGGACGGCTGAAACCTGTGCACACCTCACGCACCATATCTTGCGCCCGCTTGCGTGCCAACGCGGATCAGCGCACTACATGTGGTCAAGTTGTTGTGAGCATCAACACGCAGGAGACCGGCATGGCCGACGGAATCGTGAACACCACCGCACCAGGGCTGCTGACCCCGTCCAGGGCCTATAAGCCTTTCCGCTATCCATGGGCATATGATTTCTGGAAGACCCAGCAGCAGGTCCACTGGATGCCGGAAGAGGTGCCGCTCGGTGAGGACTGCAAGGACTGGGCCGTCAAGCTGACGGACCGGGAGCGCAGCCTGCTCACCCAGATCTTCCGCTTCTTTACCCAGTCGGACGTGGAAGTCGGCGCCAACTACATGGAACACTACATGCCGCTGTTCAAACCGACAGAGGTCTCCATGATGTTGTCGGCGTTCTCTAACATGGAGACGATCCACATTGCGGCCTATGCGCTGCTCCTCGAAACCATCGGCATGCCGGACACGGAGTTCTCCGCATTCATGGAATACGAGGAGATGGCGGCCAAGCACGACTATCTTGGCCAGTTCGGCTGCGAGACCTATGAGGACATTGCCACCTCCATGGCCGTGTTCGGCGCCTTCACCGAGGGGCTGCAGCTGTTTGCCTCATTCGCAATGCTGATGAACTTCCCGCGCTTCAACAAGATGAAGGGGATGGGCCAGATCGTCTCCTGGTCGGTGCGTGACGAGAGCCTGCACTGCGAGGGCATGATCAAGCTGTTCCACACCTTCTGCGAAGAGACCGGCGTCATGTCCCCGGCACTGGCCGAGCGGATCCGCGGGTGCTGCGAAACGGTGGTCCAGCTTGAGGACAAATTCATCGAACTGGCTTTCGAGGCCGGCCAGGTGGAGGGCATGACGCCCGACGACATCAAGCGTTATATCCGCTACATCGCCGACTGGCGGCTCGGCCAGCTCAAGCTCAAGCCGATTTACGGCATCAGCGAACATCCGATCCCGTGGCTGTCGGAGATCCTGAACGGTGTCGAGCACGCCAACTTCTTCGAACAGCGCGCGACTGAATACTCCAAGGGCGCGACGCGCGGCGACTGGCATGGCGACCAGGGCGTGTGGGGCAATTTCGACAGGCTGATGGACAGGGAAGGCCGCGCCGCCTGAAGGGGCGTGACGCACCCCACCATACTCGTGTGCGCGGACGATGAATGATCTGCGCATCCGGCGCATGGGGCGCCGACGCACAGCCGCGCTTGCCCTGCGCTGCTTGGATCGGTTTTGGGTCCATGCAGCTTGGTATCAGTCGCCAATGGCGCGGCCATCCCGGTCGAGGTCCGCGCCGCAATGGGGGCACGTCCACCCGCCGGAGCGGGCATGGTCGGCGGTACCCGGCAGGCGCAGCGCCGGCAGCCGGCCACCACAGCGTTGGCACGCGTGCGGCCCGCGCCGGAGAGCCACAGCCGTGACCGCGACGAGCGCCGCCGCGCCGCCGATCAGGACAGGCCAGAAGAGGTCAGGCGTCATCTCCATAACCTAGCGCCGCGGCGGGGCCGGCGAAAGGGCCGGCCCGCCGGGGCATTGTCGTCAGCCCGTCCCCGTCCCCTTGCCCTTGCCCTTGCCCGCGTCGATGATCGCATCGACGGCGGCGAGACCATCGTGTTCCGGGTTGCTGCCGTAGATCTCCGCCTCGCGCTGCGCCCACAGGCGCTTTTGGTAGTTGGTGGAGACGATGTCGGTGACCACCAGCACGAACACAACGAGATAGAAGGACGATTTCGACATCGCGCCAATCTCGAAGCCGAACAGGCTCAGATGGGCAAGGTGGGCGCCCTCGCTGACGAGAAGCGCGCCGACCAGGAACAGGATGAACAGGCCAAGCACCTCATACATCCGGTTGCGCTTGAGGAAGTCGGCCACATAGTCGGCCATCAGGATCATCGCGGCGCCGGACAGCAGGATGGCGATGGTCATGATCCAGACCTGGTAATCCTTGGCGGGGCGGCAGCCGACTGCCCCGGTGATCGGTTCGGCGATCAGCGCCTCCTTGCACTGGGTGACGGTGCCTTCGAAGTTGCCGAGAACAGTGCCGGCAGCATTGACGATCTGCGCCATCTCCACATTGGCAATCGCCATCGCCGAGAGAATCGAGTCGAAGGAGAACACAAGGTTCATCACCACGATCATGAGGATCGCCTGGACGACGGATTTCTTGCCGCTGCCCTCGGAGTGCTCGATATGGTCGACGCTGAGGAGGTGGTGGATCTCCTTCACGGCGGTGTAGATGATGAAGGCGCCGCCCAGCATGGTGATAAGTGCCTGCAGGGTGAAGTCGCCCTCGATCAGGCCCGGCAGGTGCAGCCCGAAAAGGGGCTCGGCGAGCAGGCCGAACAGGTTGACGATCACCACGAGCAGGACGATCCGCAACAGCACGGCCAGGCCAAGGCCCCAGCGGCGGACCATGCCGGCCTGCGCCTCTCCGACCCGCTTTGACTCAATCGAGATGTAGAGCAGGTTGTCAAAGCCGAGGACCGCCTGCAATAGCAGCAGCATGAGCAAGGTGAAGACCCCGCTTATCGAAAAGACCTCGGCAAGGATATCTGTCATGTCCCCCTCCCTTCGCTGTGGCGTGGACGGCTGGGCCTAGCGCAAATCCCATGCGAGGCGAAGCCCGGTTGACGGCCCCCGCCACAGTGGGCCACGCACGCATGCTTGCCGCGGCCTTTCACACCGTTAATGTGCGCACGAACCGTTAAAGCCTGCCCCGGAGTCCCCATGACGCTGAAGTCCGCCGCGCTCGCCACCGCCCTGTCCGCCCTCGCCCTTGGCCTGTCCGCGCCCGAAGCGCTGGCGAGACCCATGGAGATCGAGGATCTGGTAAACATCCGCAATGTCGGCGCCGTCGTGCTGAGCCCGGATGGCGCAACGCTCGCCTACACCGTGTCGCAGCCGCGCGACGTCATGAATGGCGAGGCGGACGGGCCCGCCGACATGCATCTCTATGTCGGCAACACGCCCTTCGTGACCGGAGAGATCTCCGTGTCGGACGTGCAGTTCGCGCCCGGTGGGGAAAGCCTCTTCTTCAAGGCAGCGCGCGGCGGACCGGATGCCAAGGTGGCGCTCTACGAGATCGCACTCAGCGGTGGGGAGGCGCAGAAGGTGTTCGAGTTCGGCGACGGTTTTGGCGATTACGCTGTCTCGCCCGACGGGTCGACACTCTTTTTCGTCGCCGCAGAACCGGCTGACGCGAAAACGGCCAAGCTGGCTGAAAAGGGTTTCATGGCAAAGGCGTATGAGGAGGGCCTGAAGTTTGCGCACCTGCGACAGGTGAGCCTGCGTGATGGCGATGCGCACCCGGATATCCTGTTCGATGGCGCACACGTCTCCGACATCGTGCTGTCTCCGGACGGGCGCCGGCTGGTCGCCGCGATTGCGCCGACACCGCTGGTCGACGATTCCCTGATGGAGCGCGACCTTATCGTCATCGACGCCCTGTCCGGCCGCGCGATCACCGAGATCGAGACCCCGGGCAAGCTCGACCATTTCGAGATTTCCCCCAATGGACGCATGCTGGCCTTTCTCGGCGGCACGGACATGCATGACACCTCCAACGGTATTCTGATGCTGGCCGATCTCGTCACCGGCGCGGTGACGCAGCTGACGCCGGAGGCGGGCCAGCATATTCAGGACCTGACCTGGCTCGGCGATGACGAGATCCTTGCGAATGTGCACCGCGGCATCGAGAGCGCCCTCATCGTCTACAACCGGGATGGCGAGGAAGTGCGCACGCTGGCCCAGCCGCAGGACGTTGTCGCGCGTTCGATCGAGGCGGCGAACGGGCGCATCATCATCTCCGCCGATGGCCCGGCGCATCCGCGTGAGCTTTTCGAGATCGGCGGCGACGAGGCGGACCGGCTGACCGATTTCAATGCCTGGACGCGGGAACTGGACCTCGCGCCACAGACGACCTTCACCTATGAGGCGCGCGACGGCGAGAGTGTCGAAGGCGCGCTGATCGTGCCGGAGGGCGAGGCGCCGGAGGATGGCTGGCCGCTCATCGTCTATGTCCATGGCGGTCCGGAAGCGCATGTCTCCGACGGCTGGGTGACCTATTACTCCATGCCGGGGCAGATCGCGGCGGGCGACGGCTTTGCCGTGTTCCACCCGAACTATCGCGGTTCCACCGGCCGCGGTGTGGCCTTCGCGGTCGCCCACCAGGACGACTATGCCGGCAAGGAGTTCAACGACCTGCAGGACGCTGTACAGGCCCTCGCCGAGGCCGGTATCGCCAATGCCGGCCGCGCCGGCATCACCGGCGGCTCCTATGGCGGCTACGCGTCCATGTGGGGCGCGACGGCGCTGACGGAGACGTTCGCCGCCTCGGTCGCGTTTGTCGGCATTTCCAACCAGGTCTCTAAATTCGGCACCGGCGACATCCCCAACGAGATGTATCTCGTCCACTCCCGCCGCTGGCCGTGGGAGGACAACTGGATGAACCTGATCGAGCGTTCGCCGATCTTCCACGCCGGCGACAGCCGCACGCCGACGCTGATCCTCCATGGCGAGGAAGACACGCGCGTGCATCCGAGCCAGTCGCTGGAGCTCTACCGGTCGATGAAGGTGCGCACCGAAACGCCGGTGCGGCTCATCTTCTATCCCGGCGAGGGCCATGGTAACCGCAAGGCCGGCGCCCGGCTGGATTACGCCATGCGCCTGCACCGCTGGATGGGCCATTATCTCGCCGAGGGTGACAACCGCATGAAGCCGATGCCGGAAGTCGACCTCGGCCTCGCTGCGGCCCTCGGCCTGTCAGAGCCCGGGGCCGGGGAGGCCAGCCAGGCCCAAACGGAAGACGGCACCGACGAGGAATAGGGTCGCCCACCGCCCTGATACCAAGCTGCAAGGAGCGGTTCCGAACCATGCCGCGCGAGGCAAAGCGACGGCGCGTCGGCGCCCCATGCGCCGGATGCGCAGGTGATACCAAGCTGCATGGACCCAAAACCGATCCCTTGCAGTGCAGGGCAAGCGCGACTGCGCGTCGGCGCTTATGCGCCGGGGCCGCGGATGAGTCCTCATCCGCGCAGATTGGTATGAATCATCGTCTGCGCACACCGGTATGAGTGCCGGCTGCTGCCGAATTGTAGGGATAGGTGGTCCAGTCCGGCCGGTATGTGTCATTGGCCTGGTCACCCCACACCGTCCAGCCCGGCCGCGCCCCACGGGAAAACAGTTCGATCCGGGGTCCCCATGAGCAGGACTCGATGACGTCATACTGTTCGTCGGGCTTGCGCGAGTGCTCCCGCTTGCGGCTGGCGATCAGGTTGACCTGCCGGCGCCCGGGGTCGAGCGTGCGCGCCTGCTTGCCGCGCACGCCGAACAGGACCAGCTCCGTAACGTTACGGAAATAAAAGCCGACACCGCGCCCGTCCGAACCGCCATCCCTGCGCACCTTGTGCCAGACGAGGTTCGACTTGTAGCTGAAGCCCCATGCTGACATGACGCGCAGTCCATCAGGCAGCAGGGCGTTGGGCACCCAGAGGTAGAGGTGCGACGGCTCCGCTGCGATCTCGGCAACAGGCAGCGCGCAGATATCGTCCAGCGTCATCGTGTCATACCGGCTGAGACGCCGATGTTCCGGGGCCATCTTTCCGGTCCGGTTCGTGAAGCGCCAGGGAGGATCGGCGAGGATCGTGCCGAACCGGTTTGCGCCTGCCGTGCGCAGGAGGCTGCGGGCAGAGTCGGAAAGGGGGACAACATTATCGGTCATCAACGTAACACTCCGCCGTGATTCCGAACGCCACGATAGGGCAGCCGCCGCCGGCGCCGCCCTCCAGCCTCGGAAGGAGCTTGTCCATGTGCGTTGTCGAATTGCCAAAGCTCGTGCCCCTGCCGAGGTTGTTGAAGATCGCCTGGAGTGCGCTCGAGCGCGTGATGATGACGCCGACGTCGATTGCCCGGTGTTCAAACAGGAGCCTGAAATTGTTCAGGTCCCGATCGAAAAAGGGATCCTTGTTGTTCCACTCCACTTCAAGAGCGACCCGCCCCTTTACGCAGTCCACCTTGTGTGTTGGCGAATCAAAGGTCTGGTCGTCGACAACCAGCTTTGTCCTGAAATTCTGTTCTGTCCAGCCAAGTTCAAACAGCCGACCATCAAGGCGCTTGGCGATCGAGGACTTCGAGCCACCGGGCGAGAGGATCTCAGTCGCAAACAACTCGAATTCCTGAAGGACCGTCAGGATGTCGCGCCAGCACGCGCCATGGGCGGTGTGCAGAACCGCGAGCCCATTGCGCCATTCATGCACCTCAAAGCGATCGCGAATGGCCTGTGGCACGAGTGACATTACCGTCATGGCTCTCCCCGTGCGGAACAAAAGCAGAATATCTCGGCTGTGGCAAGGGCGCCGCGGCCGGCCCGCTGGGTTTTTTCCGTGTCCGCCTGCCTCAGCCGGCTTTCGTCCGCGCGATCCAGGTGTCGACCTCTCGTTCGAGGATGGTAAGCGGCAGCGGGCCGCTCTTGAGGATGACATCGTGGAAGGCGCGGATGTCGAACGCCTCGCCGAGCGCTTCGCGCGCCCTGTCGCGAAGCGCGAGAATTTGGATCATGCCGATCTTGTAGGCGGTCGCCTGTCCCGGCAACACGATATAACGGTCGATCGCCTTGCGGGCGTCGCCCTCCGAATTCGGCGTGTTCTCAAGCAGGTATTGAACCGCCTCCTCGCGCGTCCACCGCTTGTGATGCAGGCCGGTATCAACAACCAGGCGGGCGGCGCGCCAGAGTTCCATCGCCAGCCGGCCGAAGTCGGAATAGGGGTCTGCGTAGAAGCCGTATTCCTTTGGGAAATACTCCGAGTAGAGGCCCCAGCCCTCGGTGTAGGCGGTCACGTTCCCGGATTTCCGGAACATCGGGATGCCCTCGAGTTCCTGAGCGATCGCCAGCTGCATGTGGTGGCCCGGAATGCCCTCATGGAAGGCCAACGCCTCCATCTGGTAGATCGGCATGTCGGCCATGTCGTAGAGATTGGCGTAATAGATGCCGGGCCTTGAGCCGTCGGCGGAGGGGCGCTGGTAGAACGCCTTGCCGGCGGCCTTCTCGCGGAAGGGCTCGACCCGTTTGACGAGGATGTCCGCCTTCGGGAAGGTGTTGAACATCTCTGGCAGGCGTTCGCGCATGCCGTCGATCATCGCCCTGGCCTCGGCGAGGTATTCCGCCCGGCCCTCATCGCTGTTCGGCTTGTAGAATTGCGGGTCGGTACGCATGAAGGCGAAGAAGTCCGCCAGCGTGCCGTCAAAGCCGACCGTTTCCATGATCGCGCTCATCTCGCCATGAATGCGCGCCACTTCGGCAAGGCCGAGCGCGTGGATTTCGTCGGCGGTCATGTCGGTGGTGGTCTGGGCGGCCAGGCGGGTTGCGTAATAGGCCTCGCCGTCCGGCAGGCGCCAGACGCCATCATCCTGCGAGGCCTCGTGCGCCTGCTGGTGCAGGAAGGAGACGAGCAGAGCGTAGGCCGGGCCGAAATACGCACGCATGGCCTCACGGCCGGCAGCCTTGAGCGCGGCGGCCTCCTCCTCGCTCGCCTCGCCCTGAACGACGAGGGCATCAACCTTGCCGGCGAAATCCTCCCAGATCGGCGAGGGCGTGTCCTCGCCCGCATCGCCGAACGGGTAGCCTGTGATCACGTTCTGCGCGGTCGGGATCAGGTAGTCATAGACAAAGCGCGGCGGCAGGACGCCCTGGCCTGCGGCGCGCTCGGCATTGGCCATGTGCTGGCCGAGATAGGGTCCAACGCCCTCCAGACGGGTGACATAGGCCTGCGCGTCCGACACGGTGGCGACCCGGTGCTGGTTGATCAGGAAGGCCGGAACCTGCGACTGCACCCCGAACATCTGGTTGAAGGTGTAGCCATGGTCGCGGAAGCGCCAGTCGGCTTCGCTGCGCTGCAGCTGGTACTCCATCATCTCCCAGGAGAGCTTCGCCTGGGCGTCGAGGGCGTCATGGTCGAACACCGACTTCATGGTCGCCACGGCCTGGCGCTTTGCCGTCATCGCCTCAAGACGCGCTTCGGGGCTGACATCATCCCATTTGTCATAATCGGTCTTGATGCCGAGATAGGTCTGGCGGATCGGGCTGCGGGCGGTCTCGCTGTCCCATTGCCAGCCGAGCCAGGTGTTGAAGCGCTCCGACTCAGTGCCGGTTTGCCAGGCGGCCCGCTCCTCCTCGCTCGCCGTCTCCGGAACGGTCACGAGGATGGCGGCAGCCTCGGCATCGGGCAACTGGGCACTGGCGAGCGGACCCAGGAGGGCATGGGACAAGGCAGCGATGGCCGCGGCAATGCGGGACATGGGCAGTTCACTCCGTGGATGAGGAAGGGCGCAGTTGCCACTTCATTTTTAACGGTTTTAACGTTTTGGTTAAACTTATGGGACGTCAGTGCCAAGGTTAACGGGCAGTCACCGCCCGGGCGTGCGACCTCGCCGGCGCGCGGCACGGCGAATCGCGCCAGTGTATCCGGGTGTTTGCGCGCCCCCAATTCAAGCGAGTCCAGCATGCCGGAACCGAAGACCGACCGCCCCGCTCCCCTCGAACTGACCGCGCCGGCGGCGGACCCAGCCGCGCAGCCCGATGCACCACAAGGCGAGACCCGCCGGCCGGACGTGCTGCAGCTGCTGTTCTGGGCCGCCCTGCTGATGGCAATCGCCGCAGCCGTTGTCGCGATCGCCTGGCCTGGGGCCAGCGGCACAACGGCGCCCGTCTTCCTTATCGCGCTTGCCACCGGCGGCATGGTGCTGCTGCTTTGGACGGTTCGCGGTGCCGGCCGGCGGCTCGGCCTGTTCCCCGAACGCGGCCGCGCGGCCGATCTTGCCGCGGCCCAGCCGCCGCGCTTCCAGTGGATCGAGGCGCTCGACGAGGCGGTGCTGGTGGCAGACCGCGGCGGCGCTCCGGTGGTTGCCAACACCGCCTATCGAAAGTTGATGGACCTGGCGGTCAGCGGTCTTGAAGGCGAGGGCCCGGCCTCGGTCGACCGCATTTTCGGCGCAACGCCCGGCGTGTCTGCGCCGGTCTACCGGCTCGCCAAGGCGGCAAAGTCGGAGACAACCCGCCGCGAGGTCCTGCCGCCGGTGACGCTGGGGCGCGATGGCGTTCCGGCGCAGTACGAGGTCAGCGTCTCGCCGCTGCCACGCAACCGCACGCTGTGGCGCCTGCGCCGCATCGCTGGCAGTGAGGATGCCACGAGCGTCGTCGACCTGCGCGGCCTGTTCATGGAGGACGCCCCGGTCGGCTTCTTCGCCTCCAGGCCGGACGGAACGATTTCCTATGCCAATCTCTGGGTGCGCGAACTGCTTGGCCTTGATGGTCCGCTTGAGGGCGTGCGCATCGACGACATCATGCGCCCGGAATTCGTCAAGCTGCTGGCGCGGGACCGCAAGTCGGGGCGGGCGAGCCGGGCTGACATCGCCCTGCGCGGGCGCGACGGCGTCGAGGTGCCGGTGCAGGCGATGACCACCTGGACCGGCAAGGGCGCCGACGCCACCGGGCGGACTATCCTGCTGGCCAGCGCCGAGGCAATGGCAATCAGCGAGGACCGGCTGGCGGCACGATCGGCTGCCCGGCCGCTGCCCGATGGCGGCGACCCGATGTTCGATGACGCGCCCTTCGGCGCGGTGCGCCTCGACGGCGGCTCAGTGGAGACGGCAATCATCCTCGACGCCAACCGGGCGCTGATGGAGATGACGGAGGGCTCTGCTACGCCCGGCGGCCGGTTCGCCGACCTGTTCGTGGCCGGCGACGGACCCGGCGCGCTCTTGCAGAAACTGCTCGATGCGGTTGACCAGCCGGTCGGCCTCAAGCTCGCCGGCGAGGAAACCCGTGACGTCAACGTGTTCGTGACACTGGATCGCCAGGGCAGGCCCTCGGTCGCCTATGTCATCGACATGACCGAGCAGAAGAAGCTTGAGCTGCGCCTCGCACAGGGGGAGAAGATGCAGGCGATCGGCCAGCTTGCCGGCGGCGTGGCGCATGATTTCAACAATGTGCTGCAGGGGATCATCCTGAACAATGAGAGCCTGATGACCCGCCATCCGGTGGGTGACCCGTCTTATGACAACCTGCGCAACATCCATGAGTTCGCGGTGCGCGCGAAGGACTTGGTGCGCATGCTGCTGGCCTATGCCCGCCAGCAGACCTTCCGCAGCGAGCGGCTCGATGTCACCGACTTCCTGTCGGAATTCTCCATCCTGCTTCGCCAGATCCTCGATGAGCGGATCGAGCTGGACCTCGTTCATGGTCGTGACCTGCCGCAGATCCGGGCGGACCGGAACCAGCTCGAGACGGTGATCATCAACCTCACCACCAATGCCCGCGACGCGATGCTGGCCAAGAGCAAGGGCGGCAAGCTGGCCATCCGCACCCGCCGGGCAGCCGCCGAGGATGCCCATGCGGCCGGCTTCAAGTTCGTCGAGCCCGGCGACTATTTGCTGATCGAGGTGGAGGACAATGGCCATGGCATGAGCCGGGATGTCATGGACAACATCTTCCAGCCCTTCTTCACGACCAAGGAGGCCGGCGTCGGCACCGGCCTTGGCCTCGCCACGGTCTATGGCATCATAAAACAGTCGGAAGGTTACATCTGCCCGATCTCACAGGTCGGCAAGGGCACGACCTTTCAGATCTACCTGCCGGCGCTCGCTGCGGACTCGCTCGAGGCGCCCGGGGAAGAGATTGCCGCCCAGTCCCCGGCGAGGCCTGTCGATATTTCCGGGCGCGGCCGGATTCTCCTCGTCGAGGACGAGGATGGCGTGCGCGGGATCGCTGCATCGCTGCTGGAATCGCGCGGCTATGAGGTTGAGCAGGCGGCCGATGGCGAGGAGGCGCTTGACGTGCTGAAGGACAATTCCGGCGCGTTCGACCTTGTCATTTCGGACGTGGTCATGCCGGGCATGGACGGGCCGGCGCTGATAAGGGCGGCGAAGGACTATCTCGGCACCGCCCGCGTGGTCTTCATCTCCGGCTATGCGGAACGCGACATTGCCAAGCAGCTTGATGAGAACCGCGAGGTCTCGTTCCTGCCCAAGCCCTTCACGGTGCGCCAGCTGGCCGAGCGGGTGAAACAGGAACTCAGCGCCCGCAAGGAAAAGCTGGAACGCGACGCAGCGTGAGGCAGGGCGCTCCCGGCAGGCGCTCCCGGCCCGGGAGGACGCCTGCGACCCGACCCGCCTCGGTCCCCCCTCCGGAGCGCGGAAACCGCCCTAGCGCCCCCATAATGCGCGCGTCTGTCCAACCCCTTGTCCCGTCGCATACCATGGTGGCCATGCCGGTTGCCGTACGCGATGTCTTCCGCCTGACGCCCGTCTTCTGGTGGCCGGTGCTGGTGCTGTCGCTGATCCGTTTCCGGGCTGACATCGCCCGCGCCCTGGCCGCCGGCTGCAGCCATGGCGAGGCCTGGCTTTTCCCGTGCGGTCAGCTCAGGCTGGTTGTGATCCCGCCCTTGCCCGGACCGCCGCCCATGCCGGACTGGCAGGCGGCGATCAATGCCGCACGTGCGGTTCTGGCGCGGCTGGCGCCGCCTGCGCCTGCGGACCTGGCAGCTGGACGGCTGGAACGCGCGGCACGGCCGGGCCGCCCCGAGGCGCCCTCCCGTAATGGGGCACGCCCATTGGCGCCCGACACGTCCTGACCCGGCCGGCCGGCCTGCCGCAAGGACCTGCCACGCCCCGGCCGGAGCCCGCACCGCGCGGTCTGCGGTCGCCGGTGCTGGCGCCCGTGACGCGGCCGACGGATCGGGCCCGCCCCCGACCTACCGTCCGCGCTGCTGCGGCGGCGGGCAGTCCGGGCCGTTCGGCTTGCGACGGCCGGCCGGGGCGAGGCGGGTGAGGATGGTCGCCTCCTCGATGCGCGCGGCGATGTCCTCTACCGAGAGCACCCGCTGGATGCAGGAAATCGGCTCGCCATTGTCGGCGGCGATGATGGCAGCAATGCCGGTCGTGCCGCCATACCAGTCCCAGAGATATCCGGCCTTGTGGCTGTCGGCGAGGCGCATGGCCTCGATCCAGAGATTGAGCCGGTCCTGCTCGCTGGCGCCGCGCGTATCGGTCATGTCGAGGGCGACAAGCTCCACGTCCTGCGCGGAGAACTGTGTCAGGGCCGTGTCGATGCGCGGGTCGACCACCTGGCAATTGGGACACCAGTCGGCGGTGAAGTTGATGATCTTCACCAGCGGCTCGGCGCAGGCGGGGCCGGCGAGCGTTGCCACAGCCAGGATGGCAGCGATCGTGCGAAGCATGTCGGATGGCCTCCCCGGTTTCGACGCGCGCGACTATAAGCGTGCGTGTCCTGAGCGGAACCGGGTCAGCGCAGCCGGCGCGCTGCCTCAAGCACGTGTGACCAGGCGGTATCCATGGCGGGCGTCCGGTCCGGGCCGCACCGCGCGCAGACCGGGTCGCGCTCAAGGGCGAGGTCCCCGTCGAACAGCGCTTCACGCTCCTTGTGGACGGCAAATAGCGGGCGGTAGATGGCCCGGGATGGATCACCCGCCGCGGCAGCGATTTCAAGGCTGTCCTCGATGAGGCCCGCCCGCTGCGCCTCAGCGCTCACCGAAAACCCTTTGGAAGAGGGTGTCGACATGGGTGAAATGATAGCCGAGATCGAACAGGCTCTCGAGCCTGGCGGGCGGCAGGTGGGCGGTGACCGCCGCGTCGGCCTTCAGGAGGTCGAGGAAATCGCCCTCGCCGGACCAGGTCTTCATGGCATTGCGCTGCACGAGAGCATATGCATCCTCGCGGCTCGCACCGGCCTCGATGAGGGCGAGCAGCACCCGCTGGCTGTTGTGCAGCCCGCCAAGCCGGTCAAGGTTGGCGCGCATGCGGTCCGGATAGACCACCAGCTGTTCGATCACGCCGGCGAGCCGGTGCAGGGCAAAATCGAGGTGAGCGGTCGCGTCCGGCGCGATGCCGCGCTCAACAGACGAGTGGGAAATATCGCGTTCGTGCCAAAGGGCGACGTTTTCCATCGCGGGCGCGACGGCGGAACGCACCAGCCGGGCAAGGCCGGTCAGGTTTTCCGTCAGCACCGGGTTTCGCTTGTGCGGCATCGCCGAGGACCCCTTCTGGCCGGCCGAGAAATACTCCTCCGCCTCCAGCACTTCGGTGCGCTGCAGGTGGCGGATTTCCGTGGCGACGCGCTCCACCGATGCGGCGATGACACCGAGCACCGCGAAGAACTGGGCGTGGCGGTCGCGCGGGATGACCTGGGTCGCGACCGGCTCCGGCTGGAGGCCGAGGGCCTCGGCCACATGCGCTTCGACGGCCGGGTCGATATTGGCAAACGTGCCGACAGCACCGGAGATCGAGCAGGTCGCGATGTCGGCGCGGGCCGCCTGCAGCCGGGTGCGGGCACGTTGGAACTCGGCGTGGAACCCGGCGAGTTTCAGCCCGAATGTGGTCGGCTCGGCGTGGATACCATGGCTGCGCCCGATCACCGGGGTGAGCCTGTGCTCGAAGGCGCGCGCGCGCAGGGCGTCAAGCACCCGGTCGATGCCGGTGAGCAGCAGGTCGCTTGCCCGGCTCAGCTGCACCGCGAGGGCGGTGTCGAGCACGTCCGATGAGGTCAGGCCCTTGTGAAGATGGCGCGCCTCCTCGCCGACATGCTCCGCGACACTGGTCAGGAAGGCGATGACATCATGCTTCACCTCCCGCTCGATCTCGTCGATCCGGGCGAGGTCGAAGCCGCCGCGAGTGCGCACGGCCGCCGCAGTGCCTTGCGGGATCGTGCCGAGACGCTCCATGGCCTCGGCGGCCAGCGTCTCGATTTCGAGCCAGATCGCAAAGCGCGACTGCTGCGACCAGATCGCGGCCATTTCGGGGCGGGTGTAACGCGCTATCATGGGGCGCCCTTTGTCTTGTGGTTCATTCCGGTTGCATTAGTGCGGTTTCCCTTTCGTCCCAAGGGAAGTGACGCCTGGGCGTGTGAAAATCGCCACTGTCGCGGCGAAAGGTCCATGATATTTTCTTAACCAACACTGGCAGAGCGTTAAAGCTTGCGCTAAGGAGCGGAGGGCTTGCGGTCCGGGGGCACCGGCCTGCGCGCCAGCCTGCAGAAAGCGTTTCGAGCCCTGCAGGTCTGTTCAGCCGAGCTGGGTCGCACGAATGCGGGCCATCGAAAGGGGAGAATTGGTTATGAAGATGATGCTGATCGCATCTGCTGCTGCGTCGGCCTTTGCCGGCACGGCGCTTGCTCAACAGGCGGACATGCCGCCGAACGCCCAGCCGGGCGAGTGCTTCGCGCGCGTTCTGATCCCTGAAGTGACCGAAGTGGTCACCGAGCAAGTGGTCGACCGTCCGGACACCACGGAAATCCGCGTCATTCCGGCCCAGTACGAGACCGTCACCGAGCAGGTCCTCGTCAAGGAAGAGACCATCCAGTACCGCGTCGTCCCGGCTCGCTACGAGACCGTGACCGAGCAGGTCGTGGTCGAGCCGGAGCGGACCGAGACCATCGTCATCCCGGCGGAATTCGAGACCTACACCGAGCAGGTTCTGGTCCGTCCGGCCTACACCACCTGGAAGCCGGGTTCGGGTCTGTTCGGCCGCGGCGCTGCCGGCACCGGCACGACCATCGGCTCCGGTGAGGGTCAGCTCACCACGGGCGAACTGCTCTGCATGGTCGAGGTTCCGGCTCAGTACGACACCGTGACCCGGACCCGCATCGCCCAGCCGGAGCGTACGGATACCCGCGTCCTGCCGGCCCGCTACGAGACCGTGACCCGCGAAGTTGTCGTTGAGTCGGCGCGTGTTGTCGAGGAAGTGATCCCGGCCGTCTTCGACACGATCACCGTGCAACGCCTGGTCGAGCCCGCTCGCGAGGAAGTGATCTCCATCCCGGCGACCTACAAGACCGTCGAGAAGCGCGTCGTCACCAGTGGCGGCGGCCTTGAGTGGAGCGAAGTGCTCTGCGACACCAACACCTCGCCGGGCAAGATCCGCGAAATCCAGCAGGCCCTCACGGCTGCGGGCTACACCAACCCGGTCGATGGTGCCTTCGGTCCGGCCACCCTCACCGCCATGGAAGCTTTCCAGCGTGATCGCGGCCTGCCGGTTGGCTACATGACCGTGTCGACCGTCCAGGCACTCGGCGTGAACCCCTTCTGATAAGGGCAACGCTCTGACGAGCGATGACCCCGCCGCCGAAAGGCAGCGGGGTCATACCCATTGAGGGTGGCAACGACCCGAACATCGAAACCCACCGGGAACAGGCCCATCTGGCGTGCCGATCTCAGGCCTCGCTCAGTACCCGCGGAAGCTTGAAGACCACGTCCTCACGGGTCACCAGCACCTCCTGCACACGCACGTCATAGCGCTGGCGGCAGGCGTCCATGACCCCCGTCACCAGATCCTCCGGCGCGCTTGCCCCGGCAGTCAGGCCGAGGGTCAGCACACCATCGAACCACGCCCAGTCGATATCCTCGGCACTGGCCACCAGCCGTGCATCGCGCGCGCCGGCTCGCAGGGCAACCTCGACAAGCCGCTTGGAATTCGAGGACGTTTCCGCACCGATCACCAGCACGAGGCCGGCGCCCGCCGCCATGGCCTTGACTGCTTCCTGTCGGTTGGTTGTGGCATAGCAGATGTCTTCCTTGTGCGGACTGGCAATGGCCGGGAAACGGGCCTGCAGTGCGGCGACGATCTCTGCGGTATCATCGACCGACAAGGTGGTCTGGGTGACGAAGGCCAGGGCCGTGCCCGAAGGCGGGGCGAGGGCGGCGACGTCTTCCACGGTTTCCACGAGCGTCATGGCGCCTTCGGGAAGCTGGCCCAGGGTCCCGATGACCTCCGGGTGTCCGGCATGGCCGATCAGCAGCACATGCCGGCCGGCCCGGTGATGGCGCTCTGCCTCGATATGGACCTTGGAAACCAGCGGGCAGGTTGCATCGACATAGACCAACCGCCGCGCCTCAGCCTCGGCGGGTACGGCCTTGGGCACGCCATGGGCGGAAAAGACGACCGGCCGGTCGGTCGGGCATTCATGCAACTCGTCGACGAATACCGCGCCCAGCGCTTCCAGCCGCGACACCACATGCTGGTTATGCACGATCTCGTGGCGGACATAGACCGGAGCACCCCATTTCCGCAGGGCTTCCTCGACGATCTGGATCGCCCGGTCGACCCCTGCGCAGAAGCCTCTCGGCGCGGCGAGGAGCAGGCGGAGTGGGGGGCGGGGCTCTTCAGACATTGGCAATGGGCCTTCCTGCGGTCGCGGCGTTGCGTGGTCGCTCTGCGGCTTTATAAGTCGTGCAGCCTAGTTAGGCATCCTGTCCAGCCCGGTGAAGAAGGACACATAGCGCGCCATGCCCCGTTCCAGCCTGATCGCCGTCGCCCTGCTTGCCGGATTTGGGGCCTGTTCCAGTGCTTCAGGACCCGGCGCGCTCGATAGCCGTGCCAATGCCGGCCCCTGCCCGGTGTCGGGCTCGATCTATGACACGTCCCGGATCATCGTCTTCGACGGCAACGGCCAGAGCTTCAGCAATATCCGTTTCACCGGCGAGATTACCGATGTGCGTCTGTTCTGCCGGTATGTTGGCAGCTCGCCCATCCAGGCGCAGCTGGAGATCGACTTTGCCTTCGGGCGGGGCGAGGCGGCAGCAGAGACGCGCTTTACCTACCCGTATTTCGTGGCAGTCACGCGCCGCAACGCAAAGGTCCTCGGCAAGGAGCGTTTCGTGGTCGAGGGTGTCTTCCGCGGGGCGCCGGTTTCGTCCGACACTCAGGTCATCCGTGATATCATTATCCCGCGCGCGGACGAAGGCGTGTCGGGGTCCAATTTCGAGATCGTTGTTGGCTTTGAGCTGAATGAAGCGCAGCTCGCCTTCAACCGCGAGGGCCAGCGCTTCCAGCTCGGCGCGCGCGCCAACTGAGGCCCGCGGAGGGCGTTCATGTCCGATCTGTCCAGCGTGCTGTCGGCGGCCTGCGGTGATGCGTTCGAGCGGCTCGGCCTTGAGCGCGCGGCTGGCGTGGTGCGGCGCTCGGACCGGCCAGAGCTGGCCGACTTCCAGTGCAATGGCGCCTTGGCGATGGCGAAGAAGGCGGGCCGCAATCCCCGCGAGATAGCCGGCGAGATTGCGGGCCAGATCGCCGCCCATCCCGCGATTGCAGCGGCGGAGGTCGCCGGGCCGGGCTTTCTCAATATCCGCGTCTCTGCGCAGGCACTGGCCGAGCGGGCCGGGATGATCGCCGGTGACGCGCGCTGCGGCGCCGCCCCGGCCAGTGATGCGGTGGCACTGGTGCTCGACTTTGGTGGACCGAATGTGGCCAAGCCCATGCATGTGGGCCATCTGCGCTCTGCCGTGATCGGCGACACGCTGCAGCGGATCTTCCGCTTTGCGGGTGACCAGGTGGTCTCTGATGTCCATCTCGGCGACTGGGGCTTGCAGATGGGGCATCTTGTCACCGAGTTGCAGGACGAGCAGCCGGCGCTCTTGTATTTCGATGCCGACTATAGCGGTCCGTATCCGGAGGACCCGCCTGTCACGATCGACGATCTGGGGCGGCTCTATCCTGCCGCCTCGGCCAAGGCGAAGGCCGATGCAGCACGCAATGCGCGCTCGCAGGCAGCCGTGGCAGAGCTCCAGGCCGGCCGGCCAGGCTACCGCGCGCTTCTTCAGCATTTCATCGAGGTGTCGGTCGCAGAGCTGAAGGTGGACTATGCCTTCCTCGATGTTGCCTTCGACCTCTGGAAGGGCGAGAGCGATGTCGATCATCTCATCGCGGAGATGGTCGCACTGTTTCGTGACAAGGGCCTTGCGCGCGAGGATGACGGCGCGCTGATCGTCCCTGTTGAGCGTGACGGCGACAGGAAGGACGTGCCGCCGGTGATGCTGGTGAACTCGCGCGGCGGGACCGGCTATCACACCACCGACCTGGCAACGATCTATGACCGTGTGCGGAATTTCGAGCCAACTCCGGACGGCCTGATCTACATTGTCGATCAGCGTCAGGCGCTGCACTTTGAGCAGGTGTTCCGCGCCGCCGACCTGGCCGGCCTGATCGCCGAGGAGCGCTGCGAGCATATCGGCTTTGGCACGGTGAACGGTCCGGACGGCAAGCCGTTCAAGACCCGCGAGGGCGGGGTGTTGCGGCTGGCGGATCTCAACGCGATGGCGCTCGATGAGGCGAGGCGCAAGATCGAGGCTGCGGCGAAACTGCCAGCGGACATGGACGCCGGCGAGCGCGAGGAGGTTGCCCGCCTGGTCGCCCGCGCGGCGCTTCGCTTTGCTGACCTGCAGAATACGCGGACCACGAATTATGTGTTCGATCTCGACCGATTTACCAGTTTCGAGGGCAGGACCGGCCCCTACCTCCTGTACGCGGCGGTGAGGATCAAGTCGCTGTTGCGCCGGGCGGAGGCGGAGGGTCTGGCAGACGGCCCGGTGAGTGTGGAGAGCGAGGCCGAGCGAGCGCTTGTCCTCGCGCTCGACGGCTTTGGCGCGGCGCTTCTCGGCGCCCGCGACAAGCGCATGCCGCACATCCTGTGCGAACACGTCTATGCGCTGGCGCAGGCGTTCAGCGGTTTCTACGGCGCACACCCGATCGCTGCCGAGCCGGACGCAGTGCGCCGGGGCTCCCGGCTCGCCCTGTCGCGCGCGGTGCTGCGCCAGCTTCAATGCGCGCTCAGCCTTCTTGGCATCACCGTGCCGGAGCGGATGTAGTGGCGGCCGCGTCGGGAGGGGTTGCACGGGTCCACACCTGCGAGCGGCAGAACGGTCCGAAACAGCCCCTGAGCGCCAGCCGACCGTCATCCTTCGGCGTCAGGCTTGCGCGGTAGGTGCGACCGGATTCCGGATCGTACACCTTCCCGCTGTGCCAGGACTCGCCACGGGCCCTGAAATCCCAAACCATCAACATGCCGGCCAGGGGACGTTCGCGCAGGCTTTCATCCGGGTTGTTGATGTCGCGGTCGGAGCTTGCCTCCTGCGGATTGACCCAGACCAGATAGCCGCAGGGTGATGCGTCGCCGCAATCGGATATCTCAATCCGGGCGTTCCCGTCTGGCGTCGCCCAAAGCCCGGTGATCGCGGCCGGGTCGGCGTGTGCCAACCGGGCGGTCAGGGCGAATGCCAGGACGCTCGCCGGCAAAACAGGCTTGGGCATCGGTCAACTCCGCTTGGTTTGCTGGCAAAGGTACAGGCTGGGTGGTCCGGGCGCACGGCCCATTTGCTTGCCGCACTGCAGAATCCGCACTACCTTCGTTTCGGTGAAGACCTTCTTCCCGGGAGAGGGCGGACCGGCGTGTCCGCCGCCGAAGGCGCAACCGCCCCGGAAACGCTCAGGCAAAAGGACCGGGAAGGGTCAGGAACGCTGGAAAGAGGCGGCGGCGAGACAGACGCCCGGGCCTCGCCGAAGGAGCAAGCCGGTGCCGACCGGCGGAATCTCTCAGGCACCAAGACAGCGGGGGCAGGGATTGCGGGACACCCGCCTGGCTGGCCGGGCTGGTCCCGTCCTTGTTCGGAGCAGGTGCCAATGCATGACGGAGATGACAGCCTGAAGCGCACGGCGCTTTTTGAGCTGCATACCGCGCTCGCCGCGAAAATGGTGCCATTCGCCGGCTATGACATGCCCGTGCAGTACGCCGGGGGCGTCATGGCCGAGCATCTCTGGACCCGCCAGCATGCCGGGCTGTTCGACGTTTCGCACATGGGTCCGGTGAGCCTGCGATTCCTCCCGGGGGCGGGCGCGGACGATCCCGACGCGCGATTCTGCGAACTGGCGCGCCGGGCCGAGCGGGTTATCCCGTCGGCAATCGCCGGCATGAAGCCTGGCCGCCTGCGCTACAGCGTGCTGCTGACCGATGAGGGCACGATCGCCGACGACCTTCTGGTCGGCCGGCCGGCCGACGCGCCGCATCAGGGCGAACTCTATCTCGTCGTCAATGCCGCAGTGAAGGAGCGCGATTTCGGACGTCTGCGTGATGTGATGGGCGCGGACGTGGAACTGGTGCGCCATGACACGCGTGCCAGCCTGATCGCGCTGCAGGGCCCCGAAGCCGAAGCGGTGCTGGAAGCCGAGTTTCCTGGCATTGCAGCCCTGCGCTTCATGGACATCGCCCCTTTTTCCGGGCGTGGGAGCAAGAGCGTCATCGTCTCGCGCACCGGCTATACCGGTGAGGACGGGTTCGAGATCCTCGTCAGCAATGACGAGGCGGCTTCCCTTGCAGGCCGGCTGCTGGCCGATGAACGGGTCAAGCCGGTCGGCCTGGGTGCACGGGACTCCCTGCGCCTCGAGGCGGGTCTCTGCCTTTATGGCCATGACATGGACGAGACCTGCGACCCCGTCGAGGCGGATCTCGCCTGGGTGATCCAGAAGTCCCGGCGCGAGCGGGCCGATTTTGCCGGCGCGCAGCGGATATTGCGGGCCCTGTCGGAAGGCCCGCGTCAGCGACGTGTCGGCATCCGGCCTCTGGAGCGCGCGCCGGCCCGCGAGGGGACCGGGATTTGCAAGGAGGGTATGCCCGTTGGTCACGTGACCTCAGGCGGGTTCGGGCCGAGCGTCGGCGGGCCGGTGGCGATGGGCTATGTCCGCGCCGATCTCGCAACGCCGGGGACGCCCGTTGAGTTGATGGTACGCGGGCGTCCGCGTCCGGCGGAGGTGTGCGCGCTGCCTTTCACCGAGCCCCGATACAAGCGCTGAGGAGAGAGTTGAGACCCATGACCGAACTGACCCAGAGCCCCCGATTCTACACCAAGGACCATGAATGGGTGAGCGTGCAGGGCGACCTCGCCACCATGGGGATCACCCGCTATGCCGCCGAACAGCTCGGTGACGTCGTCTTTGTCGAGCTTCCGGAAACCGGCCGCACGGTCGCGCAGGGCGAGGAGCTCGCGGTGGTGGAGAGCGTCAAGGCGGCCTCTGATATCTACGCCCCCGTATCGGGTGATGTCACCGAGGTGAACGGGGCGCTCTCGGAGAAGCCTGAAACGGTGAATGAGTCGCCGCAGGCCGATGGCTGGATCTGCGTGATCAGGCTCACCCGCGGCGAGGAAACCGAAAGCCTCATGGATGAGGCAGCCTACCTGACTTATTGCGAAGGCCTCTAGGAGAGTCCCCGATGCGCTACCTGCCACTGACCCCCGAAGACCGCGCCGCGATGCTGCGCCGAATTGGCGCGCCGTCGGTTGACGCCTTTTATGCCGACGTTCCGGAAGCGGCGCGCCTTGACGGGCCGATCGAGGGCCTGCCGATGCATGCCGGCGAGCTGGCCGTGGAGCGCCATCTCGGCAATCTCGCCGTGCAGAACCGCACGGCGTCGGAAGGGCCCTTCTTCATCGGCGCGGGCGCCTACAAGCACCATGTGCCGGCGAGCGTCGACCACATTATCCAGCGCTCGGAATTCCTGACCACCTATACGCCCTACCAGCCTGAAATCGCGCAGGGCACCCTCCAGAGCCTGTTCGAGTTCCAGACCCAGGTCGCCGAACTCACCGCGATGGAGGTCGCCAATGCCTCCATGTATGACGGCTCGACTGCCTGCGCCGAAGCCGCCCTGATGGCATGCCGGGTGACGCGCCGGCGCAAGGTGGTGCTCTCCGGCGGCCTGCACCCTCATTATGCGACGGCGACCCGCACCCTGTGTGAGGCGCAGGGGATCGAGGTGGTCGCCCTGGCGCCGGCGATCGACGATGAGGGTGCGCTGGCCGGCGCGGTTGATGGTGAGACCGCCTGTGTGATTGGCCAGACCCCCAATGTGTTCGGTACGGTGAGCGACCTCTCGCCAGTGGCCGACGCCGCCCATGGCAAAGGCGCCCTGCTCGTCTCGGTGTTCACCGAAGCTGTGGCACTCGGCATGGTACCGCCTCCCGGCGAGATGGGCGCGGATATAGCCGCCGGTGAAGGCCAGTCCATTGGCAATGCGCTGAATTTCGGCGGGCCCTATGTCGGCCTGTTCGCGGCGAATGCGAAGCACATGCGCCAGATGCCCGGCCGGCTGTGCGGCGAGACCGTGGATGCCGACGGCCAGCGGGGCTATGTCCTGACCCTGTCGACGCGCGAGCAGCACATCCGCCGCGACAAGGCGACCTCGAATATCTGCACCAATTCCGGCCTCTGCGCGCTGGCCTTCACTGCGCACATGACCTTGCTCGGCGGGGCCGGCCTGACGCGGCTGTCGGAGCTCAACCATGAGGCGGCGGTGGCGCTCGCCGATGCCCTGTGCGGTGTGCCGGGCGTTGAAATCCTGACCCCCCGTTTCTTCAACGAGTTTGCGTTCAGGACACCGCTCAACGCCGAGGCGGTGCTCGCCATGCTGGAAGAGCGCGGTGTCCTGGGGGGCGTGCGGGCGAACCGCCTGCTGCCGGGGGCGGGCATGGGCGATGTCATCCTGACCTGTGCCACCGAGTGCACCCAGGAGGCCGACATCGCCGCCTATGCTGACACTCTGAGGGAGGTGATCTGAGCGATGCCCAGGGTTACGCGAAAAACGTCCGAGATGTACGAACGCCAGGCCTATCCCGGCCGCCTGCGCCAGCGCACCAATGGCTGTTTCAAGTGGCGCCTGTCGGATGCCGGGGGACTCACCCAGTTTGGTGCCGGCGAGGTCGAGCTGGCGCCGGGCGCATCCACCGGCCTCTATCACTGGCATGAAGCCGAGGATGAGTTCGTGTATGTGCTCGAGGGCGAGGTGGTGATGGTGGAGGGCGCCGGCGAGACCCTGCTGCGAGCGGGCGAAGCAGCGACGTTCAAGGCGGGCACGCGCGTCGGCCACACCTTCGAGAACCGGTCTGACCGGCCTGTGCGGCTTCTGGAAGTGGGCCTGCGCCATCCCGATGGCGAGACGGCCTGGTATCCGGGCGTCGACATGGTCTACCGCCGCGATCCGCAGACCGGGATCCGGTTCGAGACCCGCGACGGGCGCGAGCTCGCGCCCGAAGACGAGCCGGCCCGCCTGGCCGATGACCCGGACAACCTCAAGCCAGCCTCCCGGCTGGACATCGCGTGAGGAGCGAGACATGACGATGAACACCACCGGCCGCCTCACCGCGCCCGCAGCTGATGCCCCCGCTGCCGCCGCCCGGCCTGCGACCGTCTCCGGCTCGCGCGGCCTGCTGCAGCACGAGCCGCTGATCTTCGAGACCGACCGCTGGGGCAAGACCGGCGTCGACCTGCCGGTGCCCAGGGGCGCGCCCGGCCGGCTTGGCGGGCTGGAGCGGCGTCGGCCTGTCGACCTGCCTGGCCTGTCCGAGCCCCAGGCCGTGCGCCACTATGTCCGGCTCAGCCAGCGCAATTACGCGATCGACCTCGGGCTGTTCCCGCTGGGATCGTGTACCATGAAGCACAATCCGCGCCTCAATGAGCGAATGGCGCGGCTGGCGGGCTTTGCCGACATCCACCCTCTGCAACCCCAGCAGACCGTGCAGGGTGCACTGGCGCTGATCGACGAGCTGGCGAGCTGGCTGAAGACGCTGACCGGCATGCCCGCCGTGGCGATGAGCCCGAAGGCCGGCGCCCATGGCGAGCTGTGCGGCATGCTGGCGATCCGCAAGGCGCTGGAGGTGCGCGGCGAACTGGATCGTCGCAAGCGGGTGCTGGTGCCGGCCTCCGCCCATGGCACCAACCCGGCGACCGCCATCCAGTGCGGTTTTTCCGTGGACGAGATCGAGGCGGCGCGCGATGGCCGCGTCGACATGGCGGACCTGCGCGACAAGCTCGCCGACCCGTCCGACATTGCCGGCATCATGCTGACCAATCCGAACACCTGCGGCCTGTTCGAGCGCGACATCCGCGAGATTGCCGACCTCATCCATGCTGCAGGCGGCTATTTCTACTGCGACGGCGCCAATTTCAACGCGATCATGGGCCGGGTCCGACCCGGCGATCTTGGCATCGACGCGATGCACATCAATTTGCACAAGACCTTCTCCACCCCCCATGGCGGTGGTGGACCCGGCTCCGGACCGACGGTGCTCTCGCAGGCGCTGGCGCCGCATGCGCCTGTGCCGTTCGTCGTGAGCGACGCCGACGGCTTCCGCCTTGTCGAGGACATGACCGGGCCGGCGGAGGAGAGCTTCGGGCGGATGGTCGCCTTCCATGGCCAGATGGGCATGTTCGTGCGCGCGCTCGCCTACATGCTGAGCCATGGGGCCGACGGTCTGAAACAGGCTGGCGAGGATGCGGTGCTGAACGCCAACTACCTGCTGGCCGAACTGAAAGGGGTGATGAGCCCGGCCTTTGAAGGCTATTGCATGCATGAGGCCCTGTTCTGCGACGATTTCATGGAGGGCCAGGGTCTGGAGACCCTCGACATCGCCAAGGCGCTGATCGATGAGGGTTACCATCCCATGACGATGTATTTCCCGCTGGTGGTCGGCGGTGCCATGCTGCTGGAACCGACCGAGACCGAGAGCAAGGCGGAACTTGACCGCTTCGCCGCATCGCTGCGGGCGATTGCCGAGCGCGCCGCCGCCGGGGATCCTGCCCTGAAGGCGGCGCCGCAGCTGGCGCCCGTGCGACGTCTCGACGAGACCCGCGCCGCCCGCCGCCCGGTGCTGAAATGGTCGGCGGCGGACGCGAGGGCGGTTGCCGCCGAGTAGGGCGGGCGCGCCAGACGCGGGGGTGTTGCAGGATTTACCAGACCTGTGCGCGGATCGGGACGGGCTTCAGGCTCTCGCCGGGGCGGTGGAAAAAGCGCTGGCGCAGCCGCCCGAAGACCGACAGCAAAGGCGTCTCGAAGAAGCGGAAACTTAGCCAGCTGACGATCACAGTGGACAGGACGCAGGCGGCGAGGAAGACGAGATTGTCCATCGCCCCCGGCGTGCCAAGGCGCAGCAGGTTGGTGAGCTGCGGCGGCACGCCGGCCACCCGCTCGCCCAGATCAGCGAGGATGGGGAAGGCGCGCTTGACGCCATTGATGGTCAGCATGTGGCTGAGATAGAGGGCGTAGGACCAGTCGCCGAGCGCACTGAGCAGGGTGGCGGCCTTGAAGCGCCCGCTCAGCTCGAGGCCGACAAGTCCGTAGAGCAGGATCGCGGACGGGAGGCCGAACCAAACCACCCGGCCCCATTGCAGGGTTGAGGTCAGCGAATTCTGCGGGACCGTTTCCGGGTCGGGATGGTAGACGAGGGCGAGGATGAGCAGCGTCATCCCAGCCAAGGTCATGAAGCGGGGGAAGAGGCGCCGCCCGCTGACCACGAGAAGACCGACCATGGCCCCGAGGATGAATTCCATCGTCATCGGGTAGAAGGCGAGCATGACAAGATCATTGGCAAAGGAGCCGCTGAGCCCGGCCACCGATCCGGCGATCACCGCGCCCGCCCAGCCGAACAGCAGGACGGGCAGCCAGCGCTGCGGCGCCAGCAGGAAAAGGGCAAACACCGCGTAGAAATACATCTCGTGGACCAGCGTCCAGCCAACCCCGAGGACCGGGAAATTCGGCTGTGGAAGGAGCAGGAAGGAGGCAATGAGATGTTCGCCCGCTGACTGGCCGCGATTGATCGCGTCCTCCAGGTCCAGAGGCACGCCATAGGCCGACCAGAAATAAAGCGCCATCAGGCCGGCGAACAGCCACCACAGCGGATAGATCCGGCTCGCCCGGGCGAACAGGAAGGCCGCTGCCGTCGCGGGCCCTCGGCTTGCACCACCGGCAACATAAACCATGATGAAGCCTGAGATGACGAAGAACAGGTCGACCCCGGCAAATCCATTGGCGAGGATGGTGTCAAGCAGTGCGGCTTCGGGATAGCCAAGCCCCTCGAGGGCGGCACGCTCGATCGCCCTGATGTGGTAGATGACCACCAGAAGAGCCGCGATCCCGCGCAGGGTCTGAACGGCGTCGAGCTTCATGCGATTGCCTACTCCACCGATGGCGCCAGCCGGTCCCGCCCGGCCTTACGTCGTCCGTCACCTGACGTCTGACCAAGGGTATAGCGCGTTGTACTGGCGCCGGAAGGCCCGTGGCACAGGAGATGCTGGACCGAGTTGGCAGGTGCAGACGCAAGGTCCATATAGGGCAGAATGATTGAGCAAGAGGATCGTGACGTGGGCAAGCCCACGCGAGCAGCGGGGCTGTGGCCCCTGTCGTTTTTTCATGCCAGCATGAGGACCTTCATGCGCCAGCTGCTCGCCATGCTCGGGTTGGTGCTGATCCTTATCGGTGTGCCGCTGGCCATTATCACGCCGTTTCCGTTCGTGCCGATTGGCCTTCCGGTCGTGATCATCGGCGTGGTCCTGCTCGGGCGGAATTCGCTTTGGGGACGCGCCCTCATGGAGCGTATCCTGCGCCACTTCCCGGGCGTTGAGCGCTTTGCCCCGAACTGGCTGATGAGACTGGTCTTCGGACGGGACAAGCATGTCCGCACATCGGATGCCTGAGCGAGCGGTCTGGCGGCGGCCTTCTACCATGCTGCAAGGGATCGGCACCTATCCCTTGCAGCGCGAGGGCAAGCGAGACTGCGCGTCGGCGCTCCATGCGCCGGTACCGCGGATGAGGAGCCGTCCGCGCAGAATGGTATCAGTGCCTGAAGTGCCGCATGCCGGTAAACACCATGGCGAGGCCGGCAGCGTCGGCGGCCTCAATGACTTCGTCATCGCGGACCGACCCGCCCGGCTGGATGACGGCCGTGGCGCCGGCCTGCGCGGCCTGAAGAAGACCGTCGGAAAAAGGGAAGAAAGCGTCCGAGGCGGCGACACAGCCGCGCGTACGAGGCTCCGTCCATCCTGCCGCGCTGGCGGCGTCCTGGGCCTTCCTTGCCGCAATGCGCGCCGCGTCGATCCGGCTCATCTGGCCGGCGCCAATCCCTACGCTCGTCAGGTCGCGGGCGTAGACGATGGTGTTGGACTTCACGTGCTTGGCGACCCGCCATGCGAACAGGAGGTCTTCCAGTTCGCGCGGGTCCGGCGCCCGCCTGGTCACCGTCTTCAGGTCGGCCAGTGTCACCCGGCCCGCATCGCGGTCCTGCACGAGTAGGCCGCCGGCGATCGACCTGACGCTGCATCCGGGGGCGGCCGGGTCGGCAAGACCGCCCGTCAGGATCAGGCGAAGGTTTCTCTTTCCCGCAAACACCGCCCGCGCGGCCTCGTCGGCATCCGGAGCAATCACGACTTCTGTGAAGATCGCCGCGATCGCCTCCGCGGTCTCCCCGTCCAGCGGGCGGTTGAGGGCGACGATCCCGCCAAAGGCAGACACCGGATCGCAGGCGAGCGCCTCGCGATAGGCTGCGAGCGATGTTTCGCCGAGCGCGACGCCGCAGGGATTGGCATGCTTGATGATGGCGATTGCGGCGCGCTCGTCGGCCGGGAACTCGCTGACGAGTTCGAAGGCGGCATCGGTGTCGTTGAGATTGTTGTAGGACAGCGCCTTGCCCTGCACCTGTGTGCCGGTGGCAATGCCGGGGCGGGTCTCACCGGTTCGGTAGAGCGCGCCGGCCTGGTGCGGGTTCTCGCCATAGCGCAGCGTCATCGCGCGGCGGCCACCGACGGCGAACCAGTCCGGCTTCGCCTCGCCCAGCTCGCGGGCATACCAGGCCGAGATCGCCGCATCATAGGCGCTGGTGCGCGCATAGGTCTTGGCCGCCAGCCGGCGCCGCAGGCTCCGGTCCGTGGTGCCGCCACCCGCGACCATCGCCTCCAGCACGGCGTCGAGGTCGCCGGCATCGCTACAGACGGCAACGAAATCGGCATTCTTTGCCGCGGCCCGCAGCATTGCCGGCCCGCCAATGTCGATAGTCTCGATGACTGTGTCGAAGTCTCTGCCGGCCGCCACGGTCGCCTCGAAGGGATAGAGGTTGATATAGACGAGATCGATCGGTGCGATACCCTGGGCCGCGGCATCGGCGCGGTGGCTTTCAAGGTCGCGCCGGAACAGAAGGGCGCCATGGATGGCCGGGTGCAGGGTCTTGACCCGCCCGTCCATCATTTCCGGGAAACCCGTGAGGCCGGCGACATCGGAGACCGCAAGGCCCGCTTCTGTGAGAGCGCGGGCTGTGCCGCCGGTGGAGATGAGCTGGACGCCCATCTCTGCCAGCTTACGCGCGCGTTCAACGAGGCCTGCCTTGTCGGAAACCGATAGCAGAGCGCGGGTGACGCGCACGGGATGGTCGGCCATGGCCGTCTCCTTCGCCTCCTTCGAAAGCGCGAGGGCGTGGCATGCGTTGCCGGGCCGGTCAAGCGGATGCGCCCGCCCGCCGGGCAGGGTCAGCCCTGGGCGATGCGCAGCTTGCGGTCGGCCCGGCTGGCATAGTCCGGCACCAGCCTGCCGAGCAGGCGCAGCGCCTCTGAGCGGTCACGCTTGCTGGCGGCGTTGATGAGCTGCGCCAGCATCAGGTCGAAACTATCGTCCACTGCATTCGTGCCAATCACCCGGTAGATGCCCTCGGCGGCGGTTTTGTCTATGTCCTCATGGGCGTAGGTCAGCTGCTCATGCAGTTTCTCACCGGGCCTGAGCCCGGTATAGACGATCTGGACGTCCTTGCCGGGGACAAGGCCGCGAAGGCGGATCATCGATTCGGCCAGTGCCTCAATGCGGATGGGGTCACCCATGTCGAGGACGTAAAGGCCGGGATCGCTGCCAGGCTGCTGCAGGGCGCCGGCTCGCAGGACGAGGCCCGCTGCCTCGTCCACGGTCATGAAATAGCGGGTGACTTCCGGGTGTGTCACGGTGACAGGGCCCTTGCGGTCGATCTGCTGGCTGAACAGGGGCACGACCGAGCCGGACGAGCCCAGCACATTACCGAACCGGACCATGGAGACGGTGATGCCGGTCTTCACCGCCAGCCGGCACAGCGCGATTTCGGCGAGCCGCTTGGTCGCGCCCATGACATTGTCCGGATCGACGGCCTTGTCGGTAGAGATGAAGACGAAGCGTCCGGCACCGGCCTCGGCTGCCGCCTTCATGGTGTTGATGGCGCCGAGGACGTTGGTGAGGATCGCCTCGCAGACGTTTTCCTCCATCAGAGGTACGTGCTTCAGCGCTGCGGCATGAATCACGATATCAGGGGCGATTTTGCGGAAGCTCTGGTCAAGCCGGGCCGCGTCGCGGACATTGCCGAGGATCTGGTGCACGCCAAGGCCGGGATAGGCCTCGCGCAGTTCCAGGTCGATGGCATAGAGATTGTATTCCGATGCCTCGAAGATGGTGAGGCTTTCCGGACCCAGTGCCGCGCACTGGCGGGCCAGTTCGGAGCCGATGGTGCCGCCGCCGCCGGTGATCAGCACCTTGCGGTCGTTCACCAAATTGGCGATCGGCTCCAGGTCACGCCCGCGCTGTGGGCGGGACAGGAGGTCGGCAGTGCGCAGCGGCTTGACCACGCTCGCTCCTCCGGCGCCAAGCGCCATGATCTCGGCCTTGTGCAGCGCCGCGACCTCCAGGACGGGCGTCATCTGCGCATGGTCGAGCGCCTTGCCGGTGACGCAGACCCAGGGGGCCTTGCCATAGCGCAGGGTCAGTACGTCGAGGACGTTGCCGAGGTCATCGAGGTGACCCATCACCGGAACGCCGCGGATCGCGCGTCCGGGCTCGGCCTGATCGGTCTGGACAAGCCCGAGCAGGCGGACCTTCGCTCCGTCAGGCGCCTTCTGCAGCTCGCGTATGGCCTCCGCGGCGGAGGGCGCATCTCCGACCAGGATGGCGGCCGGCGCATCCTTGCGGACACGGCGAAACAGCTGGAATGGCCGCTGGGTCGAGCGTCCGAGCGCCACCATCCGGCCGACAAACAGTGCGGTCGTCCAGATCACGAGGGCGAGGGCGAGACTGGTGCGTGGCAGGCCGACCAGCCGGTTCCATATGAACACGATCGGCAGGAAAATGAGGATCGACAGCGCCACGGCCTGCACGATCCGGATGACATCGCTTGCCCCCATGTGCCGCCAGACCTGGCGATGCACGCCGAGGAGGACGAATGACACAAGTGCCGACAGGCCGAAGATGGCCGATGCCGTGACCGCCATCCGCACCGCATCGGGCGGCGCCCCGCCTGTCGCCAGCCAGCGCAGGGCAATTGCGACCGCCATGGCCATCGTCGCGGTCATGACGTCGAAGCCGAGGGTCAGCGCCATGGCGCGGCGGGCCTGATAGGTTGGGGTCATGACGCCTTATCCCTCAGAAAAGCCCACCGAACGCAATTAGGCGGGGCCGATCCGTCTCCGTTTGGATCGGCCTGCCCCGTGACGACGATCTGGTCGGTCCGCTCCACAACGCCGCGGGCGAGATAGATCGATTTCTCTATCCGCGTGCCGGGATGGCTCGTCTTGAATCGCCACCTCGGACCGCCTTCGCATAAAATCTGGATATAGTCATTCCCCATAATCGCCGAGGCTGTGGGGTGCAGGTGGAACCGGATCTCGAAGCTGACCGGTCGGTCGTCGCTCGCCGGACCGCGTGAGACCGGGCGCACCAGGCTGTCCTCGCCGGTCAGGCGCCGTCCGTCTCCGGACATGAACAGGCGCCGGCGGTGCAGCAGGCCGAAGGCGACCTTGTAGCCGGAATGCTGTGCGTCCAGCCAGATCTCCGTGCCCTCTTCCAGCCGCTTGGCCGAGATGCCGTGCGGGCCAACGGGGTAGAGCAGGCGGGAGTCCTCATTGGTCTCGAAGCCGGCGCTGTCGCGCCCGCCGAGGACGAGGGTCGAATGGGCGCCGGTGCGACGCACCGCGGCCTGCCAGTCGAGATCGACCTCGCGCGCATAGCCGCAGGAGGTCACCAGCCGGTGTTCGTCGTCTGCCAGTTCGAAGCCCAGCGCCCCGGCATGGGCGAAGTCACCGAACGGCGCAGGCGGCGCGGCGCCGACATCGAGGATCAGGCGAAGACCCTCGCGCTCCAGCCGCTGGAAACCCGATTTTGGCGCGAAAGCGAAGCGCCGCGGCGGCCCGTCGATCACCGCGAAGGCGGCCTGCAGCAGCTCCGGCCAGGCTTCGCCGCCATCATTGAACGGGAACAGTCCGCCGTCCTCGCAGCGCAGGAAGCCGAGCATGGCGACCATGCGCGGCAGCCATTTGTCGAAGAAGGTGGGCACCGGTTGCCGGGCGGCCTCCAGCGTTGCCTTGACGCTCGCCAGGTCGAGCAGGGTATGCAGGAGCCGGCTCGGGCTGCGGCTGACATGGCCGCCATCGGGCAGGATCTGGGCGGTGCACTCCAGGTCGAGCGCATCGAGCGCGGGTTCCAGCCTGTGCCGCTCGCCACAGATCACCGGCATCACGGCGAGCACGCAAAGGGCGCGAAAGCGCGCCTCGACGTCCGGCGTCGTCCCTATGACGGTCTCGATCTGGTTGACCTGCCGGCGCAGGACGATGGTGCGCTGCTGGCGGGCCTTCTCCTCGCCAGCCTCGAACAGAACTGCGCCGCAGCGCAGCCAGTTCCACACCCGGTCGGCAGTCGGGCCGATCCTCCAGGAAAAGCCCTCGAACTTGCCGAAATCATCGATCCAGGCATCGACGAGCGCGCGCCCGCGCTCCTGCCCGGCGGGGCCTTCGGTCATCAGGTCGGGCAGCCAGTCAAAGCGATGGATGCGGTCACGCATATGGTGCGTCGCCCCGGCCCGCGCCCAGGGCCGCTCGCCGACGCCGAGTTCGAACCGGTCAAGCCCGATGCGCCAGACATTGTCGATCAGCGCCCGTCCGCGCAGGAGGTCCGGCGGCGTCACGGGGCGGAACAGGGTCCAGTCCAACACCGGGTTGGCCAGGGCCAGTTTCAGCCATTGCGGCGCGCTTGAGCGGGCCGGCTCGCCAAGACCGCCGCGAAAGCGCTTCCACAGATTGGTGTCTTCCTCCGGCGTTCGCGTGCGGCGCGGCACTTTCTGCGTCCGGGCGCTCATCGCTTCGTCGCCCTCCCGCTCAGGCCCGCAGGCCGGGACGCAGGGCGGCGATGTTGCCGGCATAGGCGCCGGCGCCGCCGCGGAACACGGCAGACCCGGCGACCAGCGCGCTCGCCCCGGCGCGGACAATTTGCGCAGCCGTTTCAGGATTGATGCCGCCATCCACCTCAAGGATGATGTTGCGACCGGTCGCGTCGATCAGCGTGCGCAGGCGCTCGATCTTCGCGACCTGGCTGGTCAGGAAACGCTGGCCGCCAAACCCGGGATTGACCGACATCACCAGGATGAGGTCGACGAGGTCGAGCACCGGCTCGACCGCACTTGCCGGGGTTGCCGGATTGAGGGCGACGCCTGCGAGCACGCCGGCCGCCTTGATCGTCTGAAGGGTTCGGTGCAGGTGCGGGCCGGCTTCGGGGTGGACTGTGAGAATGTTTGCGCCGGCCTCAATGAAGGCCGGGATGAACGGATCGGGCCGTTCCATCATCAGGTGGACATCAAAAGGCTTGTCCGAATGGGGACGCAGGCTGGCAATGACCGGCGGGCCGATCGTAAGGTTCGGCACGAAGTGGCCATCCATCACGTCGACATGGATCATGTCCGCCCCGGCCGCGTCGATGGCGGCGATTTCCTCGCCAAGGCGCGCGAAGTCGGCAGACAGAATGGACGGCGCGACGAGGACCGGGGTCATGCGCTCCCTTAAGAGCAAACCGCCGCCTGCACAAGACAGGCGGCGGTCATTGATCCCGGGAAGAGAGGGTACGATCAGTATCCGGCAGGCGGGGCCGAATAGCCACCCTGCGGCGTCACGACGACGCGTTCGGTGCCGAAGGTGACGTTTACCGGTGTGCCGGGCGCGATATAGACGTCGGCGCCCTGGATGATCTCCTTCACCTCGCCCGTCTCGAAACGGATGGTATAGGCATAGCCCGCACGGGTGTTGAGGGCCTTGCCGGCTTCATTGCCGGCCACGCCGCCGACCACCGCACCGGCCACGCCACCGGCGGTCTGGGCCTTGTCGCCGCCGCCCAGTTCAGAGCCTGCGAGCCCGCCAAGGATTGCGCCGGTAGCGGCGCCGAGGATCGAGTTGTCCGGACGGATCTGGACCTGGCGCACCGAGGTCACGACCCCTTCGCGAACCGTCGAGGCATAGCCGACGCTGGCGCCGGAAACGGTGCCAGCCCCGTAATTGCCGGCGCAGCCGGTAAGAGCGATGGTCAGCGACGCGACCGCCGCTGCGACATACATTTTCGGCGTACGCGCCGTCGATACCTGTGACATTGTTAACGTGCTCCTTGGAACAGTGAATGCTTGGAAAATGGTTCCGGGGCCCTGAATAACAGATGAACCTTCCGGGACCATTTCGCGGCGGCCTGTGTGTAGCGGGCTTTCTGTGCGGTCTACCGGCCCCTTTTAACGGGTTCTCTGAAGCCGGGAGATGAAAAACGCGTCATGGTGGCGTTCGAAATCCGCGCCCGGAAGGGTGAGAACATCGCCCTCGGGCGTCAGACTGGTCTCGAAGCCGGGGATTTCAGCAATTGTCACGGCCAGTCGGGTCGCCGGTGCGTCGGCCAGAACGGCCTCGACCACGCCTTCGCCTTCTGCATGACGGGGCGTGCAGACGCAATAGACAAGTACCCCGCCGGGTGCGAGTTGCCCGATGGCGGCCCGTAACAGCCCTTCCTGCAGCGCCGGGAACCGGGCAAGGTCGGAGGGGGCCTTGATCCAGGCGCCTTCTGGATGGCGGCGCAGGGTGCCGAGCGCCGAGCAGGGCGCGTCCAGGACGATCTTCCTGAATGGCGCCTCGGGCTGCCAGTCCTCCACGCGCGCCGCGATGACGTCGACCCGCCCTGCGAGCCCGGTTCGCGCCAGGTTCTCATGCAGGCGCGCCAGCCGGGGACGCGAGCGGTCGAGCGCGACAACGTCGGCGCCGGCGGCCGCAAGCTGCAGGGTCTTGCCACCGGGCGCCGCGCAGAGGTCGGCAATCCGGTCGCCCGGACCGGGGGCAAGCAGGCGCACCGGCAGGGCTGCGGCGCTGTCCTGTACCCACCACGCCCCTTCCGCATAGCCGGGCAGGTCCTCAACCGCGTGTGTCCCGGCGATGACGCCGCCGCCCGGCAGGGGTGTTGCGCCGGGAAAGAGCGCCGCTGCGCCGGCCTCACGCAGGGTGAGGTGCAGGGCCGGCTCGGCGAGCTGGGCGGCGGCGAGCGCGTCTGCGGCATCGGTTCCGAGCGAAGCGGTGAGGTCGGCCTGCAGCCATGCCGGCCAGGTCGCGCGCGCCGGAGCGGCATCAAAGGCGCTGCGCTCGCCGGCCGCGCGGCGCAGGACGGCATTGAGGAAGCCGGCGGCGCGCCCGGTTTCAGGGCCAGCCTTGGCGGCAGTGACGGTCGCGCCGACCGCCGCGTGGGCCGGCGTGTTGAGGTCCCAGAGCTGGGCCGCACCGGCGAGAAGCAGGGCTCGCACGGGCAGGTCCACCATCCCCGGCGAGCGGTCAAGCAGCGGATCAAGCCCCGCCTCGATTCGGCCAAGCTGGCGGAAAACAGCGCTGGCGATGGCCCGGGCAAAGCCGCGATCCGGGCCTTCCAGCGCCTCGAAGGACGGGGTCGAGGCAAGCGCTTCGTCGAGGGTGCGCCGCTCGCCGAGCACCCTTGCAATGAGAGCGCCCGCAGCCAGCCGGCTTTGGTGTCCGCTTGCCAAATCGCCCGGCCGCCTCAGCCCCAGGGCCCGCGACCGCGGGCCTGTTCCGGCTCAGACGACGCCGCGCCAACGCCCATGTCCGCGGCCAGACGCCGCAATGCCTCGATCCGGTTCTGGGTCGCCGGGTGGGTTGCAAACAGGTTATCGCCGCGCCGGCCGGCAAGGGGGTGGACAATATACATGTGGGCCGCGGCCGGGTGGCGCTCGGCATGGGGGTTGACCATCGCCCGCGCGCCACGGTCGATCTTTGCGAGTGCGGAGGCCAGCCAGAGCGGGTTACCGCAGATTTCCGCGCCGCGCCGGTCGGCCTCGTACTCGCGCGAGCGGGAAATCGCCATCTGCACGAGGCCGGCGGCCATCGGTGCAAAGATCATGATAGCCAGGCCGGCGACAAGGCCTCCACGCTCCCGGTTGGAGAAGAACAGGGCAAAGTTTGCCAGCATGCCAATCGCACCGGCGAGCGTTGCGGTGATTGTCATGGTCAGGCTGTCGCGGTTCTGCACATGCGCCAGCTCGTGGGCCATGACGCCTGCGACCTCTTCCCGGTTCAACATGTTGAGAAGGCCCGTGGTGGCCGCAATGGCAGCATTCTCCGGGTTCCGACCGGTGGCGAAGGCATTCGGCTGGCTGGTCTCGATCACATGGATTTTCGGCTGCGGCATGCCGGCATGGTCGGCAAGGCGGCGCGTATCCTCGACAAACTGGCGCACGACCGGCGAGCGGTCTGTCTCGTCGACTTCGCGCGCGCCCTGCATCTTCAGGACGATCTTGTCGGCATTCCAGTAGGCAAACAGGTTCAGCCCGGCCGCAATGATGAAGGCGATTGCCAAGCCGGCGGGTCCGGCGGTCAGGTAGCCGATCGCCAGGAAGAGGGCGGTCAGTGCCGCCATCAGGATGAAGGTGCGCATCATGCCCATGCGTTATTGGTCCTCGTCACGGTTTGCGACATTTTCCTGACCCTCACCGGTCCTTATATGGAGAGTGTTGCCGCCAAGAGGAGTCGCCCATTGGACGAAATTGACACGGTTCGCGCAAAACGGGAATTGCCCCCTGCCGCACAACGCGCCCTCGCCGAAGCTGAAGCGCGACGCAAGACCCGGGAGGCGGAGCTCCAGGCGCTTGAAGCGGCCCGTGCTGGCGAAACCGGCGGGCCGAAGGCGATCGAGCCCACGCGCTATGGTGACTGGGAGCGAAAGGGGATCGCCTACGATTTCTAAACCGGTCACGAGGCATTAAAGGACACGGGGCCTGACGTCGGCAGCGCAAGAGGTGGGCATGAAACGCCTGTATCACTGGAACCTCGACGCGCCGGCGCGCACCGTGCGCCTGTCCCTGATGGAAAAGCGCCTGCCCGTGGAATTGGTGGTTTCCCTGCCATGGGCGCCGCATCCCGATATTGCCCGTCTTGCACCGGGAGCGGCGGCGCCGACGCTGACGGACCAGACTGGCGAGGGGCGTGTCGTCGCTGTCGGCAGCCAGCCCATCCTGGAGCATCTGGAGGAGGCCTACCCGACGCCGCGGCTGCTGCCGGCGAGCCTTCCGGACCGGGCCGAGGCCCGCCGCTTGTGGCGCTGGGTCGAGGACCAGTTCTTCGGCATAAACGCAACGCTGCTCGCCGAACGCGTGGCGCAATGGGTGCGACGGGACCGCGAGCCGGACAGCGCGGCCCTGCGCCAGGGAGCACATGCACTGCGCGGGCGGCTGACCTATCTGAATGCGCTTGCCGAGGCGCGCACATACCTGGCGGGTCGCCACCTCACGCTTGGTGACTTCTCGGCGGCCGCGCATCTCTCCTGTCTCGACTATTTCGGCGATGTCGACTGGTCGACCGTGCCCGATCTGAAGGTCTGGTACCAACGCATGAAGTCGCGGGCGAGTTTCCAGCCCCTTCTGGCCGAGCGCATCGACGGAACGAGGCCAGCTGCGCATTACGACGACCTGGAATTCTGAAAAGGCCGCGTTCGCGTCGACGGGCTTGCGCTCCTCGCTCTCGAAACGGGAGACCCGGGTCGCCACTCAGGCGTCCGGGGGCCTGTCGCGCCGTGAGGACCGCAAGGGCGGGGCGGTTCAGCCGAGCACGCCAGCGGCCGAGTAGACGGCTGCCAGCACCGCCGCGCTGAGCGGCAGGGCCAGCAGGAAAGCGAGAACATTGCGCTTGGCTTCTGGGGTCGAGGTGATCATGGCCGGGCTCCGTGGCTGTGTCCTGGCCACCCTGTCGGCGACCATGGCCTGCATATGGCGCACCCCTGGTGACTGATCAATGAATAAAATCAAAAATGTTCAGCGTTCACGAACTGGCAGGCTCCGGAACCCGCGCAGGCTGGCGCAGGCCGGCGAGGATCAGGGCCATCACGCCGGCCAGTTCGCGCTCCAGCTTTGGCAGGGTGAGACGCGAGAACAGTTGTGGAAAGCGGAATTTCATCGTCGCCGACTGAATCATTTCCGCCACGAAGGCCGGGTCGTCCATCGGCGCGAATTCCCCCGACGCGACCCCGTCATCAAGGATGCGGGCAATGTGGATACGCTCCTGGGCGAGCTTCTCATTGGCGAATTCGGGCCGTTCAGTCGACAGCACCTCGGCAATTTCCATGACCTTGGCATCGGCATCAAGCTTTGCGAATGTGGTGCGCATGATATAGTCGATTAGGGCGAACAGGCGCTCGCCGGCGGCGCGGTCCTGACGGGCAATCCGCGCCTGGTCCTGGGTAATTTCCAGGTTGAACTGGCGCGCCATCGCCTCGGCAATGTCGAGCTTGGAGCCGAAGAAGCGGTAGATATTGCCCGCCGACATGCCACAATCCCGGGCGATTTCGGACATGGTTGTCTTGCCATACCCATAGTGGGAAAACCGCTCCATCGCGGCCTGGAGAATGCGCTCGCGGGTATCAGTGACGTCAGCCATGCCCAACACCCTAAGGATTTTTCCTGAATGATCAATGGAACCTTCAATTTCCATGACTGATCCGCGCACCCCCTTCCAGCGAATCGGTGTTCTCGGAGCTGGTGCCTGGGGCACCGCGCTCGCCGTCACCCTGGCCCGGGCCGGCCGCGCGGTCAGTGTCTGGGCGCGCGAGCCGGAGGTCGCCGAGGCGCTGTCCACCGGGCGGGGCAACCCGCCCTACCTGCCGGGTGCCGAGCTGCCTGCGCTGGCGGCGTCAACTGACATGGCCGTCCTTGAGGGCGCTGATGCCATTCTTGCCGTGGTGCCAGCCCAGCATGCGCGCCGCGCGTTTGAGCGCCTGGCGCCGATCCTGCCGGAGGGCCTGCCGGTCGTCCTGTGTGCGAAGGGGATCGAGCAGGCCAGCCTCAAGCTCATGACCGAAATTCTCTGCGAAACTGTGCCGGCTGCGGTACCGGCCGTTTTGTCGGGCCCTTCCTTTGCGATTGACGTGGCACGCGGCCTTCCGACGGCGGTGACCCTTGCCTGCGCTGACGACGCGCTGCGCGGGCGGCTGATGGCGGCGCTCGGCCATGCCCGCTTCCGGCCCTATGCCTCCGACGACCTTGTCGGGGCGGAGGTCGGCGGGGCGGTGAAGAACGTCCTGGCGATCGCCTGCGGCATGGTGGAAGGGCTTTGTCTCGGCAGGTCCGCCCATGCTGCTCTGATGACCCGCGGGTTCGCAGAGATGACGCGGCTTGGCGTCGCGCTCGGCGGGCGGGCGGAAACCCTCGCCGGCCTGTGTGGGCTCGGTGACCTGGTTCTTACCTGCACCTCGCTGCAGTCGCGCAATATGAGCTTCGGCAAGGCGATCGGCGAGGGACGCCGGCCTGCGGATATCCTCGCGGAGCGAACCGCCGTGACCGAAGGGGCAGCGACAGCGCCGGGCCTTGTCGCCCTCGCGGCACGGTGCGGCGTCGATATGCCGATCTCGCGGGCGGTGGACGATATCCTGGACGGCCGGCAGACGGTCGGCGAAGCGATGGACGCGCTTCTGGCGCGCCCCTTCAGGGAGGAATACTGATGGCGCTTTTCGTCCTCTACTGTCTCGACAGGCCGGACAGTCTCGCCCTGCGCCTGGCCAACCGGCCGGCGCATCTTCAGTGGATCGGGGGATTCCGCGACCGGATTGCCATGGCCGGGCCGCTGTTTGCCGGGGATGGCGAGACCTTCGCGGGATCGCTGATCGTGATCGAGGCGGCGAGCCTTGAGGCGGCGCGGGACTGGTCGGCTGGTGACCCCTATGTCCGCGCCGGCCTGTTCGAGCGCGTCGATATCCGTCCCTTCCGCTGGGTGATCGGCGGGGGGGAGCCCGCCAATTGACGGCTTCTTGAGGCTTTCGGGCCTAGAACGCTGATGATGCGGCTCCGCGGTGTCTTCCTCTCGCTCGGTATCATGACGACCGCACTTGCGGTCGCAATGGTGCCAAGCGCCCTGCTGGATATTGCGAGCGGGCGTCCGGAATGGCCGGCTTTCACCGTCTCGGCGTTCATGACCGGCGTGGTCGGAGCCAGTCTCTGGGTGCTGGCGTCCGGGGCGGAACCGAAGATCGGCCGCCGCGAGAGCTTCCTGACGGTGGTCCTGATCTGGACGATCCTGCCTGCGATCGCTGCGGTGCCGTTCACCCGCTATGGCATGAGTGTGACCGACAGCTGGTTTGAGAGCGTTTCGGGGCTGACGACCACGGGCGCCACCGTGCTGACCGGGCTTGACGACCTGCCACAGGGCCTCCTGCTCTGGCGGGCGGTGTTGCAATGGTTTGGCGGTATCGGGATTATCGTGACCGCGATCGCCGTCCTGCCGCAGCTTCGGGTTGGCGGCATGCAGCTGTTCAAGATCGAAAGTTCCGAGCGGGCGAGCGAACTGACGGCCAATGTCCGCCAGACCTCCCAGCGCATCGGCCTCATCTATCTGGGCCTGACCGCGCTTTGCGCGCTGCTATACAACAACACCGGAATGAACGCCTTCAACGCGATCACCCATGCGATGACTACCGTGGCCGCTGGCGGGTATTCGACCCATGACACGTCCTTTTTCGTCTATCAGGGCACGCCTGTGATCTGGGTGGCAATTGTTTTCATGATGATTGCCGGGCTTCCGTTTACGGCCCTCGAAGCGCTTGTCTTCAAGAACAATTCCGATCCACTTCTGACGGGGTCGGAGCCGCGGACCTACCTGTCGCTGATTCTCGCGATAACAGCGATCATCCTGGTCCTGTTCCTGCTGCGCGGCCTGCCGGCCGCCTTTGGCAATCTGTTCGTCTCGGTCGATGATGTGCTGTTCAGCGTGGTCTCGGTGATGACCGGAACGGGCTACGCCTCTGCGCCCTACGATACCTGGGGCGATCCGATCCTGATCGTTTTCCTCCTTGCCATTTTTACCGGCGGCTGTGCCGGATCGGCGGCGTGCGGCATGAAGATGTTTCGCATCGAGATCAGCGTGAAGGCGATTCTCGCCCATGCCCAGCGGATCACGCGACCGCACCGGCTGGCGCCCATTCGCTTCAACCGCAAGGTCGTCGATGAGGAGACGCTGCAGTCGGTCATGACCTTTGTGTTCCTCTACATCGCGACCTTCCTGTTCGCTGCGGTCCTGCTCTCGGTCATGCCACGGGTGGATTTCCTGACGGCTGTTTCGGCCGCTGCGACATCGGTGTCGAATGTCGGCCCGGGGCTGGGACCTGTGGTCGGGCCGTCGGGCACCTTTCAGACCCTGCCCGATGCGGCGAAATGGATCTGCGCGAGCGCGATGCTGCTCGGCCGTCTCGAGTTCGTGGCGGTATTCGTGATCCTGTCAGTGCGGTTCTGGCGCGGCTGATACCAGGCTGCAAGTATCGGTTGCGATCCATGCAGCCTGGTATCAGTGCGGCTGCCCGGTCACGTCGTCGACGGGAATGCGGTAGCCGCGTCCGCAGAACTGACAGCGAATGTCCAGCGTGCCATCGGGATCGACAAGCTCACGCAGCGCATCGTCCGAGAATGAGCTCAGCGTGCTGCGCAGTCGCTCCTCATTGCACGAACAGCTGTCGCGCACCGGTATCGCCGGTTCGAGGCGCACGCCTTCCTCGTGGAACAGGCGGAACAGCAGGTCGGCCGGCGTCAGACACGGATCGGCGAGTTCCTGGTCCCTCAGCGTGGCGAACAGGGCCCGGGCCGTATCCCACGCCTCGCCGGTCTCTCCGCGGGCCTCGTCGCCGGCAACCTGCTGGATCAGCATTCCGCCGCCCAGCCAGTCCGGTTCATGGCCGGCGCGCTCGCGCTCGGCAATTGTCAAGGCGATCCGCGTCGGCACCTGTTCTGACCGGGCGAAATAGTCCTCCGCGCATTCCGCAAGGCTGCCATGCTGAAGGGGTACAATTCCCTGATAAGGCTGCATGGACGGGTCGTCGTGGACGATGATGAGCGCGAGGCGGCCATGCGGGCCGAACAGCTGCGGAATGTGGGGACGGGCGCCGCGGTTGATCCGCTCCAGGTCGGCCCATCGCCGTTCGTCAATCCGTGCATAGGCGCGCAGCGACCCGTCGGTGGCGTATTCTCCGACCAACATGCCGATCGGTCCGTCGCCCTCGGCCTGCACGAGAAGGCGCCCGCGGAACTTGAGCGATGAGCCGACCAGGGTCGCCAGTAGCAGCGCCTCGCCGATCAGGCGGGCGACGTGGCCTGGATAGGCATGCCGTTTCAGGATCGGATCAAGGCTGGCAGCGCCGAGGCGGGTCACCCGGCCCCTGACCGGCTGGTGCTCGATCTGGAACGGCGCAACCATGTCCTCCTGACCGGATGGGCCGCCACCACTCAGCTCGCCAGACACCATTTCAGAATCGCCTTCTGCGCATGGAGGCGGTTTTCCGCCTCTTCGAACACGATGGACGCCGGCCCGTCTATGACCTCAGCGTCCACCTCCTCGCCGCGATGCGCCGGCAGGCAGTGGGTAAACACCGCATCGGGCCTTGCCAGCGCCATGAGATCGCTGGTCACGGCGAACGGGTCAAGGGCCGCCAGCCGTTCGTCTGCCTCCTTGTCCCCCATTGAGACGAAGGTGTCGGCGATCACGACATCGGCGCCAGCCACCGCTTGCTCGGCCGTGTCGAAGAGGTCGATCACGCCGCCAAGGTCGCGGGCGATCTCGATGTCGTCATCGTCAGGGGCATAGCGAGGGGGGCTGCCGATCGACAGTGCAAAGCCGAGCTTGGGCGCGGCGTGGATGTAGCTGGCGCAGACATTGTTGCCATCGCCCACCCAGGCGAGACGGCAGCGGTCAAGGCGCAGCCCGGTCTCCTCGATCGCCATCAGGCTGGCGAGGATCTGGCAGGGATGGGACTGATCGGTCAGTCCATTGATGACCGGCACCGAGGCGGCCGCGGCAAAGGCTTCCACGTCGGCGTGGTCATTGGCGCGGATCATCACCGCATCGACATAGCGCGATAGGACGCGGGCGGTGTCCTCCACGGTCTCGCCACGGCCAAGCTGCATCTCGCCGGCGGATGCGACGATGGTCGAGCCACCGAGTTGGCGCATCGCCATGTCGAAGGAGAAGCGCGTGCGGGTGGAGGATTTCTCGAAGATCATCGCCAGGACTTGGCCGCCAAGAGGGGTTTCCGCGTCCGGCCGGCCCTTTGGCCAGCCAGCGCGCTGGCGTTTCATCCGGTGCGCATCATCAAGCATGGCGCGCAAGGCGTCAGCCGGAATATCGATCAGGTCCAGAAAGTGCCGCACGCTCATCCGCATCCCTCCACGGTTCAGACGGGCAGACTAAATCGGGGATCGGCGAAACTGAAGCGGCGGCCTGCAGGCTCGCTCAGTCATTGCCGGCCCGCTCGCCAAGCTGGCGCAGCAGCGACCAGGTGTAGAGCCCGGTCTTGTGGCCGTCGGAGAAGGCGATACGGACCGCATAGCGTCCGACCGGCTCTGCTGCGGTGACAGTGATATCATGGGGAATGGGCGGCTGTGGTGGGCGGGGCCCGGCGCCGTGGCCACGCACCTCGGCGGACGGGCTTTCCCGGCGTAGCGTCGTGAAGGGGACAGACAGAGCCGCGCCATCGTCGAACATGATGTGCAGCTCCCGTGCACCCCGCCGGAAGGTGAGGCGGGTCGGCCAGGGCAGGTCCGGTGCGCTCATCCCTCGCTGTCCGCGCCCAATTCGCGCGCGGCCTCTTCGAGCAGGATCGGCAGGCCATCTCGGATCGGGTAGGCGAGACCGGCCTTGCGGGAGATGAGCTCGTGGCGCTCTGCGTCATAGACCAGAGGCTGCCTGGTCAGCGGGCAGACCAGGATCTCAAGAAGGCGCGGATCGACGCCGGAATGACGGGGTTCGGAGCGGACCTCGTCCCTGTGATCGGTCATTGCAAGGTCCCTCCGCCACCGCCTGCAGTGTCCATTTCCAGCAGCTTGATCAGAGTATCAGCGCGCGCGCGCAGGTCTTCCGCCTCCAGCAGGGCCTGCTTCTCCGCCGAGGAGAAGGGGCAGCCGGCGCATAGCGCGTTCACCAGCGTCTCGATCGGTGCATCTTCCACCGCCGACCAGTCCGCATCCATGGAATTGCGCTGGACGTAGGCTTTCAGCGCGCCAATCAGGCGCGAGCGGCCGGGCAGTTCGGTAATATCGGGCGAGACCAGGTCGTGCTCATAGGCTTTCCAGATCGCCTGGGCCTGGCGATAGGGCGTCGTGACATCGCCGATCTCATTGACGATGAAGCGGCAGATCCCGGTGAGCACGATCAGATAGCGCCCGTCATCGGTCTCCGAATAGGATGTGATGCGCCCGGCGCAGCCGGTCCCGGCAAGGGTCGGACGGGTCTTCGGCCCGCCGGTCGTCTGCACCATCCCGATCAGCCGCGAGCCTGTCATGGCATCGTCGATCATGTTGAGATAGCGCGGCTCGAAAATGTTCAGGGGAAGTGTCCAGCGCGGAAACATCAGCGCGCCGGACAGCGGGAACACCGCAATCGTTTCCGGCAGGTCCTCGATCCGCCTGTAGGTGGGATGGGTCATCGGACGGTCTCCACGCGTTTGGTCTCCATAAAGGCAATGTGGCGCGCCGGGCCGGCCTGTCGAGCCGCAACCCGGATCAGGAGAACATCAGCGACGACAGGCGCCGGCGTCCTTCAACGGTGACCGGGTCCTTGGGCCCGGCGGCCTCGAACACCTTCAGCAGGGTGTCGCGCGCCTTGCCCTCGCCCCACTGCATGTCGCCAGCGAGGATATGCAGGAGATGGTCGATGGCTTCGCCACTGCGGCCGGCTGCGACCAGTTGTTCGGCCAGTTCGAAGCGGGCCTGGTGATTGCCGGGCTCTGCCTCCACGGCGGCAATGGTGGCGGCCAGGTCATCCCGGGCGGCATCAACATCGTCAGCCATCAGGTCGATCGCGGTGCGAACGCTGCTGACCGCCGCATGGCTGGCCTTGTCGGCGGGAACAAGGGACAGTGTTTGCAATGCGCGCGCCTTGTCGCCATTGGCGAGATAGCAGCGCGCCAGTCCCGCCAGGGCTTCGGGGTGCTCGCTGTCTTCCTGCAGGACCGCGCCATAGATTTGCGCCGCCGTGCCGATATCGCCGGCCCGGCTGGCACTTTCGGCCTGTTCGAGCGCCTCGGCGATCGCCTTGCCGATGTCGGTTCCGCCGAGCAGCCGCTCGATGAATTGCGTGACCTGGCTCTCCGGCAGGGCACCCATGAAGCCATCGACCGGCTGGCCCCCGTCGAAGGCAAAGACGGCCGGGATCGAGCGCACGCCAAGCTGGCCGGCGACGCCGGGATTCTCGTCGATATTGATCTTGACCAGCTTGACCTGGCCGTCACGGGCGTTGACCGCGCGCTCGATGACCGGGCCGAGCGTCTTGCACGGCCCGCACCACGGCGCCCAGAAATCGACGAGGACGGGCTGGGTTTTCGAGGCCTCGATGACATCGGTCATGAATGCCTGGTCGGAGGACTCCTTGACGTGGTTGCCGGCTTTGCCGGGCTCCGCGCCGAACGAGATCGTGCTCATGGCGTTGCGGCTCCTTCGAATCTGCTGCCGGGGAAATGGGCAGGTCAGCCCGGCGTTGCAATGGCGGCCTGTGTCGACCTAGTCCAGCGCTGAGAAATCCACCACCTCCCAGCCATGGCCGGTGGCCTCGACAAAGCGCCTTAG
>CAYPQD010000016.1:0-46756 GCA_964412785.1 uncultured Hyphomonadaceae bacterium
GGCCCGCTCCTTGGACAGGATGATGATGTGATCGAGGCGGCTGGAGAAAGCCTGGTCAATTCGCCCCTCACCGTCATTCAGAGTGAGGAACTTCACCCTGATTATAACGGGTCGATAGAGTTCGGCCGGATTTTCGACGGGCCGGATTACGAGATTGGTCTCATCGGCGTGGTTGGTTTTGACGCCGGCTGGAGCACGAAAGAAGCCTCGCGATCGCTCAGCATCGACAATAACGTGGTGAGCCCATCGCAGACTTTCGAGACCACCTATAACGCGACGACAAACGCGCTCGGTTCCCTCAGCGTAAATTGGGGGTCGAACCAGCAAGTCCAGGCGACCGTGCTCTACATCCAGGATACAACCAAGGAAGCCCAGATCGATACGGGTCAGGACGAAAGCCGGCAGGGCAGTTCGGGCGAGATTTTCGACGAATCGTCCGGCTGGTTCGAGAGAGGTCTGATCTTCGGCCAGTTGCGCGGGGAGCATGGTTTTGACGATCTGGTGCTGTCATGGCGCGGGTCCATTTCGCAGTCCACTCGGGATGCGCCTTACGAACGGCAGCTGACCCGGCAGCCGGACGAGAACGGCACGCCACTTTATTCGGTGCCAAACAGCTACCGTATCAGGTTCTCCGAACTGACCGATGATTCCTACGGGATTGGTGCGGACGCTGCTTACACGCTCGCTCTTGGAGATACACGCAGAGCAGTGCTGACCGGTGGATTCGATATTCAGTCTACAGAGCGACAGTACGATTTCCTTCTTCTGTTTTTCGGTGGCGGTAACGCGCTTCCGGAAGATGTTCAGGAGGCACGTCCTGACTTTCTTTTCTCACCGGACAATATTGATCCTTCGCGGTTCGTTCTTCGGGAACTCGTCAGCGCGGACGATTCCTATGCAGGGCAACTCGACGTGAATGCGGTCTTTGCCCAGGCTGACATCGAACTCACCGACTTTATCGAAGTCACCCTTGGTGCGCGCTATGAAGAGGGTGAGCAGACCATCAACACCTTCAACCGGTTTGGTGATCCTGGTGCAGGCGACGTCGATCTGCAGAACGAGTATCTGCTTCCGGCGGCGACACTGACCTGGAACTTTGCAGACGATCTGCAGTTTCGCCTTGGCTACTCGGAGACGATTGCAAGACCGCAGTTCAGGGAACTTGCTCAATCGGCTTATCTCGATACAGAAATCGACCTCGTGTACCGGGGCAACAGAAATCTTGTCGACAGCGAACTGACGAATTTCGATGCCCGACTGGAGTACTATCTGGGCCGTAACGAGTTCGTGACCCTGGCGGGCTTCTACAAGGACATTGAAAACCCGATCGAAGAGAACGTCGTGGTTCTTGGCGACAACTCCTACACGATCTCGGTTATCAACGCTCCAAAGGCCGTCTTGTTCGGTGGTGAGATCGAATACCGCACACGGTTCGACATTCCGCTGTCTGGTTCCTTTTTCGGTGATCGTGAAGGTTTGTTCTCGATCAACTACACCTACACGAATTCGGAGGTGCAGGCTGATGAAGACGACATTATTTTCGACCCGATCGGAAATGTGGAACGCAGTGCGAGCTTCTTCGCCGTTGATGGCAACCAGCTTCAGGGGAGTTCGGAGAACATCCTCAATGTCCAGCTCGGTTGGGAATCAGACGTTGAACAGCTGACCTTGCTTGCAGGCTGGGTTGATGACCGGATCCTGCGTCGCGGTAATGTTCGCATACCGGATGTCATCGAATCCCCCGGAGTGCAGCTTGACCTCGTTTACAATCGTGATCTGCAGCTAAGTGGGCGTGACTTCTCCATTGGTCTGCGAGCGCGCAATCTGCTGGACGAGGACTATGAGGAGTTCCAGATCACGCCAGATGTGGGCCGGTCGGAATTCAACACTTATGAGCGCGGCATATCGGTCTCCGCGAGCCTCACGGCCAAGTTCTAGGGTCAAAGGTTACGGCGCACACGGGACTGCTGCTGCAGGCGGTCCCGTGCTGCATCTCTGGCGAGCCGGAGGTCGGAGATGAATTTGGGGCCAGCCTGGCAGGTTGACTGGCCAGGCTGGCCCTCGTGTTATGTGGATTTTTTGGATGGTTCCAGCGTGATGGTGTCTCTCGGAAAATCACAGCTGCCACGCCTGCCGCTTGCCCGGCTCCGGCCGGCGGCCCGCACGCTGACCGAGATTGTCCTTCTGGTTTGCCTGGCAACGCTTGCGGCAAGACTGGTCTGGCTGCTGGTTGACCCGTTCGGGTCGGTTGGCCATATGGCTCGCCCTGACGCGGCCCCTGGCGGTCACACCAGCCCTGCGGCCCTCGCTCAGGCGCCAGACCTCGACATTCTGCGGCGCATCAACCCGTTTGCACCCATTGGTCGGGCGCCGCTTTTCGACGCGCTTGACGAGGCGCCGGAAACCTCTCTCGACCTGAAGCTGATCGGGACGAGGGCGACCACCGAACCGGAAGGATCGACGGCAATAATCGTGATGCCCGACAACCGGCAGGGTGTGTTCCTGATTGGTGATGAGGTGTTGCGCGGCGTCGAGGTGCGCCGGATCCTCGTCAACCGTGTGATCCTTGAGCGCAATGGCCAGCTGGAGAGCCTGGTACAGGGCGTGGACGCTCCCGGCACGCTCACGGTGATTGGCGATGACGCGCCGCGGCAGGTCGTTGATGGCGCAGAAATTATCGAGCCTGTGCGGGTCAGGCTGACCGATCCGCAGAGCCTGTTCGGCGCGCTGCAGCTTTCTCCGCAGGGCGGAGAGGATGGGCTTGAGGGCTATCGCGTCGGCGCCGGACGCGATAGGGACGCATTGGCGGCCAGTGGGCTTGTGGAAGGGGACCTGATCGTCCTGCTGGACGGGCAGGGGCTCGACCGGGTCAGCCTGGAAAGTCTCGCCCGAAGGCTTGCTGCCGGCGGGACGTTCAGCATGACGGTCCGCCGCGAGGACAGGCTGGTGCAGATCGATTATGAGTTCGAGGGGGAGTAAAGCCCATGCTGAAACGATTTGCTCTGGCGGCGGCCATGTGGAGCTCGGTATCACCGGCGGCGTTTGCGGAAATGCAGTCGCCGCAGGCGGCGCGCCACATCCTGAACCTTGACGATGTGGAGATCACCGCGCTGATCGAGGATGTTTCGATGGTGACGGGCTATACGTTCATCATCCATCCGGACGTGAAGTCGAAGCGGGTCACGGTCATGTCATCGACGCCGATGTCGAGCGAGGAAGTATTTGACGTCTTCCTGTCGACCCTTCGCGTTCATGGCTTCACGGCTGTGCCGGCCGGGCGCGGCACCTATCGCGTGATCCCCGAACAGGCCGCGATCAGTGAGGTCGGGCTCGGCGTGTCCAGTTCCAACGCCCTTGTCACGGAAGTCATCAAGCTGGATTATTTCAACGCGGTCGAGGCCGCGCAGATGGTCAAGCCCCTGATCGACGCTCAGGGCCAGGTTGTGGCCAACCGCAATTCCAACACGCTGATTATCGTCGATTATGCCTCGAACCTGGCGAAGCTTCGCAGTATCGTTTCTGGCCTTGACCGCGACATGACGCAGGTGGAGACGATCGCGCTGAAGAATGTCCCAGCCAAGGAGATGGCGCAGATTCTCAATGACCTGACCGAGCAGCGCAGCGAGGACGCCTTCCGGATCAACCTGACCGCCGTTCCATCCGATACCAGCAATGCGATCGTGATACGGGGCGACGAGATGTCGGTCGGTCGGGCGCTCAAGGTCGCCCTCGAACTGGACCAGACAGACCCGGTGCGGGATAATCTGCGGGTTGTACGGCTCAGCAATGCCGATGCAGAGGACATTGTTCCGATCCTGCAACGGGTTGGCGATACGATGGCAACGCAAAGCTCGCCGGGTCAGGGCCCGGCCGCAGCGCCGACGGTTGACTACCACGCCCCGAGCAACAGCCTTGTGATCAGCGCCAATTACGAGACCCTGCTGGCCATGGAACGGGTAATCGCAGCGCTCGATACGCGCCGCTCGCAAGTTCTCGTGGAGGCGATTATCGTGGAGATGGCCGACGACACGGCGCGCGAGCTGGGTGTGCAGTTCCTGCTCGCCGGCACCGGCAACAGCAGCACACCGTTTGCCTCGACCAACTTTTCACGCTCTGCACCAAACCTCCTGGCGCTTGCCGGTGCGATCGGTGAGGGCAGCCTGTTCGGCGATGCCGATGACGAAACGGTCAACAACAGCGTGTTCCTGGATGCGGCTGTAAGTTCGCTCCTCGGCGCGAATGGCCTCGTTCTGGGCGGTGGCGGGCAGGAGGGTGACACCCTGTTCGGGGCAATCCTGACCGCTGTCCAGACAGACCAGGAATCGCGGATACTCTCGACGCCTTTCGGCATGGCGCTCGACAACTCCACGACCTCGCTGCTGGTCGGCCAGGACATTCCGATCACAACCGGTGAGGTGCTTGGCGATGCCAACACCAACCCGTTCCGCACGGTGCAGCGTGAGAAGGTCGGCGTGAAGCTGGATGTCACCCCGAAGATCAGCAATGACGATTCGGTTCGCCTCAACATTTACCAGGAGGTCTCCAGCGTCAGCAATCTGATTGGCCCGTCCTCCGATTTCGTCATCGACACGCGCTCGATCTCCACTGAGGTGCTTGCCGATGATGGCGAGATCATCGTGCTTGGCGGGCTGATCGAACAGGTCGATACGTCTGCCAATTCGCGGGTTCCCATCCTTGGTGATGTGCCGGGCATTGGCCGGCTGTTCCGCTCTGAAGGCAAGAGCCGCTCGCGCACGAACCTCGTTGTCTTCATCAAGCCGACCATCGTGCGCGACACTGCGTCGGCCGGCGAGGTAACCGCCAAGAAATACCGGTATCTGAGGGCAGAGGAGATCCTGCGCGGTGAGACCGGACCATCGGAGCTTGACCAGTTCATCGAGCAGGTTATCGGCAGCCGGCCGCCGCAATAATTGAGGCCGGGGGCGGCGGATAGGGAAACCCATGGCGGCAGAGCGGAGCCTACACGACCTCACCTACGCGTTCGCACGTGACAGGGGCTTTGTCTGCCTACAGTCCGGGGGAGCGGGCGCGCCGGGGATGGCCGAGGTCGGGATGCGCCAGGGCGCCGATCCGCTTGACCTTGTGGAGGTGCGCCGGGCGCTCGGTCGGCCATTCACGGTGCATCCCCTGCCGGCAGGCGACTTTGAGCGCGTGTTATCTGACGTCTACGGCCAGCGGGATCTCGATGGCGGCGATGCGGAGGCGGCGCTGCTGGGCGATGGCGACCTGGAGAGCCTGATTGACGGCATACCACAGGCCTCCGACCTGCTTGACGGGGACAATGATGCCCCGGTCATCCGGCTGATCAACGGGCTGATCCATGAGGCGGTCAAGCGGCGCGCGTCTGACATTCACATCGACCCGTTCGAGGACAAGCTGTCGATCCGCTATCGCATTGACGGCACGCTGAGCGAGGTGCTGACCCCGTCGCGCCGGCTGGCGGCGCCGCTGGTGTCGCGCATCAAGGTCATGGCGCGGCTTGATATTTCCGAAAAGCGCATGCCGCAGGACGGGCGCATATCGCTCACCATGGGCGGACGCTCGATCGATGTGCGGGTGGCGACGCTGCCGACGCGATATGGCGAGCGTGTGGCCCTGCGCCTTCTCGATACGCGAAATGCCCTGCTTCCGCTTGACGCGCTTGGCATGGACGCTGACACCTATGAGCGGGTCCGCTCAGTGCTCGCCCAGCCCAATGGTGTCATCCTCGTGACCGGTCCGGTTGGTTCGGGCAAGACAACCACCCTCTACGCTGCGCTGTCCCTGCTCAACACGGGCGATGTCAATATCATGACGCTGGAAGACCCGGTCGAGTATGGTCTTCCGGGGGTCAGCCAGACGCAGATGGACCACAAGGTCGGTCTCACCTTCGCCGCGACCCTGCGCTCGATCCTGCGCAATGACCCGAACATCGTGATGGTTGGCGAGATCCGGGACGCCGAGACGGCGAACGTGGCGCTGGAATTCGCGCTGACCGGTCGGTTGGCCCTCTCGACCATCCACACCAACAGCGCGGCGGGGGCCCTGACGCGCCTGCGCGACATGGGGATCGAGAGCTTCCTGCTCGCCTCAACCCTTCGCGCCGTCCTCGCCCAGCGGCTTGTCCGCCGTCTCTGCCGCGCCTGCAAGCAGCCCTATGCGCCCGACGCGATGGAAAAGGAGCTGGTCGGCCTCGCCCCGGACGCGCAGGCCACCTTCTTCCGGCCCGCAGGGTGTGTCGCCTGCGGCCATACCGGTTTCGAGGGCCGGATTGGGGTCTATGAACTGCTTGTCCTCGATGGCGAGGTGAAGCGCATGGTCCACCAGGACGAGACCGAGGATGCGATCGAGCGCCATGCCTTTCGCGAGCACGACAGGTTGTTCGACAATGGCTGCCGCTATGTCTTGGCCGGCGAGACGACGCCTGAGGAAGTGCTCAGGGTGTGCCGGCGGGAGTCATAATCCGCCATGGCAGCGTTTGAATATGTGGCGATCGCGGCGGACGGGAAACGCACCCGGGGCATGATTTCGGCTGACAGTGCGCGCGCGGCCCGGCGGGAGCTGCGCTTACGCCAGCTGACCCCACTCGATGTCAGCGAGGCGAAGGGAGAGGTGCGCGAGGGCCTGCTGAGCCGAGGTGGGCTCGGCACCCGGGACCGGGCGTTGGTCACGCGGCAGATGGCGATGCTCCTCGCCTCGGGCATGACGGTGGAGGAGGCGCTTCAGGCGGCCGCCGGCGACGGGCGCCAGCCGGAGATCCGCCGTCTTCTGCTCGGGGTGCGCAGCCAGGTTATGGAAGGGCGACGCCTCGCCGATGCCATGGCCGGCGCACCAAAGGCGTTCCCGCAGCTCTACCGCTCCGTGATTGCCGCCGGTGAGGCATCGGGCCGGCTGGACGATGTGATGGGTCGACTGGCGGACTATCTTGAGCGCTCCTACCGGATCAGCCGGCAGGTGCAGTCAGCGCTGATATATCCTTCTGTGCTCGGGGTGATGGCGCTTGCCATGGTGAGCGCACTGATGGTGTTCATTGTGCCGCGGCTGGTGGAGCAGTTCGACGTGCTCGGTAGCGGCGACCTGCCCTGGCTGACCCGAACGGTGATTGGCGTTTCGGATTTCGTGCGCGGGTGGGGCTGGCTGGCGGCGCTGGTGGTGGTTTGCGGCGTGCTTGGTGTCAGCCGGCTCGGTGCGCAGCCGGCGATCCGCCGCCGGCTCGACGCCTGGCGCCTGTCGCTGCCGGTGGTCGGGTCGATGCAGCGCACCGTTGCTGCGGCACGGTTCGCCCGGCTTTATGCGACACTGGCAGGCAGCGGCGCTCCGGTCCTCGATGCGCTGGCCGGGGCAAGGGGCGGGATGACGAATAGGGTGTTCATCGAAGCGGCTGACCGGATCGCCGAAGCGGTGCGTGAGGGACGGAGTTTCTCTGGTGCGATGCGCGCCAGCGGGGCATTTCCCGCGATCATGGTGCAGATGGCCGCCAGCGGCGAGGCCGGGCGCAATCTCGACGGCATGATGGAGCGCGCGGCTGATTTCCTCGATTCGGAGTTCGAGACGGCAAGCCAGACAGCGCTGAGCCTTTTGGAACCGCTGATTATCGTTATTCTTGGCGGTGTGGTCGGGTTGATCGTGCTCTCGATCATGCTGCCGATCATGCAGCTCAATGCGCTGGCCATTCAGTAGGAGACCGAACATGACGCTCGCCCAACGCCGCCGCCAGGCCCAGGCCGGCTTCTCCCTCGTCGAACTGATGGTGGTGGTCTTCATCATGGGACTGCTCGCCACGCTGATCATCATCAATGTCGCGCCGGCCGGTGATCAGGCGCGGGTGCGCAAGGTGGAAGCCGACATCGCGGCGATCGAAAGTGCGCTGGAGCAATACAGTCTCGACATGGCCGGCTATCCGGGCGCTGCGACCGGGCTTCTGGCCCTGCGCGAGATGCCGTCCGGCGCCGACAGCGCGCGCTACCGCCCCGGCGGATATATCAAGCGCCTTCGCGAAGATCCCTGGGGAAATCCTTATCAGTACGAGGTCCCGGGCCGACGCTCCGGCGGAGCCTATGACCTGTTTTCCCTCGGCGCAGACGGCAAGCAGGGTGGCGAGGGGCTGGATGCGGACATCGGCAACTGGGACTAGCACCATGGCAACGAAGCGCTCAACCAGCGCCGGTTTCTCGCTCGTCGAAATGCTGGTGACCGTGTTCATCATGGGGCTGGCGACCAGTCTCGTCATCCTGACAATCCCGGAACCGGGCGGCCGGCTGCAGCGCGAGGCCGACCGGCTGGTTGCGGAACTGGAGCGCCTGTCGGAGCGCGCTCTGGCCTCCGGGGAGGTTGCCGGGCTCGACTCACAGATCGACGGCTATGCCCTTGCGGTTCGCCGCAACGGGACCTGGCAGATTGACGAGCGCTCGCGCCATGCGCTGCCGCGTGGCATGCAATTGCGAGTTGAGGGCGGCGCAGCGGGCGAGGGCGATGCGGCGCGCCCCGAACTGCGCTTCGGCCCGCTCGGCCATGCCCTTGAGGCGCGGCTTGTTCTGGAGGACGGCACGCAGCAGTTCACCGTCGAGATTGGCCCGGATGGTCGGGTGGCGCCCGGGGGCAGCGATGGGCGCTGATGGCGAGCGGGGGTTCACGCTTGCAGAGGTGCTGGCGGCGCTTGGCGTGTTCTCGCTGGCGGCCATGGCCCTTGTTCGCCTGTCAGCGGAAACGACGCGCGCGGCCGCCCACATGGAAACGCGGTTCGCTGCGGAGATCGTTGCTGACACTGTGCTGGTGGATCGGATGATCGACCCCGCGCCGCTGGAGGGGGGCGCAAGGAGCGGCGCGTCACAGGTGCTCGGCCACGAGCTTGACTGGACGCTCACCGTGGTGCCGACAAGCCGTGAACGGCTGTTTTCCCTTCGCGTCACGGTCCGCAAACCGGACACCGCCCAGGTGCTTGTCGAGCGGCAGACCCTGAGCTGGCAGGAGTGAGCGCATGACCCGCCCGACCGCCGAGGCCGGCTTCACCCTCGTGGAGACGCTCGTGGCGCTGTTTGTCGTTGCCTTCCTGGCGCTGGCAGGTGCGTCATTGCTCGTGTCCACGCTGCAGGCGGGCGCGCAGGTGGACGAGCGGGCCGGGGCCCTGCGGGCGCTGCAGGTCACGCGGGCGCTGATGCAGGACGATTTTGGCGCGCTGACGCGCCGGGCGGCTATCCCGCCGGACGGTTACCCGCCTGCGCGGGGGCTTGTCGGGGGCGGTGACACCGGAGAGGACGCGCTGGTGGTGTTCATCCGCAATGGCTGGCCCGAACTGGACGGCACCGGCCTTCGCAGCGACCTCATGCGTGTGGCCTATGGGCTGGACAGCAACCGGCTGGTCCGCCGCAGCTGGGCCCGGCCCGATGCGACGCGGTCCACGCCCCGTGTCGATCAGGTCCTGATGCAAGGGGTCGAGGCGGCTTCGATCCGCTTTGCGACTGGCGGGGAGTGGTTCGACACCTGGCAGAACCCGGGCGAGGGCGACCAGGCGCGCCTGCCTGAAGCGGTTGAGGTTACGGTGGAGTTTGAAAGTGGCGAAACCCTTGTCCAGCGCTTCCTGACCGGGGCGCGGCCGTGAGCGGGCGCGGACAAGGCCTGTGCGCGGCCAGGCAAGGGGGCGCAGCGCTGCTTTCCGTGCTGCTGATCGTGGCGGCCATGTCGGTTGCGGCCCTTGTTGCGCTGGATGCGCTCGCGCGCTCGGTAGCGGCGGCGAAGGCCATGGCGCTGCGGAGCGAGGCACACTGGATGAGCGACGCTGCCGAGGCGGTCGCGACCCAGGCCCTGACGGAATTGCTGGCGCAGACCAATGGCCGGCTGACAGCGCGGACGCCGGGGCTTGGCGCGCCCTTCGTCTATCCGATTGACGGTGGCGAGGTGCGGCTCGTGGTTCGCGATGCCAGCAACTGCCTCAATCTGAACACACTGGTCACGTCCGGCGAACGCGATGGCTGGGTGGCCGACGAGGCCGGTATTGCGCGCTATGTCGCCCTGCTCCTGGCGCGCGGCCTGTTGTCCGGCGAGGCGGAACCGCTCGCCGACAGCGTGACTGACTGGATCGACAATGATCGTGTGCCACGTCCACGGGGGGCGGAAGACGCCTTTTATCTCGGCCGCAATCCGTCCTACCGCACCGCGGGCGCTCTGCTGGAGAACATGAGTGAGCTTAACGCGGTTGCCGGATACACGCCAGACTTCGTCGATGGGCTGGCCGCGCATGCCTGCGTGCGGGCGAACACCCGCCTCGGCGCGCTGAATGCCAATACGCTGCGGACTGAGGATGCACCGCTGCTGGCGGCCCTCTTGTCCGATGCGATGACGCCAGAGGCGGCAGCGCAGCTGATTGCCCGGCGCCCTCCCGGTGGGTGGGTCCAGATCGAGGACCTGCTGGCCCAGCCGGAAATCGCCCGGATTGCGCCCGACAAGCGCGACGATACCGTGCTGTCTCTGCAGTCGAGCTATTTCGCCGTGGAGGGCCGTGTGGTCATTGGCGAACTGGAGCGCCGCTTCGAGGCCCTCTATGAAGCCGAGAATGCGGTGATGCCGCGTATTGTATGGCGCCGACGGGGCGCCCGCTAGGAAGGACACCGATGGGCCGACGCGCTTACGCCCTCCTGTCCATTGACGCTGCGCCGGAACGCAGCCTCGCCGCGCTGTCTGACGGGCGTGGCTGGGAGATCGTGGCGCTCGACCAGGCCGACCTGTCGGGGCTCGACGCCATGACCCTCGTCGTGTCTGGAACGGAGGTTGCCGCGCTTGACGTGCCCCTTCCCGCGCGCAGCGACCGCGAGGCGCGACAGGCGGCGCCCTTTGCCATCGAGGACGACGTTGCCAGCCCGCTGGAGCGCTTGCACATTGCGCTCGGGCCCCGCGGGGACGCGGCGGCGGTTCGCCGGATGGTCCTGGCCTGTGCCCGCGAGCGCATGGATGCCTGGATGGGGTTGCTGGAGGTGCTCGGCCAGCCGGATGCACGGATCATTTGTGACAGCGCCCTGATGCCGTCCGAGCCGGTGTTCCTCGACCTGGGTGACCGGGTTCTGGCAAGCCGGGATGGGCGTCGCTTCGCCATCGACCGGGCGCTGGGCGCAGATGTGGTGCAGGCGATCGCCGGCGACCTGCCGAGCCTTGCCGGCGCGGACGATCCGTTCCTCGCGCTGATCGGCCTCGACGAGGCAGCGCCCGCGACGGACCTTCGACAGGGCGCCTACGCCCGGGCTGGCAGCGGGTTGACCCTGTCGCTGGCGGGCTGGCGCACTGCCGCCGGCCTTGCCATGGTCGCTCTTGCGGGCTGGATGGTGGTGGGGATTGTGGAAACGCAGGCGCTGACCAGCAAGGCAGCGGCCTTGCGGGAGCGGGCCGGCGCGCTCTTCGCCGAGATCGCGCCCGGCGATCCGGTGCCGAATGATCTCGCCTCGGCCCTCGCAAGGCTGACGGTCTTGGAAGGCGATGCCGGTGTCGAGTTCCTGCCCGCCCTGTCGGCCCTGACCCGCTCGATCAGCGCGGAAGACGGTGTGGAGTTGCGTTCGATCAGGTTCGACCGCAGGGGCGGCGAGTTCATCGCGAACCTCGCCTATCCGGACTATGGCGTCGATGAACGCCTGCGCGCTGCGGTGGAGCGGGCCGGCTATGCGGTGCGCATCGGCGAAACCCGCCGCGGCGATGGTGCGGTGGTCGGCGATCTCGTGATCGGGGGCGGCGCATGACGGAGTGGTTTTCAGCCCGTCCGCTGCGCGAGCGCGTGCTGATCGTGCTGGCACTCGGTCTCGCCCTTGTGGCGCTGGCCTGGCAGGCGATTCTCGTCCCCGTGCGTGAGGCCCGTTCGTCCGCGGCGGTGCGGTATGAGGCGGCGGCGCGCCTGCATCAGGGGGTCGTCGTGGCGCACCAGAAGGCGCTCCTGGAGCAGGGGCAGGCTGCGGCTGGCTCTGGTCAGCAGCCGGTCGCGACAGATAATGTTAGGACGCTTGTGGTGGAGACGGCAAATGCGGCCGGGCTTCCGCTGACGCGGATACAGGGCAATGGAACCGACACGGTGAGCCTGACCTTCGAAGCGGCCGACCCGCAAATGCTCTTCGGTTTCCTGATCGACCTGCAGAGCCGTTTCAGCCTCATCGTCCAGCGTGCAAGCCTGACACAGGATCCCGGCGGCACGGTGCGCGCGGTCATCGAATTTGGCGATGGGGAAGGCTGATGGCCTGGGTTCTGCGCCTTGTCCTGTTTGGCCTCGCATTTGTCGTTGCGCTTGCCTGGATGCTTCCGCTGTCCTTCGTGATGAAGCGGTCCGGAGCGGCCGCCCATGGCCTCGCCTGGGAACGGGTCGAAGGCACGCTCTGGACGGGCCGCCTGACGGGCCTGGCCTATGGTGCGCAGCCGGTCGGCGAAGCGCGTCTCTCCCTGCAACCCATGGCGCTTTTCTCCGGCGTGCTGCGCTATGACGTGGACTGGACAGGACTTCCCGGACGCGGGCGTGCGCGTGTCTCGATCGGGCGCGGCCATGTCGAGGCAGAGCAGGTCGTGGTTGACTTGGTGCTGGCAAACCTGCCTGGCCTTGCCCGCGAGGTGCGCGAGTCCGGCGGTACGGCCAGCCTCGTCGCGTCGCGGGTCCGGTTCGAGGACGGAAGCTGCGTGATGGCGCAGGGCGAGGCCCGCACGAGTGCACTGCAAACCGTTGGCGCGCGGTATGGACGGGCCTTGCCGGAGCTTTCCGGTCCGATTCGCTGTGAGGGCGGAATGCTGGTCCTGCCTCTGGAGGGCGAGAGCGATGAGGGCGAGCGGATCGACCTGATGGTCAGGGTCGGACTTGTCGAAGCGTCGAGTGTCAAGGCTTCCGTGCGCGGCGCCAGTGAGGCGGTCGAAATGCAGCTTGCACTGATGGGCTTCGTGTTCGAAGACGGGGCCTACATCTATCGAAGGCAGGCCCGTCTTGTGGGAGGGAACTTCTGATGACGGCTCGAACCCTAACCCTTGCCGTGTTCTCGGCTACGCTGCTGTCCGCTTGCGCGTTTGTTGGCGATCGCGACGAGGGCGCGCGCTTCAGTGCCAGTGCGGCACAGGGACTTGCCAGCCTGCCCTCGCGCGGCCTGCCGCCGCAATCGCTGGCTGTTGACGAATGTGGCCTGTTTCTCTGGAGCATCAGTGGCACGCCACAATTCGTGTTCTTCTCCAAGGCGACCAGCGGCGCGGCGACGGTCCTGCTCGACGGCATGCCGACCGATATCAGCCAGACCTCTTCGGGCGGTGATGTGTTCGGCCAGTTCTTGACCCGTCAGACCTTTGCTGCACCCGCCGGGGTCAGCGTGGATGTCGCGTTCGAGCCGGGCGAGGAGCTGATTGATGGGCAGCGGATCGACAGCGGCCGCATTATCATCACCGATGCGGAAGGCTGGGAGACCATCCTGCCAGTGCTTGGCGTGCGTGCCTGCCTCGTTGCGCGCGAGCGGTGAGTGCCGCTCTGCCGGCCTTCGCCGACATAGCGGCGGCCGCCTTGCAGATTGCGCCGGTCGCGGTGGAGACACCGCTCCTCGATCACCCGGAGCTTGATCGCCGTGCGGGGGCACGCTGCCTTGTCAAGGCTGAATGCCTGCAGGTCACGGGCAGCTTCAAGATCCGCGGCGCCATGAACCGGCTGGCACAGAGCCCTCGGTCAGACCGGCCGGCGGGCGTGGTCGCCTTCTCATCTGGAAACCACGCCCAGGGGATTGCTAGGGCCGCCCGCCACTTTGCCATGCCGGCGCTGATCGTGATGCCGGAGGATGCCCCGCGGGTAAAGGCGGACGGCGTACGCGCCGAGGGGGCCGAAATCCGGCCCTATGACCGCGAGCATGAGAGCCGGGAGGAGATCGCTGCCAGCCTCGCCCGCGCGCACGGCGCCATTCTTGTTCCGAGCTTTGACGACCCGGCCATCATTGCTGGCCAGGGCACGGTCGGCCTGGAGATTGCCCGGCAGGCGGCGGCGCGGGGCGAGGGTGTAGATCACCTGATCTGCTGCACCGGCGGCGGCGGGCTCATCAGCGGAATCGCGCTCGCCATGGAGGCACTCTCGCCCGGGACCCGGATCTGGACGGCCGAACCGGAGGGCCATGATGACTGGCGTCGCTCGCTGGAGGCCGGCACACCCATTGCGAACCCGCCCGGCACGCGCTCGATCTGCGATGCGATCCTGACGCCGCAACCCGGTGAACTGACCTGGGCGGTGGCGGGGCCGCGCCTTTCAGGCGGCTTTGCCGTGAGCGACGAGGCGGTATGCGAGGCCATCGGCTTTGCCATCCGCCACCTGAAGGTCGTCCTTGAGCCTGGTGGCGCAGTGGCCCTGGCGGTGGCCCTGCAGGGGCTCCCTGAGGCGATGCGCGGCGGCACGGTCGTGCTTGTCGCCTCAGGCGGCAATATCGACCCCGGCCTGCTCGCCGGCATCCTGTCGGACGGCGCTACCTGATCCGGCCGCGCTCGATGTCCTCGCTGGTTCGGATCTCGACTTGCTCGCCCGTCAGGCGGTGGCGGTAGACCTGCGTGTTCTCCACCACCCGCTGGACATAGTCGCGCGTCTGGGAGAACGGGATGAGCTCGATCCAGTCGATCGGATCGATCTCGCCAAGGCGGGGGTCGCCATACGTGCGCACCCACTGTCTCGGGCGCGAAGCGCCGGCATTGTAGGCCGCGGCGGTCATCACATAGCTGCCATTGAATTCGCTGAGCAGGCTGTCGAGATGGGCGCCGCCGAGGGTCATGTTGTAGCCCGGATCGTCGGTCAGCCATGACTTGCGATAGGGCAGGCCGCGCTGGCGGGCTTCCTGGGCCGCCGTCGCTGGCATGAACTGCATGAGCCCGAGCGCACCGGCATAGGAGACGGCCCGGGGGTTCATCTCGCTCTCCTGGCGGGACAGGGCGAGCATCAGCGAGCGCTCCACCTGCGGCTCTCGCATGAGCGGATAGTCGACGATCGGATAGGCTGCGTCGGGCGAAAGGATACCGCGGGCCATGCCGGCCTTGGCGCCGCGCACGCCGACATCGGGCACCTGGTAGGCGGTCGCAAGCTCGCTGAGCAACAGGTAGTCGACATCACGTTCCAGCTGGTCGTCAAGGTGGTAGGCGAACTGGCGGAACAGGCGTGTCTCACCGGCTTCTCCGAGAAGACGGAGGGCCTTCACCAGCGGGCGCGCCTCGAAGGCAGAGCGGTCGGCTGCGGTCGGCTGGGCACCGGCATCGAAGCGCAGCTGCGTGCGGCTCACCTGTTCGGCTGCGAGCTGGCCGTAGAAGACGAAATTATGGGCGGCCGCCGCCTCATAGGCTGCACGGGCGCCCTCGCGGTCGGCCAGTGCCTCGCGCGAGCGGCCGAGCCAGTAGTCGGCGCGTGCCCGGCTGATCGGGGTGACGACCCCCTGCGACAGGCTGGAGAAGTGGTTGGCGGCGGTGTCGGCCTGGTCGAGCCAGCGCAGCGCAGTCCAGCCTGCGGCAAACTCCGCCTCGGCGAAGTCGACGCCGCCGGTCAGGCCGTGTGGCGCCGTCAGCGCATAGGCCGTGGAATAGGCGCGCTCTTCGAGGGCGCGGCGATAGGCGCGGCTGCGCTCGTCCCAGAGCTGGCCGCGACCGCCCTCGGGCACCGCGTTTCCGTCGATCTCGGTGAGCAGGGGCGTCGCCCCGCTGGCATTGCCGCGCTGGCGCCGCCAGCGGGCGCGCTCGTAAAGCAGGCCCGGATTGTCCTGAAGCGTGTCCGGCACGCGTTCGATCATGGCGTCGACGCCAGAGCTGCGGGAAGCGAGCGCGATCCGGGCGTCGACGAGGCGCTGCCAGCCATCGCTGAGACGCGGTTTGAGGCGCTGGGCTGCGGACCGCTGGCCCGTCCAGAGCAGGTAGTCGGCGCGCGCCTCATGGTCGGCCGTCGTCAGCACGTCGCCGAACAGGGCGAGCGCCTGCTCGGTCTCGTCGCGGTCGAGCACATAGCCTTGCCAGGCATCGCGGATCTCGGTTTCAGCTGTCTCGCGCTCACCGCTCCGCCATAGGGCAATGGCGTAAGCGAGCTTGCCGCTGCCCGTAACAGCGCCGCCATGGCGGCCGAACCAGTTAATGCGCTGGGGAAAGGACAGGGCGCTGTCGTCGATCAGGTCCTCGGCGCGCGTGCGGATGCGCCCGGAGGAGGGCCAGTTGGCAAGGCGGTCATAGGCGTTGGCGATCTGCTCAAAGCCCATGCCCGGCGGGCCAGCCGTGGCGCGGCGCCAGAGGATGAGGTCGGCGACCAGCGGATCGCGCGCGTCAGCCTGGTGGCGTTCAGCAGCGCGCCAATCGCCGCGCTCGGCTGCAGCCAGGGCACGGTGCAGGGCGGCGGCGTCCTGGGTTGAAACCACGTCGGAGGCATAGGCGCGCGGTGGCTTGAGGCTGGGCGCGCTCGGAGCAGAGGCCGAGGCCGGTCCGGCCGTGACGGCGAACAGTACACAGCTGGAAAGAAGTGTGCGGATCATCTGATCTCGATCATCGCTTGCGCATCCGACGGGATGCAAGTCAGGGGGCTTTGGGATAAGGCTCGAGTACAACTGCAGAATCACGGCGAGAATAAGATGTTTTCGGGCTCCATTCCAGCGATGGTTACCCCTTTTCGGGACGGCCGGGTCGACGAGGACGCCTTCGTCAACCTGGTCGAGCGTCAGATCGCGGCCGGCTCGTCGGCGATCGTGCCGGTCGGCACCACGGGCGAGACCTCCACGCTCTCCCACGAGGAGCACCGTCTGGTGGTGGAGCTGTGCGTGCGCACGGTGGCCGGCCGGGTGCCGGTGATCGCCGGCGCCGGTTCGAATGCGACTGCGGAGGCGATCGGCCTCGCCCAGCATGCCAAGGCCGTTGGCGCCGATGCCGCGCTGATCGTCTGCCCCTACTACAACCGGCCCGACCAGCGCAGCCTGATTGCCCACTTCTCCGCGATCAATGATGCGGTTGCGCTGCCGATCATCATCTACAATGTGCCGAGTCGCACAGTGGTCGATGCCAGTGTCGAGACGGTGGCCGCGCTTGCCCGCCTGCCGAACGTGATCGGCATCAAGGATGCGACCGGCGACTTGAAGCGCGTGACGCTTCATCGCGCGCAGATCGAGGATCGGGGTTTCAGCCTCCTGTCCGGGGATGACCCGACCGCGCTCGGTTTTTACGCCATGGGCGGTAATGGCTGCATTTCCGTCACCGCGAATGTGGCGCCGGAGCCATGCGCCGCGCTATACCGCGCCGCTGCTGCCGGGCGATGGGATGAGGCGCGGGCGATCGAGCAGGCGCTGATCGACCTGCATCTTGCCCTGTTCGCCGCGCCGAGCCCGGGGCCGGCCAAGTATGCGCTGGAGCGCCTCGGCCTTGCGACCGGGGAGGTGCGCCTGCCGCTGGTCGGGCCCGACCCGGTTGCGCGCGCGCGGATCGACGCCGCACTGGACCGCGCAGGGTTGGTGTGATGGCGAAGAAGGGCAAGGCCGGTTCCGGGCGAAGCGACGGCCTTGTTGCGGAAAACCGGCGGGCGCGGCGCGACTATACGGTGGAGGACACGCTTGAGGCGGGGCTGATGCTTGTCGGCTCGGAGGTGAAATCCCTGCGCGAGGGCAAGGCAAACATCGCAGAAAGCTATGCGTCGGCTGAGGGGGGCGAGCTCTGGCTGATCAATTCCGACATACCGATCTATCCGGCTGCCAACCGCTTCAACCATGAGCCCAAGCGCAAGCGCAAGCTGTTGGTGAAACGCCGCGACCTGGAACGCCTTGCCCAGGCGGTTGACCGCAAGGGCCGTACGATCGTTCCGCTGAAACTCTATTTCAACGAACGCGGGATCGCCAAGCTGCTGATCGGTGTCGCCACCGGTCGCAAGGCCCCCGACAAGCGCGATGTCGAAAAGCAACGCGACTGGGATCGGCAGAAGGCCCGACTGCTGCGCGAGGGCTGATACCAGCGTGCGCAGATGAGTCCTCATCTGCGCATGGGGCGCCGACGCGCAGTCGCGCTTGCCCTCGCGCTGCGAGGGATCGGTGCCGATCCCTTGCCGCTTGGTATGAGCGGTTGCCCCGGGTGCGGTCGTGCGAGATTGTTCGTGAAGACCCTGCTGGCCGGGGAGATCGGGGTCACGCTGCGTCGACAATCGCCCGGGCATCAGCAAAGACGGTCCTGAACATCTCGGAGGTCAGGCGGCCGGTATTGGTGTTGTAGCGCGAGCAGTGGAAGCTGGAGAGCAGTGTGAGAGACCGCTGGCCGGTCTCCAGCTCCAATCGCGCCCCGTGGGCAAAGGGGGCCAGAGACAGGCGCAGCCCGAGGGCCCGCACGGTTGACTCATGGGCGATGCGCCCCAGTGCCACGATGACCTGCAGGCGCGGCAGGGCACTGATTCGGGCAGTGAGAAACGACCGGCATTCGGCGACTTCCCGGCCGGTCGGCTTGTTCTTCGGCGGCACGCAGCGCACCGCATTGGTAATCATCGCGCCGATGAGGGTGAGCCCGTCATCGTGGCGCCGGTCATACGTGCCGCGTGCAAAACCATACTCTGACAGCGTGGCGTAGAGGAGGTCACCGGCATGGTCGCCGGTGAAGGGCCGGCCGGTGCGGTTGGCCCCGGTCACGCCGGGCGCAAGGCCGACGACGAGCAGGGCGGCTTCGTCACTGCCAAATGATGGCACCGCGCCGTTGAACCCGTCCGGATTGGCCGCGGCCGTGTCCCGGCGATAAGCAACCAGGCGCGGACAGCGCGGGCAGTCGCGCGGCGCCTCCGCACTCATTCCTCGTCGTCATCCTCAACATAGGTATCGTCACGCTCGTCCTGGTCGCGCCGCGGCCGGGCGATCAGGTCGGCCATGTCCTCAAGCTCGATGAAGGTATCGGCCTCTCGTCGCAGTTCGTCGGCGATCATCGGCGGCTGGCTGCGAATTGTCGACACGACACTGACGCGCGCCCCGCGGCCCTTCACGGCCTCCACCAGCCGGCGGAAGTCGCCATCGCCGGAGAACAGGATGATGTGATCGGCATGGGCTGCGGCCGCCAGCATGTCGACCGCGAGCTCGACCGCCATGCTGCCGCGGACACGCCGGCGGCCTTCGCGGTCGGTAAACTCGCGCGCGGGCTTCTTGACGACGTTGAAGCCATTGTAGGACAGCCAGTCGACGAGTGGGCGGATCGGCGAGTATTCTTCGCTGTCCACCAGTGCGGTGTAGTAATTGGCCCTGATCAGGCGGCCGCGTGTACGAAATTCTGAAAGCAACTTACGGAAGTCGATTTCCAGGCCGAGGGCGCGCGCCGATGAATAGAGGTTCGCGCCATCGATGAACAGCATCAGACGCTCGTCCTTGTAAAAGGCCATGGGTGCGATTCCTTCAATATGCCTGCCGTACTTTCCCCACCCTTTGAGTCGTAACGTGGCGGAGCGGTAGACTGACCCGCAACGAGGTGCAAGCAGGCACTTGCAAAATTGGCAGTGATGACCTTATCGTGTCGGTTTGTCGGGAGAATGTTTATGGCTCGTGTCACCGTCGAAGACTGTGTCGAAAAGGTCCCCAACCGCTTCGAACTCGTTCTCATGGCGGCTCATCGTGCACGGATGATCCGCGAAGGCTCGCCGATGACGGTGGAGCGCGACAATGACAAGGATCCGGTGGTGGCGCTGCGAGAGATTGCCGACGGGTCGGTCGATCTCGCCATCGTCAAGGAAGCCCTTGTCGCCAACCTGCAGGAAGTCCAGCCTGGCGAGGAGAGCGAGCGCGAGGCCGACCGACTGGCACTCCAAGCGGCGCCCGCGGCGAGTGAGGAAGACGTCATGCGCGCCCTGCAGGCAGAGCTTGAGTCCGGGCGCGAAGACCGGATGTAGCGATGGCAGACGATGCGGCGGGCCTGACACCGGAGGCGCTCCGCCAGGCCATCTTGCCCGGTGGCGGCGAGCCCTTTTCCTGTCGGGCGCTCGTCGACATGGTGCTCGCCTACCAGCCCGACGCCGATGTCGAACGCCTGACGCGCGCCTATGACTATGCCCGCGAGCACCATGGCGAACAACTGCGTGCCTCCGGTGATCCCTATTATTCCCATCCTGTCGCGGTGGCCGTCCTGCTGGCCGATCTCCGGCTCGATGAGACGACGATCATTGCCGGGCTGCTGCACGATACGGTAGAGGACACGCGGGCGACGCTTGGCGACATCCGCGACGTGTTCGGCGATGACGTGGCCGACCTGGTGCGCGGCGTCACCAAGCTGACGCGCCTTGAATACCGTTCGGAGGAAACGAAGCAGGCGGAGAATTTCCAGCGTTTCATCCTGGCGACGGTCAACGACATCCGCGTCCTGCTCGTGAAGCTCGCCGACCGGCTGCACAATATGCGCACGCTGCATCACCTGCGCCAGGAGGAGCGCCGGGTGCGGATCGCGCGCGAGACCATGGACATCTACGCCCCGCTGGCGCGCCGGGTCGGGCTCTACCATGTCGCCTCCGAGATGGAGGACCGCGCTTTCGAGCAGATCAGCCCGCAAGCGCGCGAGACCATCCTGGAACGACTGGCAGCCCTTTCGGACGAGAACAAGGTGGACCTGGAGCGGATACGCGGCGACCTGGTTGCGCTGATGGAGGCAACCGGCATCGCCAGCCGCATCAAGGGCCGCCGCAAGCAGCCCTATTCGATCTGGCGCAAGCTGGAGCGCAAGTCGATCTCGTTCCGAGATGTCGCCGACATCTTCGCCTTCCGGATCATCGTTCCGAGCGTGGAGGACTGCTACCACGTGCTGGGCGCGCTGCACACGGTGTGGGCCTGCCTGCCGGACCGCTTTCGCGATTTCATTTCAGTGCCCAAGCCGAATGGCTACCGCTCGCTGCACACCACGGTGCGCGCGTCCGGCAACCGCCGGGTCGAGTTGCAGATCCGAACCGAGGAGATGGATCGCACCGCGGAGGAGGGGGTGGCGGCCCATTGGCGCTACAAGAACGCGACCTATGGCTTTGACGCGGAGGGGGCGCGCGCGGTCGGCCTCGATCCGGAAGCCAGCCTGAAGGCGTTTGCCGAATTGCTGCAGCATGAGGCCGAGCCCGACGAGTTCCTGGAGCACGCCAAGCTGGAAATGTACCGGGACCACGTCTTTGCCTTCACACCGAAGGGGCGGCTCATGGTGCTGCCCAATGGCGCCATGCCGCTCGATTTCGCCTATGCCGTGCACACCGTTATCGGCAACACGTTTCGCGGCGTGCGCATCAATGGCGAGGAACGCTCGCCACGCACGGAATTGCGCAATGGCGACGTGGTGGAGGTCCTGCGCAACAAGCAGGAGGGACCCGTTCCCGGCTTCGAGGCGCTGAGCATTACCGGACGCGCGCGCTCGCACCAGCGTCGGCTGTATCGCCAGCGCCAGTCGCGGGAGTTTGTCCGGCTCGGCCTAACGCTGGCGCGCCAGGCGCTGCGATCGGTTCGGATCGACCCGGTTGATGTCAAGTTCGAGACGATTGCACGGCGGGCCGGCTTTGAGGACGAGGACGCCATGCTCGAGGCGATCGGGCGCGGGCGCTATCCGACACGGGAGATGCTGGATGCAGCCTTCCCCGGGCGCCTTGCAGGGGATGGCGCTCGCGAACCGAAGATGCCGATCGACGACGACCACGTGCCGCTCTTCGTATCCGGCGAGGACCTGATCTCCGGCGTGACCCTGCATCTCGGCGAATGCTGCATGCCGGTGCCCGGTGACCGCATCATCGGCGTGCGCGAGCCTGACCGGGGCCTCGTTGTGCATGCCATCGGCTGTGGGCGGCTCGCCGACTTTGAGGATGATGCCCATTCATGGGTCGACCTTCGGTGGACCGAACTGGCCAAGAGCGGCGCCATTGCCATTGCGCGAATCCGGGTAACCGCAGCGAACCGTCGCGGGGTCCTCGCCGAACTGTGTGCCACCGTCGCGCAGTCGAACGGCAACATTGTCGCGATCCGAACCGACAAGCGCAGCGCGGACTATATCGACCTGCTTATGGATATCGAGGTGGAAGACCTCAAGCGACTCACCCAGATTCTGGCAGCGCTGAGGGCGCTGGCCACCGTCGACCGGGCCGTGCGCGAACAGGAGTTCTGATCCCCGTGACCCATGAGGACGTGTTCGATGTGTTCCGCGAGGCCGGAGCGCTGCTGGAGGGCCATTTCATCCTCTCGTCCGGCAGGCGCAGCGCGATCTTCCTGCAGAAGGCCCTGGTGTTCTCCCGGCCGGAGGCGTCAGAGCGCCTGTGCCGGGCGCTGGCGGAGCGGGTGCGGGCGGACCTGGGGCCGGTGGACGTGGTCGCCGGGCCGGCGGTCGGCGGGATCATCCCGGGCTATGAGATGGCCCGCCAGCTCGGCTGCCGGGCAATCTTCGCAGAGCGGGTCGACGGCGTCCTCCAGTTTCGCCGTGGCTTCGAGATTGGCGCCGGCGAGCGCGTTCTCGTGATGGAGGACATTGTCACAACCGGACTGTCCTTTCGCGAGACGGTGGACGCATTGGCGCGCCTGCCCGGTGAGCTTGTGGGGGGGGCCTGTATCATTGACCGCTCCGGCGGAAAGGCCGATGTCGGAACGCGCCTGATTGCCCTCGCCAGCCGTCAATTCCCTGACTATGACCCGGACGACCTGCCGGACGATCTTGAACGTATCGCGCCGGTGAAGCCGGGCAGCCGGGGCCTCACATGAGCGACCGTCTGCGCCTTGGCGTCAATATCGACCACGTGGCGACCATCCGAAATGCCCGCGGCGGCGCCCATCCCGACCCTGTCCGCGCGGCTGCCATTGCCGAGGCGGCAGGCGCTGATGGCATCACCATCCACCTGCGGGAGGACCGCCGGCATATTCGCGACGGCGACTTGGAGGCGGTCCGTGCGGCGACCCGCCTGCCGATCAACCTTGAAATGGCAACGACGGAGGAGATGACCGCGATCGCCACCGGCTTCCGGCCCCATGCCGCCTGCCTCGTGCCGGAAAAGCGGGAGGAGCGCACCACCGAAGGCGGGCTCAACGTCGCCGGCCTGCACAACGAGATTGCGCCGGTTGTGCGCGCACTTGCCAGCGCCGGTGCGCGCGTTTCGCTGTTCATCGAGCCGGACCCGGTGCAGATCGCGGTTGCCGAGGTGCTTGGCGCGCCGGTGGTGGAGCTGCACACCGGGCGGTATGCCGAACTGTGGCAGGCAGGCGGCGCCGAGGCCGCCGCCGGCGAGCTGGAACGCCTGCGCAGCGCTGCGCAGGATGCGCGCCGGCGCGGGATCGAGCCCCATGCCGGCCACGGGCTGACCTTTGCCAATGTCAGCCCGGTGGCGGCCATCTCCGAACTCGCCGAGCTCAACATCGGCCACTTCCTGATCGGCGAGGCGATCTTCGTCGGCCTCGACGCGGCGATCGCTGAGATGCGACGGCTGATGGACGAGGCGCGGGCATGATCATCGGCATCGGTCAGGATGTCTGCAATATCGAGCGTATCACGCACACGCTGGAGCGCTTTGGCGAGCGCTTCAAGCAGCGAGTGTTCACGCCGCTTGAGATCGAGAAGGCCGACCGGCGCCGGCGACAGGCGGAGACCTATGCCAAGCGCTTTGCCGCCAAGGAGGCCTGCGCCAAGGCGCTTGGCACCGGCGTGCCCCGGCGCGGGGTGCATTGGACAATGATGGGCGTTGTCAACCTGCCGACAGGCCAACCGACGCTGTCGCTAACCGGCGGGGCCGCGCGGCGGCTTGAGGCGCTCACGCCAGCAGGTCATGTCGCCGCGATCCATCTCACCCTCACCGACGACCATCCCTGGGCGCATGCCATGGTGATCATCGAGGCGGGCCCGGCGGCGGTGACCCCGTGAGCCGTGCACGCGCGCTCCGGCGGGCGCCCCGCGGTCCGAAGGGGGCGGTCCATCCGGCCGACACCCTGGCGGCCGTGGAGGCGGCGATCGGGTATGCCTTCTCCGACCGGGCGCTGCTCAACCGCGCTCTGACCCATCCCAGCGCGGTCCAGCCGGACGAGGCGCTGCGCCATTCCAATCAGCGACTGGAATTCCTGGGGGACCGGGTGCTCGGGCTGGTCATTGCCGAGCGCCTGTATGACAGGCGCCCGGACGAGCGGGAGGGTCATCTTGCCCCGCGACTTAACCGTCTCGTCAATAAGGAGGCCTGCGCCGAGGCGGCCCGCAGTCTCGGCCTCGGCCCGTTTGTCCACCTGTCGGCCTATGAGCGCAGCCAGGGCGGTCAGGACCGGGTATCGACCCTGGGCGATGTCTGCGAGGCGGTGATCGGGGCGATTTATCGCGATGGCGGGCTGAAACCGGCGCGCGCCTTCATTGAACGCGCCTGGAAGGACCAGTTCAGCGAACGCACGGACCGGATCAAGCATCCAAAGACCCTGCTGCAGGAATGGGCGCAGGGCGCAGGGCTCGACTTGCCGGACTATCGCGTCACCGCGCGTTCCGGCCCCGACCATGCCCCGCTGTTCACGGTCGAGGTGCGTCTGTCGGACGGACGCAGGGCCAATGGGATGGCGCGATCAAAGGCAGAGGCTGAATCAGCGGCCGCCTTCCGCCTGCTGGAAGAGGTCGCGCCGGTCGATGACTGAGCAGGCCCCCATCTCACGCGCGGGCTTTGTCGCGATCATCGGCGCGCCGAATGCCGGAAAGTCCACCTTGGTCAACGCGCTTGTCGGGACCAAGGTCGCGATTGTCACCCATAAGGTGCAGACGACCCGGTTTCCCGTGCGCGGCATCGCCCATCATGGCGGCGCCCAGCTTGTCCTGGTTGACACGCCAGGCATCTTTCAGGCGAAGGGGCGGCTGGACCGGGCGATGGTCAAGGCCGCGCTGACCGGTGCCGACGACGCCGATGTGATTGTCCACCTGGTCGATGCTGCGGCGTGGGTGGCGCGAAATCGCGGTGCGGCCAGCCCGGCCCAGACCCGTTCGATCGAGGATGACCTGCGCACCCTGGCGATGCTGCAGCGCGCCCGCCGGCCCGCCATGCTGGCGCTCAACAAGATCGACCTGTTTCCTCATGCCGAAATCCTGCCGGTGATGGCGGAACTGAACCAGAGTGGGCGTTATGATGAGATCTTCATGATCTCCGCGGTCGCCGGCGACGGGATCGACACGCTTTGCGAAGCTCTTTCTGCACGCATGCCGCAGAGCGGGCCGCTCTACCCGCCAGACCAGAGCGCCGACCTGCCGATGCGCCTGCTCGCTGCCGAGATCACACGGGAAAAGCTGATGCTGCGCCTGCATCAGGAGCTGCCCTATGAACTGATGGTCGAGACCGAAAGCTGGCAGGAGCGCCGTGACGGCTCGGTCGAGATCCGCCAAGTGGTAATCGTCGCCCGCGACGGCCACAAGGCGATGGTGCTCGGCAAGGGCGGGCGGACGGTGCGGGAAATCGGCCAGGCAGCCCGCGAGGAGCTTGAGGCGCTTATGGGGCGGCGGACCCACCTCTTCCTGTTCGTCAAGGTCGATCCGCGCTGGAAGGAGAAGCGCGAGCGTTATCAGGGGCTCGGGCTCGACTTCGATGCCTGAGCGGGGCCGCCATGGACTGGCGTGATCGGGCGATTGTGCTCGGCGGACGGCGGTTCGGCGAGGGTGGACTGGTGCTCGATGTGCTGACCGAGACGCGGGGGCGCCGCGCCGGCCTCGTCCATGGCGGCGCGTCGCGGTCCCGCAAGGCGGATTTCGAGCCGGGCAATACGGTGACCCTAGCCTGGCGCGGCCGCCTGGAGAACCAGCTTGGCCGGTTTGAAGGCGCGGAGGTGGACGCCCAGCGTGCCGCCCGCCTGCTTGACCAGCCCGAAGCGCTAGCCGCCATCGCCGCGGTGACGAGCCTCTTGCGCGCCGTGCTGGACGAGGGTGATCCCAGCGGCTCTGGCCTTTTCACACCGAGTGTCCTGCTCCTTGAGACGCTGGAGATGCCGGATGTCTGGCCGGCGCTGTATGTGCGCTGGGAGCTCGGCCTGCTTGCCGCCCTCGGCTTCGGCCTCGATTTCAGCGCCTGCGCGATCACGGGAGCCAATGACGGGCTGACCCATGTCTCGCCGCGGACCGGCCGGGCGGTGCGCGGGTCGCAAGCGGAAGACTGGCTCGACAGGCTGTTGCCGCTGCCGGCCTTCCTCACCGACCCTGCGGCGCCAGCCGGGCCGGAAGCGATTCGCGACGGCCTCGCGCTCACCGGGCATTTCCTGGAGATGCGGGCGCTGCATGCGGTCAATGCCGGCCTGCCGCCGGCGCGCGACCGGTTGGTCAGGCGCCTTTTGGGGTGTGTCTGAACCGGGCAAGGGGCCAGTGGCCGGGCGCACCCGGAGGAAGCACTCAGCGGCAGGTGTCGCCCGTTCCCATGTCGAAGTGGAAATGATCGGCATGGGCGGCGTTGTAGTCGGGCCCGAGGCTGACGGAGAACAGTTTGCAGCCATCACGAAAGACGCGTTTGAGGTAGCGACCTTCCGGCGTGTCGGCGCGCCAGTGGGACTTCACGTCGATGGTGCGCCCGTCGCCGAGGGTGAATCCCCAGATATCGATGGCGTTGGCGTAGGCATGCTCCGACCACGAGCCGGAGGTGCGGCCATACATTCGCCGGCAGGAAAAGCTGCCATAGGTTTCGATCCTCGTTAGCGGCGCGTTTAGCATGGCCTCCGCCAGGGGCCGGGCGCTGTGGCGCTCCCACATGTGCAGCGAGGCAGTCAGCGGGCAGGTCATGCGCAGCGTTCCGGAATAGGGTGTCAGCGACCGGTTTAGCGTGACCACGCCATCGGGCTGGCAATCGGTGGTGTTCCATGGCCGGTCCATGACGGAGACGCGGACACCGGCCGCTTCCAGTTTCGCCACGCAGAGCTCCGGCTTGCGCTTCAGCATTGCGAGCTTCAGTGGCGTGGCAGAACCCGCTGGACGGGTGAGGTCGAGCGGGCGAAACGGGTTGTGCTGCGCGGGCAGGTGGCGGTGGAGCAGGAACAGCGCTCCGGCAAGGAGGGCGAGGATCGCCGTCCGCTTCAGGGCCTGGACCATTTGGCGGGGTGCTTTCTTAACGAATTCGCGATTTGGCTTAACCTTGAATGGGGAATCGGTCCGCATCCCGGTGGGGTGGATCGCAGGGATACGAACAGATGACCGACACGATACAATCCGATCCGGGCCGCATCATCAACGAGCCGATGACAGAGGCGCTGTCGCGCCGCTATCTCGCCTATGCGCTGTCCACCATCACCGCCCGCGCCCTGCCCGACGTGCGCGACGGGCTGAAGCCGGTGCAGCGGCGCATCCTCTACGCGATGCGCGAGCTGAAGCTCAACCCCGACACGGCCTACCGCAAGTGCGCCAAGATCGTCGGCGAGGTAATGGGCAACTTCCACCCCCATGGCGACAGCGCGATCTATGACACGCTGGTGCGCCTCGCCCAGGACTTTTCCGTGCGCTACCCGCTGGTCGACGGGCAGGGCAATTTCGGCAATGTCGACGGCGATGCCGCAGCGGCGATGCGCTACACCGAAAGTCGCCTGACGCGCGCCGCCGAGCTCCTGCTGGAGGGCCTCGGCGAGGATGCCGTAGACTTTCGCGAGACCTATGACGAGCTGAATTCGGAGCCCAGCGTTCTGCCGGCGGGGTTTCCCAGCCTGCTTGCCAATGGCGCGACCGGCATCGCGGTCGGCATGGCGACCTCCATTCCGCCGCATAATGCTGCCGAAGCGATTGACGCGGCGTTGCACCTGATTGCCGAGCCGGACGCTTCAACCCGCGACCTGCTGGAGATCATGCCCGGCCCGGACTTCCCCACAGGCGCGCAGATTGTCGAGCCGCGCGAGGCGATCGAGCAAGCCTATGAGACGGGTCGCGGCAGCTTCCGGATCCGCGCCACCTGGCATGTGGAGAGCCTGCCACGCGGCCAGTGGCAGGTGGTCGTCACCGAAATTCCCTACCAGGTCCAGAAGGGCCGGCTGGTCGCCCGGCTGGCTGAACTGGTGGAAGGCAAGAAGGCGCCGCTTCTCGGTGACATCCGCGACGAGAGCGCCGAGGATGTCCGCCTCGTTCTGGAGCCGAAATCGCGCAGCGTCGAACCGGACGTCATGATGGAAAGCCTGTTCAAGCTCTGCGATCTTGAGAGCCGGTTTTCGCTCAACATGAATGTCCTGCGCGATGGCGCGCCGCAGGTGCTTGGGCTGCGGGACGTGCTGCGCGCCTTCCTCGACCATCGCCGTGAGGTGGTCGTTCGCCGTGCACGCTTCCGCCTCGACAAGATCGACAAGCGCCTGCATGTGCTTGACGGCTATCTCGTCGCCTATCTCAACATCGACGAAGTGATCCGGATCATCCGCGAGGAGGACGATCCCAAGGCCGAGATGATCGCCCGGTTCGGCCTCTCCGATGTGCAGGCTGAAGCGGTGCTCAACCTCCGTCTTCGCGCCCTGCGCAAGCTTGAGGAGATGGAGATACGCGGAGAGCATGAAAAGCTCACCGAGGAGCGCGAGACCATCACGGCGCTGCTCGCCTCTGACGGCCTGCAGTGGGAGAAGGTCGGCGAACAGCTGCGCGCCGCCCGCGAGGCGTTCGATCCGGCGAGCGAACTCGGCCGGCGCCGCTCAGTCTTCCGCGATGCACCCGACATCGACCTCGACGCTGCGCTGGAAGCCAGCGTGCCGCGCGAGCCGCTGACGGCGGTGCTCTCGTGCAAGGGCTGGATCCGGGCGCTGCGCGGCCACGGCCTCGATGCAGGGTCGGTGAAGTTCAAGGAGGGCGACGACCTCTTCGAGGCCGTCGAACTGATGAGCACCGACAAGCTGATCCTGATGGCGAGCGACGGGCGGGCGTTCACCGTCAGCGCCGACAAGCTGCCGGGCGGGCGAGGCCATGGCGAACCGATCCGCCTGTCCATCGACCTTGAGGACAGCGTCGACATCCTCGCCATCTTTGCCCTCGACGAGCACCGAAAGCGCCTCGTCGCCTCCGACGCCGGGTATGGTTTCATCGTGCCTGAGAGCGAGCTCGTCTCGGCCCGCAAGGCCGGCAAGTCCGTGGTCTCCGTGCCGGATGGCGCGGCGCTCAATGTTTGCGTCGTCGCCGATGGCGACCGGATCGGCGTGGTCGGCTCCAACCGCAAGCTGCTGATCTTCGAGCGCGAGGAGTTGCCGGAAATGCCGCGCGGCAAGGGCGTCAAGCTGCAGGCCTATCGCAGCGACGACACGCTTGCAGACGCCATCGTCTTCCATGCCGAGGACGGCCTGATCGTCAGGGATGCCGGCGGGCGCCATCGCGGCTTTGCTGACTGGCGCGACTGGGAAGGCCGGCGGGCCCAGGCGGGCAAGTCCGTCCCGAAGGGCTTCCCACGCTCGGGCCGGTTCAACGGGTGAGCTTGCGCTTGGCCGCAGCTGCGGCTAGGCCACGCCAACGCATGGGGAGATGAGACATGGAAGCACTCTACGTGGTTCTCGCGGTGATCGGCGTGATCGCGGTTGCCGTTATCGCGATCTACAACACGCTGGTGTCAAAGCGCCAGCGGGTGAATCAGGCCTTCGCCGACATCGACGTGCAACTCAAACAGCGCCAGAACCTCATCCCGAACCTGGTGGAGACGGTGAAAGGCTATGCGGCCCACGAGCAGGAGACCTTCCAGCAGGTGATCGAGGCGCGCAATTCGGCCATGTCTGCCTCTACACCCCAGGGCATGGCAGAGGCCGAGACCGCGCTGTCAGGCGCGATCGGGCGTCTGTTTGCGCTGGCAGAGGCCTATCCGGACCTCAAGGCGAATGAGAACTTCAAGACCCTCCAGGAAGAGCTTTCCGTTATCGAGGACAAGCTCGCCGCGGCGCGTCGCTTCTACAATTCGGCCGTGCAGGACTACAACACCTCCCGCGAGCAGTTCCCGGGATCGATCATCGCCGGCATGTTCACCTTCGAGCCGCGCGACTTCTTCGATGTCGGCATCGAGGCGCGCGGGACGCTGTCGACCGTGCCGAAAGTGGACTTCGGGTCCTGACACCGGCGGGCTGCCCGCCCGCCGCCGTGTGCGCTAGAGCGTTGCTGGTTCAAGACGGATGGGAGAGACTTTTCCATGAAACGTGCCGTTACAGGGGTTGTGGGCCTGTCTCTGGTTTCCTGCGCATCGCAGGGCTGGGATGACCGGGCGTGGATGGCCCAGTCTCTGAAGACCGTCTCGTCCGGACCCTATGGTTTTGCCGCAGTCCCGGTCGAGGGGGGCTTCAAGTTCAGGCTGACCATCCGCACGGACGGGAATTTCCAGGTGGCAGGGGCCGAAGGTCCGCGCCCGTCGCCAGAGGCGGTCGAACAGGCTGCGCGTGAGGCCGCACCGGAAGGGTGCACGCTGGAACGGGTTGAGTTCGACGAGGCCGGCGCAAGTGCAATCGCGCACTATGACTGCATCTGAGCCGGCAGCCATGTCGCAAGGCCGGGGATCGTCGCCACCACCGCAATCATCAGCAGCTGGATGATGATGAACGGCACAGCGCCGCGCCAGATGTCGAGGGTGGCGACAGTGTCGGGCGCCGCGCCACGCAGGTAGAACAGGGCAAATCCGAAGGGCGGCGTCAGGAAACTTGTCTGCAGGTTCAGGGCCATCAGGATTGCCAGCCAGACCGGATCGAAGCCGAGCAGGATCAGTGGCGGGGCCACCAGCGGCACAACGATAAACACGATCTCGATAAAGTCGAGAAAGAAGCCGAGCAGAAACATCACAAGCATGGCGATGATGAGAGCGCCCCAGCGCCCGCCTGGAACCGCGGCGAGGATGTCGGCCACATAGTCGTCCCCGCCAAAGCCACGGAACACGAGGCTGAAGAGCGACGCGCCGATCAGGATCAGGAACACCATGGCGGAGATGTGCGAGGCGCTCTTCAGGCTGGCCGACAGGTGGCCGGCGCGCGACAGCGCCATCAGGGAGGCCGCAAGCCCGGCAGTGAAAACGATGACAGCCAGCGCCGCGATAGCGATCGCGACCACATCGCCTGGCGGGATGGCGTCGCGAGCGAGCCTGAGATCGACGCTCTGGGACAGCAAGAGAAGGAGTATGACCGCGCCAAGCCCGGCGAGCGCGGTCAGCGCCAGCGGCCCGCAGGCCCTGTCCTGGCGCACGCCGGCGAGGATCAGCGCCCCCACGGCGCCGACACCCGCCGCCTCGGTCGGTGAGGCGATGCCGCCGAAGATTGAGCCCAGTACGGCAAGGATCAGCGCAACCGGCGCGCCAAAGCCGCCAACCACCTGCATCAATGGCAGCGGCGCGGCATCCTCCGCAGAGCGGAAGGCCGGCGCTCGCGACGGTCGCAGGATCGCCGTGCCAGCGACGAAAACGAGGTAGGCCAGAACCAGCAACAGGCCTGGAATGACCGCCCCGGCAAAGAGGTCCCCGACCGACACCACGCTCGGCGCCGTGCCGCCGGCAATGCTCGCCGCCTGGTTGGCGTTGGAGATGGCGTCGGCCAGCAGGATGAGGACGATGGAGGGCGGGATGATCTGGCCAAGCGTGCCGGCCGCCGCGATTGCGCCGCTGGCGAGGCGTGGATCATAGCCTGCCCGCATCATCGAGGGCAGGGCGATCAGGGTCATGGTGATCACCGTCGCGCCGACAATGCCGGTGGAGGCTGCCAGCAAGGCGCCTACGCCGATCACCGTGTAGCCCAGCCCACCGCGCAGGCCCGAGAGCATCCGCCCGGCGATATCGAGAAGGTCTTCAGCGACGCGCGAGCGTTCGAGGATCACGCCCATCAGGACGAAAAGCGGCACGGCAACGAGAACCTCATTGGCCATGATGCCGTTCTCGATGCGGTTGGGAAAGCCCTTCAGGAAGGCGTCAGGAAAGGTGCCCGTTGCGATTCCGATGAGAGCGAAGACAAGGGCTATACCCCCAAGCGTCAGCCCCACCGGAAAGCCGGCGAGGAGAGCGGCAATCGCGGCGAGGAACATGCCGAGCGCGAGGACGAGTTCCAGTTCCATGAGCTAGGGTCCGCCCGCAATCGCGTGCAGAGCGCGCTCCTCCAGCCGTCCGCGCAGGACCAGAGCCGACTTCAGTGCCTGGGCGAGGCCCTGCACGATCAGCAGCACGGCAAACGCTGGAATGAAGGTGCGAAACACGAACAGCAGTGGAAGGCCGTCGGATTCGCGCGACGCCTCGAAGCTCGCCCACGCGCGTATGAAGGACGGCGAAATGGCGGCCCAGAGTATCAGGATGCACAGTGGAAACAGACAGAGGTAGAGCCCGGCAAGCTCGATTCCGGCCCGGCTGCCCGGGCTGAAACGCGCCCTCAGGATATCGACGCGCACATGGTCATTGTCACGCAGGGCGCTGGCGCTGGCGAACAGGAACATGATGGCAAAGCCGTAGAGCACCGCCTCGCTGAGCCATGAGAAGGCAAGGCCAAACGTCTTGTCGAGCACCAGCACTGCGATCTGCGCAAACAGCATGAGCAGCGCTCCGGCAAAGGCAACCTTCAGCGCCGCCTCGCTGAGCGTGTCGATCATTCTGGCAAGGCGCTTGGCCGCGCTCCCGGTGCCCCCTGGAAAGGCGAGAACGACCAGCGGGAGAAGCAGCAGGGGCGAGGCAAAAAAGCCGAGCCATTTCAGACCCGTGCCGGCCAGCAGGACGAAATCGGCCATGGCGCGGCCTAACGGCTCTCGGCCAGTTCGCGGGCCGGGTAATAGGCACCGTCTGAGACCTTCGCCCAGCCGCGCATGGATCTCAGCGCTGTCTCGAAGCTCTCATAGATCCGCGTCTCCAGCCCACCGGCGGCCCCCGCCGAGGCGCGCACATCGCGAGCGGCCTCGCCCATGCGGCGGACCACATCTTCAGGGAATTGGCGAAGTTCCGTGCCATGGTCCTTGACCAGAAGCTCCAGGTGGCGGGCATTCTGGACGGTGAATTCGCCGAGGCTCAGATGATTCACCGCCTGGCAGGCATGGCGCACGATCGCCTGTTCGGTGGGCGTCAGGCTGTCCCAGACACTGCGGTTCATGCCGATGGCGAGTGAGGCGCCCGGCTCATGGAAGCCGGGACCATAATAAAACGGTGCTTCGCGATGAAAGCCGAGATAGTAGTCATTCCATGGCCCGACCCATTCGGTGGCGTCGATACGCCCAGTCTGAAGCGCCTGGTAGATCTCGCCGCCGGCTAGTGCGATCGCCGAGCCGCCGAGCGCGCGAAGCACGTCCCCACCCTGGCCGGGAATGCGCATCTTCAGCCCGTTGAGGTCATCAAGACTGCGGATTTCCCTCTTGAACCAGCCGCCCATCTGGTGGCCGGTATTGGCCGCCTGGAAAGCGATCAGGCCGAACTGGCCGGACAGGTCCTCCCAGAGCGCCTGGCCACCGCCGAAATCGATCCATCCCATGATCTCCTGCGCCGTCATGCCCATTGGCACCGCGGTGAAGAAGGGAAACGCCTCAGACTTGGCTTTCCAGTAGTATTCCGCGCCATGGTACATGTCAGCCGTGCCATCAGAGACCGCATCGAAGGCACCGAAAGCGGGGACGAGTTCGCCGGCTGCGAAGACCTTCACGTCCATCATCCCGTCCGACAGCTCGGCGATATAGCGCGCGACCCGCTCGGCCGCCTCGCCGAGGCCGGGCAGGTTTTTCGGCCAGGTGGTGACCATGTTCAGCCTGCGGCGGCGGCGCGTCACGGCCGGCGCACCGGCTGGCCCGGCCGCCTCCTCCTGCCCGCAGGCGACAAGCGCCGCGCCGGCGAGCCCGAGTGCGCCCAGTCCGAGGAATTGTCTGCGATCCGTCACCGCCCTGCCTCCCGCCCGGTTTCTCTGTCTTTCATTGGCTGAGGTGTTTAGACGGCTTACTCGCTGGCGTGAAGTGGCCGCCAGTGTTCGCCTTCCAGCACCTCCAGCGGGCCGAAGCGGCGCTTGTAGTCCATCTTGTCGCTGCCCTTGATCCAGTAGCCGAGATAAAGGTGTGGCAGCCCGAGGGCGGAGGCCTGGCGGATATGGTCGAGGATCAAGTAGGTGCCGAGACTGCGCGCTTCGAGCAGAGGGTCGAAGAAGGTGTAGACCATTGACAGCCCGTCGCGCAGCACATCGGTGATCGAGCAGGCGACAAGCGGCGCAGACGCGTCATGGCCCAGCCTGTACTCGAATATGAAGGTCTGGACCGGGCTTTCGCCGACCATGTTCAGATAGTCGCGGAACGACATGTCCGACATGCCACCGCCCTCATGGCGGCCCTGAAGGTAACGTTTCAGAAGGCGGAATTGCTGGCGCGTCGCCTGCGCCGGTACGGGGGTGCGCGTCAGGTCGCCATTGCGCCTGAGGACGCGCTTCTGGTTCCGGCTCGGCGAGGCGTGCCGCACCATCACCCGCACGCTGCGGCAGGCATTGCAGCCCGGGCAGGCCGGCCGGTAGGCGATCGACTGGGAGCGGCGGAAGCCCGCCCGGCTCAGCGTGTTGTGCAGGCTGTCGGCGTCCGGCGTGGCAAGATTGGTGAAGGCCTTGCGCTCGCGCCGCCCGGGCAGGTAGGGGCACGGCGCCGGATTCGTGAGGTAGAAGCGTGTGGTGCGCTTCAGGCCGAGCGGGAAGACATAGGTTTCAGAGAACTTCATCGCGGCGGATTAAGGCATTCAAAGCGCGAATCGCCAAGGGGCAATAAGCGTGAAAACGGCCCACAGCAGAAACACGAGCGGTGTTCCGAAGCGCAGGAAGTCGGAGAACCGGTAATGGCCCGGTCCCATGACCAGCATGTTGGTCTGGTAGGAGATCGGTGTGGCAAAGCAGCAATTGGCCCCGAAGATCACCGCCAGAACGTAGGGCAGGGTGTCTGGCGCGCCGGTCTGTTCGGCCGCCGACAGGGCGATTGGCGTAAACAGCACGGCCGTTGCGGCATTGCTGAGCAGGTTGGTCATCACTGCCACTGACAGGAAGATTGCCGAGAGCACCGCCATCGGGCCATAAGGGAAGGCGGCGTTGACGATGGTCTCGGCGATCACGAGCGCTGCACCGGTCTGTTCCAGCGCAAAGCCCATGGCCAGGGCGGCACCGATGACCATGAAGATCCTCAGGTCGAGCGAGCGCGCGGCCTGGCGGATATTGAGGCATCCGAATACGATCATGGCGAGGGCTGCCAGAAGCGAGGCCTGCAGGATGCCGAGCAGGCCCGTCGCGGCCAGCACGACCATGATCAGGGCGATCAGGCGCGCGCTCAGCACCTTGGCGGTGAGCGAGATTTCCGTGCTTGACCATTCCAGAAGAATGAGGTCGCGGCTGGCCCGCAACTCCCGGAAGGCGTCCACAGGCCCACACAAGAGCAGGGTGTCGCCGGCCTCCAGTCGGATCTCGCCGAGCTTGGCCCGTATCATGTGGGAGCGCCGCTGGATGCCGAGCGTCACCGCCTTGGTGAGGCGGCGGAAGCCCAGCATTTCGATGGTGCGCCCCGACATGCGCGAGCCCGGCGCGATCACCGCCTCGGTAAGCACCAGGGAACGCGGGGCATCGCCTTCGGCCTGCTCGCCGCCGCCGGAGCGCCATATGTGTTCCAGAACCTCCGGATGGCGTGACAGGATGGTCATCAACGCCTGGCGCGTCGCCGCAATGATGACGAGATCGCCCGGCTCCAGCTGAATGTCCTCGAACGGCGGCAGGATCGCCCGCTCGCCGCGCTGGACCATACGCACCGTGACGTCGGGCAGTTCCTTGAACATGCCGGCGACCGGCCGGGCTCCGGCCAGGAAATGGCCCGGCACCACTTCCACCTGGGCGACGAACTGTCGCCCCGAGGAGGACAGCAGGTCGTCGGACATCACGCGCCGGGACGGCAGCAGAACGTGAGAGAACACGAACAGGTAGACAAGGCCGACAGCTGCGAGGATGAGGCCCATCTCGGTCTGGTCGAAGAAGCCGAGCGTCTCGCCGGTGATCCGCTGGTAGGATTCCGCGGCAAGCAGGTTGGTGGAGGTGCCAATCAGCGTCGTCATCCCGGCAAACACGCTGGCAAAACTGAGCGGCATCATCAGCTTGGACGGCGCTGCCCCCATGCGGGAGGCGAGCGCGCTCATCACCGGCAGGAACATGATGACGACCGGCGTGTTGTTGATGAACGCGCTGATGAAGAAGACGAACAGGAAGGCTGAGATGAGCGTCGGCCAGGGATAGCGCTCATAGGCCGCCAGCAGCGACTTGATCGGGCTTTCCAGCGCGCCGGTCTGGAAAAGGCCCTGGCCAACCACCAGCAGCGCCATGATGGTGATCAGTGCCGGGTTTCCGAAGCCCGCAAGCAGGTCTGCGGCGCGCACCTGGCCGCCTGCAACACTCTCCACCGAAAAGACGGAGAACATCAGGAGCAGGACGACGAGCACGCCAAGCGAGACGAGCTCCATCGACCATTTGTCCAGCGCATAGAAGATCATTGAGCCGACCACGATCAACAGGGTCGCCCACATCGGCCATGCGGCCAGCAACGCGTTTGCCATGAAGTTCCCTGCTCGGCGGCGCAATGCGCCTGCGGCTCTATTCCGACGAGCTGAGGACTATGCTTACCCGCCGGTTCGCTGACAAGTGGGGCTCGGCGGGATGCAGCGGACGGGTTGCCGCGTGGCCGCTGACAGAGGTGATCCGCACCTCGGCGACGCCAGTGTCGACGAGGATGCGGCGGGCGGCATTGGCCCGCCCCGTGGAGAGGTCCCAGTTGCCCGGCGCGCCGGCGGCGGCTGGAAAGGCATCGGTGTGACCCTCCACCCCCACACGATGGGGGAGGGCGGCCAGTTGCAGGGCGATCTCGGCCACAAGGGCGTGGCCGGCCTCGGTCAGGTCGGTCCGGCCGCTGGCAAAGAGCGGGGCGTCACGGCGGTCGATCAGTTCGATCCGCAGCGTGTCGCGGCCATCGGCTTGCACGATCACGGCCTCGCCATGGACCGCCCTCAGCGTCTGCGCCAGCGCCCGCAGCCCGTCGCCGCTTATGACCGCTTCGTCCGCCGGGCTGATTGCCCCGGCTACGCCGCCAAAACCGGCGGCGAGATCGGCCCGCTCGGCGGCGCTGCGTCCCTCTACAATCCACAGCACAAGGAAGAAGATTGCGAGCGCGGTCAGGAAATCGGCATAGGCAAGCTTCCACTGCCCGCTCGCCCGGCGGGGCGCTTCGGGCGTTCTGCCCTGACTGCGCCGATGGGCGGTTGTGGAAGCCATCGAGAGATCGATCCTTCTGATCACGAATGCCTGCCTAGCAGGACGAGGTTGCAATCGCTTCGACCCCGGACTTGGGATTTTGTGCGAATTCGATCTAATTCCGGGCCTGAGTGGAAAGGTGGTGGCGATGGCGCGGGTCGTGTTTCTGGGTCTGGGTGTGATGGGCGGGCCAATGGCGGGGCATCTCAGTCGGGCGGGCCACCGGGTCACCGTCTGGAACCGCTCACCGGACAAGGCGGACACATGGGCCGGGCGATATCGCGGCGATGTCGGCGGCGATCCTGCACAGGCTGCCTTCGGGGCCGAGTTTGTGTTCATGTGCCTTGGCGATGATCCCGACGTCGCCGATGTCTATGAGCACCTTGAGCCCTCCATCGGGGGCGGCATGGTGATCGTCGACCACACCACCGCCAGCGCCGGGCTGGCCCGCGCCCTGGCAGAGCGTGCTGCCCGAAAGGGCGCCCACTTCCTGGATGCGCCAGTGTCCGGCGGCCAGTCGGGCGCCGAGACGGGGAAACTCACCCTCATGTGCGGCGGCGAACCGGCTGCCTTCGAGAAGGCGAAACCAATTATGGCAGCCTATGGGGCGCGCATGACCCTGATCGGTCCGTCGGGCGCTGGCCAGCTTGCCAAATCGGTCAACCAGATCTGCATTGCGGGTGTCCTGCAGGGGCTGGCGGAAGGCCTTGCCTTCGCAGAGCGTGCCGGGTTGGAGCCGGCCCGCGTGATCGAGGCGATCGGCGGCGGCGCGGCCCAGAGCTGGCAGATGGACAATCGCTGGAAGACCATGGCGGCGGGCGCGTTCGATTTCGGCTTTGCGGTCGACTGGATGCGCAAGGACCTCAGGATCGCGCTGGAAACGGCGCGCCAGACCGGCGCGAGCCTGCCCCTCGCCGCCCTGGTTGACCAGTTCTATGCCGAGGTGCAGGCAATGGGCGGCGGGCGCTGGGACACCTCCGCCCTGATCGCACGGCTGTCGCGGCAGGACGATTGATGCGCCCGCCGCCGGAGCGCGTCACTCAGCCCTCTGACAGCTCCGTCGCGAGCTTCTGCACGGCGCCATAATCGATCTTGCCGGTGCCAAGAAGCGGAATGTCCTTCACCTTGTATATCCTCCGCGGCACGGCGAGTTCAGGCACGCCATGGTTCTGGGCCCAGGCGAGAATATCGCCGCGATCGGCGTTCTCCGCCTCTGTCAGCAGTATGATCTGCTCGCCCTTGCGCGGGTCGGGAAGACTGGCGGCGGCATGCAGGTGATCCGGCCAGATTGCCGAAGCACAGTTCTCCACGACCGCCAGGGACACCATCTCGCCGCCAATCTTGGCAAAGCGCTTCACCCGTCCCTTGATGCGGATGTATCTGTCGTCCTCAATGGAAACGATGTCGCCGGTGTCGTGCCAGCCCTCCTGCGGCGGTTCAAGGACGCCCGGGGCCGATGCGCGCAGGTAACCGAGCATCACATTCGGCCCGCGCACGCGCAGGCGGCCCCCATCCTCGATGCCCTCAACCGGCACGAGATCATACTCCATGCCCGACATCAGCACGCCGACCGTGCCCGGCCGGTTGTCCTCATACCGGTTGGCGGCCACGACCGGCGCTGCCTCGGTGGCGCCATAGCCCTCCAGAATCTCGATTTCGAACTTGCGGCGCACCAACTGGCGGGTCTCGTCGCGCACCCGTTCTGCACCGCAGACCGCAAGGCGCACCGAACTCATGTCGCCATCGCCGCCGGCGCGGGCATATTGGGAGATGAAGGTGTCGGTGGCGAGCAGGATGGTCGTCCCGCTTGCCCTGATCCGCTTGGCAATCTCTCGCGGCTGCAGGGGCGTGGGGTGGAACACGGCCCTGACGCCGGCCATCAGCGGCAGCACCGCCCCGACCGTGAGGCCGAAGCAGTGGAATGTCGGCAGGGGGTTGAAGACGCTGTCGGCCTTCGGATCGAGACCGATATGCGCGCGCACCTGCTCGACATTGGCGAGCACGTTCTGATGGCTGAGCACCACACCTTTCGGCTCGCCCTCGGTGCCGGAGGTAAACAGGATCACGCCCGGGCTGCTGTGCGGTGCAGCGCGTCGGAACAGGGCCGGCAGAAGGGGCCCCACCGCGCCGGCCGCCTTTTCGCCAAGGCCGAGCGCCTTGCGAACGTCTTCGAGGTAGACGATCTCCACATCCTCCCGAAGCGCTTCGACGATGTGATGCAGCTCGCCCAACTCAATGAAGCGGCGAGCCGTCACGACCCGCCGGATCTCGCCGGCCCGCACGGCCGCCTTCAGGTTCCCGATACCGGCCGTGAAGTTCAGCATCGCCGGCACGCGCCCATAGGCCAGGACTGCGTAGAAGGCGAGCACCGCGCCAATCCCCGTCGGCAGCAGGATACCGACCGCCTCGCCGCGCCGGGTGCCCTTCTTCAGCGCGGCGCCCAGGGCAAATGAGCCCTGCAGGATGGTCTTGTAGGTGAACGGCGTCTCGTCGCCATCGACCACGGCCACATGCCCGCGCCCGAATTCACCGGCCGCACGCATCAGCGCTGAGAACAGGTCGGCGCGCGCCCTCTGCGGGCGAAACGGGCGGGGCGGGGGCATGCTAGCGGTGTCGGTCATCGGTCCCTGGGTCTTTGTTGCGGGCCGGCCAGCCAGCGACTGGCTGAACCACCTGTCCTGCTTTCGCATAATGACTGGCGCGCCTTGTCAACGCACTCTGGGCCGACTTGCTGCATAAGGCGCGACCTCAGGCCCGCTTGATGTTGCCGGCTGACACGGCCATTTAGTGGCGATGACGACACTTATCGACCAGCGTGCGGCTCGCGCCGCGCTCCGCCACCCGGAAAAGCGCAATCGGCCGGATACCCCGGTGCTGCGCAAGCCGGACTGGATCCGGGTCAAGGCACCGGTCAGCCGAGGCTATGCCGAGACCCGGGAGATCGTGCATTCCAAGGGCCTCGTCACGGTGTGCGAGGAGGCTGGCTGCCCGAATATCGGCGAGTGCTGGACTAAGAAGCACGCGACCATGATGATCATGGGTGAGGTGTGCACCCGCGCCTGTTCGTTCTGCAATGTCTCCACCGGGCGGCCCGCACCGCTGGACGCAGACGAGCCGCGCCGCGTCGGCGAGGCCGTTGCCGAGATGGGCCTTGAGCACGTGGTCATCACCTCGGTTGACCGGGATGACCTGGAAGACGGCGGCGCGATGCACTTCGTTGAAACAATCGAGGCGATCCGTGCTGCTGCGCCGGGCACGACAATCGAGATCCTGACCCCTGACTTCCTGCGCAAGGAGGGTTGGGAAGCGCGGGTGATCGATGCGCGGCCGGATGTCTTCAACCACAATCTTGAGACCGTGCCGCGGCTTTATCTCTCCATCCGGCCTGGCGCGCGCTATTACCATTCGCTCCGCCTGCTGGAAAAGGTCAAGGAACGCGACCCGGCGCAATTCACCAAGTCCGGACTGATGGTCGGTCTCGGCGAGGCGCGCGAGGAGGTCATGCAGGTGATGGATGACATGCGCTCAGCCGGTGTCGATTTCCTGACCATCGGTCAGTATCTGCAACCGACCCGCAAGCATGCCGCCATTGACCGCTATGTCACGCCGGACGAGTTCCACGGGCTGGAGGAGATCGCCCGCGCCAAAGGCTTCCTGATGGTCTCCGCCTCACCGCTGACGCGCTCCAGCTATCATGCCGGCGAGGATTTTGCCCGCCTTCGAGCAGCCCGCGAAGCGAAGCTGTCCGGGGCCCGGTCGCCCGCCTGAGACCGCGGCATGCCGGTTTATGACACCAGCATCAGGGTGGCGCACACGCCTGAGAACCTCTACGACCTTGTCTCCGATATTGGCCGGTATCCTGAGTTCATAAAGTGGATCCGCTCCATGCGCGTCTCCGGCCAGCGAGAGGCTGGCGGTGTGCGCCACAGTCTCGGCGAAGCCCGCGTCGGCTTTCGCGGCTTCACAGAGAATTTCGCGACCACCGTCGCCGCCGATCCACAGGTCCTCACCATTGACGCAGACCTGGTGCGCGGGCCATTCCGCCGGCTGCACAATCGCTGGCGCTTCGAACCGGCGCCCGGCGGTACTAAGATCGCTTTCCACATCGACTATGAGTTCTCCAACCCCGTCTTGCGCATGCTGGCGCGCCATAATTTCCGCTTCGCAGTGGACCGGATCATGGCCGCCTTCATCGCTGAGGCCGACCGGCGCTATCGGCGCGTGACGCCTCTGCATTGAGCCTCAACGGCCAGGGTCAGGGCGCATGAAGACGCTGAAGCCAGCAGCGCGTCAGGGCGGTTTCCGGCCCGCACTGCCGAGCGCTTTCAGCGCCCCGATGCCGAGACGCCGGCCCTTGTCGCGCCCAGCCCAGAAGGCAATCGCGGGCGCGCACCGGGCCGAGGGATCGCGCGAAGGATTTTCCCGGCGGCGGCGATTGGCGAACGGCATCGGCAAGGTGGATGCAAAGCAGGCCAACAGTGTCCGGTGCGCCCGGGTCCGTGACCGCGATCCCGATGGCGCTCCAGCCGACAAGGCTCAGCGGGCCTGGTCCGCAATCAGGTCCAGCGCCACTTCGACGCTGGCGAGGCGCACGGCCTCCCGGCCGATATCACCGAACTGGCGCATCTCGTGGACCATCGCCCGGTTCTCGCGCAGGCACGCGAAATGGACCGTGCCGACGGGTTTCATTGGCGTGCCGCCTCCCGGTCCGGCGATCCCGGTGATTGCCACGGCGATATTTGCCCGCGACACCTCCAGTGCGCCCTCCGCCATCATCCGCGCCACAGGTTCAGACACCGCGCCATAATCAGCGAGCCCATCGCCCGGCACGCCGAGCACCTCTTCCTTGGCCTTGTTGGAATAGGTGACGAAGCCGCGCTCGAACACCGCCGAGGAGCCGGCCACCGACGTGAACAGCGCCGACACCAGCCCACCTGTGCAGCTTTCCGCCGTGACGAGGCGCAGGCGACGCTCTCGCAGGTCGTCGACAAGCAGGAGCGCGCGGTTGAGGAGCGGGTCTGGAAACATACCCATGATCTTACGCGACACCGGGAGCCGGCGACAAGACGGCCACGGCCTGTGCCGCAATGCCCTCGCGCCGCCCTGCAAAACCGAGCCCCTCGGTCGTCGTCGCCTTCAGGCTCACCGCCGAGAGGGGCAGGCCGGTGACCGCGGCAGTGCGCGCGCGCATGGCGTCGCGATGCGGCTTGATCTTCGGCGCCTCGCAGACCAGCGTGATGTCGCAGGAGGCGAGCCGGTAGCCGGCACCCGCCGCCAGCGAGATACAGCGGACCAGGAAGCGCTCTGACGGCGCCCCCTTCCACTGCGGGTCACCGGGCGGGAAATGATCGCCGATGTCGCCCAGCGCGCAGGCGCCGAGAATCGCATCGCAGAGGGCATGCCAGCCGACATCGGCGTCGGAATGGCCAGCCAGCCCCGCCTCATGGGCGATCTCGACCCCACAGAGCACCACATGGCTGCCCGGGGTGAAGGCATGCACATCAAATCCGGTGCCGACGCGAACCGGTCCGGCCGGGACAAGGAGGCGTTCCATGCGCAGCAGATCGTCGCAATAGGTGACCTTGGCAAGCGCCTCATCGCCCTCAACCAGCGCGATCCGGGCGCCCGCCCTTTCGGCTATGGTGAGATCGTCGACCGCATCGCCGTCATTCGCGCGCATCGCCGCCTCGATCACCTCAAACCGGAAGGCCTGCGGTGTCTGGATGCGCTGCAGGCCGTCGCGCGCGATGCTCTCGCCCGTGCGCCGCAGCGCATCGACCACCGGCAGGGCTGGCGCTGCGGCGTCGACATCCTCCAGCGCGGAGACCAGCCGGTCGATGACGGGTGCCGTCAGGCCTGGTCTTGCGGCATCATGGATCAGCACGTGCGTCGGTGGCTCCGCGGAAAGCGCCGCAAGCCCGGCGCGCACTGACCGCGTGCGCGTCGCGCCGCCGGGAACCGCGATGATCCGTTCGCTCGTCGGCGCCTGCCAGTCCAGTGTCCCACTGGGCGGCAGCACGATGACGACGCGCGAGACGTCCCGATGGCGGCTCAACACCTCAAGGCTCCAGTCGATCACCGCCCGGCCACCGAGTGTCCGGAACTGCTTCGGCGTCCCGGCGCCCATCCGCTGGGCCGAGCCCGCAGCGACGAGGATGGCAGCAATGCGCATGACACGCTTCCTACGCTGCGCGGCCCGCCCAGCCAAGATGGCATGCGCGTGCCCGATATTTGTGCAATCGAAGTTCTGTGGCATGTCAGTTCGCATGCGCAGCACGCGGACCCTCTCGCCTCCGAAGACCTGGCTCGCCCCGATGTCGGGCGCGAGCGATGCGCCGTTCCGCCGGATCGCTGTAGGATTCGGCGCCCCGGCGGTTGTCTCGGAGATGGTCGCCAGCGCCGATCTGCGCCTGGAAAGACGCGAGCCGGCGCGGCGGATGCAGGCCCATGGCGCGGGCGCGCCGTGGATCGTCCAGCTCATCTCGGCGCGGCCGCAGGACATGGAAGCGGGCGCACGGATCGTCGCGGCGGCCGGCGCCGACATCATAGACATCAACATGGGCTGTCCGGCGCGGAAGGTGACCGGCGGCCAGTCGGGTTCCGCGCTGATGCGCGATCCTGATCTTGCGCTCGCCATCGTCGAGGCTGCGCTGGAGGGCGCCGGCGACCGGCCGGTCACCCTGAAAATGCGCCTGGGCTGGGATGACAGCCTGATGACGGCTCCGGAAATCGCCCGCCGCGCCGAATTGGCCGGTATTGCCATGCTGACCATCCATGGCCGCACCCGCTGCCAGTTCTACACAGGCAAGGCCGACTGGGCGGCGATCGCCGACACCGTGTCGGTCGTGACCATCCCGGTGATCGCGAATGGCGATATCGCCACGCCGGAAGATGCCCGGACTGCGCTCGACCAGTCGCGCGCCCACGGCGTCATGATCGGACGCGCAGCCATCGGCCGGCCCTGGCTTGTCACGGGCATCGACGCGGCGCTTGCCGGGCGCAACTGGCAGGCGCCGGGCCTTGCCGAACAGGTGGAAGCGCTGCGTGACCTGCTCTCCGGCAGCGCAGAGCACTACGGCGCAGCCCTCGGCGTGCGGGTCTTCCGCAAACACCTCGCCGCCTGGACTGACGCTGCCCCGCTTGCCCTGGACGAGCCGGCGCGCACCGCCCTGCGCCGCAGGCTCTGCCAGGTCGCCGACGCGCGCGCGCTCGACGCTGCGCTCGCGGCCCTTGCCGCGCCGGAGGCTGGCGCAAGGGCGGCCGCATGAGACACTCGCCAGACAAGGCCAGGCTGGCCGATCTTGCTCCGGTCGCGCTGATAGAAGTCGATGCGCAGGACCGTGTCGTGGCCCTCAACAGCGGCGCAGAGCAGCTTCTCGGTCTGTCCGAGGCAGCGGCCATGGGACGTACCCTCGGCGAGTTCCTGTTCCACGACACCGGGCTTTTTCCGCTGATTGCGCGCACCCGCGAGACCGGGGCAGCGCTCAATGCCGGCGGGATCGATCTCAGGGGGCCGGGCGGCTTCGAGCAGGCCGGCCTTGATGTGCGCCTGGCCTGCGATCGCGATGGGCATCTCATCCTTGCCCTTTCGCCGCCGCTGGAGCGCGCGCGCTGCGAGACCGATCCCGACATGGCGGCGTTCGGGCGAATTCTCAGCCATGAAGTCAAGAACCCGCTGGCTGGAATTTCTGGCGCGGCCCAGCTCCTCCTGCGGCGCGCGGGTGACACCGACCGCGACCTCCTTCACCTCATCCTCGACGAAACCCGACGGATAGAGCGCCTGTGCAGCCGGCTGTCAGCCTTCGAGCTGTTCAGCGCGCCGGACCTTCGTTCGGTCAATGTGCATGAGATCATCGATGCGGTGCTGCGCAGCGAGGCCGCCGCGTTCGGTGAAGCCGTCGAGCTTGCGCGTGATTTCGATCCTTCCCTGCCGCCCATCCTCGCCGACCGTGACCATCTGCATGAGGCGATCTTGAATGTGGTGCGCAATGGCATCGAGGCCGCCAGTGCCCATGTCGGTCAATTGCGCCCGCAAGTCGCGGTCAGGACCGCCTTCGAGACGCGCTACAGCCTGACCGATGCCGACACGGGGCGCTCCTTCCGCACCCTGCGCATAACGGTGGAAGATTCCGGCCCCGGCGTCAGCCCGGAGCGCCGGGCGCGTCTGTTTGACATGTTCGGCTCCACCAAGTCGCCAACGCGCGGGCTTGGCTTGTCCGTGGTCAAGTCGGTGATCGCCGCCCATGGCGGGCGTGTCACCATCGACAGCCGGCCTGGCCGGACCCGATTTCACCTGTTCCTGCCGCTTGCTCATGGAGAGACCGAATGACGTCCAGGACCATCCTGCTCTCGGAGGACGATTCCGGCATCCGCATGGTTATCAGCCAGGCGCTGGCAAGCGAGGGCTTTACGGTAAGGGCGACCGCCTCTCCGGACACGCTGGAGAAATGGGTCCGTGCGGGCGAGGGCGATGCGGTCATCTCCGATGTCTACCTTGGCGATGAGTCGATCTTTGACCGCCTGCCATCGCTGCGCCTCGCGAGGCCGGAGCTCCCCTTCATCGTGATGAGCGCGCAGAGCACAATCCTCACGGCGGCATCTGCGGAAAAGCAGGGCGCGTTCGACTACCTGCCAAAGCCGTTCGATGTCGCCGCCCTGATCGAAACGGTGCACCGGGCCACCCGGACGATGCAGAAACGCACCGCGATCACCCCGCAGTCGCGCCGCTCGCTCGCCGATGCGGGCCTGCCCATGGTCGGGCGCTCCGACGCCATGCAGGCGGTCTATCGCACCATTACCCGGGTGATGGACACCCCGCTCACCATTCTGATCGAGGGCGAGACGGGGACCGGCAAGGCGCTCGCCGCCCGGGCGATTCACGATCTCGGCCGCACCGCTGAGCGTCCCTTCAACGAAATCACGGCCCATGAGATCGCAAGCGCCCTCGCCGACCCGGACCTCGCAGGCCCGGAGCGTACGCTTCATATCGCCGATGTCGGTGCGGCCGACGTGCCAGCCCAGGCACTCCTCGTTCGTTATCTGCGCTTGGAAAGCCGGGCGCGGGTGATTGCCTCAACCCGCCTGTCGCTGGCCGTGGAGGGCGAGGGCGCCATGCGCGCCGATCTCGCCCTGCTGCTCGCCATCGTGCGGCTTGTCCTGCCGTCACTGCGAACCCGCCGTGACGACATTCCAGAGATCGCCGAGGCCCTGCTCGTGCGTGCCTCCCGGCTCGGACTGCGCGAGCGGACGATCGACCCGGCCGCCATGGACCTGCTGGTCCGTCATGACTGGCCTGGCAATGTCCGCGAACTGGAAACGCTGATCCTCAGGCTGTGCGCGCTTGGCGGGACCGATCCGATCGGCCCGGCCGAGGTTCGCGAGGCGCTCGTCAGCGATGTCGTGGCCGCTCCGCGCGAGGAGGAAGGCTTCGAGCACGACCTCGCCATCCTGCTGCGCACCCATGTCGGCCCGCAGCTCAGCCGGCCGGGACCTGGCGCCTCGAGCGTCTTCCAGGACACGATCAATGCGGTGGAGCGGCCGCTGATCAGCCTTGCCCTGGGCATCACCAACGGGAATAAGGTACGCGCGGCGGCTCTCCTTGGCGTCAACCGCAACACCCTGCGGGCGAAGATGACCGGTCTTGGCCTCGCCGACGACTAGCCGCGCAGGGGCAGGAGGCAGGAGGGAGCGGCGCAGTGGGCGCCGCA
>CAYPQD010000016.1:46856-53421 GCA_964412785.1 uncultured Hyphomonadaceae bacterium
TGGGCGCCGCAGTGTGAACCCTTTGGCATGGTCTGCGCGTAGCTGTTGCGAGCCTGCATCACTGTTGCTAACGTGCGACTAATCCGCAAATTGCCAGGGGTCGAGTACGAGTGTTGCGTGTCCTGAACAAAACACCCGGGCGCTCGCGCTGGCGGCTCTTCCAGGGCCTTTTCTTCATTGCCGCGCTCGTCGCGATCTTCGTGACCTTCTCCGCGATTTCGGGCGTCAGCCCGGTGGACCCCACAAACGGCCGCATCGCCTGGCTGATCGGGCTCAATACCGTCCTCATCCTCTGTCTCGCCTGGCTTCTGGCCGCACGTTACCGGGCGATGCAGGGCGGGCGCCTGCGCGTCGGAAGCCACCGACTGGCGCGCCGCTTCCTCCTGCTGTTTGGTGCGCTCGCCATGGTGCCGGCTGCGCTCGTCGCCCTGTTCCTTGGCGCAGCGCTCACGCGCGGGCTCGACAACTGGTTCAATGAGCGCATCGACACGATCGTTGAGGAGACGGCCGAGGTCGCGCGGCGCAATGTCGAGACCTTCTCCGACGCCCTTGAGGAGGACACCCGCCTGATGGCGCTCGATCTCGACAATGCCGCCGACGGCATCGAGAGCGGCAGCGACTATGTCCCGACCTATCTCGATGCGCAGGCGCAGGTGCGCAACTTTTCCAATGTCTTTGTCATCACCCGGGACGGCAATGTGCTCGCCGAATCCATTGGCGATCCCGACCTCGCCCCGGTGCGCGCCTCGCCCGACGATCTCGCCGATGCCGATGCCGGCGAGGTCGCCCTGACATTGCGCGAGCAGTTCAATGTGGCGACCGCCCTGATCCGCCTGAGCGAGGTCGATGGCGGCTATCTCTTCGTGGTCAAGCCCTTCAACGGCCGTCAGATTGCCCAGCTGAGACGGGCAGAGGCCGCGCTGCAGGACTTTCGCAATGCAGAGCGTTCAAGTGGCCAGCTGCAGATGCTCTTTGCGATCGGCTATGCCCAGCTTGCCGCCCTTATCCTGCTGCTGGCTGGCCGCTTCGGCCTTGAGGCCGCAGGCCAGGTGACCGGGCCGATCGGAAGGCTTGCCGAGGCGGCCCATGTGGTGCGCGAGGGCGACCTTAATGTCAGCGTCGCCCTGCCGGAACGGCGCGACGAGATCCACGATCTCACGCGCTCGTTCAACATGATGACCGAGCAGCTTTCCCAGCAGCGCCAGGCACTGGTCAGCGCGCGTGAGGAATCAGAAGACCGGCGCATGTTCGTCGAGACCCTGCTGGCGGAACTGAGCGCGGGCGTGATCTGCGTGGACGAGACCGGGGCAATCACACTTGCCAACCGGTCTGCCAGTGACCTGCTCGGCGCGGACGAACTGGTCGGCCGGTCCGTCGCGAGCGTCGCGCCCGATTTCAGCCCGTTGCTGGCAAGGCTGGGTCAGGATGGCGAGACGCTCGACGCCTCGCTCGATCTCAACACGGGCGACAGCATCCGCCACATCCGCCTCAAGGCGGCGCCCGACGGGCGCGGCGGCGCGGTGCTCACCTTCGATGATGCCACCCGGCTGGTGAACGCGCAGCGCCAGCTTGCCTGGCGCGATGTTGCGCGCCGGATCGCGCATGAGATCCGCAATCCGCTGACCCCGATCCAGCTCTCGACGGAGCGCCTGAAGCGCCGGTATGCAGACAAGATCGGCGATGACAATGGGGTCTTCGATCGCTGTGTGGAGACGATCCAGCGCCAGGTCGCCGATATCGGACGAATGGTGGAGGAGTTCTCAAGCTTCGCGCGCATGCCAAAGCCCTCCGTCGCGCAGTTCGAACTCGGCGCGCTGCTGAGCGGCGTCGCCTTCTCCCAGCGTATGGTGACCCCGGATATCGCCGTCACCTATCGCGGTCCGGCCGAAGCAGGGGCGCTTGAGTTGTCGGGAGACGAACGCCTGCTCGGCCAGGCGCTCCGCAACCTGGTCAAGAATGCCGCCGAGGCGATTGGTGAACTGCCGCAGGAGGAGGATGTCTCCGGCCGGATCGAGATCACGGCAGAGCCGCGTGGGAGCGAGCAGGTCGAGATCACCATCACGGATAATGGCCCGGGCTTCCCGCCAGAGCTCAGGATGCGCCTGCTGGAGCCCTATGTGACCACCCGCGACAAGGGTACGGGCCTCGGGCTTGCGATCGTGCACCGCATCATTGTCGACCATGGCGGCTCGATCAGCCTGCTCGACCGCACCGACGGACGTCGCGGCGCGCGGGTCCGCATGGTGCTGCCGCGCAACGCACCGACCACCCGGACACAAGCCCAGGAAGAACCGACCTTCGAAGGAGAGCCCGCATGACCAGCGATATTCTTGTCGTCGACGACGAACCGGACATCCGCGACCTGGTCGCAGGCGTGCTGGAGGATGAGGGCTACAGCGTACGCACGGCCGCGACAGCGGAGACCGCACTGGAACAGGTGCGCAGCCGGGCACCGCGCCTTGTGGTGCTCGACGTGTGGCTTCAGGGCAGCGACATGGACGGTCTTTCGCTGCTCAGATACCTGAAATCGATCGACCCGATCATGCCCGTCATCATGATCAGCGGCCATGGCAATATCGAGACCGCAATCGCCGCTATCCGCCGCGGCGCCTACGACTTCATCGAGAAGCCGTTCAAGGCGGACCGGCTGATCCACCTGGTGGAGCGGGCGCTGGAATCGGCTGCGCTTAAGCGGGAGAATGACGAGCTTCGCACGCGTAGCGGCCCTGAGGCGGTCTGGATCGGCGACAGCGCGCCGGCCTGTGCGCTGCGCAGCGCCATAGACAAGGTCGCACCGACCAATTCCCGGGTCATGATCACCGGCCGCGCCGGCTGCGGCAAGGAACTGGTAGCGCGGCTGATCCATGACCGTTCCCACCGCAAGGACGGACCCTTCGTCGTGGTCAATGCAGCCAGCGTCGCGCCGGAGCAGATGGAACTGGCGCTCTTCGGGGCCGAGGATCCGGGCGGGCGCCCGGTGCGCATCGGCTATTTCGAACAGGCCCATGCCGGTACCCTGCTGATCGACGAGGTGGCCGACATGCCGCTTGGCACCCAGAGCAAGATCCTGCGCGTGCTGACCGACCAGAGCTTCCACCGGGTCGGTGGCCGCGCCAGTGTCCGGGTCGATGTCCGGGTGATGTCCTCCACCACCCGAAACCTCGCCGAGGAGATCGCTGAAGGTCGCTTCAGGGAGGACCTGTTCTACCGCCTCAACGTCGTGCCGATGGACGTGCCCGCCCTCAGCGAGCGGCGCGACGACATCCCGGCACTGGTTGTCCACTTCACCCAACGGATCAGTCAGTCCTCCGGCCTTGCCGCGCCGCAATTTGCCAGCCAGGCGTTGGCCGTGCTGCAGTCGATGGACTGGCCGGGCAATGTCCGCCAGCTGCGCAATCTGGTGGAGCGGATCATGATCCTCAATGCCGGCCACGAGAACCGGACCATTGGCGTCGACGACCTGCCGCGCGAGACCGGCAGTGCCCGCGACGGGCAGGGTGGGGTCGATTCCGCAGACCTTGTCGGCCTGTCCCTGCGCGCCGCCCGGGAACAGTTCGAGCGCGAATACCTGTCATTGCAGATCACCCGGTTCAATGGCAATATTTCCCGCACCGCAGAGTTTATCGGCATGGAGCGCTCCGCCCTCCACAGAAAGTTAAAGGCTCTGGGGGTTAGCTCGGGCCAGATGCGGCAGGACAGCTGACCGATGAAGGTGATCATATGCGGGGCGGGGCGCGTGGGCCATGGCATCGCCCAGAGCCTTGTGCGCGAAGGCCATGAGGTGACCCTCGTCGATTCCGACGGCGACCTCATCCAGTCAGTGACCACAGAGCTCGACATTGGCGGCGTCACAGGCCATGCCGCCCATCCCGATGTCCTGCGCGCTGCCGGCGCGGGCGACTGCGAGATGATCATCGCAGTCACCCATTTCGACGAAATCAACATGGTGATCTGCCAGGTCGCCCACACCCTGTTCTCGGTGACGACGAAGGTCGCGCGTATCCGTGCGCGCGCCTATCTCGACAAGCGCTGGAGCGACCTGTTCTCGCGCGCCGGCATCCCCATCGACGAGCCGATTTCGCCGGAGATTGAGGTTGGCAACGCGATCATCCAGCGTTTCCGCACGCCAGGCTCGATCATGAGTGCGGAGTTTGCAAAGGGGCGGGTCGACATCATTGGCTTCGATATCCTCGCCAGCAGCCCGATGATCGACACCCCGCTCGACCAGATCGCCGACCTGTTTCCCGACCTGACCGCCCGCGTCGTCGGCATCGGCCGCCACGACAAGGTGTATGCGCCGCGCTCCAACGACAAGCTGGTGCCCGGTGACCGGGCCTATGTTGCCGTCGTCGATTCCCAGACGGCGCGACTTAACATGCTGTTCGGGCGCGACGAGCACGAGGCGCGCCACATCATCATTGTCGGCGGTGGCAATATCGGCCTGTACGTGGCCGAGCGGCTGGAGCGCAATCGCGGCACCCGCGTACGGCTGATCGAGCGCGACCCGGCACGCGCTGACGAGGTCGTGGCGGAGCTGAAGCGCACCATCGTCATCAATGGCGACGGCCTCGACCAGGTGATTCTCGAGGAGGCCGGCGTCGAGCACGCCGACTTCGTGGTCGGGCTCACCGATGATGACCGCACCAACCTGCTGATCGGCAACCTCTCCAAACGCCTTGGCGCGGCGCGCTCCCTGGCGCTCGTCAACCAGACGGCCCTTGCCAACCTCAGCCGGGACATGAATGTCGATGTCGCCCTTGACCCGCGCGCGCTCACCGTTTCGGTGATCCTGCGCAAACTGCGCAAGGGCCGCATCCTGTCGGTCCGCACAGTGGAGGATGGCAAGGCGGAAATCCTGGAGGGCAAGATTTCCGAGACCTCGCCCCTGATCGGCAAGCCCCTGGGGTATGATGACCTGCCGGACGGGGTCACGGCAGCGGCGATCCTGCGCGGGGAAACGGTTCTGTTTCCAGGCCGCGGCGTTACCGCGAAGCTGGAAGACCGCCTCGTCGTCTTCGCAGAGCCGCAGATGCGCACGCAGGTGGAGAAGTTCTTCCGTGTCAGCCAGGGCGTCTTCTGAGCCGCGTCGGGAGGCCTCCGGTTGAATTATCGGTCCGTTGTTCGCGTCCTTGCCATGCTCGGTCTTGTCCAGTCCGCATTGCTGGCAGGCTGCTTCCTGTTCGCTCTGGCGCTCGGTGAATGGCGACCGGCAGGCGGCCTCGTCCTCACCTTTGCTGGCCTCCTGGTAGCGAGCCTCAGCGTCCTGCTGCTGACGCCGCGACCGGTCAAGCCGGCTGGTGTTCCTGAAGCGCTCGCGGTCATCCTCCTGTGGTGGGCCCTGGTGCCGCTCGCCACCGGCACGGCCTTTGCCATTGGCCTTGAGGGCTATGGTGCGGTCGATGGCTGGTATGAAGCGGTCTCCTGCCTCAGCACCTCGGGCCAGACTGCAGAGGCGAGGGCGATGCAGGACTGGCCGGCCTCCTTGCAGCTCCTGCGCGCTGTCCTGCACCTTATGGGGGCGCTGGTCAGCCTTGTGATGGTGACCAGCGTCTTCTCCGCCCTCAATCTTGGCGGACCCGGCATCCACCGAACGGCGCTGTTCACCCTGCCGGAGGGAGATTTCTTCAAGGCCGTGCCGCGCGTGATCATTGCTGCGGCCAGCTACCTCCTGATTCTGCTGGGCTTCAGCACCTTGCTGATCCTCGCCACGGGGGTGCCGCTCTTCCGCGCGCTTGCCGAGGCAGCAAGCGTCGTCTCCAGCGGCGTCGTATCGCCCATAGGCGGTGTGACGCCGCCTGCATCCATGCTGCACGCGCTGGTCCTGATCCTCACGCTCGGCGCTGTGACGGCCGGGCTATCAGTGGCGCTCGACCTGCGCGACAAGCGGCCCGGCCGGATCCTGCGCGATCCGGAACTCTTCGCCCTTCTGGTGATCTGGGCCACGGTCGCCACCTTCCTGATGGTCCTGGGCACCCGCATTGTCCCGGCGATCGGCATGCCAGTGTCCTACCTTGCCACATCCGGCCTGCCTTTCGCGGCGCCGCGTGACCTGGTCCCGGTGCCGCCTGCCGCGCTTATCCTGTGCGCGCTGATCGGCGGGTCGGCCCTGTCGGCGGCCGGGGGCATCAAGCTCGCACGCATTGTGGTGCTCTCGGTTCGGGCCGGCCTGGAGGCAGACCGGCTTGTTTTCAAGGGCGCCGTGACGAGCTTCAGGTTCCGGGGTCGGCGCCAGAGCCCGCGTGTGATCATCGGCGTCTGGGTCTATCTCGTCGCCTACAGCCTGACCCTGCTCGGCGGGGCCTTCGCGCTGGCCCTCGCAGGATTTGATTTCACCGCCGCGCTGGTCGCCGCCTGTGGCGCGCTGTCCAACACCGGACCGCTGGTCTCGTCCGCGGTGTCCCCTGCCGAAGCACCCGCGCAACTGGTCCTGATCGTGCTGATGCTCGCCGGACGGCTGGAAGTGATCGCGCTGCTGCCGGCCTTCAGTGCCAGCTTCTGGCGCAGCTAGGGCAGATTCCGGCCAAATTGACCCACATGGCGGGGTGGTTTTTGTGCTCTGGCAAGG
>CAYPQD010000017.1:0-52824 GCA_964412785.1 uncultured Hyphomonadaceae bacterium
CGGTTTCTCATTCTCTTCAGCCTGTGCGCCATTGCCGGGTCGGTGGTCTACTTCCACGTCCAGGGGCCGGAAGGTTCGGTCGCCGTCGGCGCCTCCAGCGCGGTGTCGGGTGTCATCGCTGGCGCCCTGCTGCTGATGGCGGAGCCGGCGCTGGGCTGGCCGGCGCTGGTCTCACGCAAGTTCATGGGCACGAGCCTCGCCTTCCTCGCGGCGAACCTGGCGCTGATCTTCGTCGGCCCCGCCGTGCTCGGCATGGGTATCGCCTGGGAGGTGCACATCGGCGGCTATGTCGCCGGGGCTGTCCTGATGGTCCTGCTCGACCCACACCGCCGCTGGGGCCGACTCTGACGCGTCCGCCTTCTGTGCTATCGTGAAGCAAATACGATCCCGATGGTGGGACAAGACGGAGGAGGACAACGCCCATGCTGATCGAGGAAATACTGAAATCGAAGGGACGTGACGTGTTCACCGTGCACAGCCAGGAGACACTGCGCATGGCGGCACAATATCTCGACGAGCACCGGGTCGGCGCCGTTGTCGCGCTCGGCACTGGCGACACGCTGATCGGTGTCCTGTCGGAGCGGGACATCGTCCGCCAGGTGGCGCGCGAGGGCGCCGGCGCCCTGGACATGCCGGTCAGTGTGGCGATGACGCGCGATGTCATCACGGCGACCCCGGGCGAGACGCTTGACACGTGCCTGGAGCGGATGACTGACCGCAGGATCCGGCACCTGCCCGTGGTCCGCGATGGCCGGATGGTCGGGCTGGTGTCGATCGGCGACCTCGTGAAATGGAAAATTCGCGAAACCGAGGCAGAGGCGGAATCGTTGAAGAGCTATCTCACGAACTGAAAAGGCGTTTTGCCGTTTCGGTAAAATCAAGGATTGGCCGGCGGCGCGCGGTAGCCCTATATCACTACCATGGCTTATCCGGGCTCCCTGCCGGCGCCGCGTCTGTCGATGCTTGCGCTCCTGACATGTGTGTCCGCCGGATGCGCCAGCGCGCCGCCGCAGCCCGCTGTCCATGTGATCGATCCGGGTCAGGCCTTTGCCAGTGCCGCCGCGCGGCAGGCCGATGCGGTGCCCGAGGCCTGGTGGCAGGTCTTTGGCGACCCGGTACTGAGCGCACTGATCGAGACCGCCCTTGCCGAAAACGCCCGGATCGACCGGGCCGAGGCGAACATCGCCGCAGCGCACGCCCTGCTTGCCCGGGCCCGTCTTGCCGGCAGCTATCAGACCGGCAGCGACGCCAGTGCCCGGCTCGGGCGGGCAGCGCGGGCCGGGGCCGATATCGAAGTGTCGGGCTCGGCCGGTATCGGGGCAAGCTGGGAGTGGGACCTGTTCGGCCGGATCGAGGCGGGGATTGTCGCGGCCGATGCCGGACTGGTCGCCGCCGAGGAAAGCGCTCGCGACGTGGCCGTGATCGTCGCGGCCGAGACGGCGCTTGCATATGCCGACCTGCGCGGCGCCGAGTTGCGCCTCGGTGTCAGCCAGCGCAATGCCCGCACCCAGGAGGAGAGCCTCGGCCTCCTGCGCAAGCTGTTCGAGAACGGCAGGGCGACCCGGCTCGACCTCGACCGCGCCGAGGCGCAATACCGCACCACGCGCGCCGCGGCGCCCCGTTTCGAGGCCGAGATGAAAGCCGCCCGCGCCCGGCTGGCCGCCCTGACCGGACAGTCCGCGACCACATTTCGCGCCAAGGCCCTCGCGCCGGACGCAGGCGCTGGAGAGGACAGGCTGCCGGAGGTCCGTTCAAGCATGATTGCGGCCGAACCAGCAGGCATGCTTCGCCGGCGGCCGGATGTGCGTGCCGCCGAGGCGCGGCTCGCCCTGGCCATGGCGCTTGGCGAGGTCGCCCGGTCGCGCCTGTTTCCCACCGTGACGTTCAGCGCCGACATCGCCAGCCTCTTCGGGTCTCTGGACACGCTGGGCGATGCCAACACGATCGGGCTGGGCATCGGCCCCGCCCTTGTCTGGGAGGGCCCGGACGTGCGACGGGTTCGTGCCGACATCGATCGGGCTGACGCGGAGACCCGCGCGGCGATTGCCGAGTATGAGCAGGTGGTGCTCGACGCTCTTGCCGAGGCGGACACGGCACTGACCGATTTCGCCAAGGAGCGGGCGCGCACCGCGGACCTTGTCGCGGCGACCGAGGCGGCGCGGCGGGCAGCCCGTCTCGCCGAGCTGCGCTTCGAGGAGGGGCTGGATTCCTTCCTTGACGTGCTCGACGCCCAGCGCACTCTCCTGGATGCGGAAGACCGACTGGCCGAAAGCCGGCTGCAGGCCACGCGCCGCGCGATCGCGGCCTATCGCGCTCTTGGCGGCCTGCCCGATACCGCAGGTATTGTCCCGGCGGCCCGGCCGCCCCTTGATGAGGCTCCGAGCGGATGACCCAGACCCGGTTCCTTGCTGCCGCCGTGCTGGCCGCAGCCTTGGCCCAGCCCGCGCTGGCACAGCGCGGCCCGGCCAGTGTGTTCGCGGAGACGGCGGCGCCGCGCGCCTTCGCCCTCGAGATCGAGGCTCTCGGCACGCTGCAGCCGAACGAACAGGTAGCGCTGACCCTGAACGCCGCCGACCGGGTGACTGCAATCTATTTCGATGACGGCGAGCGGATCGAGAAGGGCAAGACCCTGCTGTCACTGGCCCAGCGCGAGCAGGCCGCCCTCGTCGAGGCTGCCGAGGCCGATGTGGAGGAAGCCCGCCGCCAGTTCGACCGGGTCGAACGCCTCGCCGCCAATGAGGCCGTTTCGCAGTCGGAGATGGACGAGGCGCGCCGCAATCTCGACAGCGCCCGGGCGCAGCTGCGGGCCGTCCAGTCGCGCCAGCGTGACCGTGTCCTCGTGGCGCCCTTCGACGGTGTGCTCGGTTTCCGGCAGGTCAGTGTCGGGTCCTATGTGCGCCCGGGCGACGTGGTCGCAACGCTGATCGACGACAGTGAGATGAACCTCGACTTCAGCGTGCCCTCGACCTTGCTGAGGGCCGTTTCACCAGGCACCGAGATCGTTGCGCTGACCGCCGACCTGCCCGGCGGGTCCTTTACCGGCGCGGTCGAGACGATCGACAATGCCATCGACCCGGTGACCCGGGCGGTGCGCGTGCGGGCGGTCCTGCCCAATCCGGACCGGCTTCTGAAGAGCGGCATGTTCGTGCAGGTGACGGTGCAGGCCGACCCGCGCACCGCCCTGTCGATCCCGGAAGAGGCGATAGAGCCGGTCGGGCCGGAGACCTTCGTCTATGTGCTGACCCAGCGCGACGGCACGCTGGTCGCCGAACGCCGCCAGGTGCGCCTCGGCGCGCGCAAGGCCGGCCATGTCGAAGTGCTGGAGGGACTTGAGGAGGGCGACCGGGTGGTGACCGAGGGCCTGATCCGCGTGCGCGATGGCGGCCAGGTGGTCTTGCGCGACAAGAGCCTGCTCAAACCCGATCGCGGCACCGCCGGCTCGCCCGTCGGGCTGGCCGGGTCGAACCCTGGCGGCGGGGACTGACGCCGATGCTGCTTTCAGATGTCTCGGTGAAGCGGCCGGTCTTCGCGTCCGTGATCGCCCTCGTGCTCGTGATCTTCGGGATTGTCTCGTTCGATCGGTTGCCGCTGCGCGAATATCCCGACATTGATGCCCCCATCGTCTCGATCGACACCAATTATCCGGGCGCGTCCGCGTCCGTGGTCGAGACCCGGATCACCCGCCTGATCGAGGATCGGATTGCCGGGGTCGAGGGTATCCGTTTCATCAACAGCGCGTCGAGCGACGGGCGCTCGCGTATCGATGTGGAATTCAACATCAACCGCGACATCGACGCGGCCGCCAATGACATCCGCGACCGGGTGTCCTCAGTGGTGGAAAACCTGCCGCCGGAAGCCGAGCCGCCCGACGTGGAGAAGGCCGACAGCAATGATGATGTCATCATGTGGCTCAACCTGGCAAGCGAGACGCTGACGACGCCGGAACTGTCCGACTATGCCGAACGCTTCCTGGTTGACCGGTTTTCCGCCCTCGATGGCGTGGCACGGGTGCGGGCCGGCGGCTCTCGCACCTATGCCATGCGGGTGTGGATCGACCGGCGGGCCCTTGCGGCCCGCGGCCTGACGGTCAGTGACATCGAGCGGGCCCTTCGCACGGAGAACATCGAGGCGCCGGCGGGCAGCCTGGAATCGCAGACGCGCACCTTCACGGTGCGGATCGACCGCGCCTTCCGCTCCGCCAAGGACTTCGCCGGTCTGGTCGTGGCCGAGGGCGAGGACGGCTATCTCGTCCGGCTGGGTGATGTCGCGCGGGTGGAGCGCGGCACCACGGAAGACCGCAACATGTTCCGGGGCAATGGCATCCCGATGGTCGGCCTCGGCATCGTCAAGCAGTCGACCGCGAACACCGTCGACGTCGCCGCGGCGGCCCGGGACCTGAAGGACCAGATCAACCCGACACTTCCGGAGGGCATGCAGATCTACCAGAGCTTCGACAGCTCGGTGTTCATCTCCGCCTCGATCCGGGAAGTCTACGTCACGCTGGCGATCGCGGTCGGGCTGGTGACACTCGTCATCTTCCTGTTCCTCGGCAGTGTCCGGGCGACGCTGATACCGGCGATCACCGTGCCGATCTCGATCGTGTCGACCTTCATCGTCCTGTTCGCCCTCGGGCTCACCATCAATCTGCTGACCCTGCTCGCGCTGGTGCTGGCGATCGGCCTTGTCGTCGATGACGCCATTGTCGTGCTTGAGAACATCTCCCGGCGGATGGAGGCGTATGGCGAGACGCCGCTGGTCGCGGCCTATCGCGGGGCCCGGCAGGTCGGCTTCGCCGTGATTGCGACGACGCTGGTCCTGATTGCGGTGTTCGTGCCGATCACCTTCCTGCAGGGCGATGTCGGCCGGCTGTTCACCGAGTTTGCGCTGACCATGGCGGCCGCGGTCGCCTTCTCGAGCCTCCTGGCGCTGACGCTGACGCCGATGATGGCGTCGAAGCTCCTCAAGCGGCGCGAGGAGAATGGCGTGCTCGATGCCCTTCCGCGACTGGTGAACTGGCTGTTCGGCGGCCTGCGACATGCCTATGCCTGGCTGATCGACCGGCTGATCCCGCTGCGCGTTCTCGTCGCCGCGGTCCTCGCCGCGACGCTCTGGGGAGCCTGGGCGATGTCCGGGCAGGTGGAAGAGGAATACGTCCCGCGCGAGGATCGTGGTGCCTTCTTTGTCTCCGTGCGCGGGCCGCTGGGGGCGTCCTATGCCTACATGGAACGCTATTTGGACGAGATCGAGCGGCGCCTGCTGCCCTACACCGAGGGCGACCCGCCGGAGGTCAACCGCCTGCTGATTCGCGCGCCAGGCTTTGGCAGCGCGTCCTTCAACCAGGGTTTCATCATCGTCATCCTGAATGACTGGAGCGTCCGCCGGCCGGCCGACGAGATCATCTCGGAGGTGAACGCGAACCTCTCCGACCTGCCCGGTATCCGCGCCTTTGCGATCATGCGCCAGGGTCTTGGCGGGGGTACCGGCAAGCCGGTCCAGTTCGTGCTCGGCGGGCCGACCTATGAGACCCTGACGGAATGGCGCGACACGTTCGTGGCCGCCCTTCAGGAGGACAATCCGGGGCTCGTCGACATTGACTGGGATTACAAGGAGACCCAGCCACAATACCGCGTGCGGGTGGACTATGACCGCGCCGCCGATCTTGGCGTCACCGTGGCGGAGATCGGTACGACGCTCCAGACCATGCTCGGCTCACGCCGGGTGACGACCTACATCGAGGATGGCGAGGAATATGACGTCATCCTTGAAGGCCTGCGCTCTGAGCAGAACACGCCGAACGACATCCAGAACATCTATGTCCGCTCCGCCAGGAGCGGCCAGCTGATCCCGCTGTCGAACCTCGTCTCGGTCGAGCCCACGGCCGACAGTCCTGAGCTCAACCGCTACAACCGGGTGCGCGCGATCACGATCGAGGCGGGCCTTGAGCCCGGTGTGCCGCTCGGCCAGGCGCTGGAGGCAATGGTCGGGACGGCGCGCGAGGTGCTGCCTGACGAAGCGCAGATTGACTTCAAGGGCCAGTCGCTGGACTTGCGGACCTCGGGAAGCTCGATCCTGTTCGTGTTCGCGACCGGGCTGGTGATCGTGTTCCTCGTGCTGGCCGCCCAGTTCGAGAGCTACCGCCATCCGGTCATCATCATGCTGTGCGTTCCGGCAACCCTCGCCGGCGGCCTCATCGGCCTGTGGGCCACTGGCAACACGCTCAACATCTACACCCAGATCGGGCTGATCATGCTGATCGGTCTGGCGGCGAAGAACGGCATCCTGATCGTCGAATTCGCCAACCAGCTGCGCGACCAGGGGATGGAATTGCGGGCCGCACTGCGCGAGGCGTCGATCGCCCGCTTCAGGCCGATCGTGATGACCGGCCTGACCACTGCGGCCGGCGCCCTGCCGCTGATCCTCTCGTCCGGTGCCGGCGCGGAGACCCGCCAGGCGATCGGCGTGGTGATCCTCTATGGCGTGCTCGCCGCCGTGGTCGTCACTGTCCTGTTCGTGCCGGCCATGTACGCCCTGATCGCGCGCGGATCGGGCTCGCCGGGCGACGTGGCGCGGCGGCTGGAGACGGAGGGCGAGCGCGTCGACACCGCCGCCCAGCCGGCCGAGTAGCGTCGCCTTCGGAGGGCAGCTCAGGTAAGTGCCGGCTCCCCGGCAGTCTCCGGTGTCTCCGGTGCCAGCGTTGGCCGGCCGAGGATCAGGTCGGCGGCCTTCTCCGCGATCATCAGGGTCGGCGCATTGGTGTTGCCGCCGACCAGTGTCGGCATGACCGACGCATCGACCACGCGCAGGCCCTCCACGCCGCGCACGCGCAGGTCACCATCCAGCGGCGCGGCCTCGTCAGCGCCCATGCGTACCGTTCCGACCGGGTGGTAGATGGTCTCGCCGGTCGCGCGCACGAAGGCGTCGATCGCCTCCGTGTCGCGCACGCTGTCACCCGGCAGCACTTCCCGGCCGCGGATCGGCGCCAACGCGTCCTGGGCGCAGATCTCCCGGCACAGCTTGACGGCCTCGCGCATGACCTGCCGGTCGGTCTCGCTGGCGAGGTAGTTCGGGTCGATCCGCGGCGGGTCGAACGGGTCGGCCGAGCGCAGCGTGATCTCGCCGGTGCTTTCCGGGCGCAGCTGGCAGGCATGGACGGTAAAGCCGTCCTCCTTCACCTCGGTGCGGCCATGGTCGATCATCTGGGCATTGACCAGGTGAAGCTGCAGGTCGGGCCTGTCCAGCCCCTCGCGGGACTTCACGAACGCGCCGACCTGCAGGAAATTGTCCGCGCCGGGGCCGGCCTTGGTCGCCATGTAGCGCAGGGCCACGCCATAGCGCTTGAGGCCGGACTGGGCGGAATAGGCCGACAGCTTCTGCGTCATGGCGTGGACCACCGTGACATCGAGATGGTCCTGCAAATTCCGGCCGACGCCCGGGCTTTCGACCACCGGTTCGATGCCAAGGGCCCTGAGGGCGTGCGGGTCGCCGATGCCCGACAGCATCAGCAGTTGCGGGCTCTGCACCGCACCGGCGCAGACGATGACCTCGCGCTCGGCCCGGATCGTGCGCGCGACCTGGCGCCTGCCCTCGACCGCCTCGACGCCAACCGCCCGGCCATCCTCGACGATGATGCGAGTGACCAGGCCGGTCGAGACCACCGTGAGGTTGGTCCGCGTGCCGACGATGGGCCGGAGATAGCCCCTCGACGCGCTCCAGCGCTCACCGCCGGAAATGGTGCGCTGATAGGTGCCCGCGCCATGCTGCTCGGCGCCATTGAAGTCGCGGGTCAGCGGATGGCCGGCGGCGTGGGCCGCATCAAGGAACATCTGGTAGACGGGATTGTCGAGCGGACTTTCCGTAACGCGCACGGGCCCGTTCGCGCCGTGGAACGGGTCGGCGGGGCCCTCATAGGTCTCCGACCTGCGGAAATAGGGCAGGACATCGGCGAACGACCAGCCGGCAAGCCCCGTCTGGCGCCACTGGTCATAGTCGCGCTTGTGGCCGCGGATATAAATCATGCCATTGATGGAGGACGAGCCGCCCCAGCCGCGCCCGCGCGGCCAGTAGAGACGCCGCCCGTCCATGTGCTCCTGGGGCTCGGTTTCGAAGGCCCAGTTGTAGGGCCCCTCGCCCTTCAGGAGTTGTCCGACGGCGGCTGGCATCCGCACCAGCATGGAGGTGTCGCGCTTGCCCGCCTCGATCAGGCAGACGCGGATATCCGGATCCGCGCTCAGTCGGTTGGCCAGCACGCAGCCCGCGCTGCCGGCGCCGATGATGATGTAATCGAAGCGGTCCATGGTCTCTCCCTCGCGCCAGGCGACGCGCTGTCTGTTTCTGGTCGAAGCGTGACCGCAATGACGGGTTACGGCAACTGTTTGTGAACGGCTTGCGACTATCAGTCGGTCAAAGCGTATGGGCGGTGCGCGAAAAACGGAGTTTGCTTGGAGTGACCCATGACGGCGTTTCGCCTCAGCCCAGAGCTGGCACCCGCCCCGGATGCCAACCTGCCGACCGACCACCTCGCCAAGGCGAGAGCCAGGGCCGCAGCCAGTTTGCACCAGCGCGAACGGCGCGAGAGCCCGCGGCTGCCGCTGCTGCTTGACGGGCGGTTTCTCGACCATCTCGGTCAGGAGCACGGACTGCGCACGCTCGACCTGTCGTGCGACGGAGCCCACATCGAAGCGCGCGCCCGCCCGCCGGTCGAGACGGCGGTGGTGTGCTATGTCGACAGCCTCGGCCGGATCGCCGCCCGGGTGGCCCGCCACACCGAGCCGGGCTTTGCCGTCGCCTTCACCCTGACCCGCCACAAGCGCGACAAGATCGCCGACCGGATCATCTGGCTCTACAACAAGGATCGGCTGGGACTTGAGGAGGAACGGGCCGCGCCGCGCTTCGATGCCGGCGGGCCGGCGATTGTCCAGCTTGGCGATGGCAGCCACCTGCAGTGCCGTGTCCTCGACATTTCCCTGACCGGGGCCGCGTTCGAGAGCGCCGGCCGGGTGCCGCTGGTCGGAGAGACGATCATTGCCGGCAATCTGCGCGGCGAGGTGGTGCGCGCGCAGGCGGGCCAGTTCGCGATTCGCTACATCCGTTAGCCACAGGCGCTTGCGAAGCGGGAGCTCGGTGTGGTTCAAGCGGGGTTCCGAGCCGGAGGCCTCTGCAAAGCCATGATCGACCATCTGTTCCTGAGCGTCGGCACGATGAAGGCCGGAACGACCTGGCTCAACCGGATGATGATGAACCATCCGGACGTCTACTTTTCTCCGGAGAAGGAGATCCACTTCTTCGCAGACCCCGACGGGACGAGCGGCCCGATGACCCGGAAGGCCCGGCTGGAGCGCTATCAGCGGGTGGTGCGCAATCTCAAGGTGGAGGGCCTGTCCCCGCGGGCGCGCGCCAATCTGTCATGGTATGCCAACCGCTATCTCGACGGGCCGATGGGCGCGGAGTGGTATGAGGCCCTGTTCGTGCGCCGCAAGGGCCAGCGCTATTGCGCCGATTTCTCGAACCTCTATGCCACCCTCAGCGCGGAGCGTTGGGCCTATGCGCGCACGGTCGCCTCCAGCATCCGTGCGGTCTACACAATGCGCCATCCGATCGAGCGGCTATGGTCTCAGGTCAAGTTCGAGCTGGAATTCAACGATCGCGGCGAGGCGGTCCGGGACCTGACAGCGGAGGATTTCGACGCCTTTTTCGCCCGCCCGGATGTGGCTGCGAACGCCGACTATGCCGGCGTCGTCCAGTCGCTGCGCAACTGCCTGTCGGGCGAGGAGCTGAAGATCGATTTCTTCGAGGATGTCCGCGCCGATCCGCTGGGCGCGCTGCGCCGGATCGAGCGCTTTCTCGGCATTCGCGAGCACACCTATCGTGAGGACCAGCTCGGCAGGCAGGTGAACCCGTCCAAGCCCGCGGCAATGCCGGACGCCTTCCTGCGCCATGCCGAGCCGATCCACCAGCGTCAGGTCGAGCAGCTGACCGCGCTTGGCCTGCGTCCGCCGCGGGCCTGGGACCTGGTGCCCGCCTGAGGCGGGTTTCCTATCGCTGACGGCCATCTGGCGTTCGCCAGACGCCTCAGCGGGGGGCGGGCTGACCGGCCGACGGGCCCCGCCCGCTGGCGCGTTTCCTTATAGCGGCGCCATAGCAGCGCCCGGCCAAATGGACCGCTCGCGTCGCTATTCGACGATATCGCTCGCCGGAAGGCGGGCCTCGCGGCGGCTGGCAAAGCGGCTTTCCATCGCCACCATCAGGCAGGCGAGGATGATCACGCCGGCGCCGCCAAACAGCCGCCAGCCAGGCACCTCGCCGAACAGGAGCCAGCCGAACAGGGCACTCCAGATAAGGGCGGTGTATTCGATGGGCGCCAGGCGCTGCGCCGGTGCGCGGGCATAGGCAAGGGTAAACAACCACCAGATGCCGAGGCCGAACAGGCCGAGCGCGGCAAGGACCGGCAGCTCCGACGGCGCCGGCACCGGATCGGTGGCGATCAGGAGAGGCAGGCCGATCAGCCCGGGGATGACGTTCGCCAGCATGACAATGGTCAGCGCGTCCTCCTTCTGGGCCCGCATGCGCAACAGCACGACCGAGATCGCATAGCAGAGCGCAGAGACGAGCACGCTGAGCGTCCCGACGAGGCGGTTGCCGTCTGCAGGCGCACCGCCGGTCTCGCCCGACAGGGCCAGCGCGGCACCGGCAAAGCCGATAATGCTGGCGCCGACCGCGATCGCCCCAAATCTCTCGCCAAGGACGATGCGTGCGACCGGTGCGATCATCAGGGCAGCGGTAAATCCGATCACCGTGGCCTCGGCGAGGCCCAGCTGCGTCAGGGAGTAGAAGAAGAACAGGGCGGCGCCGAGATGGATGGTGCCGCGCACGGTGTGGAAGCGCCACGCCTCCCAGCCGGGCCAGGGCCGGCGCGCGAACTGGAAGATCGCAAGCGCATAGACCCCGCCAAACAGGAACCGCCAGACAGTCAGCGCGACCACGTTGATCTCAGCCGACAGCCATTTGACGGACACGTCGATCAGGCAGCCGCAGAACACGCCGGCCGCAGCGATCAGGAGAGGTGAAGGCTGGCGCACCCACCGCCGGTTGGGACCCGGCGGCGGGGCTGTCAAGCGTGAACGCCGCCTACAGGGCGTCGAGCATCTGTGCGACCAGCGGGTGGCGCACCACGTCCTTGCCGGTCAGGCGGACCACCGACACGTTCTCCATGGTTTCCAGCCGGTCCGCGATCGTCGCCAGTCCGGACAGTTCGGGCAGCAGGTCGGACTGGTTCGGGTCGCCGGTCACGACCATGGTCGAGTGCCAGCCGAGCCGGGTCAGCAGCATCTTGAGCTGCGTGTAGGTGCAGTTCTGCGCCTCGTCGATCACGATGAAGGCATTGTTGAGGGTACGCCCGCGCATGAAACCGATCGGGGCGATCTCGATCAGCCCCTCGGCCATCATGTGCTTGAGCTGCTGCGGCGACAGGCGGTCGGAAAGGGCATCGTAAAGCGGGCGGAGATAGGGCGCGAGCTTGTCCTCCATGGCACCTGGCAGGAAGCCGATCTGCTCACCGGCCTCCACGGCCGGACGCGACAGCACGATCCGGCCGACCTTGCCCTTCTGCAGGGCTTCGACGGCCTTGGAGATGGCAAGGTAGGTCTTGCCGGTGCCGGCCGGACCGAGGGCGGCCACGAGCGGCACGCTGTCAAGCGCCTTGAGGAGCTCGGCCTGGCCTTCCGAGCGTGGCTTGATGTTCTTCTGGTAACGCTGGTCGCGCGGCGGGGCCTTGCCCGGCAGCGTTCTGGTCACCGTTTCGCCATCGGTCGGGTGCCAGCCGCCCTCGATCGCATAGAGTTCCGCGCGCGGCGCCGGACGCTGATCCTCAAGGAAGCGGGTGGCATCGAAATCGGCCTGGGCGCGAAGGCGTTTGGCGACGTTGCGTTTTCCCATGGATGGCTCCTTTGCGGATGGGGACGGCAAAAAAAATGCCGCCGGGCCAGCGGGCCGGGCGGCAGGGGAAGCATGCGGGGTCGTGAGGGCAGGAGACACTGCAGCGCCCCCGGGTGGGGCACCGGCTTTTCGCCTCGGCTCCTCTGCGCTGTGGGGCAAGCGGCACTGCCTTTCACGTCGCGAATCTGACACCACTTGACCCTAGCAAGGTTAACGGGGGCTTAATAGAGGAGCGGTGGCGCGAACCGGCGCCGCAGCGGCAGGGAGGCAGGCATGGCCATCTACCAACTCGACGGGATCGCGGTCGACACGCCGGCAAGCGGCAATTTCTGGGTGGCGGAAACCGCTGCGGTGATGGGCCGGGTGATCCTGCGCGAGAATGCCAGCATCTGGTATGGCGCGACCCTGCGCGGCGACAATGACCCGATCGAGATCGGCGAGAATTCCAACATCCAGGATGGCAGCGTCCTGCACACCGATATCGGCTGCCCGCTGACGGTCGGGCGGGATGTCACCGTGGGTCACATGGTAATGCTGCACGGCTGCACGATTGGCGACGAGACGCTGATCGGCATTGGCTCGACCATTCTTAACAGGGCGAGGATTGGCCGCAACTGCATCATCGGGGCACACAGCCTTGTCCCCGAGGGCAAGGACATCCCGGACAATTCCCTGGTGATGGGCGCACCAGGCAAGGTGGTGCGGCAGGTCACGCCACAGCAGGTCCAGATGATCGCGATGTCGGCGCACCATTATGTGGAGAACTGGAAGCGCCACCGGGCGGGGCTGAAGCGGATCGACTAGGGCGGTTACAGGGCTGTTGTGCGCGGTCTAGTCGACCTCACGGTCCCACACCGAGCGGACGGCCACATCGACTTCCGGGCCGAGATTGCGCCAGGCGAGGCGATTGTGGTTGGCGTCGACCACAAGGAAGCGGTCGGCCGCTCCGATGGCTGCGCCGAGGGTGTTCTGGACGCGGGCGAGTTTCTGGCGCGAGCGCAGGATGAACGTGCCGGGGAACACTTCGACAAACCGGCCGAGCGAACTCATCGCGCGGATAAGCGCCAGGCTTGACTCGCCGCGGAGGCTGGAGACCACGACAAAGTTGGAGGTGGCCGCCTCGCCGTCCTGATCGTCGCGCGGGCGCTGCTGCCGGCTCGCCAGGGCGGCGCCGAGTTCCGGGACCGTCCGCGCCGGGCGGAATGCGCCTTCGCCTCGGGTGACCAGGGTTTCGAGGCCGACCCGGCGTTCGGAAATGAACCGGCGCATCTGTCCGAGGGTGTAGGGCCCATAGTCGGTGTCACCGACCATGACCCGCCAGATGGGCGGATCGACTTCCCTCAGCTCAAGAACCGCGTCACTGGACATCGTCCTGCTTTCCTTCTCCAGTTTCGGTCGCGATCAACCAACTGCCGCCCTGTCCCTTGCAAAAGCACTGCCAGCGCGTACCCCTGAACGCTGAACAAACCACAAAGCGAGGATGCAGGGATGGCCGGGATTGATGGACTGGAGTTCGTGAACACGCAGGTGGAGGAGCGCCTGCTGATCGTGGAAATCAACCGGCCGGAACGGATGAACGCCCTGCACCCGCCGGCCAATGAGGAACTGGCGCGCATCTTCGACCACTTCGCAGAGAGCGCCGACCTGTGGGTCGCGATCATCACCGGCGCCGGTGACAAGGCGTTCTGCGCAGGCAATGACCTGCGCTGGCAGGCGGAGGGCAATCCGGTCTCGGTGCCCGCGACCGGCTTTGCCGGGCTGACCAACCGCCATGGCCTGCACAAGCCGGTGATTGCCGCCGTCAACGGCGTTGCCATGGGAGGCGGCTTCGAGATCGCGCTGGCCTGCGACCTGATCATCGCGTCCGAGGGCGCGCGCTTTGCCCTGCCCGAGCCGAAGGTCGGCCTCGCCGCGCTGGCTGGCGGCCTGCACCGTCTGCCGCGCCAGATCCCGCTGAAGCAGGCGATGGGCATGATCCTGACCGGCCGGCATGTTCCGGCAGCCGAGGGCGCCGCGCTGGGCTTCGTCAACGAGGTGGTGGCCGATGGCGCGGTGATCGATGCGGCGCGGCGTTGGGCCGGGATGATCCTTGAGTGCAGCCCGATGTCGATCCGCGCTTCCAAGCAGGCTGTCATGGAGGGCCTTGACCAGGCGCGCTACCAGGACGCCTTCGAAGGCGAGTACCAGGCGGTCCTCGACATGTTCCGCAGTGGGGATTTCAGGGAAGGCCCGCGCGCCTTTGCGGAGAAGCGCAAGCCGAACTGGACCGGCGCCTAGCCGCTCACCACCTCGTGCAGGGCCTTCAGGCGGGCAAGGAGCGCCGGTGCGGCGTCGAGCGGCAGGCAGCTCGGCCCGTCACACAGCGCCTTGTCCGGCTCAGGGTGGAATTCGAGGAACACGCCATCCGCGCCGGCGGCCACGGCGGCTTGGGCAATCACCGGGACGCCGTCGCGCCGTCCTCCGGTGGAACCGCCGGCGGTGCGTGGGTCGGCGCCCGGAAGCTGGACGGCATGGGTCGCATCAATGGTCACCGGCACCCCGAGCGCCTTCATCTGCGGGATCGCCAGCATGTCGACGACCAGGTTGTTGTAGCCGAAGGACGCGCCGCGTTCGCACAGGATGGTGGGATTGCGCTCGGTGACTTCGCCGACCTTGGAGACGATGTTCCTCGCATCCCAGGGGGCGAGGAACTGCCCCTTCTTGACGTGCAGCCAGCCGCCACGCGCATCAATGGCGGCCGCGGCGGTCACAACCAGGTCGGTCTGGCGGCACAGGAAGGCGGGGATCTGCACCACCGCACAGACATCGGCGACGGCGCCGACCTGGTGCGGCTCATGCACATCGGTCACGACAGGCACGCCGAGTGCGTCGCGCACCGACGCCAGCATGTTCAGGCCCTCGTCGAGGCCCGGGCCCCGGTAAGAGGTGATGGACGAGCGGTTGGCCTTGTCGAAGCTCGCCTTGAAGACGAACGGAAGACCAAGCCCGTCGCAGGCCGCCTTAAGCGCCTCGCCGACGCGCAGTGCCAGGTCCTGGCTTTCCAGCACATTGAGCCCCGCCATCACGCACAGCGGGTGGCCCGTGCCGATCGACAGGTCATGCGAAGCGAGGGTGAGCGATGCCATGGGCGGTCCTTCGAAGCTGTCTCTCCCCGCTCACTAGCCGAACCCGGGGGACCTGTAATCGCGTCCTTGCAGCCTTGCCGGAGCGGGATGTGGTAGGCCCGGAGGGACTCGAACCCCCAACCAAACCGTTATGAGCGGTCCGCTCTAACCATTGAGCTACGGGCCCCGGGCTCTGCGATGACGCAGCCGGACCATGCCCCGGCCTTGATCGCGCCGCAATGGGCAGATTACTGATGGAGACGCCTGCTTTCAGTTAGGGAAGACCGATCATGTCGCACCCAATCCGCCTCGCCTCGCCGGCACTCGCCCTGGGCCTCCTTGCACTGGCCGCCTGCGGGGATCGCGGCTATGCTGACACGGTGGCCGGCCACCCCAATTCCATCCAGCCGGAAACGACCCTGTCGATTTCCGCAGAGGGCAGCGTCAATCGCGCGCCCGACATCGCCTTCCTGCAATCGGGCGTCCGGGTCGAGGCCAAGACCGCCGAGCAGGCAATGCGCAAGGCCGCCGAAGCGATGAACGGCGTGTTCGGGGTGCTGGAGGCCGCCGGTGTCGCCAGGACCGATATGCAGACGTCGAATTTCTCGCTGCAGCCACGCTATGATTATGTCCGGCCCGACCGCGATAACCAGAGCGGCACGCGCGTGCTTGCCGGCTATGCCGTTTCCAACGACCTGACGGTGAAGGTCCGCGACCTCGACACACTCGGCAAGACCATGGACGCGCTGGTTGGCGCGGGTGGCAATACCTTCTCCGGCATCCGCTTTGCGCTCGACGATGACAGCGAGGCCCTCGACGAAGCGCGCCGCTCGGCCATGACAGCGGCACGCGCGCGCGCAGACCTCTATGCCGAGGCCGCAGGCTACAAGGTCGCGCGGATCGTCTCGATCAGCGAGAGCGGCGGTTACAGCCCACAGCCGATGATGATGCAGGCGCGCGGTGCGGTCGCGGAGATGGATACGCCGATCGCCGGTGGCGAGGTCGGCTATAACGTCTCAGTCAACGTTCTCTTCGAACTGCGGAAATAGCCCGCCGGCGGCCGGCGCTGCACGCCCTCGCGGCAAAAGATTTCCTGACCTGTGCCCTGCAGGGTGATCCCTTGCGCGCGGACGCCCCGAAGCGATCAGCCGGGGCAAGGGGGTCGGAAAAACCGTCGGTTTCTGGTCGGGCTTGCCTATTTCTCAGGGGAACTTGATAGGTTTGCCCGATTTGTGGCATAAGAACGCATAATTATTCTTCTGGAGGAAGCCATGGCCGAACCGCAAGCCCACATTGATGTGCCGGCCCCCCTGTTCCGCCCGGGCGATACGCCGGAGTTCCAAGGCCTCGATATCCCGCCCGCCGGCAAGTTTGCCCGTCCCGACGTGCTTGCTGACGCGCGTGAGACGGTCGACCTCTCCTTCGGCCTGGTGCGCGTGCTTGACGACCATCATCGCGCGGTCGGCGACTGGAACCCGGGGCTGACCCCGGAGACCCTGCGCCAGGGCCTGAAGACCATGATGCTGACGCGGGCCTATGATGAGCGCATGCTGAAGATGCAGCGCACCAAGCGGCTGTCCTTCTACATGAAGTCGCTGGGCGAGGAGGCGACCGCGATCGCCGCAGCGATGGCGCTGGATGAGGGCGACATGCTGTTTCCGTCCTACCGCCAGCAGGGCGCCCTGATCGCGCGGGGCGCCAGCCTGCTCGACATGATGTGCCACTGCATTTCCAACGCGCGGGACAATCTCAAGGGCCGCCAGCTGCCGGTCCACTATGCCCGCCGGGACCTCAACTGGTTCTCCGTGTCGGGCAATCTGGGGACGCAATTCCCCCAGGCGGTCGGCTGGGCAATGGCAAGCGCGCTGAAGGGCGAGAACGCGATCGCGGCGTCCTGGGTTGGCGACGGCACCACCGCGGAAGGCGACTTCCATGGCGCACTGACCCTCGCCTCGACCTACAACGCCCCGGTCATCCTGAACGTGACCAACAATCAGTGGGCCATCTCGATGCATCAGTCGATTTCCGGCGGCAAGGCGCCGACCTTCGCCGCCAAGGCGATCGGCTATGGCATTCCTGGCCTGCGCGTTGACGGCAATGACTTCCTCGCCGTCCATGCCGCAACCCGGTGGGCGGCCGAGCGCGCACGTACCGGTGGCGGCGCGACCCTTATCGAGCTCTACACCTATCGCGGCGAGGCGCATTCGACCTCCGACGACCCGTCGAGGTATCGTGCCAAGGATGAATGGAAGGCCTGGCCGCTGGGCGACCCGGTGGAGCGGCTGAAGGGCCACCTGATGGGCCTTGGCGAATGGACCGGCGAGGACCACGCGGCCTGGCAGGCCGAGTGCAAGGATACCGTGTCGGCCGCCTGGAAAGAGGCGCTGACCCACGGCACACTGGAAGAGGGTCCGCACGCGCCGATCCCGTCCATGTTCGAGGATGTCTATGCCGAGCAGCCCTGGCACCTGCGCCGCCAGCGCCAGATGCTCGGCCACTGACCGGTCCGGCCCGGCAGCGCGTGGCGCGGCTGGGCCATTGACCTGCCCCCCCTTCCCCCCCGCGCTGACCGGAGAGCCATGGGATGCCCGCCCAGAACATGATCCAGGCGTTGAACAGCGCGCTTGACCTGAAGCTGACCGACGACCCGGGCGTCCTCGCCTTCGGGGAGGATGTCGGCTATTTCGGCGGCGTGTTCGGTGTCACCCGCGGCCTGCAGGAAAAACACGGCACGACGCGCGTCTTTGATGCCCCGATAAACGAGGCCGCGATTGTTGCGATGGCCATGGGCATGGCGGTCAACGGCATGCGCCCGGTCGCGGAGATCCAGTTTGCCGACTATATCTTTCCAGGCTTCGACCAGATCGTCTCGGAACTGTCGCGCATCCGCTATCGCTCGGCCGGCCAGTACACCGCACCGGTGACCATCCGCACCCCCTGCGGCGGCGGCATCTATGGCGGCCAGACCCACTCGATGAGCCCGGAAGCCTTCTTCACCCATATCCCGGGCGTCGTCGTCGCCATGCCGAGCAACCCGCGCGACGCCAAGGGCCTGCTGGTCTCGGCGATCGAGCGCGATGACCCGGTCATCTTCTTCGAGCCGAAGCGGCTCTACAATGGCCCCTTCGACGGCGACCCGCACAAGCCCTCGGCAAGCTGGGCCGATCACCCGAAGGGCGAGGTGCCGGACGGCCACTTCACCGTGCCGATCGGCCAGGCGGAGATCGTGCGCCCCGGCAGCGACGTGACCGTCGTCGCCTATGGGACCATGGTGCATGTCGCCCTCGGCGCGGCGCAGGCGACCGGCATCGACGCGGAGGTTATCGACCTGAAGACGCTGGTGCCCTACGACATCGAGACGGTAGCGGCCTCGGTCTCGCGCACCGGGCGCTGCATCGTCCTGCACGAGGCCCCGCGCACCTCCGGCTTCGGGGCGGAACTGATCGCGCAGGTCCAGGAGGAGTGTTTCTATTCGCTGGAGGCGCCGATTGCGCGCGTAACAGGATGGGATACGCCCTACCCCCACGCCCATGAGTGGAGCTATTTCCCCGGCCAGGCGCGCGTCGCCAGTGCCCTTCGCCGTGTGATGGAGGCCTGAAGACTGCCATGTCAGAGTACAAGCTGCGCATGCCCGATGTCGGTGAGGGGGTGGTCGAGGCAGAGATTGTCGCCTGGCACGTCAAGGTTGGCGACACGATCACCGAGGATGACGACCTGGTCGACGTGATGACCGACAAGGCGACCGTCGAGGTGCCCTCCCCGGTCTCCGGCACGGTCGTCAGCCTCAAGGGCGAGCCGGGCGACATGATCGCGGTCGGCACAGAGATCGTCGTGATCCGCACCGATGGCGCCGCGCCGGCCGAGCCTGACAAGGCTCCGGCGAAGACCGAAGGGGCTGGCGACCCCGCCCCCCCTGACGGCGCCGAAACGGCCCGGGACGCTATCGAGCCTGCACCCTCTCACACCCCTGCCGCAGCTGTGACACCGGCGCGTCCTGAGGTGGCTGCGCCGGCGCAGCGTGCCGGCACGGTGCTGGCCTCGCCGGCGGTCCGCGCCCGGGCGCTGGAGCTCGATATCGATCTGGCTGCGGTGCCGGGTACCGGCCCGGCGGGCCGGGTCACGCGTGAAGACCTTGAGGATTTTGTTGCCGCCGGGGGGCGTCTCATCGCCCGTTCGGCTCCAGCCGCCAGGCAACACCGCGCGCCGCGCGCCGGCGTGACCGAAACGAAAGTCATCGGCCTGCGCCGCAGGATCTCCCAGAACATGGAGGCGGCCTGGTCGATCCCGATGATCACCTATGTGGAGGAAATCGACGTCACCGAGGTCGATGCCCTTCGCCGAACGCTGAATGCCGGCAAGCGGAGTGACCAGCCGAAACTCACCCTCCTGCCCTTCCTTGCCACCGCCCTGGTGCGCGCCTTGCCCGACGTGCCCCAGGCAAACGCTCATCATGACGCAGGGGAGGGCCTGTTGACGACGTTCGAGGGCGTTCATGTCGGCATCGCGACGGCGACGGACAACGGCCTGATGGTGCCGGTGCTGCGTCATGCAGAGGCGATGGATGTCTGGGAGATCGCGGGCGAGATTGCGCGTCTGTCAGCCGCGGCCCGCGACGGGACAGCCCGGCGCGAGGATCTCTCCGGCTCGTCGATCACCATAACCTCGCTCGGCGCGATTGGCGGCATCGTCACCACACCGATCCTGAATGTCCCGGAGACCGCCGTGATCGGCGTCAACAAGATCCAGGAACGGCCGGTTTTCGACGGGGCGGGCCGCATCGTGCCGCGCCTGTTCATGAACCTCTCATCCAGTTTCGACCACCGGATCGTCGACGGCTATGATGCCGCCCGGCTGATCCAGCGTGTGCGCGCATTGCTGGAAGCGCCGGCGACCCTGTTCATGTGAACGTCGCCGAGCCGCCTGGCACCGACATCATCCTGATCCGCTTGAGGGGAGCGCCCATGTCCAAGTCCCGCAAATGCCAGGTCCTCGTCGTCGGCGGGGGTCCGGGCGGCTATCCGGCGGCGATCCGGGCCGGCCAGCTTGGTCTCGACACGGTGCTGGTCGAGGCCGACCGACTGGGCGGGACCTGCCTGATCCGCGGCTGCATCCCGTCCAAGGCGCTGATCCATGCCGCCTCCAAGGTCGACATGATGCGTCACCACGCGGTGGACGGGGCGGTGATGGGAATTGCCCTTGCCGCACCGCCGCAGGTCGACATGGCGAAGCTGCGCGGCTGGAAGGACGGCATTGTCGACAAGCTGTCCGGCGGGGTCGAAGGCCTGCTCAAGGCCGCCGGCGTCGAGCCCGTGGCGGGCTGGGCGACCTTCTCCGAAGCGAAACGCTGCAGCGTCGACACCCCGGACGGTCCACTGGAGATCGAGGCGGAGCACGTCATCCTCGCCAATGGCTCGCGCGAGAGCGAACTGCCCTTCCTGCCCTTCGACGGGCAAACGGTGATCTCGTCCCGCGGCGCGCTGGACCTTACCGAGGTGCCGGACCACCTCGCCATTGTCGGCGCAGGCTATATCGGCATGGAACTCGGGATCGCATTCGCGCGGCTGGGCAGCCAGGTGACATTTGTCGAGATGGGGCCGGAAATCCTGCCCTCCTATGACCGGGAGCTGACGCGCCCGGTCTCCCACTGGTTGAAAGCACACGGCGTTGCAGTGCACCTGAGCGCCAGGGCCACCGGCAAGGGGACGTCGAAAGGTGAGACGGTCCTGAAATTTCAGGATGCCGACGGCAAGGCCCGGACGGTTCGCGCCGATCGCATCCTTGTCGCGGTCGGGCGCCAGCCTGTCACCGGTGGCTGGGGGCTTGAGACCATGGGCATCGACATGGCAGGGCCATTCGTGAAGATCGACGCGCTCTGCCGTACCGCCATGTCGGGGGTCTACGCCATTGGCGACCTCACCGGCGAGCCAATGCTGGCCCATCGCGCCACGGCGCAGGGGGAGATGGTCGCGGAAGTGATTGCCGGGCACAAGCGCCGCTTCGACCCGCGCGCGATCGCGGCGGTCTGCTTCACCGAGCCGGAGATCGTCGGCGCCGGCATGAGCCCGCAGGAGGCCGAAGCCGCCGGCGAGGAGGTGATTGTCGGCCGCTTCCCGTTTGCCGCCTCCGGCCGCGCCCTCGCCGTGGAAGCGGGCGACTCGCGCGGCTTTGTGCGGATCACGGCACGCAAGTCCGACCATGTGGTGCTGGGCCTGCATGCTGTCGGCGCCCATGTGGCGGAACTCTCCGGAGAGTTTGCGCTTGCCATCGAGATGGGCGCGGTGCTGGAGGACATTGCCGGGTCGATCCATGTCCACCCGACGCTCACCGAAGCCACGGCAGAGGCGGCACTTGCAGCGCTTGGCCATCCAATCCACATCGCGGCGCGATAGGACAAGGCACGGCGCGGCCCCGGCCTGGGGTCAGGCCATGCGGCGCAGCGCCCCGTCGCGCGGGCCGGCAGCATCCGGGGCACGCTCGCAAAAGCGGCCAATCGCTGTTTCTGCCAGAGCATCGGCCTGCCAGACACGCAGCAGGGCGCGAAGCCGGCGCAGGCCATGCTCGGCAAGACGGGCGCGCAGCACCGGCCGCTCGGCGAGGAGGCGCAGGCGGCGCGCGCCTTCGTCCAGGTCGGGCTCGGCCCAGACCTGTCCACGCGGGCGCTTGTAGACACCATTGGCACAGGAGACGGGGACGAACCGCGCCGGGATCTGCAGATCATCGAGGCCAGCCATATAGTCCATATTGCCGGACCAGCCGGTCGCCAGCGCCGGCCGGTGCGCGGCGAACGCCTCTGCGATCAGCAGGCCGAAACCTTCCGCCCGGTGGGGCGACAGGATGATGTCCGACTGGGCGATCAGCGCGCGCAGGCGCCGCTCGCTGAGTTCGTCAGTGACAAGGCGCATGTCGGGATGGGCCGCCACGGCGTCTCGCAAGGCGCCGAACGCGCGGCTATCGGCCCGTGGGCGCACCACCTTGAGGGTGAGCCGGGCGCGGCCGTCTCGCTCCGGGAAGGCCCGGGCAAAGAGGGCGGCTGCGCCCAGCAGGTTCTTGCGGTCCGCGCTCGAGCGCAGGTCGGCGATGGAGAGGACCTCGACCGCCCCTTCGGCAGGCCGCGGCGGGACGGGTCCGGCCGACAAATCGATCGGATGGGGCATTACGCGCACCGGACGTCCGAAGGGCCGCAGCGCCTGGGCAACGAACTCGCTCGGCGTCCAGATCTCATGGAACGCGCCGGCAATCTGGCGCCAGCGTTCCGGCGCACGGGGCAATTCCCAGGCCCAGTAGCCGATTCGGTAGCGCCCCTCCCACAGCCGTCGCGGCAGCTTGGAGAGAATGGTCAGCGCCTCGGGCGGGTTGCACTGGAGGATCCAGGCCCCGCCGGGCAGGCTGAATGGCAGCAGCGCCGTGGCCTCACCACACAGCATCGCCCGGGCGTCGTGGGCGATCGGTGCATAGCCCGCGGCCTTCATGGCCTGCAGGGTGAGCCGCGACGCCTTGCCTATGCCAAGAACATCCTTGTGAAAGCCTGTCACGACGAGCGGGCCCGGTTGTATGTCGTGGCTGAGCGAAGGCAGGCCCGACAGGGTCAGGGAGCGCAGGACCGAGCGCGTCACCGGCTGGGCCATACGCCGGACCTCATCAGGGCACGCAGACTGCCAGACCTGACGTCCCTTGTGGACCAGGAAGTCTGCCGATGGAATTGCCACCAATGACCCCAATTCACTTTACCCGGCGATGTCTGACACACCGACTTTGAAGCTCACTGTCAAGCGACTCGTCGGCGATCGCCAGCCTCCCCGCCTACCTGCGGGGGATGACACGGCGAATTTCTTGCGTTCTACCGGAAATCTGCCCAGACCCTGCTCAGGTGCTCCAGGATCAGGGCGCCGACGCGCTCGGCGGAGTAGTGCTCGGCAATGTGAGCGCGGGCGGCTGCACTGACCGCCTCGACATCGTCTGGATGCTCGCGCACATGCACCAGCCAGTGGGCCGCATCCTCAATGTCCGGCTCGGCCCAGACCTGCCCCTCGCCATGGGGATAGGCGCCCTCCGGCACAGCCGACTCGCGCCAGCCGACAGGATACCCCCGCCCCGGCGCCAGGAAATCGGTCACGCCGCCATAGTCGGTGGCGATGACCGGCTTTCCGGCGGCCATGCATTCGGCGACATTCAGTCCGAAACCTTCCGAACGGTGCAGCGAGAGATAGGCATCGCAGGCAGCCTGCAATGCGAAATAACTTTCCGGCGCGAGGCGTTCATCGATCAGCACCAGCCGCGGGTTCGCCGACAGGCGTGCCACCAGCGCGGCCCGTTCCGCAACGCTGCGCCCCTCACCATGCAGCTTGACAACGAGAAGGGGGGAATCGCGCCCGCCGCCGGGAAACGCCTTCAGGAACGCCTCGATTGCGCCTTCCGGGTTCTTGCGGCGCTCATAGGAATTGAGGTCCATCGCGCACAGCACCAGGAAGCGGTCTTCCGGCAGGCCGAGATGCGCCCGCGCATTGGCCGGCATCGGCCGGACCGGCACCGGGTGGGGCACCACCTGGACCGGCCGGTCAGTGTGACGGGCGACAGCGTCCCTGACGAAGTGGGATGGCACCCAGACTTCATCGAGCAGGTCGATCGCCGAATGCCAGTCCTTCGGAAAGCCCGACAGCTCCCAGGCCCAGTATCCGATGCGGTAACGCCCCCGCAATTCCTTGCGCGAGCGCTCTGACAGGACCAGCGCCGTCTGGTCGGCATTGATGTGAAACAGCAGCGCCCGGAAGGGCGAGGGCGCGTCGATCAGTTCACGAACCCGCCAGCGCAGGTCCTCGCCGCCGACCTGCGGGCTCACCACGTGACACGAATGGCGAATATCGGCCGCTTTCAGAGCGAGGATGGTGCGCCGTGCGGCCTGGCCAACGCCGCTGACGGTACGGAAATAGCCATAGACCCCGAGCCCCTCGGCCAGGCGCGCATCGCGTGAACCGAGCGTGGATTCCGCCCGCCGGGCTTTCGGCGCCGGCGTTGCGCTTTTCTCGATGACCGCATCGCGCACGCGCGAGCGAACCCCTTCCGGCAGGCGTCGGTAGACCGGCCGCAATGCGGGAGCGCTCCGCAGGACCTGGCGGGCAATCAGCCGCCCGGGCGTGCCGGCCTCACCCACCCCGGACCAGTCGGCCCGGGGCGATGGCAGTGCATCGCGGGCGGGTGCGGCCAGCATGTCCTCGCTGAGACCATGCTCGGTGCCGGCTGTGGACTGGAACCAGCGGATGAACGCGTCGCGCCCCTTCGGGTCCTGGAGATTGAAGTGGCGCTGCAGGTCAGGCCGTGCCGCCCAGACCTCATGCATCAGAACACTGATGCGCGGCGGGTCGAGCGCGGCGATGCGTGGGCTTGGCTGCTTCGCCCAGCTGATGTTTCGGGCGAAGACCTGATGACGATCGCGCGCAGCCGGCGGCTGGGTGGCGATGTAGGCGCGCCGGATCATGTCCGGAATGGGCGAGCCGTCTGTGAACACCCCATAGGCATAGGGAAGAATGGCATAGGCCGGCTGGCCCATTGCCGCCAGGGTGGCCAGATAGTGGTCGAGCAGTTCGGCGAGATCGCCGATATTGGACCGGTCGAAACGGTTCTGGTGCTTGGAGAACACCGACGGATCACCGGGGACAATCCCACTGAAATGGGCGAAATACAGCGGCTGGCCACCGGCGGTCCAGCCGGTTTCCCGGCGCTCGACCGGACGGTGGGACAGGTTCCAATAGGCCACATTGTAGCCCGGATGGCGCAGGATGCGCGTGCCGCCGACGAGCGCGGGCGCCAGGTCCATGAATTTCTGGTCGACAAACAGGCCGCTCTCCAGGTCAACCCGGCAGTCGGCCGCCAGCCGACGCGCCCACCAGCCGAGAAACTCCGCCGAAGCCTCAGAACGGCGGAAGGCACAGAAGCCGAGATTGTAGGCGCCGGTACGCAGGATGCGCAGGTCATCGGGATCAAGACCGTCTTCGAGGGGGGCGGTGGCGTGCGGTGTCAGGACGAGATTGGCGCCTGCCCCAAGGGCTGCATGGACGTGGTCCAGCCTGCGCAGGACGAAGATGTCCGGATCGAGAAACACGGCCGCATCATAGCCCAGTTCGTTGAACAGGTAGCGGAAGCAATCGGGCTTGATCGCGGTGTTGAACTCCATGATCGTGTAGCGAAAGGCCATGTCCCAGAAGGTCGGGACACCAAGCAGGCGGGCCTCGATCACGGGGAAACCCAGACCGGGGGCATCCAGCGCCGCGGTGATCTCGTCGGCCAGGAAGAGGTGGAAGTCGCGCGCCGCCTCAGGGTCCGCGACGGCCAGCGACGCATGCAGGGTGCGGGCGTAGGCGGCATAGTTGGCCGAGCAGATGGTGAAGTACGCCGTGCGCATGCCGTACCGCCGCTCGCCTCCGCCTTGCGCCGCCACGGCGCCGCCTCTCCCAGGGGGACCTGCGCTCGTCAGGTCGCCGCGATCGCTCTCAGCGGCGCCTGCCCCTGATCCAGCAACCGGGCGCGCGCGTCCTGCAGCGATGTCGTACCCTTGTGCACGACCTCGTCAAAGGCCGAAAACACAGGCTCAAGCTCGCCGAAACCGACAATCTCCCCCTTTTCCAGCCACAGCGCCTTGCTGCAGATGCTGCGCAGGAGCTGCACCGAGTGCGAGGCGAGGACAATGATGCCGGCCTTTTCCACATGCGCCTTCATCCTGACCTGTGCCTTTTTCTTGAAGTCGGCATCGCCGGCTGAAATCCACTCATCAAGCAGGAGGATGTCGGGATCAAACGCGGTGGCGACGGCGAACAGGAGGCGCATGCGCATGCCGGCGGAATACATGCCGAGCGGCAGGTCCATGAAGTCGCCGAGGTCGCTGAACTGCACGATGTCGGCAATGACCGCCTCGATTTCCTCGCGGGTATGGCCCCGCATCAGCCCGGCCAGGACCACATTCTGGTAACCGGATGCCAGTGGGCGTGTGCCGAGATTGATCTCGAACAGCGCATCGGTGATGCCATCAACGGTCATCTGCCCGCTGTCAGGCGGGAAGATGCCGTGCAGGACGCGCAGGAGGGTCGACTTGCCCGATCCGTTGCGCCCGATGATCGCGAGCCGGTCGCCCTTCTCAAGTGCGAAGCTGAGGTCGCTGAGCACGCGGAAATGTTTCGGCCGGCCATTGCGGCCCGCAATGATGCGCGGATCGCCCGCGCCGCCCTCGCGGCTGAAGGCGCGCGCGTCCATCCGCCGGAGCGGGTAGGAAAAGCTGACCTGATCGAGAAGGATGCGGGACATGACGCCTAGACCCAAGACGCAATGCGCGGCCGGGCGCGGGCGAAAACGATGAGCGCTGCAATCCAGCCGCCGATCGTGATCGCACCGACCACGATCCAGTTGGCCGCAGTCGCCGGCTCGCCGAGAAGGGGCGCACGCACGAGCTGCACGAAATGGAAGAAGGGGTTGTAGTCCGCCAGAACGGATCTGCGGCTGGTGTTGGTTTCATAGTCCCAGAAGATCGGCGTTGCGAAGAAGGCGATGCGCATCAGCGCCGGGACAAGCAGGCGGAAGTCTGACGACCAGGCCCCGATCGAGCCAAACAGGAACATCGCCCAGACCGCATTGATCACGTAGACGGCAAGGCCGAGCAGGAGAAGCAGGATCGCCTGCGGGCCGGGAATACCGTACATGACAAGTATCCCTGCCACGACAACGCTGCAGAAAAGAAACTCCATCGCGTTGTTGTAGACTGCCCGGTAGATGAGGACGGAGAAGGGCGCCGGGGAGCCCTTTATCCAGCCGGCCGAACTGGCAAACGCATTGCAGCCCTCGCTGACACCGGCGGAAATGAACTGCCAGGCCAGCAGCCCTGACGACATGTAGACGGCAAACTCCAGGGGCGTACGATTTTCGAGCCCCCGACCAAACACCAGGATGAGGATCAGGACCATCAGGCAGAATGACAGGACCACCCAGGTCAGCCCGAAATAGGCCCGCCGGTAGCGCTGGTTGAGCTCTTCCCAAGCCAGCGCGCGCCACAACTGGTGCAATTTGAGTCCCTGCCAGAGGTCCTTCAGCGGCCCTTCCGGACGGTTCATCATCCGCCGGGCGGTCGAGGCGGAGAGGGCCTCCGCCGCGGCCTCCATGCCTGGCGCGTCAGCCGCACGGGGCTTAAGCGGGAAACTCAGCATACCCATAGCGTTGGAAATCCCTGAAAAACAATCGACGGACAGCGCTCCCGCCCTCGCTCTTGGCGATGGCCTGCGGCCCGGCGTCAAAGATCGGGAAATCGCGGCGGCGCTGGACCGGTACGGCGAGGTCAAGACTGGCAACCGCCATCTCCAGGGGGACGGCTTTCTTGGGGTGATGGTGACCGGATTGGAAAATCTGGTCGTTGGAAGACTGACCAGACAAGCCGAACTCGCGCTCCAGCGCAGCAAACGCCTCACGCCCCTGTTCAACCGGAATGACACGCACGTCGATCCCGTACTCGAAGATCTGGAATTGCGGCGCGAGGTGGGGATCAAGGCCGAACAGGGGCTGCATGCTGACCCAGCGCGCGAACTGGTTGAAGGAATAGGCAAGCTCGGACAGCTCGTCGAAACCGGTCAGCGCGCGCAGCACCCGCGACCGGACGTTCTTGGACCAGTGCGGCTCCGGTTTGATGACATGGGCGCCGCAGGTCTCCAGATAGCCGCTGTACGCCCGGGCATAGGGGTTTCGGACAAACTTGATGACGGGCTTGCCGGACTGGATCGCGCTGATGCACTCCTTGGTGTAGCCGCGCCGCGCCTTGAAGACTTCATTCTCGTAATTGTGGACCCAGGGGTGGTGAGCGAGGGCGTCGTCAAGCAGGCCAAGCTGTGCAAACACCCACTTCACCACGGTCGTGCAGGCCGCCTTCTGTGACCAGAGAATGACGAATGGCAGTCGCGGGTCATGCAGCGGCACCCGGTAGGTCAGGGCCTCGACCAGCGCCTTGTCATCCTTGTCTGAACTCATACTCGGGGATCCACGCTACGGATAAACGCTAGCCGGTCGCCCATGCGGGCTCCGCCATGTACACGACCGGACCGGGCTCAGGCCGCACCCGGAACCGGCTTATAGTCGCCCGGCTGCATGTATTCCACAACCGCGCGCATGTCGGCGGGCTGCGGACGGCCGAGAAAGGCTGCCATCGCCTCGACCGTGGCCTCCGGCCGCTTTACGGCCTTCTCATAGCTGACAACCAGAGACGGAACCTGCCACTCGGACAGGATATTAACATTGCGCCGCTGCATCTCCTCGGCCCGCTTCAGCGCGGAAAACGGATCGACACCGCGGCGCACATTCCGGGTAAAGGTCGCGGCCGGATCGCGGAAGACGCAGATCAGGTGCGGGTCGCGCAGGCTGGCCTGAAGGCCCTGCAGGTAGCGGCCCGCTGCCGGGAACTTCCAGCCCCAGACGGTCCGGCCCGCATTGCGTTGGGCAATCGTTGCAGCCATTGCCGCGATCGCCTCCTCACGCGACATGGATTTCAGCAGGATGTCCAAATTGAACGCCGGGTCCTCGCAGTTCTTGGGCAGGTTATCGCCGATATCGAGACCGCACATCCGGGCGAGCCCGGCGATCATGGTCGTGCCCCCGCGCGGTACGCCGAACACCACATAAGTGCGCGCCTCGGTCTCCAGCCGCGGCTGCATCAGCACGACAGCCGGGTCGTCCTTGCTGATGGCCTGTCCGGCCCTCGTTTCGGTGGTCTCGCTCATCGGCGCTCTCCTCAGGCCGGAATGGCGGCCCGGTGCCGCTCAAGGAAGGTCCGTACGATCTCAGGCTCGGAGGTGATGTCCTGGCCGGTCTGCTTCAGGGCGATGCAGACCTTCCCGGCATCACGCCCTTCGACATACCGAAGGAACGAGCCATCATCGCTCAGCTCGGTGTCGGGCAGCTGGCGCGCGCCGATCTCGGTATTCACCTGACGGAACAGCCGGGCCGTTTTCCCGAGAAAGCCGATATAGAGCGCTAGGAAGCCCTGCTCGGGAGCCGTGCCGATCAGGCGTCGCAGCCGCCTCCGGGCAATCGCCCGGGCATTATCGGGATCCAGAAAGCCGCCGCGCGAGGCGAACATGCCGCAATTATAGCCCTGGCCCAACCGCTGCCCGAGCAGGTTCAGGAAGTCGGTGGCGGTGGTATTCTTGATTGTTCGGTTCGATGCGGACCGGGCACGGAACCAGATGGTCTGCCGGTCGAGCACATTGAAATCGACCAGTCCGCGCGGATCGGCAAGCAGCATGGCATTGGCGTCCATGAACAGGGCCGGCTCGTCATGACCGAGGAACATGTTGAGCTTGCGGAAATACCGCCAGGCCGGGATGCCCGGCCGATAGTCCTCGTCCTCGAAAACTGCCTGACCGGTTTCGTCAATGCGCGGGTCAGGCGTCACCAGGGTCACTGCCGGATGATCGCCAACGATCGCGGCGATGCGCTCCAACTCATCATTGAAGGGAATGATGTGCAGCGGCACGTCCGGCAGGAACACGCTGCGATACTCAAGGAAACGCGCAAAGGCATCCGCCATACGGTCATTCGCCATGGTGTAGAGGCGCATGGACGTTCCCCCTTCAGGAGTGATTGCGCGGTCTGCTATGACCTGCTTTAACCACGCCGCCGGGCCTTGTCACGCCGGCTTGCGCAACGCATTTGCGCCCGCTTAACCGGCGCACGGAGGACGGCACATGCCCACCGCATTCCTTCATATCGGCCTGCACAAGACCGCAACCACATTCATCCAGCGCATGCTGGAACTCAACCGGGAGCGCCTGTCGGAGGCGGCATACGTCATCAACCGGGTTGCGCGGCCGAGCGACACCGGGCCGCTGCGCAAGGCCTGCCAGAACTACTATCTGGCAAAGGCGCCCGATCCGGCGGCAATCCATTCCGAAACGCGCGCGGCGTTCGCGGCGGCCGGCGGGGCGGAAACGGTCCTGCTCACCGACGAGGCGCTGATCGGGCCACATTTCGGCCAGTTCGGCGAGACGCAGCTCTATCCGAAGATGGAGGCGATCCTCAGCGAGATCCTGAAGGCGATCGAAGGCTATGAGCCGCACCTGATTGTCTACACGCGCAATCGTGAGAAATGGCTGACCAGCGTCTACAATCAGGCGGTCAAGCAGTGCCGCTATGGCCAGACCTTCGAGCGCTTCCAGGAGACCTGCGCCACCGAGTTCGACATGGCCGCGATCCCGGAGCGGCTGGCCTCCGCCTTCCCGGAGGTGACACGCACCCATGTGGTTCTGGAAACCGAGGCGCGAACGAAGTTCGGTGCGGGCAATGCGCTGCTTGATGCGATCGGCGCCAAGAAGCTGAAAGGTGAGCTTGAGGTGCCACCGCGCGAGAATGAGAGCCTGCAGCCGGAATACCTGGAACTCATGCGCCGGATGAACCGCGAGAAATTCGACCAGGACGCCCTGAAGCTGGTCCGCCGCGTCATTGTCGATGTCAACGCGCGCGCCGGCGCAGCCTGACCGCCCTGTGGCGGCGCCCGGCCGAATGGAATGATCGCGCCGCTACAGATCCTTGGTCTTATACCAGTGTGCGCAGATGAGGACTCATCCGCGGCCACGGCGCATCGGGCGCCGACGCGCAGTCGCGCTCGGCCTCGCATTGCACGGTTCGGTTCTGGGTCCGTGCCGCTTGGTATCAGTTGTAGAACCAGCGCTCCAGCTCGGCGAAATCCTGCTCGATCCGCGAGATCTGGGCCGGCGTGAACCCGGCCAGGTATTCGAAGGCAATGTCGATCGAGACCGTGTTGGACCGGGTATTCTGGTAGCGCAGGCCGCGCATGATGACGTAGTCTAGGCTGAAGGTCTGCCCGACATGGGCGAACAGGCGGTCCATGCTGTTGCGGGCATCCAGCGCCAGCTCCTCCAGCGCCACGAAGGCGACGCGGTCATTGCCGCCGGCCCTGGCATCCTGGCACTGGGCATAGCAATTGGAGAGATAGCGCCGCTTCGGACGCATATAGGCGTCATACCAGCTGTCGAAGTCCTGGCCATTGGCGCGCTTGTAGTCGGAATACACCGTCGCGCGGGGATCCTTGTAGCTGGCGATGAAGGGCAGCGGGCAGCGGGTCATGCACTGGCGCAACTGGGAGAGGTAGCGCGGCGTCTTGTCGAAGATTGTGCGGGTGCCAGGTGCGATAACCGTGCTCGCGGCCTCAAGTCGTTCGTAGAATTCCTCATGGCTTGGCGCGGCACAACAATGCTCGAACTGGTCCTGCGTAATGCCCCAACCTGCGAGAATGTTGCGGCTGAATGGCTCCAGGGAGAGGAATTCACCGGGTTGGTCGACCAATAGTACGCCCGCCTCGAATCCCGCATCGACATGCGGAACCTGGCGAAAGAGATCGGAAATCAGTGTCGTGCCGCTGTGTTCCAGCCCGCAGATCACGAATTCGATGGCCATCGATCGCGGCTTCCTGTTGAAGCGCCTGGCGCCCGTCAACAGGCGCAGGCGTCCTAATCCACCCGTAGTCTAGCTAGAACGTCACGGTAAAGGCTGGCAAGCTCCTCTGCCTGCTGTTCAGCAGTTCGCAGGGAAAGCTCGACGTCCGGCGCCCTCAGATAGCGGCCGGGCGTGGCATCAACCCGGGTCAGGACATCGATCAGGCCGTTGACGTCGGACACATCAATGCGATGGCCGTTTTCGCCCTCCTGGATGCAGTCGCCAATCGCCCCGCGATCGGAGGCGATCACCCAGCACCCGCAGGCCAGCGCCTCGCGGGTGACGAGCCCATAGCTCTCCGGCCAGATCGAAGGCGCCAGCAGGATGTCGATGCCGGCATAGAGGTCGCCAATGTCCGACTGGGAGACCTTGGCCCGCAGGGTGACCGGGGTCGTGCCCCAGACCTCATGGCGCACCATGCCCTTGGGCATGGCGTGGTCGATCACGGTGAGATGAAGGTTGTCGAAGGGCCGTGTGCGCAGTGCCGTCCTGACGAGGTGGAAACCCTTGTGGCGGGCGGCCCCGCCGATATGCGCAAGCCGCACCCGCCCGTCGGACGAGGGCACGCGCGTGCAGTCTGGCAGGTTCGACACGCCATTCTCGACCGGCCTGATCCGGGAGACCCTGGCCTCGCGGTAGATTTCGGCAAATGCCGGCGAGACCGGCAGCACGAACTCGGCCCCGAACAGCGCCTTTCGCAGGGCGTTCTGGCGCTCATAGCCGGACTGGCCGCTGAACGCTGCCAGATTGCCCGGACTGTAGTCATAGAGCTGGATCTCGTCCTGCCCGTCGACCAGGAACTGGTAGTCTGACACCCACCATCCGTCATGGGCTGTGATGAGATAGGGGATCTGGCGCTGGCGCACCTCGTCGGCGGCCGCGGCCGTCAGGCGCTGGATGCAGTGGAAATGCACCAGATCGGGCTGGATCCGGTCAAGGCACCTGGCGAACGCCGCTGCCATTTTCGGGTCGGTGGGCTTCTTGTCGATATCCGGATCAGACGGCGCGGTGATGGTGAACACGCGCACCCCGTCCCGGGCATAGTGGCCGATCTCATAGGGCGTCTGGCCACCCTCCAGGGTGCAGACGACGTCGATCTCAAGCTCGTCGCCGAAGCGCGCGCGCAGGTCTCGCACATTGTCATCGACGACCCGGGTCGCCCCGCCAATGGCCTGCGGCGGGTAGAAGACATTGACGATGAGGACCCGCGTCTTCCGCCGGTTCGGCGCAGGGCGGACGCTTTTCAGGATCCGGTCGATATTCGTCGCCTGCGCCTTGACCGAATAGGCCTCCAGCACCTCCGCTCGGGCCTGTTCGCCAACCTTGCTCCGCAGTTCCGGGTCGCAGACCAGCGCGTCGATATGCCGGGTGAAGTCCATCGCGGAGTCGCAGAGAAAGCCGGTGACGCCGTCGCGAATGACATCGGTATGGGTTGCAGTCCGGCTGACGACGGAGGGGATGGCGAACATCGCCGCCTCCATCCACTTGATCTCGCTCTTGCAGTCGGCAAGCAGCGACGGGGCGAGGACCGACAGATTGATATCGACCTGGGAGAGAACGCGCCAATAGTCCTCCACGTCCCAGATCGGCTCCATCATCACCAGGTTTTTCTCGATCGATTTCAGGCGCTTGGTCTTCTCGATATAGCCGATCACCAGGATGCGGACCCGGTCGCCATACTTGCGGACGATATCGACGAGCGCCGGTTCGATGAGATCCTGGAAGTCCTGCTTGTGCGCCTTCGTGCCGGAGCCGTAGAAGATCGTGACCGGCCGCTCCGGATCGCGCGGCAGCGCATCGCGCATGGCACTTTCATGCAGGCGTCCGAAGGCGTTGCGGTGCAGGAAGACCTGACCAGTGCGCACGCGTTCACTCATCAGCTGCTGCAGCGGCGTCGTCGAGGCGATGCCATAGTCGCACAGGCGCATGGCATGCTCAAACAGCGGCACGCCGCAGGCCATCGAAGCATGCTGCTCGCGCGTGATCTGTCCGGCATAAGAGGGATAGCTCGGCGGAAAGTGCTCCGGATCAAAGATCATGTCATCGATCTCGTAAAAGGTCGGGATACCGAATTCGGACGTCTTGACGATAGCGTCAATGACATGGGGGAAGGCCGGTACGCGATAGAAGATGGTCGCGTCGTATTCAGAGAGTACTTCGCAATAGGCTGGTATATCGCTGTTGAAATTGAAGGTATCGACAGTGTAGCCGGCAGTGCGCAAGTGCCCGATCTTCTGGTCGATGCGATAAAGCTTGCACTGGGCGAGATCTTCATTGCCGACGATGGCTACGGAGCGAATTTCGCGCTCCTTCACCGGTGTATCGAAGGCCGGCGTCATGGCCTCCAGCGCCTTGCGCAACTCTGCCTGAACCGGCGCGATACCTTGCGCCAGCGCCCGCGCGCCGGCATTCTTCCAGATCGACTGGAAGCCCTCGCGAGCGGACTGCTGCGCCCGCAGCCTCAGGCCGACATCGCCCGGATAGGCCCGGACACTGCGGTTAAGCACGTCGGCAGCATCGGCGCGTCGTCCAAGCCGGGTGTAGCACTCGGCGAGGTTCAGATAGGTCCATTCATTGCCTGCAGCGCGCTCGATAATATCCTCGCGAAGGCGCGCCGCGAGGCCATAGCTGCCAAGTCGCTGCACCTGGTCGGCCTGGTGGCGCAGGGCCCGGGGATAATCAGGAAAGGCCGAGAGAACCCGGCTGTAGACGAGGTCGGCGGCCTCGGTGTTGCCGTTCACGGAGAAGCGGTCGGCAACACCTGTGAAGAACTCCGCCGTCGCCGCGTCGTTGATCCGGATATATTCCAGAGCCGGCCCGCCGCCCTCGACCAGCCGCCGGCAGACATCGCTCGGCCGCGCGAAGCGGTCGATGCCGTCAGCCACGAGCCGGAAGCCCGGCAGCTGCGCCTCGACCGCGGGCGGAAGGTCGAGATTGTAGGTCTGCTTGACGAGGATGCGCAGGTTGGGGACCCATCCCTGTTCCAGCCCCGAGCGCAGGAAGTGCCGGTAGAGGCGTTCGGCCGGTATGTCCGGGCGATCCTCGGCGTCTCCGGCCCCCTCGCCAGCCGGCACGACCGGACGCAGGGCCTCGACATGCTCTGCGTACTCGACCTCGTAGAAAAAGGGATCGAAGACCCAGTCACTGTTGAAGTCCTGCCCCTCGCCCATGCCGACGCGGCAGAAATGCTCAAGCGCCTCGGCGCGGCTTGCCTGCGCACCCTCTGGCCCGAAAGCGCGCGCGCGATAGTCCTCATGGTCGAACAGGTTGCGAAACCGGAAGGCCCGGATGCCATAGGCCGCACACAACGCGTCCTCGCTCAGATGCACGAGATCGCTCAGCCCGGCACCGATCTTCGCGCGGATCCGCTCAAGCACGTCCGCTGCGGTGTCCTCCTCCGCGTCCGCCTCGATGCCGTAGAGATCAGCGACGAACTCGGCGTCGAACGCCTCCGGAACCGCCGAGCGGCCCTCGTCGAGCCCGAACTGGAGGAAATGGATGAGCCCCTGCACCGGCGTCTCGACACTGGCGGCGATGTCACCATTCCGGGCGAGATAGGTGGCCAGGTCGAAGGTCTCGTCGAGCGCGCCGGCATTGCGGTGCTCCCTCAGGAACCGCTCGAAACAGGGCACGGGACGGTCGTCGCGCTCCAGCGCAAGCCAGGCCTCGCCGAGTGCCTCGGCGCCGAGATGGGAGAAGTCAGGCCGCACGAGCCGCACGAATTCGGCGTCGAAATCCGCCGGCAGCGCCTCCGGGGCGGCGAACAGCAGGGCGGCGTCGGCCGCGCCATTGCCCGCCCCCCTCGCCGCGCTTGTCTTGTCCACAGGATCATCGGCTGCCCTTTCCGAAACGGAAACAGACGCCCCGGACGGGAGGCCCGGGTCGGCCTTGGATTGCTCCCCAAGCGCGGCATCGACCACCTGACGCACGGCCGAGGGAGCCGGCCCGACGAAGCGGAATGGCCGGTCTTCCGCGCGACCGTGTTGCAGGAAGTGCTGCACCGCCTCGTATTCGAAGCGGATCGCATCGGCCACGTCCTGATTGAGAGCGAGATAGGCCCGAAGGTCGAATTCCGCCGGAAGCTCGGAGCTTTTCAACAGGTCTGCAAGCACCTGCTCGGCATTGGCATAGCGCCCCTCGCGCTGGCCGTCCGCCTCCCAGTGCGCGCGCAGGGCGTCCTCGTCCAACTGGCTGAGGTCCCCGTAATAGCTCCGGTAGAATTCGACGTTCAGCATCTCACCTGTTCCCCGCTCACACGATCAAGGCCCCGTCTAGACCCGCCTCAGGGTTGCTTCAAGCGCTGGCGAGGCGAAAGCCCACTGCTGCGGCCCCCGCTGCATTCTCGTCACGGTCGGGGCCGTAATAGCGGGCAATGGGCGAAGGATCGGGAAAGGTGACCGGCCTTCGCGCAGCCCACATGGCCGGAATATCAAGCCTCAGAAGCGCTTCGGCGAGACGCGCGGGATGGTCGGCGAGACGGGTATCGAGGACCGCGCCCCAGGGCCCGAGATCGCGGACACGCTCGCCCTGGGCGCCAATGTCGAAGGCCGCCACCGGGACGCCGCACAGGATCGGCAGGGTGAGGGTGTAATTGTAGGTCTCCGGACCGATACCCGGAAACAGGCACAGATGCGGCGCGGCAGTCTTCAGGTGCTCAAGCGCCAGGCCTTCACCCCTATAGGGGCCTGTCACAGTCACGCAGTCCGGCAGGGGCTGGTCACAGAAGCCGATCAGCGTCAGCTTGATCGGCAGGCCCGCCTCCTCGACATGGCGCGCCAGCCCGCTCAGCACGTCGGAGCCCTTCAGGCCGCCAATCGCGCCGATCACGGCGATCCGCAGCGGGCGGTCGGAGGCGGGGGCCGCCATCCAGGTCAGGTCTTCGGCGATCCCGAGGGGCGGCTCCCGGTGTGGGCGGACCCGGATCATCGCCTCGTCGACAAGCTGCGCAGCCATCCGGGCCGCTGCCCCGGAGGGCGCGATCACGGCCCGCGCGCCGGACAGGAAGTGAGCGCGGCGCTCGCGCCAGGTGCCGATATCGACATGCCGGTAGAGATCGCCCGACAGCTTGACCACTTCCCGCGCCACATGCGGATCGGCGACATCGCGGTAGCGTCCGAACGCATCCAGCAGGTCAGGGTGCGGCACCAGCGAGAACTGATCGTGCCAGGTGAAATAATAGGTGCCGATCCGTGTCCTGATGATCTCCTCCAGCCGGTCGACACAATCGGGCGCGAGGCCGAAAAAGGAGTGGATGTGGGCAAAGCCCGGCCTGAGCCAGGCAAGGAAGGTCTCGAAACGCTCAGGCGCATCAAGGTCGAAACCGGCGAGGTTCGGGCAATAGACGTCCTCGCTGGTGTTGGCGTAATCCACGCGCAGGCGTCGCGGCGCAGTCTCGTCGATCCGCAGGGTCACGAAACTGCGCCCCTCGGCCCTGAAAACGTCGATGAGGTCGCCGAGATGGCGCTCGATACCACCGCCGCGGCCGTGGGAGACCAGCACCACGGCCCCGGTTCCCAGCGCCTGGGCGAGGCGATAGGCATCAAGACGCTCGCGCCCGTCCCGCCCCGGATCGCTCGCCCGGAAGCGCTGGATGAGGGCCGGATAGCGGGGATAGCGTGTGTTCAATGCCCGGGATCCGCTGGCGAGATGGATACCGGCCGATTCGGCAAAGGATACCGAACCGGTGTGTCGCACGAACACGTCCTCCGCGAGCAGGTTTCTCAGTCCCGCCGCAAGGGCACGCATGCAGAAATCATTCTCCTCGCCATAGCCCTTGCCGAACGCCTCGCGGTCGAAAAGGCCAAGGCCGGTGAGCGCCCGCCGCGTAATGTACATGCAAAAGCCCACCCCGGTCGGAATATCGGTCGACCGGCCGGGATTGCATGCGGCCGCACAACGGTCGGCAAGGCGGTAATCGACTTCCAGCGCAATCTGGTTGTTGTGGAAGGCGACGGGATAGCTGGCGATGGTGGCGTTGTTCGAAAGGGGCGTGACGGTGGCGATGCCCGGCCGGGCATGCGCCTTCAGCCGGTCGAGCCAGTCATTGTAGACCACTGTGTCGGCGTTCAGCAGCACCACGTCGCGAACGCCGGATCGGCCCATGCCACGGTTCACCGTGCCGACAAAGCCGAGGTTCATGTCATTGCGAAGGAGCGTGAACAGGCCCTTCGCGGCGAGCGCCTGCAGCGCCTCTGAGAGCGCCGGCTCGGGCGAGCAGTCATCGATCACCACCAGTTCATAGGGGGTCTCGACCGGGGCACTGAGAACCGAGTGGAGGCAGGCCAGGGTGTCGTCATGGCCGCGATAGACGGGAACGATCACGTCGACTTCAGCGCCTTCCGGATCGGATCGGCCAATCAGCGCCTCCCAGTCGGCATCGCCTGGCGCCGCGGGGGGTTCGGCCAGCCGGCTGCCGGCCGGATGCGGCCTCACGCCATCGGCGCGCCCGGTGGTGACATAGTGGATGAGCGGGCAGTCGCCTGTATCGACGAGGTCCGGCACCTGCTTAAGGTAATAGGCCGTGTCGAACAGGGCTGAGGGATTGCGGGTCTCGCGCCAGCCATGATTGACGTAATGATCGAGCGGGTCGATCCCCGCATCGCGCACATCGGTATAGGTGGTCAGGTAGAATTCGGAATCGAAATACTCCAGCGTCATCGCGCGAAGGCGCTCAGCCCGTTCTTCCTCGGTGAGGTCGACATGCTCGATCTCATGGATCGCCACACCCGCCGGGAAATGGTTCCGGCCCTCGGCCCGGCCCGCCATCACGTAATGCAGAAGCGGATTGGCGTTGGACTGGGCGACGTCGCGATAGCGCCGCAGATAGGCCTTGGTGGAGAAATCCGGCCCCGGGTCATGGCCGGCCTGCCAGCCCTCGACGAGGTAGTGCAGGAGCGGCTCGACGCCCGCGGTTCCGTCAGGACCAAGCTGCTGAAGGTAGAAGGCGACGTCGAAGAATTCGGAGAGTTCCCGGCGGAACGGGGCCGCCTTGCGCTGCATGCGCGCGCGCCGGATGATCGCTTTCAAGGGTCGTCCTCCACCTAGCGGGGGCAGGCGTGCTGTCTGTGTTTACCACTCACGTCCCGCCCTGCAAGCGCGCCGGCGGCCGACAAAGCAGGCGGACAGGCGTGCACCTGTCCGACCGGTCTGCACAGTGCGGCAGACTGGGCTGCGTCGCCCCGAACCTGGCCAGAAGGACCCGCCCGCCCATGGACGCCACGCCCCGCCTCGCCCTGCCCTACCTGCAGCCAAACCAGGCGCAGAAGCATGTCACAGTGAATGACAGCCTCGGTCGGCTTGATGCGCTGGTCCAGCTCGCCATCCGTTCGCGCATGACGGTGACGGAGCCGGCCTTCCCCGGTGAGGGCGACATCTACCTGCTGCCCGCAGGCGCCGCGGGCACGGCCTGGAGCGGCCTCGGCGAAGGCACGCTGGCCCAGTTCATGGACGGGGCCTGGCAGGGCCTGCCACTACCGGAAGGGCTTGTCGCCTATGTGGCCGATGAAGGCGTGGTCAGCGTGCACGGCGCGGCGGGATGGGCCGACCTGCTCGGCGCCGGAGACGGCGGGAGCACCTTTCCGGCGCTTGGCGTCAACACGGCGCCCGATCCTGTCAATCGCCTCGCCGTCAAGGGCGACGCGGTTCTGGTCAGCCATGACGACGTCACCCCGGGCTCCGGCGATGTCCGCATCACGCTGAACAAGCTCGCCATCGGACACACCGCCAGTGTCGTCTTCCAGAGCGCCTATTCGGGCCGCGCCGAGTTCGGACTGACTGGCAGCGACCGGTTTGAACTCAAGGCCAGCAGCGATGGAATGGCATGGACGACCATGCTCGTTGCCGACGCGGCGAGCCGAGCGGTGAGCCTGCCGGGCCTCGTCATCGAGACGCCGGCCGGCGACGGCGCGATCAGCTTCACCGATGCGGCCGGCGCCCCGTTCTGGAAGATCGGCCAGCAGGGCATTGACAACAGCTTCTACATCAAGCGGCCCGGTGGGTTCGGCACAGGCGGGAAGATCCTCATCCTCGACGCCGACGGCAATCTCGGCCTGTGGGGCCTGCCCTCGGCGAATGGCCTCATCTCGATGACCCAGAACATCAATTCCCGCGGTGTAGCCAACCTGCTTTACCTTGAGCAGACTGCCCAGTCCGTGGCCGGTGGTGTCGCCCATTTCCGGAACGCCTCGGAGAATGCCACGCCGCTTCTGACCTGCAGCGCCGGCGCGCGCACGCCGCTGAAAGTGCCCGCAGCCGGAGCGATCGAACTGGGCTCGCCGCTGCGCCTGGCCGGCTATGCGATGGTCGACCTGCCATCGGCGGGCTTTGCCGGTGCCGGGGCGATGGTGCTTGTGAGCGATGCACCGGGCGGGGCCGCACCCTGCTGGTCGGACGGGACGGCGTGGCGGCGGCTTGCCGACAACACGCTCGTTTGAGCGTCGCGCTCAGGCTTCGCCAGCTATCCGCATGAGGTACTGGCCATAGCCGGTCTTGCGCAGCGGTTCGGCGAGGGACAGGAGCTTTGCCTTGTCGATCCAGCCGAGCTGGAACGCCACCTCCTCAGGGCACGCGATCTTCAGCCCCTGGCGGTGTTCGACTGTCTGCACGAACTGGGCGGCCTCGATCAGGCTGTCATGGGTGCCGGTGTCGAGCCAGGCATAGCCGCGGCCGAGCATCTCGACGGTGAGCGCCCCGTCGGCGAGGTACATCGCGTTGAGCGTGGTGATCTCAAGCTCGCCCCGGTCAGACGGCTTCACCGCCTTCGCGCGCTCGACCACGCTGTCATCATAAAAATAGAGCCCGGTCGCAGCATAATTCGATTTCGGCGTTGCCGGCTTTTCCTCTATGGACAGGACCTGTCCGTCAGCGTCGAACTCGACAACGCCATAGCGGTGCGGGTCCATCACGTGATAGGCGAAAATCACCGCGCCGGTCTCCAGCAAGGCCGCTCGCCGGAGCTGCATCGACAGGCCGTGGCCATAGAAGATGTTGTCACCGAGAACGAGCGCACACTTATCGCCGGCAATGAAGTCCTCGCCGATCAGGAAGGCTTGTGCGAGCCCGTCAGGCGAGGGCTGGACGGCGTATTGAATGGCAATCCCCCAATCGGACCCGTCGCCGAGCAGGCGCTGGAACGCGTCGGCGTCATGCGGTGTCGTGATCACGAGCACGTCGCGGATGCCAGCCAGCATCAGGACAGTCAGCGGATAGTAGATCATCGGCTTGTCGTAGACCGGCACGAGCTGTTTCGATGTCGCCCGGGTGACCGGATGCAGCCGCGTGCCGGACCCGCCGGCGAGGATGATGCCCTTCATGTCGCTGTCGCTCCATTGGTCTGGATGAGTTCGCGGACGCAGTCGCCGACACTCTGGCGCCAGTCCGGCAGGCGGACGCCGAACACCTCTTCAAGCCGGCGCGTGTCAAGGCGGGAATTGGCCGGGCGCCGGGCCGGTGTCGGAAACTCTGCGGTGGTGATCCGGGTCACGCTGGCGGACGGACCACCGGCGGCGCGGCTGACGGCAAAGGTCTCCTCTGCGACGTCCGCCCAGGCGGCGGTGCCGCTTCCGGCGAGGTGGTAGACGCCCCAGGCCGCGAAGTCGGGCGTCCGCGCCACATGGGCGGCAACGTCCAGCAGGCCGTCGGCGATATCGAGCGCCGCGGTCGGACTGCCAAGCTGGTCGGCGACGACGCGCACCTCATCCCGGTCCCCGGCGAGCCGCAGCATGGTCCTGACGAAATTCTTGCCATAGGGGCTGTAAACCCATGCGGTCCGGAAGATCAGGTGGCGCGGATTGGCCGCCGCAACCGCTCGTTCGCCGGCCAGCTTGCTCTCGCCGTATACACCGAGCGGGGCCACCGGATCGTCCGGCAGATAGGGGCCATCCTTGGTGCCATCGAAAACGTAGTCGGTCGACAGGTGCAGCATCGCGGCGCCGGCCTGCGCTGCGGCGGCAGCCAGCGCGCCAGCACCGGCGGCATTGATTGCGTGCGCGGCCTCCGGCTCATTCTCTGCCTGGTCGACAGCGGTGTAGGCCGCAGCGTTGATGACGATGTCGGGGCCGAATTCGGAGACCGCCGCGCTGACCCGGCCAGCATCGGCAAGGTCGAACGAAGGACGTCCCGCCAGCGCCAGGGCCAGCCCGCGCCCTGCCCCGGCGCGGGCCAGCGCCTGGGCCACCTGTCCCGACGATCCGGCGACGAAAATGCGCATCGCGACCGCTCCCCTATTTCGCGCCGGCCAGGCCGAGACGCTCACCGGTATAGACCGTCTCGCGCAGCGGGCGCCACCACGCCTCATGGTCGAGATACCAGCGAACTGTCCTTTCAAGGCCGGTCTCGAACGTCTCTTCCGCCTGCCAGCCCAGTTCGCCCCGCAGCTTGGCGGAATCGATCGCATAGCGGAAATCATGGCCCGGGCGATCGGTGACGAACTCGATCAGCCCGCGCCGCGGCGCGCCGGCCGGGCTGAGCGCATCGAGGGTGTCGCAGATGGCATGCACCACCTGCAGGTTGGTGCGCTCATTGTTGCCTCCGACATTGTAGGTCTCACCCGACCGACCCGTGGTCGCGATCAGGTGCAGGGCGCGCGCATGGTCACGCACGAACAGCCAGTCACGGACATTCGAGCCGTCACCATAGACCGGCAGCGGCCGGCCCTCGAGCGCATTCAGGATCATCAGGGGGATGAGCTTTTCGGGGAAGTGGTATGGCCCGTAATTGTTCGAGCAGTTGGAGATCACGACCGGCAGGCCATAGGTGCGGTGCCAGGCCATGGCGAGATGGTCGGACGCCGCCTTCGAGGCCGAATAGGGTGAGGACGGATCATAGGCCGTGGTCTCGGTGAACAGACCCTCCGCGCCAAGCGAGCCGTAGACCTCGTCGGTGGAGACATGCAGGAAGCGGAAGCGCTCGCGCTTGTCGCCGGAAAGCCCCAGCCAGTGGCCGCGCGCGGCCTCCAGCATGGAGAAGGTGCCATTGATATTGGTCTCGATGAACGCCTTCGCTCCGGTGATCGAGCGATCCACATGGCTCTCGGCGGCGAGGTGCAGGACGTAGTCCGGCTGGGTCTCGGCCATCACGGCGGCGACCGCGTCGAAATCGCAGATATCGACCCTCTCGAACCTGTAGCCGGGATCATCCGCGACAGGGTCAAGTGAGCTGAGATTGGCGGCATAGGTCAGCTTGTCGATGTTGACGACACGCTGGCCGAGCTCGCCGACCAGATAGCGGCACACGGCCGAGCCGATGAACCCGGCCCCGCCAGTGACAAGATAGGTATCGACCATCGCTCTCCTCCGTCCGCCATGGCGGCATTGCGGCATGCAGGCGCCGTCAGAAATAGTCCGGCAGGTCGGCCAGATGGGGGTGGACCCGGTCCTTGTCGGACAGGATCACCTCCTCAGGGCCAACCGGCCAGTCGATCGCAAGGGCCGGGTCATCCCAGGCCAGCCCCTTGTCGCAGTCCGGCGCGTAATAGCCGGTCACCTTGTAGGCGACGGCCGTGTCCGGCTGGAGGGTGACGAAGCCGTGTGCGAAGCCGGCCGGCACCCAGAGCTGGTGACCGTTCTCGGCCGTCAGCTCCGCCGACACGTGCCGGCCAAAGGTTGGCGAGCCCTTGCGGATATCAACCGCCACATCGAGGATTGCCCCCGAGAGGCAGCGCACCAGCTTGCCTTGGGGGATCGGCGGCACCTGGAAGTGCAGCCCGCGCAGCACGCCCTTCTGGCGCGACAGCGAGTGGTTGTCCTGCACAAACGGACCGGTTATGCCGGCATCGCCGTAACGGGCCTCGTGGAAGGTCTCCTCAAAGAAGCCGCGATGGTCGCCGAAACGCTTCGGCTCGACCAGGACCACCTCCTGTATCGCCTGCGGATAGAACATCTCACCCCACTCCTCACTGCGTCCCGGGCGCTGACCCGGGACGTCACTCGGCCATGTCGAGGCCCACCGCCGCGACGACGAGGTCTGCGCCCTGCGGAAGCAAGCCGATGAAATCCAGTCCGGGCTCGCTGCGCGTTGGCACGTCATAGGTGAAGGATTTCTCGCTGAAACCGTCCGCAAAGGTCAGCATTTGCCAACCGCTATTGCCATTGCCGGCGGTCGAGTAAGCCACCGCAAGGTCAGCCGGCGCGTCGCCCGCCGGTCTGGCCAGCACCTTCACGGTCACCGTCCGCCCGCTGGCAGCGCTCTCGATCTCGTCCGAAAGGGTCAGGTAGGCCCCGCCCGTGCGCTGGGTCGGCAGGGCGTCGGCAAGCGTGCCGGAAAGGCGCAGACCTTCTTGCGCGACCGGGATCGCGGCCAGCCCGTCCGGCACCGTCAGCAGGGCCGGGTCCTTGAGGTCGAACACGGTGTCGGCACGCATCACCGGCGCCGCAGGCGGCGGCGGGGCGTCGATTGCGGTGGCGTTCGTCGCCTCTGGCTGCTCGCGCTCGCCACCGGAACAGGCCACAACCCCTGCGCACAGAAGGACCGCGATCGGGGCCATTCCCACGTGCTTGATCATCCTGCAGTCTCCTTGAGAGTTCGCATTCACGGCCCGTGCTCCAGCCGGCCACCACACCGGGTGACTAGCCGATCAGGCGGGCGAGGCAAAGGGGGCGCCCGCTTGTCGCCCCTGCGCTGCGCTTATACCAGGCGCCGCTCCGCGGTTTCACGGGCAGGCGACGCCTTGAGCGGGCGGACGTCCGGGCGCCGTCCGCGCAGGCGAAACGGGTTCCAGCTCATCGCAGCGGCCAGTTCGCCGAGGCCGGCGCGCCGGCGTGCGGCACCGCTGCGACGGTCCGCGAGCACCGGACCAAGGCCGAGCAGGCTGTCGACCAGCCCCCGCCAGGTGGCACCGAACCGGCCGATCGCGTGGGCGCGTGCCAGCAGGTAGAGTGAGATCGCCACGTGTCCTGGAAGGGTCAGGATAAGCAGGCTGAGCGGCATGTTCTTGACATAGGTCCAAAGCCGGTTCCGCGTGCCGTGATACACGGCAAATGCGCTCTGGCGTCCGGCAATGGCGCTTCCGGTGTGAGCGACGCGCGCCCGGTCGAGGAACACGCAGCGGTGCCCTGCAAGACGCAGGCGAAAGCCGAGATCGACATCCTCGCAATAGCAGAACATGCGTTCATCGAAGCCGCCATGGGACAGAAAGACATCCCGCCGGAACACTGCGCTCGCACCACACGGACTGAAACAGGTGCCCTCGCCGGGCAGTTCGTCGATCGGCCGGCCAAACCCGCCCCGCCAGGGGATACCGAAGCCGAAATAGGCGTCGCCCGCCCCGTCGAGACGCCGGGGATCCTCACTATCGATCTGGGTGCAGGCAAACATGGTGACACCGGGGTGGCGGGCGATGCCGGCGGCGATCTCGTCCAGCCAGTCGGGTTCGGCCACCGCATCGGGATTCAGCAGGACCAGCCATGTGCCGCGCGCTCGGGCTGCTGCCTTGTTGTTGCCCATGGCAAAACCAAGGTTGGCGTTCGCCGGGATGGCGGTCACATCGGGCACGCCGGAGACATTGAGCGCGTCGAACGAGCCGTCGGTTGAGCCATTGTCTATAATGATCAGCTCGAAGTCCCGGCGCGTCTGCACGGCAAGCGAGGCCACGGCCGTCTGGACATGGGCGCCGCCGTTGAAATTGACGATCACAACCGAAAACAGCGGCGCGTCCGCTTGCGGGGCGGTATCCATGACACTCCGTGGGCAGTTTGCATTGGCCCGTGAGGGGGGCTCTAGGGGGCCGGCGCCCGCTTCGCAAGCGATCGCGGCCAGCTTGCGGCTGCGCGATCGCGCAGGGCTGCATTTCTCCCGGCCCGGAGTTGTGAGCACAGGCGTTTGTGTCTAAGGGGGCCCGAACTGGAGGCCTGGGACAACCCGACAAGGGACCTGCCGATGCACGAACTCACTCACCTGGACCGTCTCGAGGCGGAGAGCCTCCACATCATGCGAGAGGTCGCAGCCGAGGCAGAAAACCCGGTGATGCTCTATTCGGTGGGCAAGGATTCCGCTGTCATGCTGCACCTTGCTGTGAAGGCATTCTACCCGTCCGTGCCGCCCTTTCCCCTGATGCATGTGGACACGACCTGGAAGTTCCGGGAGATGATCGCGTTTCGCGACCGCAAGGCGCGCGAACTGGGCCTTGACCTGATTGTCCACATCAATGAGGACGGCGTGCGCGATGGGGTCGGCCCGTTCTCCCACGGCTCGTCGCTGCATACCGACATCATGAAGACATCCGCGCTGAAGCAGGCGCTGACGACGTACAGGTTCGACGCCGCATTCGGTGGGGCCCGGCGCGACGAGGAAAGGTCCCGGGCCAAGGAGCGGATATTTTCCTTCCGCACCGTTGAGCACCGCTGGGATCCGAAGACCCAACGCCCGGAACTGTGGTCGCTGTTCAATACCCGGGTCCAGCCGGGTGAAAGCATGCGCGTCTTTCCTCTGTCGAACTGGACCGAGCTTGACATCTGGCAGTATATCCGTCGCGAGAACATCGAGATCGTTCCGCTGTATTTCGCTGCCGAACGGCCCGTCGTGTCGTGGAATGGTACCGAGATCATGGTCGATGACGAGCGCATGCCGGCGGAGTTGCGCGGCACGGCGGTCATGAAATCGGTTCGCTTCCGCACGCTCGGCTGCTATCCGCTGACAGGTGCAGTGGAATCGACAGCCGACACGCTTGAGGACATCATCCAGGAAATGCTCCTCACCACCTCGTCGGAGCGTCAGGGCCGGGTCATCGACCACGACCAGTCGGCCTCCATGGAAAAGAAGAAGCGGGAGGGCTATTTCTGATGTCGCACCAGGACGCGCTGATTGCACAGGATATTGCTGCCTATCTCGAAAAGCACGAGCACAAGTCTCTGCTCCGCTTCATCACCTGTGGGTCCGTCGATGACGGCAAGTCGACGCTGATCGGGCGGCTTCTTTATGATTCCAAGATGATCTTCGAGGATCAGCTGGCCGCACTCGAAGCCGACAGCAAGAAGGTCGGCACCCAGGGCGGCGAGATCGATTTCGCCCTGCTCGTCGACGGCCTCGCGGCAGAACGCGAACAGGGCATCACGATCGACGTCGCCTACCGCTTCTTTTCCACGGACAAGCGAAAATTCATCGTCGCCGACACGCCGGGCCATGAGCAATACACCCGCAACATGGCAACAGGTGCATCGACGGCTGACCTCGCCGTGCTGCTGATCGATGCCCGCCAGGGCGTGCTCACCCAGACGCGGCGCCACGCCTTCATCGTCACCTCGCTCGGCATCCGCCATATCGTGCTGGCGGTGAACAAGATGGACCTTGTCGATTATGACCACGCCATCTTCCTGAAGATCCAGGCCGATTTTGCCGAGTTCGCCAAGAAGCTCGGGCGCGACGATCTCGACATCATGGCGATCCCGCTGTCGGCGCTGAAGGGTGACAATATCCTGACCCCACAGGGCAATACCGACTGGTACAAGGGTCCGAGCCTGATCCGGTACCTGGAAGACATCCAGGTCGGCGACCGGCGCCGCAACGCGCCCTTCCGCATGCCGGTACAATGGGTCAACCGGCCCAATCTCGATTTCCGCGGCTTTTCCGGCCAGGTTGTCGCCGGCGGGATCAAGCCCGGTGACAAGGTGAAGTCGCTGCCGAGCGGGCGCGAGAGCACGGTCACCCGGATCGTCACCCTTGGCGGCGACCTTGACGAGGCGGTGGTCGGCCAGTCCGTCACCGTCTGCCTGACCGATGAGATCGACACATCCCGCGGCGACGTGCTGTGCGCGGCCGGCGAACCTGCCGAGGTCTCCGACCAGTTCCAGGCCCGCATCCTGTGGATGTCGGACAGCGCCATGCTTCCGGGACGGCGCTATCTTTTGAAGATCGGCGCCAAGACCGTCACCGCCACCGTGAACGCCCCGAAATACGGCATCGACGTGAACACCCTCGACCAGGTGCCGGCCAAGACGCTCGAACTCAACGAAGTGGGAGTGTGCACGCTCTCGCTCGACCAGACGATAGCCTTCGACCCGTATGAACGGGTCCGCGACATGGGCGGCTTCATCCTGATCGACAGGCTGACCAATGACACGGTCGGCATGGGCCTGCTCGACTTCGCGCTGCGGCGGGCGTCCAATATCCACTGGCAGGCGCTCGATATCGATCGCGCCACACTGGCCGAGCAGAAGGGCCAGAAGCCGGCTGTCCTCTGGTTCACCGGGCTCTCCGGGTCGGGCAAGTCGACCATCGCCAACGCCCTGCAGAAGCGCCTTTTCTCGATGGGCAAGCACACCTTTGTGCTCGACGGCGACAATGTCCGCCATGGCCTCAACCGCGATCTCGGCTTCACCGATGCTGACCGGGTGGAAAACATCCGCCGGGTGGCCAATGTCGCCAAACTGATTGCCGATGCGGGACTGATCACGCTCGTTTCGTTCATCTCGCCCTTCCGGTCTGAACGCCGGATGGCCCGCAACCTCATGGCGGAAGGCGAATATGTGGAGATCTTCGTCGATACGCCGCTGGACGTCGCCGAAGAGCGCGATGTGAAGGGCCTCTACAAGAAGGCACGGGCAGGCGAAATCAGGAACTTCACCGGCATTGACAGCCCATATGAGCCGCCTCTCAACCCGGAAATCCGCATCGACACGATCGACCGTACGCCTGAAGAAGCGGCAGAGGTAATCCTCGCCTGGCTGAAGGACAGGGGCTTCCTCGACGCCTGATACCAAGCTGCACGGACCCAAAACCGATCCTTGCAGCGCGAGGCCGAGCGCGACTGCGCGTCGGCGTTCATGCGCCGGAGACGCAGATGCGTCATCATCTTCGCACACTGGTAGGAGCGCGACGGCCGCTTACTGCGGGATCTGGGCGCCGTACCAGGCCTCGATATCGTCCTGCACCATTGTCAGGGGCCGTGGCCCGCGCACAAGAACCTGATGGTGGAAGGCAGCTTCGTCGAATTGCGGCCCGAGAACGGCCCGAGCCCGGTCATGCAGGGCGCTCAGCACCTGCTCGCCGACAAACGCGGCCGCCGCATCGCCGGGCCAGACCATGATCCGGTCGATCTCGGCGTCAGCAGCGTTGGGTGGCAGGCCCGTTGCATCCGAAAGGGCCATGCTGGCCTGTGCATGGCCGAGCCTGAAGCGGTGCAGGTCAACATCCGCAAGCGCCCGCGCAGCATGCAGGGCGCGCGCCTGCAGGTAGCCGAGTCGGGCACGCGGGTCGTCCTCGAAAATGCCTGCCCTGGCCGCCAGCGCCTCGGCATAGGCCCCCCAGCCCGCGACGAAGCCCTCATGGCGGGTCAGCCGGTCAAGCGCCGTCTCCTCGCCATACTCCAACGCAGTGCGCAGCGCCCAATGGCGCCCTGGCACGCCGGCATGAATGGTCCTGGAAAGATCGGACGCCTCGTCACGCAGGACCGGCAGCGCAACCCCGCTGACGCCGCGCCGACCCGACACCGCCGGGGCGGCCACATACTGCCCGGCCCAACCCGGTTGCGGCAGCGGAGGCGGCCAGTCGATGCGCACCAGCCGCCCCTTGGCCCCGCGCGCAAACCGGGTCGCGAGCGCCTGCTGGATCACGAAGGCGCCGGATGGCGCCGGCAGCACCCTGCCTGCCCCATCCGTCACGGCAGCGTCCGGCGCGCGGGCATCGGCCTGCGCGAGTGCACCGAGCACGATATCGAGACGCACATGCAGCGGCGGGGGAAGCGGATCGTCCGCGTCCTTGCCCGCACGGCTGACGGTGCCTGGCTCGACCGCGGGTCCGCCGAGCTCCAGTTCGACCTCAAGCGCCGCGACACCTGCCACCAGCTCCGCGCGCCGCTCCTCAAGCGCCGTCAGCGCAGCCCGGCGCACCTCCTCAGCTGGCATCTCCGCGCCGGCATTCAGTGCCAGTAGCCGGTCATACTGGGTGTCGCCGTCGATGACCGCATAGAGGCCGGGCATGTCGCGCGCGTCAGGCTGCAGCGAACGCGCCGTGCCGGCAAGCCCCCGATAGGCGTCAGCGACGGGACCGGAGAGAAGGGCGCGCAGCGTCTCCAGTCGCCGCAGCCGGGCCGATGGCGGCAAGGTGTCGAGATCAAGGAGCGCCCGCGCGAGATGGCGATAGACCGGGTTGCGCTCGACCGGCAGGTCGGCCCAGACGTCGTTGGCGTCCGCAAGCAGCGTGAGCGCGCGGCGTGGAGGCCGGCAGTCTCGCCCCCCTTGGCTTGGTCGCGCCTCGAACAGCAGGCGCCTTCGCTCATCGTCGATCGCGGCCGGCAGCGCTGCCAGGCGCGACAGCACCGCGTCAGCGGCCTCGAGCGTGTCCGGCGGCGCCAGCGCGACGAGGCTTGCCGGGATATCGGCCCAGGCCCCGCTCAGGTGATCCACCGCATAGGGACGCGCCTCGCCAAGGGAAACCCGGCCGCACCCCTGCGCGGCGATAGCGACCGCATCGCGATACGCCTCGCGCGCCCGCTGCACGGCCAGCCTATCGGCCGGCATCCGCTCCAGGTCGGCAAGCGCCTCGATCCGCAGCAGCCGCATGCGCTCGCGCGCCGCCTGCGACCGGTCTCCGGTGTGGCCTGCCAGCGCCATGGCCGGCAGGCCGCGGAAGGCTGCCCGCTCCGGCTCGAAGGTCGCCTCAACCTGGGCGAGCGACGGCAGCGGTTCCGGTGCCGTCCGCGCCGGCAGCGGCTCTTCGGCGTGCGCCGGCCGGACCGCCGCCAGAATGGCGAACAGGCCAAAAACAAGTGCCCAGCAAAGGGTTAGCCCGCAGGTTCTGGTCATGACCGGGAGATGGCCCCGACTCAGGGTCCGGGTAAAGCCCATGAAAGCGTCATCAGGGCTGTTGTCGCGGCCCGGTTAATCCGTTAAGCGTCCCGCCGGCAACGATCAGGAGAGCGCCCGTGGAGAACACCCCCGCAGCCCCGCAACCGCCCGCCGGCGATCCCCCCGCGCTGAGCGGTAAAGTCCTGTTCTACAAGCAGCCGGAGCCGCTGTCACCGGAGCGCCATGCAGCGCTCGGCGTGCGGCAGGTCCAGCAGCCCTTCGCCTTCCTTCGCGAAGCGCACGCTGTGCCGATAACCGTGACCGAGTTCGGCATGGCGGCGGCCGCCTACCCCATCATCTTCGTCGGCGAGGAGAAAGTACCGGTGGCCGTGATGGGCGTGCGCCAGGGACAGAACCTTTTTGTCACCCATGACGGCCGTACCGAGCCGGACTATTATGTTCCGGCTTTTGTGCGCCGCTATCCCTTCGTGTTTGCCGCCGACCAGAATTCCGACAGGCTCCTGCTCTGCGTGGATGCCGCAGCGCCGATGGTGTCGCCGCAGCCCGAAGTCCCCTTTTTCGAGAATGGGCAGCCTTCGAAGTTCACCCAGGACGCGATCGAGTTCTGCAAGGAGTTCGAACGCCAGCGTCGCGCCACGTCGGAGTTCACCGAGCTGCTCAACCGCTATGGCCTGTTCGAGCAGAAGACCGTGGCCTTCCAGCCGCGCGATGCCCAGGGCAATGAGGCCGGCCCGCAGCAGAAGATCGCCGACTACTGGGCTGTGTCTGAAGAAAAGCTCAACGCCCTTCCGAGCGAGCAATACCTTGAGCTGAAGAACAATGGCGCGGTCGGCGCGGTCTATGCGCACATGATCTCGCTGCTCAACTGGTCACGGGTTATCCAGCGCGCGATCCGCGCCCAGCAGGGTGCTGGTACGGCCTGACCCGGCGGGGCGAGGTCACCCTTTCATCACAAGGCATTAGAAAACCCGCCCGGCTCCCGGCCGCGGCGGGTTTTCAGTGTCGCACGATGCCGCGGGCCTGCGCTCATATCCGCGCATATACCAATCTGCGCGGATGAAGACTCATCCGCGGCCCCGGCGCATGGGGCGCCGACGCGCAGTCGCGCTTGCCCTGCACTGCAAAGGATCGGTTCCGATCCATGCAGCTTGGTATTAGTGGTATCAGATCTCGATCACGATCTTTCCGAAATGCTTGTGCGCCAATTGGTGCGCGAAGGCGCCGGCAAGCTCGGCGAGGGGGAAACGGTCCGAAATCACAGGCCGGATGCCGGAGGCCTCGATCGCGGCGATCATGTCCTCCTGGTGTGCGCGCGAGCCGACCGTGATGCCGGACAGTGTGATGTTGGCGGAGAACAGGGCTGCGGTCGGAACCTCGCCGGAGACACCGGTGAGTACACCGATAAGCGAGATGTGCCCGCCAATCCGGCAAGCCTGGATCGACTGCGCCAGCGTGCCCGGCCCGCCGATCTCGATCACCTCGTCGACACCGCGCCCGCCCGTCAGTTCCTTGGCGGCGCGGCCCCATTCGGGCGTTTCCCTGTAGTTGATGACATGATCGGCGCCCAGTCGCTTCAACTGCTCCAGCTTCGCGTCCGAGGACGAGGTCGAGATCACCTTGCAGCCGGCCGCCTTGGCGAGCTGCAGGGCGAAGATGGAGACCCCGCCGGTGCCCTGGGTCAGCACCCAGTCACCCGGCTTGACACCGGCCTCCACCACCATGCCGCGCCACGCCGTCAGGGCGGCGCAGGGCAGCGTAGCCGCCTCTGCGGCGCTGTAACCCAGAGGCGCCCGGGTCAGCGCGGCCTGCGGCATGACCACCTGTTCCGCCGCAAACCCGTCGACATGGTCGCCCGGCACGCCGAGCAGTTTGGACAGCTCCGGCGCTCCGTCCGTCCAGTTCGGAAAGAAGGTGGAAACCACCAGGTCCCCCTGCGTGAACCGCGTGACGCCCTCGCCGACGGCGAGCACCTCGCCCGCTCCGTCCGATAGCGGAACCCGCTTGTCTCCGGCCGGGATCATGCCGGAGACCACTGCCACATCGTGGAAATTCAGCGAACTGGCGCGCACACGCACCAGCACCTCGCCGGCGCCGGGCGTCGGGTCAGCGATCTCATTCAGGACCAGCTTGTCCAGTCCGCCGGGTTTGCTGAGCTGCATCGCCTTCATCGGGAATCCTCCATGTCTTGCGGCGCATTATGCCAAGCTGCATGGACCCAAAACCGATCCCTTGCAGTGCAGGGCAAGCGCGACTGCGCGTCGGCGCCCCATGCGCCGGGGCCGCGGATCAGTCTTCATCCGCGCAGATTGCTATTAGCCCCGGCCAGGCCCCTGGGGAAGTCAAGGCCCCGGCGCGTTTCGGCGCGGGCGGGCTGTGCCTTCGCGAGCAATGCCAGCGACCGGCCGGTCTGCGCCATGCCGCCCCCTGAACTCACCGCACAATCCCCCTTGCAAACCGGCGCCCGATCCGCTTTATCACGCATCTGCCGTCGAAAAGGCGGTCGTACCCGAACGAACAGGACGCGGGCGTAGCTCAGGGGTAGAGCACAACCTTGCCAAGGTTGGGGTCGTGAGTTC
>CAYPQD010000018.1:0-52218 GCA_964412785.1 uncultured Hyphomonadaceae bacterium
TGGCCAGACCCCAAAATATACCCCTCCAAGTGGGTCAATTTGGACGGAAACCGCCCTGGTCGTCACAAACGAAAAGGGGCGGCACGTCATGCGTGCCGCCCCTGCTGCAGGACCTGGCCCGAAACGGGCCTTGCCCATTATTCCCCGCCGCCGAAGGTCTTCTTCAGGGAGACCTTGATGGTCCGTCCGAAGGGGTTGTGGGTGTAGGGGTCATAGTTGAGGTCGAACTGCGCAAATGGCGGGTCCTCGTCGAACACGTTGACCACCGAAAGCCCGGCATCGATCTGATAGGGCAGGGTCACTGTGTAGAAGAGATCCAGCGTCGTCTGGCTGTCGATTTCCGAGGTACCATTGCCTGTCAGGTCGCCGCGCTCGTCATCATAGCTGTCGGTATGACGCACAACGCCGCGGAAATTGTGCGGCCCGAGGGCGTAGTTGGCAAAGGCATTGGCCTGCCATTGCGGCAGGGAGCGGGAGAAGTTCGACCGGTTGAACTGGCCAACCCGGTCCCCGCCGGGGATCACCACACCCTCGATGTCGAAATCATCGACCTCATACTCGATCACATAGGTGAGGTCGGTGCCCACCGAGAACTCGCCGCCGCCTGCCGCATTCGCCCAGGTGTTCTCCAGCCTGAGGTCGATGCCTGAGGTCTGGATGTCCGGCCCGTTGACCACATTGGTGGTAACCCGCGCGATCTCGTTCGGCTCGTTCACGCCATTACTGTTGTTGTCGGTGAAAACGATCCGGCTGAGAATTGCATTCTCGGTATCGCCGGCCGCCAGCGCGGCGATGGCGGCCGTCACGATCGAGGCCTGGTCCTCGACGATGATCGGGTCGGAGAAGTCGAAATTGTAATAGTCGACCGAGGCCTTGAATCCGCCCTGTTCGTAGAGCGCGCCGAGATTCCACGAGAATGCGCTTTCCGGTTTGAGACCCGGGTTGCCGAACTGGTCGACGGCCTTGAACGCCGAAGCCGGGCCGACGAACTGCAGCGTCGTCGTTGTGCCGGAAAGCTGGTTCAGGGTCGGGCCCTTGAACGAGGTCTGGGCCGAACCGCGCAGGGCGAGGGTGTCGGTCGCCTGCCATTTGGCGGCGACCTTCGGGTCGAAGGTGGAGCCGACCTCGCCGCCATAGTCCTCGAACCGGGTCGCGACCTGGATATCGAGATTGTCATAGAGCGGGATCTGCAACTCGCCAAAGACCGCATAGATCGTCTGCTCCTCGTCGGCCGGGGTGAAGCCCGCCAGGAAGGAGAACGGTCCGGTGCCGCCCGGTCCGGGCGTCACTTCGAGGTTGTTGAGATCATTCGGGGTCAGCTTGTAGCCCTCGCGGCGCACCTGGACGCCCGCGGCCCAGCCAACCGTACCGCCCGATGCCTGCACGCCCGATTGGCCGTTCAGCACGGCATCGAACACCAGCAGGCTGGTCTCGGCCGCCGTGAACTGTCCATCGGTCAGCCAGTCGGCGAGTTCCGGCGTGTTCTCCAGCCCCGGAACATAGGTCGGGTTGGCCTGACCGGTGATGGCGTTGGCGGGGATCGCGTTGGAGAAGGGGTTGTACCATTGGCAGGCGCCCTGCCCGGCAATGAGGCTGCCGGAATACCCCGGAGCGAAGGGCTGTGTGCCCGTCGCCGGGTCATTGCCGGTGATCGGATCTGTGCAGACACCATAGCCGTTCAGCGCGGCCGTGAAGCCGAGGATGTAGGTGTCATTGGTGTTCCGGTCCGCTTCGGCCTGGCTATAGCCGAGGCTGGCGGCCCAGTTGACGCCATTCTCGAAGGTGCCATCCAGTTCGCCGGCCACCCGGATCGTCTCGTGCTGGCGGAAGCCGACCTGGGCGCCGCCAGTGACCGGGTAGCCGCCCCAGCCGAAGCTACGGCCGATATACAGTGCCGCCAGCGTGCCACTCGGGAAGTCGCCCGGATTGTCGGCGATGTATTGCTGGAAGCCGGGATTGGTGACCGGCACGACCTGCGTCGTCAGCTCCTGCGGCGGGTAGGACGGCGAGGTCTTCCATTTCGGTACATCGGTGTAGCCGTAAAGCGCTTCGATGTGCAGGTCGACGCCGTTGCCAAAGGTGTGGTTGAGTTCGGAGAAGACCTGGTAGCGCTCTTCTTCCTCAACGAGGTTGTCGAACTGGGTGAACTGAAAATTGCACTGACCCGTGGTCGGGTTGATCACGCCGCCAACATCATCGCAGCCCGCTTCGAGGTTGACCGCGCCGATCACTCCGGTTGCGCCAAGCGCCACATAGCGGCCGGGATTTGACAGGGAGGAGAACCCGCCCACCGGGTTTTCCGTGATGTCGGAGATGGCCCAATCCTTCTCCAGCAGCGGGACCTCGTTGCGGAACTGGTAGCCCGCTGAGACGATCCAGTTGGTCTTCTCGCCCTGCCAGCCATAGGCCGCAGAGACATCATATTCGCCGTCGCTGCCCTCGAAGCTCTGGAAGCTGCCGCCGAACTCGAAGCCTTGGAGGTCGTCGCGCGTGATGAAGTTGACGACGCCGGCAATCGCGTCGGAGCCGTAGAGCGCGGCGGCGCCGTCCTTCAGCACCTCGATCCGGCCGATTGCGGCCGCCGGGATCATGTTCGTATCAACGAAAAGCTGGGCCTGCTCGCCGATCGAGTAGGGTGAGAAGGTCTGGCGCTTGCCATTGATCAGGACCAGCGTCCGGCCCGGGCCGAGGCCGCGCAGGTTGACGTTCGAGGTGCCCTCAAGGCCGTTTGAGGAAAACTGGTTGGTCTGACCGTCGACGCCTGACGAGACGCCGAGATTGCGGATCAGTTCGGAGATCGAGGGCTGCCCCTCGATCCGCAGGTCGACAGCGGTCAGCACGTCGACAGGCAGGGCCGCGTCTTCCGGCGTTCCGGCAATGAACGAGCCGGTGACGACAACCGTATCGAGCTGGCGCTGGTCTTCCTGGGCGAGGACGGCCGGCGCGCTTGCCAGTGCGAAGACGGATGCCGCCGTCAGGCGCAGGTATCCTGTGTTGTGGGTCATGCTTGGTATCCTCCCGGTTACGGCGCCGGCTCGCCGGCGCATGTCATAATTCTTTTGCGTAACATGTATCGTATTTCCCTTATTGAAAAGCACCAAAACAGTGGTTTCGCACCGTCAAACTGACGCTGTCCGGGCCTGTTGCAAATTCACAATATCACGCGAGGAGTAAACGGGGGCCGGTTATCCCGTGACAGGCGCCTGCGCGACCCCATATGCCCGGCATGTCCGAACCCCCCCCAATCCTCGACATCGCTGACGTGTTTGCAGATCCTGTCGCGCCCGCCGGGTTTCCCGCAACGATCCTGCGCCACCGTGACCAGAGAGCGGCTGCCACAATCGGGCTTGAGGAGCTGGACCAGGCCCAATGGATCGCCCATTTCGCGCACTTCCAGCCCTTGCCCGGAAACCTGCCGCAACCGCTGGCGCTGCGCTATCACGGCCACCAGTTCGGGGTCTACAATCCCGATCTCGGTGACGGCCGTGGCTTCCTGTTTGCGCAGCTGCGCGACACCTCCGGCCGGTTGCTCGATCTTGGTACCAAGGGCTCCGGACAGACGCCCTATTCCCGCCAGGGCGATGGTCGGCTGACCCTCAAGGGCGGTGCGCGCGAGGTGCTTGCCTCGGCCTGCCTCGAGGCGCTTGGCGTCAACACGTCTAGGGCGCTCTCCCTGGTCGAGACCGGCGAGCAGCTCTGGCGGGGCGACGAACCCTCGCCGACGCGCTCGTCCGTCCTTGTGCGCCTGTCGCACAGCCATCTGCGCTTTGGCACCTTCCAGAGGGTTGCCGCCCTCGACCGGCCGGAGGACATGGCCCGCCTGGTCGATCATGTCGTCCGGACCTATTATCCGGATGCGGACGATACGGAGATGGCGCGCAAGGTGCCGGCGCTGTATGAGCGCATGATCGAGGCGACCGCGCGCATGGTTGCGCAGTGGATGGCAGCCGGCTTCGTTCATGGCGTGATGAACACGGACAATTTCAACATCACCGGCGAGACGTTCGATTTCGGCCCCTATCGCTTCCTCCCGGTCTCCGACCCCAATTTCACGGCCGCCTATTTCGACCACCAGGGCCTCTATCGCTTCGGCCGCCAGCCGACGCAGGCGCTCTGGGCGCTGCAGCAACTGGGCAGCGCGCTGACCTTGCTCGCCGATGCCGACGATCTCAGCCAGGCCCTCGGTGCCTTCGAGCCGGCCTATCAGGCGGCCTTTGCCCGTCACACGCTGGCGCTTCTCGGCCTGAAGGACGGACCGTCCCTGCGCGATGACCTGATCTTCCTGCAGGCCTTCTATGGCTGGATGACCGACAGCGGCGCAGCCTGGCCGCAGGTGTTCTTCGACTGGTTCGGCGGGGCCGCCAGCGCAAACCGCGCCGCCGCCAGCGCGCTGGCATCGCGATACGGAGCCGAGGCGTTCGCCCCGGTGCGCGAGGGGCTGATGGCCCGTGACCCGGACCGGCCAGAAAGGCTGGAGGCGGACTATTTCGGGCGCGCTTCTCCGGAAACCCTGCTGATCGACGACATCGAGTCCCTTTGGTCCGCGATTGCCGAGCGCGATGACTGGTCGGCCTTCGAAGCGAAGCTGGCGGGATTCGAGGCGATGCGTCTGGCCTATCACCCCTGAAGGGCTGGCAACCGGTCCTACCGCCCCCGTCGCAGGACGGCCCATCGCAGAAGCGGCAGGAACACGGCATTTGCCGCCCGGCCCACCGGGCCGCCCGCGAACTTGTGGAAATAGCGGGTAAGGCTGTCGGCCTTGTGGCGGGCAATGGTCTGCGACGGCACATCGGAGGTCGAGCGATAGTGCAACGCGCCCGCCTCTGGCTGATAGATGACCGTGCCGCCGGCCGCACGCACCCGCCGGCAGAGATCGACATCTTCCACATGCAGGAAATACTCCGGGTCGAAGCCGCCATCCAAAGCGAGGAAGGCCTGTTTCGACATCAGGAAGAAGGCGCCCGAGATGACCGGCATTGCCACTGGCCCGTCTGGCGCAGGCGCGGTCTCCAGCGTCCAGCGGCCGAGCCCCATGGCCCGCAGGCGGGTCAGTTCCCGCCGCCTGGCGCCGCGCTGCTCGCGCCCGTCAATCCCGAAAATCCGCCCGCCCACGAGGCAAGGCGAGGGGTGCCCTTGTGCCGCGCGGATCATCGCCTCGACCGATCGCCGGCGGATCACCGCATCCGGGTTGATGAAGAGCAGCAGGGGTTCCGCCGCTTCGCGTGCGCCGAGATTGGCCGCCGAAGCAAATCCCAGATTGCGGTCCGGGCGGATGAGGCGCACCTCGGCGCGCTCGCCCGCGAAACGGTCCAGCCAGCTTCTCATTGCCTCCGGGTTGCCGTTGTCGACGATGACGATGCCGGAGACCTGCAGATCCGCCGCGAGGGCGTAGAGGCACTCCTTAAGCCGCACACCCGTGTGATAGGTGACGACGATCGCGCAAGCGGCGGGCTGGCTCAACTGCGCGCCGCCTCTTGCCGCGCGATCAGGATGAGAGCCCCGGCTGCGAGCGCTACCGATGCCCAGAAGGCCTCGTTCCAGATCGAATAGGTGAAACTGAACAGGCTTGCCGCCGCGCCGAACAGGCCCGCCGCGCCATGGCGCACTGAGGCCGGAAGGTCCGCCGGCGCCGACAGCCGAACGCCCGTCGCCACCAGCGCAATCGCGGCCAGCGCAATGCCGATGCAGCCTGTCTCGGCCCAGAGCTCCAGCGCCATGTTGTGCGGATGCCCGGCAATGATCGGGTAGACCGACCAGGCCGCCGGGTCGCCCCCGGATGCCACGATTGTCTCCAGCCAGTCGGGCCGCGCCGCGAAGGGCTCGCGCCAGCTGCCGGCGGCTTCCATGCCATGGCCGGTCAGAGGGCGCTCGAGAATGCGCTCGCTGACAGCCTGCCAGGCAAACAGCCGAGACTGGAAGGAAAAGGGCAGGGTGAGGCCAAGGCGCTCGACCAGTGTCGCCACCGAGAGCACCGCCCCCGGTGCCAGAACCAGATAAATCGCTCCAAGGCCGAACAGCACCCGGTAGCCGGAGCGGGGCAGGGCGCTTACCAGCGCCATGGCGAGCAGTCCGGCGATCACCGCGATCACGGCGACCTGGCTGCCGGCCCCGCCCAGTGTCGCAAACACCGGCAGCGCGGCCAGTGTCACCGCAAGCGCCAGGGCGCGGGCCGCAAGCGCCTTGCGCCGGTGCCACAGCCATGCGGTGAGGACTGGCAGGACGAGCGCAAAGGCGTTGGCATTGCGCAACACGTTCTGCAGTCCCTGCTGCAATGCCGCGAGCGCATCACCGGCATAGAAGAAGCCGGTGATTTCCTCGTAAAACACATACAGGACTGCGACGGCGAGGCCGTTCACCGCAAACGCCCCGAGCGCCACGCCGGCGGGCAGGCGCGCCCGCCCGGCCGGGACACGCGCCGCAGCGGACAACACCACCAGCGCCGCCAGTCCTGTCGTCACCACCCGGACGGCGGGCGCGTTGACGCTGAAATTGCCTTCGATGAGGCTGCCCGACACGATCGCGCCCCCGGCAGGCGACCAGGCCGAACTCAGGCCAGCCCAGGCAAGGAAGAGGAGCGCAAACAGCGCTGGCACCGAGACCAGCTGCGCCGGCCGCAGCCAGGCCAGCGCGGGGAGCGCGACCAGCACCAGCAAGGGCGAATAGGCCTGCCCGCCGAGGAACGCGACCACCGGCCAGAGCGCAAGCGCTGCGGCAAGGAAGGGCGCGTAGGTCATCGGGACAGGCTCCGCTTGCGCAGCAATAGCAACGCCCCCGCCTAACCGCGCGGCCCCACCCGGTCCAGCCGGCAACGGCACCTGCCCGCCAGCCCTCCGTCTTAACCCCTCGCTAACCAAACCTACCGAGGTGTGAAGGGGCGCAGAAGGCGCGAAGAGGTGTGTCGGCCATGGTCTTCTATCGCGATCTGCGCAATCCGCGCCTGTTCTGCCAGGAGGAGAAGGACTGGATCTCCCGGCGGCTGCTCGATCTGCGCGCGCAGCTTAAGGCTCCTCCGCCGCGCGGCGTGCCGCAACGCACCCGGGCGGCCTCACTCATCATCGGCACCTGGAATATCCGGGATTTCGACGGCAACCGTTTCCGCCACGGTCCGCGCCGGCGCGAGAGCCTGTTTTATATCGCCGAAGTCATTTCGGCCTTCGACCTCGTCGCTCTTCAGGAAGTCAACGAGGACCTTGGGCCTCTCAAGGAGGTGGTCCGCCTGCTTGGTCCGGACTGGGACTTCATCGCCACCGACGTGACCACCGGCAGTTCCGGAAATCGCGAGCGCATGGCCTTCGTGTTTGACCGGACCAAGGTGCGCTTCCGCAACATTGCTGGCGAGATCGTACTGCCCAAGCACGCCCTGCTGCCCGATGAGCAGCAATTCGCGCGCACGCCCTTCATGGTGGCTTTCCAGGCCGGCTGGTTCAAATTCTCCCTGTGCACGGTGCATATCTATTTTGGCTCGAACGACAAGAACTCGGACAAGTACAGGCGTCGTGTCTCCGAGATCGATTACATTGCCCGTGAAATGGCAAGCCGGGCAGACCGGGAGGATGAAAATTACATACTGCTCGGTGACTTCAACATCAAGAATACGGTCGACGAAACCATGGCCGCACTGACGCGCGCCGGATTCATCCTGCCGCCGGAACTCTTCCCGTCCAATGTGCTTGGCACGAAATACTATGACCAGATTGCCTTTCGGACGAAGAAAGATGAGGTCACCTTCCTGTCCGCGGGCGCATTAAACTTCACCGAAAGCCTGTTTCGGCCCGAACACTATGATCACTACGCGCCGGTCCTGCCCGAACGCCACCGAGACCTCAAACCCGACGGTACGCCCAAGGACAGCGGCGCCGACAAGCGCTATTATGCCGAGCGCTGGATGACATGGCAGATGTCCGACCATTTGCCGCTCTGGGTCGAACTGGCGATCGACTTCTCCGACGAATACCTGATCCACAACCTGTCGGACGAGATCGCCGAGGCCGGCGCCCCGGCCCAGCGCGAGGGCGAACAGGAATCACCGGCCGACGCGCCACCGCCGGTGGTCGCCGAAGCGGTCACGAAGAAGGTCCGCAAACGCCGCACGCCGAAGCGCCCGCCGAGGGAAAAGATCGGCACCGCCCGGCCGGACAATCCGCTGACGCTCGGCGAGGCGTGGGACATCTTCTGGTTCGTCGCCACCGGCAAGGCGGATGAGTTGAAGAAGAAGCGCAGGGCCCGGCGCGACGGCAAGAACTGATACCATTCTGCGCGGATGAGTATTGATCCGCGGTTACAGCGCAGGGGCGCCGACGCGCAGTCGCGCTTGCCCTGCGCTGCAAGGGATCGGTGCCGACCCCTTGCAGCTTGGTATGAGCCGTCAGGCTTCCTCGATCAGCGCCGGCGAATTGTTGCGGACATTGCCGACCGCCGGGCCCACCGGCCAAGCATGCATGTCTTCTGTCGGGAAGGGCTGGAACAGGTCATCCCACGGCCCCGCCATGGTGTCGAGCCAGCGGGCATGATCCTGCGGCTTCAGGATGACCGGCATGCGCGTATGCAGTCCCGCCATCAGGTCATTCGGCGTTGTTGTCAGAACGGTAAAGCTCTCGATCTCAGAGCCGTCGATCATGGCACGGTCCCACAGCCCCGCAAAGCAGAACCAGCGGCGATTGCGCAGGGCGATCGCGAACGGTGTCTTGCGTCCCTTCTCGCCGGTCCACTCATAAAAGCCGCTGACCGGAACCAGGCAGTGGCGGTGCCGGAAGGCGCCGCGGAACACCGGCTTGTCGGCTACCGTCTCCGATTTCGCGTTGAAACTGGTGAACCGCTTCTCGCTAAGCGGCTTGTGCCACCAGGACGGGATGAGGCTCCACACCATCGGCGCAAGCTCAGTCTTGCCCGGTTCCGCGCCGGGACGGACAACCGGCTGCACGCTCATCGGCGCGGCATTGTAGGTCGGCTCCGGCGGGTCGACGCCCTCTGGCGGGATCAGCGCGAGGGCGTCCCGGAATTCCGCCCACGCCACATCATGCCTGAAAAAGCGTCCGCACATGAGCCGGGGTTTACCCGTCGCCGGCGCCGAGGAACAGGGCGCGCTGGCAGGTGACGCGGGCGACATCAAGTCCGCGTGCGATTGCCGAGGTGGCGGGCTCCGGCGGCTGGCCGGTCGCGAGGATCATGTCGGTCGTCTCGTCAAGGCCGTCCGCACCCGGCGCCCGGTCCATCATTGCGCCGACACAGGCGCACAGTTCCGATTTCTGCGCGCCCGGCGGGATCGTCCACGCGCCGCCCTGCAGCGCAAGGCAGGCCTGCTGCATCAGACGGCCGTCAACCGAGAGCGGCCGCTGCCCGAGCGGGGCCGGCGGGCCATAGGTCTGCCAGGCCGGGCCATGCCAGCGGCCATAGCGCTCGGCCGGCGGAAGGGTCGGGCGAAGCCGCGGCGACTCGCCCGTCCGTGTGTCCCGGGATGGTGCCGGCAAGCCGGCGCCGGGGGGCGGGATGACGGCCAAGGTGATGGCGTAGGCCAGCGCGAATACACCGGCGGCAAGGAGCCAGAACCGCAAGACCGCGCCCTCCCGTTGCGGCACGCCTTGCGGGTGCCTTAACGAGATCGAGCAAATTTCATGCCCGGTTCGCGCAGGCAGGGGCCGGCTTTGGTCGCAAAACGCCCTGTAGCGGCGCCCGGCCAACCGGATCCTTCGCGCCGCTACAGATCTTTGTCTTTACGCGTTTCCGGACGGCGAACCGGTTTCCACTTCGCCTCGAAACCGCCCTAATGCGCCAGCGCCAGCGCCGGGGCGTCCTCGGCATGCAGCAGCGAGCGGGTCGCGCCGCCGAAGAAGAACTGGCCCGCGCGGCTGTGGCCATAGCCGCCGGCGACCAGCATTGCGGCGCCATGGCTGCTGGCAAGGCGCAGCAATTCCTTGCCGACATCGCCGGAGAAGCTCACCAAGGTTGCCTCGACACCGCGCCTGTCCAGCCAGTCCGCCAGAAGGCCCGGGTCTGCAGAGGACGCCGTCGCCTGCTCCTCCAGGTCATTCGGGTTCTGCGCGATGACGACGCGGCCGGTCGAACGGATGATGCCCTCGTGAAGGCGCAGGGCGCGGGCCGCCTGCGGGCTGCCGTCCCAGGCGATCAGGGCCGGGCCGTCGGTCTCCGGCTTGTCGCCGGCCAGCAGCACGGGCAGGCGCGCGGTCATCAGCACATGCTCGAACGCCACCGACAGGCTGTGCCCGCCCTTGCCGGCAGGTCGCGGGAACACCAGCGCCTCTGCCAGCGCCCCGACCGCGGCAGCGACCCGGTCGGCGGTGCCAATTTCATGGTGGAAATTGGCATCGACCGTGCAGTCTTCGGTGCACTCCCGGAACATCGCCTCCAGCGACTGGATGAGTTCGGCCTGGGCTGCCTGCACCCCCTCCACCGCCGCGCCGCCAACGCCGATCATGTAGGGCGAGGTTGCATACAGCATTGCCGAGGAGGGGTCCGGCAGGGCTGCCCGCCCGTTGAGCGGCACGCCAAGGCGCTCGGCCAGGTTGCGCGCATAGCTCACGGCGTCGGCATCGGCCTGTTCGGTGGCAGTCAGCATGACGGTGACGGACATGGGGCAATCTCCTCAAGGCAGTCTGTTGACCTTCGCAACTCTAGCACTTTCTGCCTGGATCGCGGCATAAGGGGGAATACGGGGGAGGATGAACCGGTTTTCGCACCGGCCCGCGGCAAGGGAGAATGGCCATGCACCTGCGCCAGATCGTGATCGCTGCGCAGTCCCTCGAACCGGCGGTTAGCAGGCTCGCCCGCGTGTTTGGCGTCGGGGCGCCATATCGTGATCCTGGCGTGGCGACCTTCCGGGTGGAGAATGTCGTCCACGCGATCGCCAAACCGTTCGTTGAGATCGTCGCGCCGACCGGGCCGGGCACGCCAGCCGGCCGCTTCATCGCGCGCCAGGGCGAGGGCGGCTAGATGGTGCCTGTCCAGACCGGCGACCTCGCCGCGGGGCGCGGCTCGATTTTCGCCAGGCCCCACCCGACATACCCGACCGGATTGCCGCCTACCACCTTGGCGTCACCGAGCCGGCGACGGTCGTGGCGCCGGCGCGCGCCCTGGGACTGCCTGCCGGCAAGGCGGATTTGGGCCTGTCCGGCGTTCGTTTCGTTCTGGAGTGCACGCCTGATACCAAGCTGCATGGACCCAAAACCGATCCCTTGCAGTGCCGGGCAAGCGCGACTGCGCGTCGGCGCTCATGCGCCGTGGCCGCGGACGGGTCTTCATCCGCGCACATTGGTATGAGCCGGCGGGCAATTGATTGGCTGTGCCGTGCGCCGCTAGAACGCGGGTCCCGTGCACCGAAACGAAGAGGGGGACGGCGCCATGAGCCTTGCAAAATCGGAGCGTCAGGACGGCCTGAGGCGCTTCCTGGAGACACCAGGCTTTGTCACCCTGGTGACCGGCCTCATTGTCGTCAACGCCATCATTCTCGGCGTCCTCACGGTGCGAAGCCTGCCGCCGCAGGCTCGTGACGCGCTTGGCATCCTCGACAGTCTAATAACCTATGTGTTTGCCGTGGAAATCCTGCTGAAACTATTCTCCTACCGGCTGGATTTCTTCCGGTCGGGGTGGAACTGGTTCGATTTCCTCGTGGTCGGCGTGTCGCTGGTGCCGGGCGGCCAGGGCCTGTCCATCCTGCGCGCGCTCCGGGTGCTGCGGGTGCTGCGCCTCCTGCATGTCGTGCCGATGATGAAGCGTATAACTGAGGCGCTGCTGAAGGCTCTGCCCGGGATGGGCGCTATACTCGCCGTCCTGGCGCTGCTGACCTATGTCGCCGCCGTCATGGCCACCAACATGTATGGTCACACCGAGACGGAGGAGGTTGAGCAGCTGTTCGGCGACCTTGGCCGCTCCGCCTTCACCCTGTTCCAGGTGATGACCATGGATGGCTGGCGCTTCGAGGTCGTCCAGAAGGTGATTGATGACGGCCACCCCTATGCCTGGATATTCTTTCTCATCTTCATTTTCCTGGCGAGCTTTGCCGTTCTCAACCTGTTCATCGCGCTGATCGTGGAAGCCCTGCAGGCCGAGCAGGAGGCCTTGCAGGAAGACCAGATGGAATTGCTGGAGGAGGAGGCCGAGGAAGCGCATGACGAGCGCGAGCAGATCATCGCCCTGTTGCAGCAATTGCGAAAGGAAGTCGCAGAGCTGAAAGCCGCCCGCGATTGAAGCCGGGTCCCGTTCCCTGCCGGGTCCCTCAAACAAAGGTGCGGCCCCGCCGGAGGGTTGGCGGGGCCGCGTCCTGCCGCATCTGCAGGGGGACGCAGATTACGATGCGGGCAGGAGAACCGTATCGATCACGTGGATGACACCATTGGAGGCCATGACATCAGCCTGCACGACAGTCGCGCCATTGACGGTCACCCCGTCGGTGCCGTCGATCGAGACCGTGCCGTTCAGCGTGTCGGCCGTCGTCACCTGACCGGCGAGCTGGTCGGACGTCACCTTGGCGCCGGCGATCACGTGCAGTTTCAGGATGGCGGCCAGCTGGTCCTTGTTCTCAGGCTCCAGCAGCGAGGCCACGGTGCCTTCCGGCAGCGCAGCAAATGCCGCATCGGTCGGCGCAAACACGGTCAGCGGACCCTCGCCTTTGAGGGCATCGACAAGACCTGCGGCCGCTGCGGCAGCAAGCAGGGTGGAAAACGAGCCGGCGGCTTCTGCAGTCTCAACGATATCGGCGGCCTGCTGTTCCTCGGCAACGAAACGCTGGGCCTCGGCGGATGCGGTACGCGTCTTCGACCAGCTGCAGCCTTCGGCAAAGGCCGGCGCGGCCGACACGGCAAGGGCGGACAAGGCAAGTGTGAGCGTCTTCATGAGGTCGGACTCCTGAGAGATTGCGGCGACCCGGACCATCCCGGCCGCCTGATACGATATACGTCGCGCGATATGAAAAGGATCGCCGATTACCGGGAGTTCATGATCACGCCTGCGTGAGGGGCAGCCGCTTCCCGACCGGGCGCGGAGATGCTACTCTAGATAACGAGATGACGATCTGGTCACACCTGCTCGCGGTCGGCCGTCGCCTGTTCGATCCCGAAGAGCCTCCTGGCTCGGGGAGCAATCCGGGCGTTGATTGTGCGCCGGACGCGGGCGATGTCGGCTTCACTGCCGCAGTGGTCGGCCTTGGCGCCAAGCTTGCTGCGGCCGATGGCCGGGTCACCGATGACGAGATTATGGTATTCTCCCGTGTTTTCCGCGCCGACCCGTCCGATGCCGATGCGGTGCGCCGTGTCTTCAATCTCGCCCGCCAGACCGTGCGCGGCTATGAATCCTATGCGCGCAGGATCGGGCGGCGCTATCGCGACCGGCCCTGCCTTCTTGAGGGCGTGATGGATGGCCTGTTCCAGATCGCCGGCGCCGATGGCGTCGTCACCGAGGGTGAACTGGCGTATCTTGAGGCGGTGTCTGATGCCTTCGGATTCGATCCGGCGACTTTCCGGCGCATCAAGGCGAGCCATCTGGGACCTGACCGTGAGGATCCCTATCACGTTCTCGGTGTCGACCATAATGCCGCGTTCGAGGACATCCGCCGCGCCTATCGGCGGCTGATGGCCGACAATCATCCCGACCGGGTCGTGACCAATGGCGCGCCACGCGACTTCGAGCGCGTGGCGCACGACAAGGCTGCAGCGATCACGTCCGCCTATGCCCGTATCCGGGCAGAGCGGGGCCTGGTGGTCGCGCGCGGGGGGGCCGTCTGAGGAATCCGCGGCTCGCGGAATTGACGGCGTGTGGGTGACGACCCATCATCTGGGCTTGAGGAGAGGACCGATATGACCGCACAGGGCACAGGACTGGCCGCCACTCTCAGGATCGCAGCGTTCGCAGACGCCGTGCGGAGCGCGTTCGGGCTGGGCCTGAAGATGCTGCTCGGTGTGACCCTTGTCCTCGCGGCCGGCCTGCTTGCCGTGCTGACGGCAATTGCCGGGCTCCTGATCGCCGGCCTCGCCATCCTGATGCGCGCGTTTGGCGGCGAGGCACAGATCGTGACCGTGCGCACGCGCCCGGCCGGGGCCGAGCCCGCAGACACGATCACGCTGGAGGCGCGCCGCACCGCTCGCGGCTGGACCGTCGAATAGCACCATAGCCTTTCCGCCCGCCTGCAGCCTGTCAGCCATTGTGCCGCCTCGCCGAGTCGGGCAAGCGGAATGGGCGCGCAGGGACTGAGCAGATATGTCGATACCCTTCATGCTGGGCTGGGAAGAGTGGATCGCCTTGCCGGAACTGGGCCTGCCGGCGATAAAGACGAAGGTCGACACCGGCGCGCGCACCTCGGCCCTGCACGCCGTCGCGATCGAACCCTTCGGGCCAGGCGACAATCCGCAGGTCCGATTCCTGATCCAGCCCGATCCGGAAAATCCCTCCTTGGAACTCACCTGTTCGGCCCGCGTCATCGACCGGCGCGACGTGACCAGCTCCAATGGCGAGACGGAACTGCGCTATGTCATTGAGACCGACGCGGTCATTGGCGCTCGGCGCTGGCCGATCCAGGTGACACTCACCAATCGTGACACGATGAGTTTCCGCATGCTCCTCGGTCGCCAGGCGATTTCCGACAGCATGGTGGTCGATCCCAACAAGTCCTGCCTGCAGCCGCCGCTGTCCTACGAGGCCTACAAGTCGATCCCGCGGCGCAAGCCGGTCTTTCGCCCGCTACGGGTCGCGCTGCTCACCCGCGAGCCAGACAATTATTCCAGCCGGCGGATCATCGAGGCCGGCACAGCGCGCGGCCATGTGGTCGAGCCGATCGACACCAGCCGTTGCTACATGAAGATCGGCAGTGCAAATCCCGAGGTTCACTATGACGGCCGCACCCTGCCGCGCTATGACGCGGTCATCCCCCGCATCGGGGCCTCAATGACCGCCTACGGCATGGCAGTGCTGCGCCAATTCGCCAGCACCGGTGCCTATTGCCTGAACTCCGCTGTCGCCATCGGCGCCTCGCGCGACAAGCTGCTGGCCCACCAATTGCTCGCCCAGGCGGGCATCGGCATGCCAGTGACCGCGTTTGCCAATTCACCCAAGGACACACGCGACCTCGTCAAGCTCGCGGGCGGCGCGCCGGTCGTACTGAAGCTCCTGGAATCGTCCCAGGGCCGCGGCGTGGTCCTGGCAGAAAGCCAGAAGGCGGCGGAAAGCCTCGTCGATGCGTTTCGTGGGCTTCAGGCCAACTTCCTCGTGCAGGAATTCGTCGCCGAGGCGGCCGGGGCCGACACCCGCTGCTTCGTGATCGGTGGCAAGGTGGTCGGCGCGATGCGCCGCCGGGCCGCCGATGGCGACTTCCGATCCAACCTGCACCGGGGGGGCACTGCCGAGGCCGTTCGCCTCACCCGGTCGGAGCGCGAGACCGCCCGCCGCGCGGTGCGCGTGCTCGGCCTGCAGGTCGCCGGCGTCGACATCCTGCAGACCTCCGAGGGTCCGAAGGTGCTGGAGGTTAATTCCTCGCCGGGCCTGGAAGGCATTGAGACAGCCACCGGCAAGGATTTCGCACAGCTGATCTTCGAACAGCTGGAGACGAAGGTTCGCCCGCTGGCCCGCTATCGCGGCTGAGGCGATTGGACAGTCAGTCGCCCCGCCGGGCCGGGGCCGCCACGCCTGGCGCGATCCGCCGGCGCGCCTGGTCGCGGCGGAAGCGAAAGAGTTCCGCCGGCCGGCCACCTGTGGACGTGGCCATCATGCCGGTGCCTTCCACCAGGCCGGTCTTGTCGAGCGCCCTGCGGAAATTCTGCTTGTGCAGGCTGAGGCCGAGGATCGCTTCCACCACCTTCTGCAGCGCCGACAGGGTGAACGTCTCGCCCATCAGTTCGAACACCACCGGTCGGTACTTGATCTTGCCGCGCAGCCGGCTCATCGCTGTTGCGAGGATCCGGCGATGGTCGGACGCCATCGGCGTGCCCAGTGCCAGGTCTGCCGCGCCGGCCGCGCCGCTGTCGCGCCCCCGCTCGGCCACCAGTCCGGCCTCGTAGAGCAGTTCATAGCGCTCCAGAACCCGCTCCTCGATCCACTCAACCCCGTCTGCGGCGAAGGCCAGGCGCACCCTGTCCAGCCGGCCGCTGTCCTCGCCCGCCCAGGCCCGCAGCGCCGGCAGGATCTGCGCATCGATCATTGCCGGTCGGCCGGTGCGATGGTCCTCCCAGGCGAAAAAGCGGTACCAGTCCCGCCAGCGCGCATCGAAGGCGGTGTCGATCTCGGCCGCCTCGGGTGTCAGCGCGAGATACCCGACGGAAATCACCCGCGCATTGCCGGGCGCGTCGGCAAGGGTGGCGCCCGGCGTCTCCCGCCCGCGGTCGCCGAAGGTGTAAAGCTGCTCGACATAGCCGAGCTCGAAGCCGGTCTGTTCGCGCACCCAGCCGCGCAGGCCGAGCTCGAAGGTGCGGTGCGCGCCCGGGTCAAAGGAGCCGAAGGGCAGGGCGTCAAGCCCCGGCCTGCGGCGCGTCACCAGGACCCGCGGTGCGGTGTCGTCGGCAGCGACGATCACGGCGGACAGGCCGATAAGGAGCGGCGCCGGCATGACCGCCCCGGCCGCTTCAGGCCGCCGCTTCATGCGCGCGAAGCAGCGCGGCGAAGCGTTCGAGGAAGGCGGCGTTGGCCGCGTCCGGCGAGAGCGGGTCGAGGCGCACCATCTGGTCGTCAACCGGGCGGATGAAGAAACGGTCAGCCTCGCTGGCCTCGAAGCCGGCCAGCTGCACCGCCTCCAGCCAGGCGCAGATCAGGTCGGCCCGCTTGATGATACGCTTCAGTGCAGCCGGTGTCTCCGCAGGCAGGCCAAAGCGCAGGTGGATCGCTCGCGACAGGCGCGCTTCCACCTGCCGGTAATCGCCACCGAGCACCGCCTTGAACGGCGAGATCATGTCGCCGACCACGTATTCCGGCGCATCGTGCAACAGCGCGGTCAGCCGCATGGCCGGCGTCAGCTCCGGCTTCAGCTGCGCGGTCAGCGCTTCCACCACCACCGAATGCTGCGCGACCGAGAACGCATAGGGCCCGAGCGTCTGGCCGTTCCAGCGTGCAACGCGGGCGAGACCATGGGCAATATCCTCGATCTCCACATCCAGCGGTGAGGGATCGAGAAGGTCGAGCCGGCGGCCTGACAGCATGCGCTGCCAGGCGCGGGCCTCATGCGGGCTTGATTGGATCGGCCGGGACATCATCCCCAGCCCATAATGAAAATGCGCGCGCCCGTCACGGGGGCCGCGCCAGCAAGTGCTAACAGATCGCGGCCCGGCGGTTACACTCCCGCGATGGGCCCGGGCAATCCGGTGAAGCCGCGTTAAGCCTCTTCCGGCGAAAATCGCCTCATCAAAAAAGCGAACGAGGCGGCGGTGATGATTGAAGCGATAGAGGCCCTTTTGACCCATCCGGCGACGCCCTGGTGTGTCCTCATCGGTGCCGGCGCCGTGATCGTGTTCGAGGCCGCCCGCCTCAACCGCGCCTGCGCCTGGTCCGACCTCTTCGCCGACGAAGCCGACGAGGAATAGGCGGGGCCAACGCCAGGCCGCCTGCAGCACCTTCGGAGCAAATGGACTCATTTGCGAACGGATCGTTGCGCCAGGACAGAGATGGAATACCACGCTGCATGGATCCAAAACCGATCCACGCAGCGCGAGGGCAAGCGCGACTGCGCGTCGGCGCCCCATGCGCCGGAGGCGCAGATGGACCCTCATCTGCGCAGACTGGTATAAGCCCGCTCCACGAACACCGTCCCGGCGGAATAGCCGGCGCCGAAGCTGCAGATGAGGCCCTTGTCGCCGGGCTCCAGGTCGGCCGAATGCAGGTGGAAGGCGATGATCGAGCCGGCCGATGAGGTGTTCGCATAGGTGTCCAGCACCGTCGGGCTCTCGTCCGCGCTTGCCTCATGGCCGAGCACCTTCTGGGCGATCAGCCGGTTCATGTTGACATTCGCCTGGTGCAGCCACAGCCGGCGCAGCGCGCCCGCCTCAAGGCCGAGCCGGTCCAGCTCCGAGAGGATGAGTTCGCTCACCCAAGGCACCACGTCCCGGAACACCTTGCGGCCCTCCTGCACGAACAGCTTGTCCGCCTGGCCGATGCCCTCCGGCGCGGCACGGTTGAGGAAGCCGAAATTGTTGCGGATGTTGTTCGAGAACTGCGTGCGCAGCCCGGTCCCGAGGATCGACCAGTGGGGCCCGTGCGCCAGCGCCGCATCCTCCACCAGCACAGCGGTTGCAACGTCTCCGAAGATGAAATGGCTGTCGCGGTCGGTGAAGTTGAGGTGGCCGGAGCAGATCTCCGGATTGACCATCAGGACCGAGCGGGCACTGCCGGAACGGACGAAATCGGCCGCCGTCTGGATGCCGAAGGTCGCCGATGAGCACGCGACATTCATGTCGAAGGCAAAGCCGCCGGCGCCGATCTCCTGCTGCACCTCGATGGCGATCGCAGGGTAGGCGCGCTGAAGGTTCGAGCAGGCGCACAGCACCGCGTCGACCTCACGGCCCGCACGCCCGGCCGCCTCCAGCGCCTCGCGGGCCGCATTGACGGCGATCTCGGCGAGGATGGAGAGGTCCTCGTCCGCCCGCTCCGGGATGCGCGGGCACATGATGTCCGGGTCCAGCGGGCCGGACTTGTCGACCACATGGCGCGCCCTGATGCCCGACGCCTTCTCGATGAACTCGACCGAGGACTGCGGCTTGGCCTGCACGGTGCCGGCCGCGATCTCGGCGGCATGGTCGGTGTTCCACCGGTCGGCCCAGGCGTTGAAGCTGGCGACAAGCTCCGCATTGGATATGCTGTGCGGCGGGGTCCACAGACCCGTCCCGGTAATCACTGGCGTGGCCATGGCAGGCGACCTTTCGCAAGGGGGCGGGGCCGGCCCGAGCGGCCGCCTCGCGCTTGAAAGATCAACGCGGTGTAGACCCCTCAGCCGGCCGCGTCGAGCCTTTCACCGCGCCCGGTGACACCGGCAATCCGCTCTGCAAGGTCGGCGAGGTCGCGCGCCGCCGTCACCGTGCCGGCTGATCGCGCCGCCGCCGCGCGTGACCTCAGGTCGTCCGGGTCCGACAGGCGCACCGCCAGCAGGTCGCCGAGCAGGTTCGGATAGAGATTGTCCTCAAGCAGAAGGTCGGCTGCGCCGGGCTCGACCAGGGCGTCGGCATTGGCGCTCTGGTGGTCGTCCATGGCAATCGCCAGCGGGATCAGGATGGATGGCCGGCCGACCGCTGCCAGCTCCGACACGGTGCCGGCACCGGAGCGGGCGATCACCAGATGCGCAGCCGCCAGCCGCTCGGCCATGTCGGTGAAGAAGGTGTCGATCTCCGCTTCCACCCCGGCCTGGGCATAGCTGCGCACCACGCCGGCCACCTGCTCCTCGCGCACCTGCTGCACCACTTTCAGCCTGGCCTTCAACGCGTCGGGCAGATGGTTGGTGATCGCCAGCGGGATTGCCTCGCCGAGGATGCGCGCCCCCTGGCTGCCACCGGTGACCAGCAGCGTCAGCGGACCGGTCGGGTCGGGATAGGGCGCCTCGCGCATCGCCGCGATCGGCGCGCGCACCGGGTTACCAAGCGGCACATGGCGCGCCAGCGCACGTGCCGGCAGACGGTCAAGCCGCTGGAAGCCGGATGCGACCGCGCCGGCATGGACGGCAAAGCGGCGGTTGACCCGGCCGAGCACGGCATTCTGCTCATGGATCAGGATCGGCACGCCCCGGCGCCGGGCTGCCGCCAATGCCGGGAAGGCCGGATAGCCGCCAAAGCCTGCCACCAGAGCCGGCTTGCGTGTGGCCATCAGGCGCGCGGCGGCCGAAACCCCTGCATTGAGCTTCAGGACGGTCCCGGGAAGTGTCCATGGCTTGCGCAGGGTCGGGCTGGCGGCGTGCACCTCCTCGCGCCAGTCGGCGGGAAAGTGGCTGGCATAGCGCAGGCCCCGGTCATCGGAAATGAGCCCGATTTCCCAGCCCCGTGCGGCCATCTGCTCGGCGAATGCTGCGGCCGGGAACATGTGACCGCCGGTGCCGCCGGCAGCGATGATTGCGAGGGGTCTTGCCTCAGCCATAGGGCCTCCGTGCGGTGACGCGTCCACGAATGAGGGCGAGCGCAAGGCCAAGGGTCAGCGCCGTGCCGACGAGCGACGAGCCGCCATAGGAAACAAGCGGCAGGGTCATCCCCTTTGGCGGCACAAGGGCGGTGTTGACCCCGATATTGATCGCCGCCTGCAGGCCAATCAGCGCGAACAGGCCGCTCGCCGCAGCACGCACATAGGGGTCGGCATGCGCCGCTGCCAGCATCAGGCCGCGCAGGGTGATGAAGGCATAGAGCCCGATCAGGGCGAGCGCGGCGATCAGGCCGAATTCCTCGCCCAGCACGGCGTAGATGAAGTCGGTGTGGGCGTCCGGCAGGCTTGCCTTGATCTGCCCCTCGCCTGGCCCTGCGCCGAGCAGGCCGCCCCGTCCGATCGCCTCGGTCGCCCGGTCGATCTGGTAGGTGTCATAGGCGCTCGGGTTGAGAAAGCTGTTCACCCGCAGGCGGACATGGTCGAGCAAGGCATACAGTGTCCCCGCCAGGGCCGTCCCGCCCAGCGCGAACGCTGCCGCCCAGCGCCAGGGCAGGCCTGAGACGAAGAAGGTGATCGTGAACGCGGCCGCCAGAAGCGCGGCCTGTCCGACATCCGGCTGCAGGAGCAGGAGCCCCAGCGTCACCGCGAAACAGGCGAAGGCCAGCCCCGCCCACGGGCCGCTGGGAAACAGCTGGCGCTGCGCCAGCAGCCAGGCGGTCAGCACGACCAGCGCCGGCTTCATCAATTCCGACGGCTGTAATGACAGCCCTGCGAAGCGCAGCCAGCGCCGCGCACCATTCGTCTCCATGCCGGCAAACACGAGATAGGCCATCAGGACAAAGGCGGCGACGAAGACGAGCGCCGCAGCCCGCCGCACCTGCGTCCTGTCAAGCAGGCTTGCGCCGACCAGCACCCCAAGCCCTGTCACGCAGAATGCCGCCTGTTTCCAGGCAAAGATGTAAGGGTTTGCCGCGCCATGGCGCGCTGCCGCTGCGGGGCTGGCCGCCAGCGCCAGCATCAGGCCGAGCGCCATCAGGACTAGCGTTGCAATCACGATCTGCCAGTCGAGCGTGCGCCGCCAGGCGGCAAACCGACCGGACGGTTCAGCACGGTCCAGCGCCCCGGCGAGGCGTGTCATGCCCGCTCCAGGAGCGCATCATCGCCGATCAGTTCAGCCACGATGTTGCGGAAGGCATCGCCGCGCGCCTCGAAATCGCGGAACTGGTCGAAGCTCGCACAGGCTGGCGACATCAGGATGACCGCCTCGCGCTCACCCGATGCGGTGGCATCCTTCCAGGCCGCCTCGACCGCGCGCTCCAGCGTGCCGCACTGGCGAACCGGCGCCTCGCCCTTCAGTGTCGCGGCGAAACCCTCCGCCGCCTCGCCGATCAGATAGGCCCCGGCCACGCGCGGGAACAGCGGCGCCAGCGGCCTGATCCCGTCCGATTTCGCCTGTCCGCCGGCGATCCAGTAGACCCGCGGAAAGGCCCGCAGTGCCTGCTCGGCAGCCTGGGCGTTGGTTGCCTTGGAGTCATTGATGAAGCGGATGCCGTCAAAGCTGCCGACCAGTTCCAGCCGGTGTGGCAGGCCGGGGAAGGTGCGCATGGCCTGCATGATCACCGTGCGCTCAACACCGAGCGCCCGCGCCGCGGCATAGGCGGCCGCCGCGTTCTGGTGGTTGTGCCGGCCGGGCAGGGCCGGCGCCTCGCGCAGGTCGCCGACCCGCACCGCCTTGCCGGACGCCGTGTCGAACAGAAGGCCTTCCACGGCACTGACGCCGCGACCGAGCGCGAACTCCGACGAGACATGGACAACCCGCCGCGCGCTGCGCTTCAGCGTCAGGGCGGCCGACTGGGCATGGACGTCATCAACCCCGACGATCGCGGTGTCGCTCGATGACTGGTTGGCGAAGATGCGCTGCTTGGCGGCCACATAGCCGGCCATGCCGCCATGGCGGTCAAGGTGGTCGGCAGAGATGTTGAGCAGCACGGCCACGTCGCAGCGCAGGCTGGAGACAAGGTCGAGCTGGTAGGAAGACAGCTCCAGCACATAGCTCGCCGAGGCATGCAGCGGCGCCATGTCGAGCACGCCCGTGCCGATATTGCCACCGACGCGGGCGTCGCGGCCGGCTTCCTTCAGGATATGGCCGATCAGGGCCGTCGTTGTCGACTTGCCATTGGTACCGGTGATGCCGACCAGCTTGGGCCGGCCCCGCTCCGGCAGGGTGTTCACCGCCCGGGCGAACAGCTCCACGTCGCCGATCACCGGCACGCCGACCATGTCGGCCATGCGCACCAGTCGGTGCGGCTGCGGGAAGCGGTAGGGCACGCCGGGAGAGAGTACCAACGCGGCCATCCCTTGCCAGTCGCGCCGGTTGATGTCCGACAGGGTCACCCCCGCCGCCTCCGCCTTCGCCCGCGTCTCGTCATGGTCGTCCCAGGCGTGGACGCGCGCACCGCCGGCCATCAGGGCCTTTGCGGCGCTGAGCCCGGTCCGGCCCAGTCCGAAGACGGCGATATCGCGCCCGGCATATTCGGTGATCGGGATCATGCTGTGTCCGTCACCTCAGCTTCAGCGTGGCCAGGCCCGCCAGCGCGAACAGCACCGACAGGATCCAGAAACGCGCCACCACCCGCGTCTCCGGCCAGTTCATCTTCTGGAAATGGTGGTGCAGCGGCGCCATCCGGAAGATGCGCCGTCCCGTGCCGGTCAGCCGCCGCGTCAGCTTGAACCAGCCGACCTGCAGCATGACCGACAGGGCCTCGAGCACGAACAGGCCGCCGATCACCACCAGCGCGAACTCGTGCTTCACCGCCACAGCGACGACGCCGAGCATGCCGCCAAGGCCGAGCGAGCCCGTGTCGCCCATGAACACCTGCGCCGGATAGGCATTGTACCAGAGAAACCCCATGCCCGCGCCGATCATGGCGCCAAGCAGCACGGCCAGCTCACCCGTGCCGGGCGCAAACTGGATGCCGAGATAGTCGGCAAAGATGAAGTTGCCCGTGAGATAGGCAATCAGCGCATAGGCGGCTGCGGCAAACATCATCGGAACAATCGCCAGCCCGTCGAGCCCGTCGGTGAAGTTCACCGCATTCGCCGAGCCGACGATGACGATCATGCCGAACAGGATGAACAGGCCGCCGAGCGGCAGGAAATAGTCATTGATGAATGGCACCGCGACGCCGCCGGCAAAGGCGGGGTCATTCGGCTCCACCGAGGTCGCCGGAGCGAGTGCGGCGAGCACTTCAGCCAGGCCCGACAGCGGCCCCCAGTCGGCATGGCCCGCCGGCGTGTGCGCCCCGTGAAGCGCCATGATCGCCGCACACGCCAGCGCCGCGACAATGAACTCCGTCAGCAGTCGCGCCCGCGCCGACACCCCGTCGCTCGATTGTTTGGTGACCTTGGCATAGTCGTCGAGAAAGCCAAGGACGGCAAAGGCCGCCGTCACGAAAAGGACGATCCAGATATACGGATTGTGCAGGTTCGCCCACAGCACGGTTGCCACGAACAGGCCGGCCCAGATGATGAAGCCGCCCATGGTCGGCGTGCCCTGCTTGGAGAGCTGCGCCTCCAGAGACAGGTCGCGGATCGGCTGGCCCTTGCCCTGGCGCACGCGCATCCAGCTGATCAGTGGGCCGCCGACCAGCGTCGCGATCAGGAACGCGGTAACGATCGCCCCGCCTGTGCGGAAAGTGATGTAGTTCAACAGGTTGAACACGCCGCGATCCGCGGCCAGGAACTCATATAACACCACAACCCCCTGCCGGCCCTTCTGGCCGGTGATCCGTTTCGACCAATGCCGCGCCTTCACTCCATTGGCGAAGGGCGTCGGCGAGCCTCCCCATACCGGAAGCATTCGAGCCCTTGATCAAGAGCGCATCACCATCGATTAGGAGATTTTTAACCCTGTCAGGAAGCGCGTCGGCCTTGACCGCGTGGTGTACCTGAATCGTTGCAGGCAGCGCCTCCGCCAGCGCCGCCATGCCCTCGCCGGCAAGCAGTGCGATGCTGGCGCCTGAGGCCTCGACGGCGCCAGCCAGCTCGGCATGAGCCGCCTGCGACCCTGCGCCGATCTCCAGCATCTCGCCGAGCGCCACAATGCGGCGGGCGGCCGGGCGCTGGGCGAAGGCCGCGAGTGCGGCGCGCATGCTTTCCGGATTGGCGTTGTAGGCATCATCAACGAGCAGGGCCGAGCCGCCGCCGGGCAGGAACAGGCGGTGCGCCGTGCCCCGTCCCGCGGGGGGCGCAAAGCCGGCGAGCGCAGCGCACGCATCGCCGGCGTCAACGCCGCTGCGCACCGCAAGCAGGAGGGCGGCCGCCGCGTTGAGGGCCCAGTGGTCGCCGACCGCATCGACCCGCACGGCCACCTTCGTGCCAAGCACCTCGATGACTGCCGATGTGCCCTCGCCATCGCAGTCGATCTGCAACACGCGCGCGGCTGCGCCGTCCGCAAGGCCGAAGCCCAGAACCTCCGCCCCCGGCGCCAGCGCCCGTCCCCGCTCAGCGAGAAAGCCGGCAAACCGGTCATCGGCCGGAATGATGACGCTGCCGCCATGCTCCAGCCCTGCATAGATATCGGATTTCTCCAGCGCGACCCCCTCGATCGATCCGACGCCTTCAAGGTGCGCCGGCGCGATCTTTGTGATCAGGGCGTGATGGGGCCGCACCAGCCGCGAGCGCGGGGCGATCTCGCCGGGTGTCGACATGCCGATCTCGAACACCGCCCGCTCCGTCCCGGCCGGCATCCGCGCCAGGGTCAGCGGCACGCCCCAATGATTGTTGAAGCTCTTCTCCGCCCAGTGGGCCGTGCCGGCGGCGCGGAAGATCCGCGCCAGCATGTCCTTGACGCTGGTCTTGCCGACCGAGCCGGTGACCGCGCAGCGCACCGCGCCCGATCGCGCGCGCGCCACCACGGCAATTTCAGTGAGCGCGGCAAGGACGTCGTCCGCCACAAGGCACGGGCCTGATGCCTCCAGCGGCCGGCTGACCAGCGCCGCCGAGGCGCCGGCGGCAAAGGCATCGCCAACAAAGTCATGGCCGTCGCGCCGGTCCTTCAGGGCCACGAAAAGGTCACCAGGCTGCAGGGTGCGCGTGTCGATCGACAGGCCCGTCGCCTCGAATGGAGCGCTGGCGCGCCCGCCGGTCGCCGCCGCCAGGTCGGCCGAAGTCCAGAGCGGGGCGGTCATGCGCGCCTTCCCAGGGCCGCCAGAGCCGTTTCCTGGTCGGAGAAGGGAATGACCGTGTTGCCGACAATCTGGCCGGTCTCATGGCCCTTGCCGGCGATCACGAGCGTATCGCCCGCCTGCAGCCCGGCGATTGCCGCCCGGATCGCCTCGCCCCGGTCTGCGATCTCGCTGGCACCAACGGCGCCCTGCAGCACCGCGGCGCGAATCGCAGCCGGGCTCTCGCTGCGCGGATTGTCGTCGGTGACGATCACCGCATCGCCATGGCGCACGGCAACCTCGCCCATCATCGGGCGTTTCAGCGGATCGCGGTCGCCGCCGCAGCCGAACACCACGACCAGCCGGCCGCGCGTATGCGGGCGCGCTGCGCGCAGCAGCACGTCGAGCCCGTCGGGGGTGTGCGCATAATCGACGAACACCCCGGCGCCAGCGGTCGTCGTGCCGACGAATTCCATCCGCCCCCTGACCGGTTGCAGACGTTCCAGCCCGGCCGCCACGGTCTCGAACGGCAGGCCGAGGCTTAGCGCAAGGCCTGCCGCCGTCAGTGCGTTCAGTGCCTGGAACTCGCCGATCAGCGGCAGCTCCACAGCCTGTTCGGCGCCCTGCCATCTCAGGAACAGGGACTGGCCTGTCGCCTTCGGCATCAGCTCCGCGATCTTGAGGTCGCGCCCGCGCCAGCCGACCGAGACGACCCTCAGCCCCGCCCGCTCCGCCGCCGCCTCGAACGGGCCGGCATGATCGCTGTCGGCATTCACCACCGCCGGCACCCCGCGCGGTGCCAGCGCGTCGAACAGGCGCAGCTTGGCGGCGAGATAGGCCTGCATGGTCGGGTGATAGTCGAGGTGATCCTGGGTGAAATTGGTGAAGCCGACGGCAGACAGGCGCACCCCGTCCAGCCGGTACTGTGCCAGCCCGTGGGAGGAGGCTTCCATCGCGCAATGGCTGACCCCTTCGCGGGCCAGCGCCTGCAGGGTCTCGTGGATCGCGACCGGGTCCGGCGTGGTGTGGCCGAGGTCGATCCGCCCTGACGGCCCGATCGCGCCGAGCGTGCCCATGGAGGCCGCCTTCAGCCCGGCATGGGCCCAGACCTGACGCAGGAAATCGACCGTGGAGCTTTTCCCATTGGTGCCGGTGACGGCGACCATGTGGTCCGGCTGAAGGCCGTGATAGCGCGCCGCCGCCCTTGCAAGGGCGAGGCGGGGATTGTCGGTGAGAATCAGCGCCACCTGTCCGGTCTCCGCCGGCCGGTCGCTCACCACCGCAACCGCGCCCCGGTCGATCGCCTGGGCGATAAAGTCCTGCCCGTCGCTGGCCACGCCCCTGAGGGCGGCGAAAACATAGCCCGGCCGGACCTGGCGGCTGTCGGCGGTCAGGCCGGCCACTGTGCGCCGGCCATCCGGTCCCTCCAGCCCAAAGAGCTTTTCGAGCGTCATAGGCTTCTCCTGTCACCCGAGACCGCGCGCACCGGCGGCTCTCCGACCGGTCCGTCCCGGGCGATGTCCTCCTGCCGCGGCACGAGGCCGAGCAGCGGGGCGATCCGCTCCACTACCCGCCCCACGGCGGGGGCGGCTGTCCATGCCGCGCTTGTCCCGGTCAATGTGCCGTCAAGCTCGGCCGGTTTCGGTGCATCCAGTACCACGAGAATGGCAAATTCCGGGCGGTCGGCGGGGAACACGGCGGCAAAGGAGGAGATGTTGATATCCTCTGCATAGCCACCGGCGACCGGCTTTTCCGCCGTCCCGGTCTTGCCGGCGACCTGATAGCCGGCAACGTCGGCGCGTGTGCCCGTGCCCGTGCGCACCGTCTCGCGCAGCATCGCCGTGACAAGGCCGGTCGTCGGCGCGCCCATCACCCGGTCCGGCGTGCGGTCCTGGCCCAGCAACAGGGTTGGCGCCACCCGTTCGCCATTATTGGCAAAGGCGGCGAAGGCGGCGGTGAACGCGACCGGCGAGACGGCGATCCCGTGGCCATAGGCGATCGTCGCCGAGCTCAGCGTGTCCCAGCGCCCAGGCAGCAGCGGCGCGGCGCTCTCGGCAAGCTCCACCGGCGCGCGATCGAACAGGCCGAGGGCCTGCAGGAAGTCCTGCTGGCGGCGGATGCCAAGCTCCAGCGCGATCCGCACCGTGCCGACATTGGAGCTGTGAACAATGATATCGCCCGGGCTTGCCCGGCCCGGCACGGGATGTCGGTCGAAGATGCGCTTGCCGGCGATGATCACCGGTTCGTGCACGTCAAAGCGGTCGGCCGGGTGCAGCACGCCGGCATCGAAGGCCGCCGCCACGGTCAGCGGCTTGAACACCGAGCCCAGTTCATAGACCGCACCGGCAGCCCGGTTGAGCCGCTCGCTGTTGCTGACATCGGCCGCCGCCCAGCGGTTGGGATCGACCGGCGGCCAGCTTGCCATGGCGAGCACCTCGCCCGTCGGCGCGTGCAGCACCACCCCGGCCGCACCGTCGACGTCATGGCGTGCCGCTGCGCCGGCAAGTTCCGCCTCCAGGGCAAACTGCACGCCGGAATCAAGGGTCAGCCGGAGCGGATCACCGCCCTCCGCAAGACGCCGGTCAAGCGCAAACTCTATGCCGGCAAGCCCCTCGCCGTCGAGGTTTGCATATCCCAGAACATGGCCGGCGAGCACGCCTCGGGGATAGGCGCGGCTCGGCTCCTCGCGGAAGCCAAGCCCCTCAAGGCCGAGTGCGAAAACCGCCTGGCGCTGGCGCGGGGTCAGTCCCCGGCGTACCCAGACGAATGCGCGCGAGCGGTTCGACAGGCGCCCGGCCAGCTCCTGTTCGTCGAGGTCAGGAAAGATCCCGGCCAGCGCTGAGGCGACCTCGCCGGCATCCCAGATCGCGCGCGGGTCGGCGAACAGGGAATAGACGGTCACCGATGTCGCCAGCAATTCGCCATTGCGGTCGAGAATGTCCGCCCGGCGGGGACGGGGGTCGAAGGCCACGGCAATGCCGTTGGTCTCAGCTGCTGGCGCATTCAGCGCAGTGTCGGTCGCCTTCAGCCCCAGCCCGGTGAAGAGGCCGACAAAGGCGAGCGCGACCCAGCGCGCCCGCCGCCCGCGCGAATCCGGGGAGGGCTCGTGAGAGTGGGCGATCATTCCGGCGCCTCCGCCGGCGGCGTGCCGCCCAGCATCCGCTCCAGCTCCGCCTCGCTGACGAACTGTTCCGGCCGGGGCGGGCCCATGCCAAGCTCCCGGCGCGCATATTCCTCGATCCACTCCCGGCGGCTCATATGGGCAAGTTCCGCCTGCAGAAGCGCCAGCTCCTCCTCGGCCGCGACGATCTCCGAGCCAAGGCGCTCTGCCTCGGCCACGGCTTCGCGCGCGCCATATTTCGCGCGATAGAGGCCGATGATCAGCAAGGCGATGACGATCAGCCCGAAGATAAAAGCGCGCCGGCTCATGTGGCAGGCTCCATCTCTTCAAGGTCCGGCAGGTCCAGGCCGGTGTCGACCTCCTTCTCGAAGGCCGGCGCCTCGGTGCGGATCGCCGCGCGCAGCTTGGCCGAGCGGGCCCGCGGATTGGTGGCGATTTCCGCCTCGCCGGGGATCACCGCCTTGCGGGTTACCAGTTCGAAGCTCGGCACTGGCCCGGCCGCGCGTCCCGGCAGGTGGCGCGAGCCGCCGCCCGCGCCGCCGCTGCGCTCCTTCAGCGCCTGCTTGACCAGCCGGTCCTCCAGCGAGTGGAAGGTGACCACCACAAGCCGTCCGCCCGGCTGCAGCGCCCGTTCCGCCGCGGTCAGCGCGCGGGCCAGCTCGCCCAGTTCGTCGTTCACGAACATGCGGATTGCCTGAAAGGTTCGTGTTGCCGGATGGATGCGGCTGCCCCTGCGTCCGCCCAGCGCCCCCTCGACGAGGTCCGCCAGGTCGAGGGTGCGCGTGAACGGCGCCGACGTGCGGCGGGTGGCAATGGCGCGGGCGATGCGCCGCGACTGGCGCTCCTCGCCGAGGCGGAACAGGATCGTCGCCAGCGCCGGCTCTGGCATACGGTTGATGACATCGGCCGCCGACGCGCCCGACTGGCCCATGCGCATATCGAGCGGCCCGTCCTTCTGGAAGGAGAAGCCGCGCTCTGCCTCATCAATCTGGAAGGACGAGACGCCAAGGTCGAGGACGACGCCATCGACCAGCGGGTGGCCGGCATGGATCGCCAGGGCGTCGAGATGGCTGAAGCGCCCGAGAAGCGGGATCACCGACGCCATCCGCTCGCTGAGACGTTCAGCCCGCGCAATCGCGTCGAGGTCGCGGTCGATCGCCAGAACCCGGCAGTCGGCGGCCGCCGCGATCGCGCGGGTATAGCCGCCGCCGCCGAAGGTGCCGTCAAGGATGACGTCGCCATCGCGCGGCCCCAGATGCGCCAGCACCTCGTCAAGCAGGACCGGGGCATGCCCGCTCATCCGATGCCTCCCGCGTTCTGCGCTGCCGGCAAGACCCCGCCAGCAACCACTTCACGGTAGGGCTCGGCAAGGGCGCGCAGCACCTCCGGATCGGACGCCGCGCTGGCCATCTCGCGATCATGGGCGGCGAACGCCTCCGGTGCCCAGACCTGGAAACTGTCGATCATGCCGGCGAACACGGCCCGGTCGGTGATGCGGGCATGCTCAAGAAAGGGCGCCGGCAGCTTGATCCGTCCCGTCTCATCCATCTTCAAATCGGCCGCGCGGGTGAACACGCCATGGCGCAGGACCCGGCTCTCACGCGACTGGGGGTCAAGCTTCAGCAGGGTCGCCTTGTAGGTCTGCATCAGGGCCTCACCGCCACCTTCCAGGCACAGGGCGCCATCCAGCGATGGCCACAGGAATACCCGGCTGTCACCCGCAAGAGCCAAACGGAAGGCGGCCGGGATCGATACCCGGCCCTTCGCATCGACAGCGCCCTCATAGGTGGAAACAAACACGGCCCGCCTTCGTGTTCCAATCAGCCCGATGGATTCAAACAACCCGAATTTGGGCTAACATGGAACAGCATGGGCGCCAATGGGAAAACCTGACTCTCCTCCAAGAGTTCTCGGTTCGATTTGGCAGGTGATTGGAACAGGGGGCGAATACATGAGAACAAATGAAGACGCCCCGGGCTGTGGATAGCCCGGGGCATGCGAGGTTCTGTGGTGGACCCGTGTGAAGGGTGCCGGCTCTATTCGTCGCTTCCGGCGCGGATGAAGTCGCGGACGTCCTCGGACAATTGCGCAGCTTCGTCCTCGACCAGATACATCATGTGGCCGGCATCGTAATAGGTGTAGACCACCCGCTCTGGCAGCACGCCATTCTTCATGAACGCCATCTCCGCGCCGAAGAACGGTGTTGCCAGGTCGTACCAGCCCGACGCCAGCAGCACACGCAGCTCGCTATTCTCGCGCATACCCTTGCCGAGATGCGGCGCAACATTGACATAGGCCGGCCAGCCGCGCTCGCCCGTCCAGTTCCAGTTGCGGCCGGGATCGCTGGTCAGCACCCTGTATTCGCGTGTCCAGTCGACCTTGAGGTCGCGGCCGAGATAGCTGTTCACTGCCGCCACATAGGCGACATCGATGCCATAGCCCGAGGGGTCGTTTTCCGGGGTGTCGCTGATGAATTCCGGGTCCACGCCGGTATAGCGGCTGTCGAAACGGCCGACATGCAGGCCCTCATCGCGCAGCAATTCCTTGCGGAACCGGGTCGGGTCGACGCGCAGGTTGGCCCGCAGGATCCAGTCGGGCGAGACGCCGATGAACTGCGACATGGCCTCGGCAAGCCCGCGCTGTGTCGGCGCGTCGATCCGATTGCCGCGGATCAGCGCCGGAGCGAGCACGTCGATCGCAAAATCGCGCGCAGCCTCGGCGAACGCCTCGACATCGTCCCAGTCATCGCGGCTCACCCGGCCATGGTGCCAGGCCGTCGTCGCCAGGGTCGGGAAGAACGCAAGGTGCGCCGTGTCATTGCCGGGGGCGAAGCGCGCGGTCTGGAAATCGAGAATCGCCGAGACAAGGATCACGCCATTGACCGCGATGCCGTTCCAGCCGCCCTGCAGCTTCTCCGTCACCGCCGCTGCCCGGGTCGTGCCATAGCTCTCCCCGGCCAGGTATTTCGGGCTGTTCCAGCGCTTGTGCTCGGTAATCCACAGCCGGATGAACTCCGCAACGCTTTCGGCATCCTCATCGACGCCCCAGAACGTCTTCGGGTCGGTTTCTCCGAGGGCGCGCGAATAGCCGGTGCCGACCGGGTCGATGAAGACCAGGTCGCTGACGTCGAGCAGGGAGTGGGCGTTGTCCACGATCGGATAGGGCGGCGCGCCGACATCGCTGGCATCCGACGGCGTGACCACCCGTTTCGGACCCCAGGCGCCCATGTGCAGCCAAAGGGACGCCGAGCCCGGCCCGCCATTGAACACGAAGGTAACCGGGCGCTGGTCACTGTCGGCCACGCCCTCCTTGAGATAGGTGATCGAGAAGACCGACGCGGTCGGCTTGTCCTTGTCGTCGCGCAGGAAGGTCTCGCCGGCGATCGCCCGGTAACGAACGGTCTGCGTGCCAAGCTCGAGGGAACCGCTGCTCTCGAACCGCTCTGGCTCTTCGGGCAGCGTCCCGGCAGCCGCAGCGGCCTCGCCCCCCGCAGCTGCCGCCTCCTCGGCGAAGGCCGCTGGGCCAGGCACGGCCGACAGGAGAAGCGCAAACACACCGGCCAGCACGACATCACGCATGACGCTGATACACCCCTGCAGTTCCTTTGCCATGACAACAGAGCCGCGCCGGCCCGCCCCGTCAAGTCAGGCGCCAGCGTGCAAGGCGCTGATTCTTCAGAAGGGCGAGAATGGCGCGTTCGGATCGCGCGCCGGGGGCGTTGCTGATCCCTCGATGGCGGCCGGGAACCACACGCCAAAGGCGGAGCCGCATCCGGGCCGGCTCTCGACGTTCAGCCCGCCGCGATGGCGCGCCATGATGTGCTTGACAATCGCAAGACCGAGCCCGGTACCCGGTATGTGGCTTGAGCGGCTTTCGTCGACCCGGTAGAAACGCTGGCCGAGCCGCGGCAGGTGCTCGCGCTCGATGCCACGCCCGGTATCGCTGACCCGCAGCCAGACACCCGCACCCGGTTCGCTGCGCCGCGGCGCCTGCAGGGTCATCCGCCCGGCATCCTCCCAGTCCCGGCCGGCGCGCCGCTCCGCCTCGCCAAGACTGGCGGCAAGGCCGAGCCGCACCTCCACGCGCGCACCCTCTCCGGAATACTTGATCGCATTGGTAATCAGGTTCTGCCCGACCTGAATCACCTCCTCCCGGTCGGCGATGATTGTCAGCGGCTGGTTCGGCATCTCGAACTGCACCTCGATGCCGCACCCGCCCGCCACCGGACGCAGCAGCGACACCACCCCGGCCATCTCCGCGCCGAGATCGACCCGGTCGCGCGGCAGGCGGTGCTCGCTGAACTCGATGCGCGACAGCGACAGGAGGTCGGCGATCAGGCGGCGCATGCGTTCGGTCTGCTCGAACATGATGTCGAGAAAGCGGCCCCAGCTTTCGGGGTCGTCGCGCGCCGGCCCGCGCATCGTCTCGATGAACCCGGCCAGCGAGGTCAGGGGCGTGCGCAGCTCGTGGCTGGCATTGGCAAGGAATTCCGAGCGCGTGCGCTCCGCCCGTCGCACGCTGGAAAGGTCCTCCAGACAAACAAGTGCCCCGCCCGCCGGCGGCGGCAGGCCCGCCACATGGGCGCGCCAGACATCGTCGGCATGGCGCCCGCCGGCAATCTCCACCGGGCCGGGCCGCGCGCCTGAAAGCGCCGCCTCGATCGCGCCAAGGAGCTGCGGGTGACGCACCGCGGTCTCGGCCAGCGGCCGGCCGGACGGACGGACCTCGAATACCTCGCGGGCCGGATCGTTCTGAACATCGATCCGGCCGTCGGCGCCGATCACCAGCGTCGGGAAGGGCAGCTGGCGGGCGAGGCCGGCCAGCCCGTCACTGCGCGCTTCGTCTGGTGGCGCGCGTTTGGCCTCGCGGGCGTGTTCCGTCGCCACGGGTTCGGTCGAACCGACATAATAAGCAGCCGTCCCCGCCCCGATGACAAGGCAGGCCGTCACCGCCTCCACCCAGCCCAGCGTGCCGGACAGGGCAAGGATCATCAGCACCGCCATTGCCCCCAGCGCAACGACGCAGAGATCGCGCAGCCGCTCCCTCCGCTTGTGGCGCAGGCGTCGCAGTGCCGCGCTGTCTTCTACGCGCTCCGTCATTTCGCTCGACCGGCTGCCCGTCCGTCCCGTAAGTGCGCCGCAATTGTGGCGCAAGCACCTCATCCGCCGGTAAGCAGCTTTCGTACACGCTTTCTGGTGTCCGCCGACAGGAGTGACCCGGGCATCCATATTGAGTTTCGATAATTCTTTGTTGACAGTCGGAATGTAGGGGCGTACAGGTCTGCGAGTTATGGGAGACGGAACGGGATGCGCAGGACGACCCTGATACTCGGCACGGCGGCGCTGTCGGGCTGCGGCACGATCAGCCAGTTTGCCGGCGAGCCATTCGAGCCCGTTGCGGTCGCGCCCGATGCCCCGGCCAACTGGTCGGCTGCCGGCCTTGCCGGTACGCCGGAGCATGGCGACTGGCTGGCCCAGTTCGGCGATCCCGACGTCTATCTCCTGGTCAGCGAGACGCTGGCGCGCAATCCCTCGCTGAGGGCCCAGGCCGCAGTGGTGCTCGCCTTTGAGGCCGACGCCCGCGCCCAGCGCGGCTCCCGTCTGCCCTTCATTTCCGGCGGCGCCACGTCCGGGCTCACCCGGACCGCGCAGGAAAACTTCTTCGGCGACGTGGTGAGCGGCGAATCGGCCCTGTACGGCCTGTCGGTCGATGCCAGCTGGGAGGCGGATTTGTGGGGCCGCCTGCAGGCTGGCGTCAATCTCGCCGACAGCGAATACTTGGTCAGCGAGGCCGACTATGCCGCGCTTCGCCTGTCGCTCAGCGCCCGCACCGTGCTTGCCTGGATCGAGCTCAATGCGGCCCTGATCCAGGAGCGCGTCGCCATTGATACGCTGGCGGCCCGCGCGCGCACCGTCAGCCTGACCGAACGGCGCATGGCGCGCGGCCTTGCGACCGCGCTCGATGTGCGCCTCGCCCGCTCCGCCGAGGCCCAGGCTGAGGCGTCGATCGCCCAGCAGCAGCGCTTGCGTGACGAGGCGGCCCGCCGGCTGGAAGTCCTGCTCGGGCGCTACCCGTCGGCGCAGATCACGGTCGATGCCGCGCTGCCGGCGCTGCGCCCGATCGCTCCATCGGCCAACCCGACCCTCCTGCTCGCGCGCCGTCCTGACATTGCCGCCTCGGAGGCGCGGGTCGTCTCCGCCGGGCTCAGGGCCGAACAGGCCCGCCTCGCCCTCTTGCCCAGCCTCAACGTCAACGCCTCGCTCTCCACCAGTGCCGACACGCTGGGCGATGCCCTGGATCCCGCCCTCATCGCCTCGCGCGCAATCGCCAACCTGACCCAGCCGCTCTATGCCGGCGGCCAGATCCGCGCCCGTCGGGACGCCTTCTATGCCCGCGCGGAGACCGCTCTTGCCAATTACGCTTCGACCGTGCTCGCCGCCTGGCGCGAGGTTGAAGATACCCTCGCCGCCGACCTTCGCCTCGCCGCGCAGGAACAGGCCCAGGCCCGCGCCCTGGAGGAAGCCCGGTTCGCCGAGGAACTTGCCGAGCGACAGTACCAGAACGGCCTTGTGTCGATCTTCAACCTGATCGACGCCCAGACGCGCCGCCTCAGCGCAGAGTCAGCCCTTGTCAGCGTCCGTGCCAGCCGGGCGACCAACCGGGTCAACTACCACCTCGCCCTCGGCGGCAGCCTGCCGGACGCCGTGGCGCTCGCCGAGCCTGCATTCGACCTCATCCCGCCTGAAAGCTGATAGCCCCATGTCCCGCATCCTCGCGCTCATCCTGCCCTTCCTGATCCTCGCCATCCTCGGATTTGGCGGTGTCGCCGTCCTTAACGCCCTTGCGCCGCAACCTGAAGAGGCGGAGGAGGCTCCAGCCGGGCTGTCGGTCTTTGCCGCGCCGATCGTCGAGGGCAGTCTCGACCTGACCGTGCGGACGCAGGGCGAGGTCGAGCCGAAACGCGAGATCGTGCTGGCCCCCCAGATCGCCGGCCGAATCGCCTATGTCTCGCCGGACTTCATCGATGGCGGCTTCATCCGCGAGGGCCAGGTGCTCGTCCGACTGGAGGCGACAGACTATGAACTGGCGGTTGTGCGGGCCCAGTCCATTGTTGCGGCTGCCGAACAGCGCCTTGCCCGCGAGGTCGCCGAGGCCGAACTGGCACGCGAGGACCTTGCAGACCTCGGCATTACCGAATCAAGCCCGCTCGCCCGCCGCGAGCCGCAGCTTGCCGAGGCGCGTGCCAGCCTCGATTCCGCCATGGCGCAGCTGCGCGATGCCGAGCTGGGTCTGGAACGAACCGCTGTGCGCGCGCCGTTCGATGGCCGCGTGCGCGAGCGCACTGCCGATTTCGGCCAGTTTGTCTCCCCCGGCGCAACCCTTGGGCGGATTTTCGCGACCGATGTCGTGGAGGTCGCCCTTGCTGTCACCGACGGCGAACTCGGCCGCATCGGCCTGCCGCTCGCCTTTGCCGCCACCGCAGACAATCCCGGCCCGCCGGTCATCTTCCGCGCCGAGGTCGCCGGTCGCACCCGCAATTGGGAAGGCCAGGTCACACGCACGGCCGCGGCCTTCGACCCGCGCACCCGGCTGATCAACGTGATTGCGGAACTGGAAGACCCCTATGGCACCGGCGCCGACGAGGGCGCGCCGATGGCTCCCGGACTGTTCGTCGAGGCTAACGTGCAGGGCACCCGGCTCGACAACCTGCTGATCGCTCCGCGCAGCGCCTTGCGCGGCGAAGACGAGATCTATATCGGCAATCCGAGGACGGGCATCCTGTCGGTCCGCAAGGTCGACGTGGTCTTCACCAACCGCGAAGGCGCCTATCTGCGAAGCGGCGTCGAGCCTGGCGAACTGGCTGTGGTCTCGCCCATCCAGGCCGCATTCGACGGCATGCGGATCAAGGTGGTGGAGCGGCGTCCCGACGGCTCGCTGATCACCCATGAGCCTGATCCGCCGGCCGTCGCCGACACCGGGGCGGTCGCTGCCAGCGGAGCCCCGGCCAACCGCGAAGGAGCCATCCAATGAGGGGAATGGTCAGCTGGTTTGCCCGCAATTCAATTGCGGCCAACCTCTTGATGGCGGTCGCCTTTATCGGCGGGGTCTTCGCCTTCTTCAGTCTCGAGCGGGAAATGTTCCCGACCGTCGCCGTGGCCGGTGCCTCGGTCACGGTCGCCTGGCCCGGCGCCTCGCCGAACGAGGTCGAAGAGCAGATCGTCACCCGCATCGAGGAGGCGGTCGCCGACATTGACGGGCTCGAACGGATCACCTCGATCGCCAATGAGGGCGGGGCTGTCGTCAATGTCCGCGGCCGGGACGACATCGACATGATCGAGTTCCTCGACGAGGTGAAGCTGCGCGTCGACCAGATCAACAACCTGCCGCAGTCGGCCTTTCGCCCGCAGGTGATCCGATGGGAGCAGCGCAACTGGTATTTCGGCATGGCCGTCTATGGCGATGTCGAACCGCTGGAGTTGAAACGCATTGTCGACGATGTCCGCGACGAGGTCGCCCGCCTGCCCGGCGGTGAGCTGGCCGTCGTCAATGGCACCCTTGGCGAGGAGGTCTCGATCGAGATATCCGAGGCCAATCTGCGTCGCTACAACCTGACTTTCTCAGACGTGGCCAACGCGATCCGCGCCTCTTCGCTGAACAGTTCCGGCGGCCGGGTCGAGACCGATACCGGCCGTGTCAGCCTGCAGGCCCGCCAGCTTGCTGACACCAAGGAGCAGTTTGATGACATCATTGTCCGCCAGACCGCGAGCGGCGGTACCATTCGTGTACGCGACGTGGCGACGGTGATCGACGGTTTCGTCGATTCAGACCTCAACGCCCGCCATAACGGGCAGACTGCCGCCTTCATCATGCTGCCTTCGCCAAACAAGATGCAGATCATCGAATACACCGATGCGGTGAAGGCCTTCATCGAGCGGGCGAACGATCCGGCCAACGGCATCCTGCCCGAGGCGATCAAGATCGACATTCTCTGGGACGACAGCGTCAACTTCAAGGCGCGGATGAACACCATCGCGAAGTCCGCCCTGATGGGCGGCATCCTCGTCCTCATCGTGCTGGTGCTGTTCCTTCGCCCTATCGTCGCCTTCTGGGTCACCATCGGCATCTTCACCGCCTTCGCGGGCGGTATCATGCTGCTGCCCTTCTTCGGTGTGTCGTTCAACGTCCTGTCCCTGTTTGCCGTCCTCCTGGTGATCGGGGTGATCGTCGATGATGCCATCGTGGTGGGGGAGAACATCCACAAGGAGGTGGAGAGCGGCCGCGGGCAGGGCGTCAATGCGGCGATCATGGGCACCCAGCTCGTGCTCAAGCCGATCATTTTCGGCGTCATCACGACGATCATCGCCTTCCTGCCCTGGGCCTTCCTCACCGGCCCGACCCGTGCCTTCACCGAGCAGATCACCTTTGTCGTTGTCGCCGCTCTGACCTTCTCGATCATCGAGGCGATGTTCATCATGCCGGCCCACCTGGCGCACCTGAAACCGCAGCGGTTTGACGGCGTTGGCGGGCGCATCATGCGGGTCCAGCGCTCGATCGCCGACAGCCTCCTCTGGTTTGCCGACCACATCTACCGCCCGGTACTCGAGCTCGCCGTGCGCTTCCGCTATGCGACAGTGGCGCTGTTCGCGGTGCTGTTCCTTTACGCCACCCAGCTGTTCGGCAGTTATGTCAACTTCCAGTTCATGCCGCAGATCGAAGGCGATCTCATCCAGGTCGAGATCGAACTGCCCGATGGCACGCCATTTGCCCGCACCGAGCAGGTGCGCGCCCAGCTGGAAAACGGCATCGACCTGCTGAGCGTGGAGATGAAGGAAACCTATCCGGAGATTGAGGGCGGGCTGATCGAGGGCCAGTCGGTCGTCGCCTTCGGGCGCACGGTCAATGCCTGGGTCGGCCTGACCCCGCCGGAGGACCGTCCGGAAACCATCTCGACCCGCGATGTCAGCGAGCGCTTCCGCGAACTGGTCGGCCCGATCCAGGATGCTGAGGAAATCAGCTTCAACTTCACCCTCAACGAGGATGAGAGCGGCATCCGCTTCTCGCTCAACCACCCCGACCTCGACCGCCTGCGCGCCGCTGCAGCGGAAGTGAAGGCCCAGCTTGCCAGCTACTCGACCACCTTCGACATCGGTGACAATTTGTCCTCTGCCGCCGACGAATTGCAGATCCGCCTCAGGCCGGGCGCGGAATCTCTTGGTGTGACCCTTGCCGATGTCACCAACCAGGTCCGCCAGGCCTATTTCGGCGAACTAGTCCAGCGCCTGCCCCGCAATGGCGAGGATGTGGAGGTGCGCGTGCGCCTTCCGGAGGCGGACAGGGAAAGCCTTGACAGCCTGCGGGACCTGCGAATCCGCACGCCCGATGGGCGCGCCATCCCGGTTGGCCAGGTTGCCGAGTTCGAGTTCGCCCCGGGCATCAACCGGGTCCTGCGGCGCGACCGCACCCGCTCGGTGTCGGTCTTTGCCGAACTCACCGACGATGTCCGCGGCCAGATCATTGCCGATATGGAGGCGAATTTCTGGCCGGGCTTCGAGCGGCGCTTCCCTGATGTCAGCCGCGGCAATATCGGCGGCTTCGAACAGGAGCAGGATTTCTTCTCAGAGCTGTTGTTGTTCGGCGTGATCGCGCTCTCCGCCATGTATATCCTGCTGGCGATCGCCTTCCAGTCCTATGCCCAGCCCCTCCTGCTGCTGACGGCGATCCCCTTTGCCTTTGCCGGGGCGGTGTTCGGCCATTTCCTGTTTGACTCGCCGATGGCCATGTTCTCCTTCTTCGGGATCGCCGCTGCCGGCGGGGTCGTCATCAACGATAACCTTGTCCTCCTCGACTTCCTCAACCGCCGCCGTGAGGAAGGTGCAGGCGCTGTCCAGGCGATCGTCGATGCCGGCGTCTCCCGCTTCCGGCCGATCCTGCTGACCTCCGTGACCACTTTTGTCGGCGTCCTGCCGCTGATCGCGGAGCGCTCCGTCCAGGCCCAGTTCCTCAAGCCGATGGTGATTTCGCTCGGCAGCGCCGTCGCGTTCGCGGTGTTCGTCTCATTGCTGATGGTGCCGGCGCTCTATGCCGTCGGTGTCGAGATTGGCCGGATCTTTCGCTGGAGCTGGGGCGGGCGGCCCTTCCGCCAGATCGGCGAGACCTATTCCGGCCATGCCACCATCGACGAGGAGGAGCTGATCGGCACCAGCCAGGGCGCCGGCGCAGGTCAGGCGAGCGTGGATGGGCCCGCCAGCCCCGGCTTCCAGCCTGCCGAATGAGGCGGACCGGCGCCAGCTTGATGCTGTAGCTGCGGCAGGACGGGGGGCGCCCCTGGCATTGACTCCGCCCGGACAAGGACGACGTCAAGGCAGCCTTGACTTGTTGAGACCCGTTCTCGGCTGCGGCGGCATAGCCGGCCTTTTCGAGGTTGCCACCCGGCATGACCTGGAAAGCTGGAAACACGACCCGAAGGCCGGCTTCCTCGCCGGCCTTGCGGGTGTCCTGCCCCTGATCATCGACAGAGCCGGTTTCGCCTTCCACGGCACCAGCCTGCGCGGCCGGGAAGAGCAGCGCGAGCGCTGCAAGCGCGGCGTCCCAGACCAGCATGCGCAGTTGCTTCCTCATCTGTGCACACTGGTATCACGCAATTTCGACGCGTGGTTCGCAGCCTTCGGCGTCACCGAGGACCACGCCCTCTACCGCCCGCCGCTCAGCCTGCCGCCTCGATGGCCCTGACCGCCAGGGCATCGCGCGGTGTGATGTCGCGATAGTCCGGGTCGGCCATATCCGGGTCGAAATACTTCCACGAGCGGGCGCACTTCACCCCGGCCGCCTTGGCCGGCACCACGGCGACGCCGGGCACCTCCTCAAGGGCAAACGCCCCGCCCGGCAGGTCGCCGCCCGTCAGCATGATCCCCGAGGTGATGCAGACCTCCGCCATGTCGACGCCATCGAGTCGGGCCAGCACGTCCGGATCGGTGAGGTGCACCACGGGCGCGGCTTCCAGCGAGGCGCCGATCCGCTTCTCCCGCCGCTCCACCTCCAGCGCGCCGGTGACGACGCGGCGGACCTTTAACACCTGCGCCCATTTTGCCGCCAGCGCCTCGTCGCGCCAGGCCGCCGGCGTGTCCGGGAATTGCAGCAGGTGGACGCTGTCGGCGCGGTCCTTCAGCGGGCTTTCCAGGAAAGCCTCCTCCGTGGTGAAGGGCGCAATCGGCGCCAGCCAGCACAGCAGCCGCTCCAGCACCGCGTGCATCACCGTGCGCGCCGCGCGGCGCCGGTTGCCATGGACCGCCGTCGCCTCGTCCCAGTGATCGGCAGTCCAGGCCGGCGGATCGCAATACAGGCTGTCCTTTCGGATATCGAAATAGATCGCCGACAGGTCGACCGCGCAGAAATTGGTGAGCGCGGACATCACCCGCCTGAAGTCATAGGTGTCGTAGGCCTCGCGCACCAGCCCGTCGAGTTCGGCCAGCCGGTGCAGCACCCAGCGCTCCAGCTCCGGCATCTCGTCGGGTTGGACATGCTCGGCCTGCATGGCGTACCCGTCGAGCGCACCCAGCAGGTAGCGCAGGGTATTGCGCAGTCGCCGATAGGTCTCCACTGCGCCCTTGAGGATCTCGTCGGAGATCCGAAGGTCCTCGGTGAAGTCCGAGGAGGCCGCCCAGAGGCGCAGGATTTCCAGGCCATACTTGTCGGCGATCTCCTGCGGCTCGATGGTGTTGCCGAGGGCTTTCGACATCTTGCGTCCGTCCTGGTCGACGATGAAGCCATGGGTCAGGATCTGCCGGTAGGGCGCCATGCCACGGGTCGCGCAGCATTCCAGCAGGGAGGACTGGAACCAGCCGCGATGCTGGTCTGAGCCCTCCAGATAGAGGTCAGCCCGCCCGGTCGCGTCATCGATGATCCCCCGGTCGCGCAGGGCGAAAGCGTGCGTCGTGCCGGAATCGAACCAGACATCGAGGACGTCGGTCACCTTCTCCCAGTCCGCCGGGTCGGCGTCGCTCTTCAGGAAGTCCGCGCCCGGCGTGTCGAACCAGGCCTCGACGCCGCCCTGCGCGATCGCCTTCAGGATGCGCTTGTTGATCCGCTCTGCCTTCGTCCTCGACAGGGCAGCAGTGTGCGGCTCGCCCCTCGTGTTGACGAACACGGTGATCGGCACGCCCCAATTGCGCTGGCGCGAGACGAGCCAGTCGGGGCGGCCCTCGACCATGCTGGTCAGCCGGTTGCGCCCCGATTTCGGGAAGAAGTCCACATCCTCCAGCGCATCCATGACGATCTCGCGCAGGGGCCGGCCGCCATCCGGCGCCACATCCATGGCGATGAACCATTGCGGCGTCGCCCGCCGGATCACCGGCGCCCTGGAGCGCCAGGAATGGGCATCGCGGATCGTCGTCATCCCGCGCGCGAGCAGGTTCCCGCTTTCCGCGAGCGCCTTGATGACCGCGTCATTTGCCTTGCCCGGCTCGCCGCGTTTCTTGCCGGAGGTCCGGATGATGTCGAGGCCGGCAAACGGTGCCGGCACCTCGTCGGTATAGCAGCCATCGGCATCGACGACCTGGCGGATCTCCGCGGTCGTGCGCCCGCTCTCCACCCAGACATTGAAGTCATCCTCGCCATGGGCCGGCGCAGTATGGACAAAGCCGGTGCCGGCCTCGTCGGTGACGTGATCGCCGGCGAGGAGGGGGACATTATGATCAAAGAACTCAGCGAGGCCAGCGAGGGGGTGGCTGGCTATCGCACCAGGCATCAGCGAACAATCTCCTAACCTTGTCCACGAAGTCACCTTGGCATTTGCGAAGACGTCCTTGGCAAGAGCATCAGCCATGAGCAGGCGTTCGCCAACAGATGCATAGGGCGCGAAACCAAGTTCCTTTTCGCTCATCACAGCATCGACCCGGTATTGGCCGTAGGATAGGTTTGAATTGAAGGCGACAGCCTGGTTTGCCGGTATCGTCCATGGTGTCGTCGTCCAGATCACGACACTTGCCCCGGTCATGGCAGGTTCCTGACCAGGCTCGCCCACTGGAATTGTTCCTGCGCCGACTTTCACAGGAAACTTCACCCAGATCACCGGCACCTTGCGGTCGTGGTATTCCACTTCCGCCTCGGCGAGGGCGGTGCGCTCCACCGGGCTCCACATCACCGGCTTGGCGCCGCGCACCAGCCGGCCGCTCATCGCCACAGTGAGGAATTCGCGCACGATCGCCGCCTCACTTTCCGGCTTCATGGTGAGGTAGGGGTCATCCCATTCCCCCTCAATGCCGACCCGGCGGAACTGCGCTTTCTGCACCTCCACCCATTCCGCCGCATAGGCGCGGCAGGCGGCGCGGAACTCGCCCGGCGGGACGTCATCCTTCGCCCGGCCCTTGGCGCGGAACGCCTCTTCCACCTTCCATTCGATCGGCAGGCCGTGACAGTCCCAGCCAGGCAGGTAGCTGGCATCATGGCCGGTCATCTGGCGCGAGCGCACCGCCATGTCCTTCAGCGCCTTCTGCATTGCGGTGCCGAGATGGATCGGCCCGTTGGCATAGGGCGGGCCGTCATGCAGGATCCATTGCGGCGCGCCGCGTGCCTTGGCGTCCTCGCGCAGGCGCTGGTAGAGCCGCATCTCGTCCCAGCGGGCGATCCAGTCCGGCTCGCGCCTCGGCAGGCCGGCACGCATGGGAAACTCGGTGTTCGGAAGGAACAGGGTGTCGCGATAGTCGCGGGTCTCGGTGTCGGGGGTCATGGCAGACCTTCAGGGTGTCGGTGTCTTGAATTGGCGAACGGATAGCGCTCCCGGCCCGGCGCAGTTCAGCGCGGGACCGGGCGGCTAATTCGACGGACGGCTCGGATCGACATCGCGATCGCGGTTAGCAGAGCCTGCCGGACCTGTCATCCGCCAAGGCGCGGCAGGTCCGCGAAACTGGGGCTGATACCAAGCTGCATGGACCCAAAACCGATCCACGCAGCGCAGGGCAAGCGCGACTGCGTGTCGGCGCTGATGCGCCGAATACGCAGATGGACCCTCATCTGCGCACACTGGTATGAGGCCCTGGTTTTGGCGCGTGGATGTTCGTCAGCAGGGGATGATCACACCCCTGCCGCGCCCGCGAGCGCCTCCCTTGTGGCGGCAACGTCAAGGTGCATCTGCGCGACCATGGCCTCAAGGCTGTCGAACTTCGCCTCCGGCCTGAGGAAGGCGACCAGCGCCACCTCAAGCCACTGGCCGTAGAGGTCACCGTCAAAATCGAACAGGAAGGTCTCAAGCAGCGGCTCGCGCAGGCCCGTTGTCGGCGTGCGGCCGAAATTCGCCACCCCGTCCCGCCAGGGCCCGGCCCGGCCGACCCGGGCGCGCACGGCATAGACCCCGTGGCGCGGATGGATGAGGTCGTTGAGGTGGATGTTGGCAGTGGGAAAGCCGAGGGTCCGGCCGCGCCTCTCGCCGCCCTCGACCACGCCGTCGGCAATCCACGGCTCGCCGAGGAGCGCTGCTGCCACCTCCGGCTCCCCAGCCCGCAGCGCCTGGCGGATCGCGGTTGAGGACGCCTTCTCCCCGATCGCCTCGATCTTTTCCACGATTGTCACGCCAAAGCCGAGCGCGCGGCCGAGCGAGGCCAGCCGGTGGGCGTCGCCCATCCGTCCGCGGCCAAAGCGGAAGTCGAAACCGACCGCCACATGGGAAACGCCGAGCCCGCCCGACAACACCTCGCGGGCGAAGCTCTCATCCGTCATCCCCGCCATGTCGGTGTTGAAGGGCAGCTCGAACACGGCCCCGGCACCGATCTCCAGCAGGCGGGCATTGCGCCGCTCCGGCCTGAGGATGCGGAAGGGCGGATCGCTCGGCCGGAAGAAGGCCCGCGGCGGTGGCTCGAAGGTGGCCACGCCCAGCCGCCCGCCGGCGGACCGGGCCGCCTCGATCACGGCCATGTGGCCGGCATGGACGCCATCGAAATTGCCGAGCGCGACCGCATGGCCACGGGCCTCAGCCGGTAGGTCGCGATAGTCGGCGAAGACAGCCATGGCGCCCTTCAGGTCAGGCCTCGGCGGCGGGGGCGACCACCCCCGCTTCGCCGACAATGACCGGCTTGTCATCGACCGAGCAGGTCACCTTCAGGGTCACCCGGTTTCCGCGCTCGATCTTTTCCACGACCTCGGCCCTGACGGTCACGGTGGCGCCGATGAAGACCGGTCGCTTGAAGCGCATGGACAGGTGAGTGAAGATCGCGCCCGGGCCGGGCAGGTTGTTGCCGAGAATTGCGGAGATATAGCTCGCCGTCAGCGCGCCATGGGCGATCCGCTGGCCGAAGATCGTCGTCCTGGCATAGTCCTCGTCGAGGTGCAGAGGGTTGTGGTCACCGGACACATCGGCAAAGGCCTGGATATCAGCCTCCATGATCGTGTGCACGGTCTCGTGCGCCATGCCGACCTCCAGTTCCTCGAAGGTGTAGCCCTTGATGTCGGCCATCTCAGTCATTCCCATCCTCGTTCGGTTCGTCCTGTCTTAGACTGCACCGTGCCCGACTTGCAATTGTCACCAGGCCAGAGCCGGCATGGCATAGCGGGCGGTGACGCCGTGCCGGGCGAGCAGGCCGGCCGCCTCCGCGGCGAAATCGCCTGAGCCGTGCAGCTGCAGGCCGGTGCCGACATAAAGCGCGTCGAGGCCCTCGCGGTTGGCGCCGGCCATGTCGGTAGCCGGGCCGTCGCCGATGGCGAGGAGGCGCGGCTGAGCCGGCGCACCGGCTGCGGCGAGGCGTTCGCGCGCCAGCCGGTAGATCGCTGCATGCGGCTTGCCGGGATAGACCACCCGCCCGCCGAGCTCCTCATAGATCCGTGCCAGCGCTCCGGCGCACCAGGCCAGACGGTCGCCGACGCGCACCTGGATGTCCGGATTGGCGCAGATCATGGTGAGGCCGCGCGCAGCCGGTTCCGCCAGTTCGGCTCGGTAGTCCTGCGGGTCGTCGCCGAACTGGTCGCGCAGGCCGATGCAGAGCATCAGGTCCGCGCCGGGGCCGTCGACGAAGGTGAGGCCGAGGCCCTCATAAAGAAAGCGGTCATGCTCCTCGCCGCCATCGGCGCCAAAGCGCCAGACGGTCTGGTCACGTCGCCGCAGAAGTTCGGCCCGGGTGGCATCGCCGGACGAGACGCAGTCGTCGAACGCGGCACCTGGAACCCCGAATGGGGCAAAATAGCCGATCACCCGGTCCTTCGGCACCGGGGCGTTGGTGATGAGCACGACCCGCCCTCCGCCCTCGCGGAAGCGGACCAGCGCCTCGCCTGCCTCGGCGAAGGCCCGGCGGCCATTGTGGATGACGCCCCAGACATCGCACAGCAGGGCGTCGTAGTCGGCGGCAATTTCGGCGAGGCCGGAAAGCAGGCGGGGATCAGACATCGTCGCGGAGCTAGGGCGAGCCGACCGGCGGGTCAATCGAAGAGACGACAGGCCGGCGGATCAGCCGAACGAGCCGATGCGCTTGACGAAGTCCTGTGGCGGGGCGGTCTCCTGCATCAGCGAGCTCTTGATCGGCCGGGCCGGGCCAAAGACATTGCCCTGGCCGTAGGGGATATCGAACTCAAGCACCTCAAGGACGCTCGCCTCGTCCTCCAGCTTTTCCGCGATCATGGTCACGCCATGGCGGGCGAACACCGCCGAGACATCCTCGCCGGACAGTTGCCGGTTGATCGATGAGACGGGGCGGCTGCCGGCCGGGTCGCGCAAATGGTCGACCAGGGTCTGGCCATGGAATTTGGCAAACTTCACCCCGGCATCCTGCAGGCGCGGCAGGTCGAGCGCCAGGTTCGGCGTGTGGTCGACCGAGAAGCGGAAGCCCATGGCGACCAGCTTGTCCATGTTGGCCCGCATGTCGCGCGAGCGCGTCTCGAAGCGGTCCGCCTCGATCTCGAAGATCAGCGAGCCGGAGAGGTCGCGGTTCTCCGCCATGAAGTCGAGGAAGCTCTGGAAGTATTTCGGGTCGGCCAGCGCCGCGGTGGAGACGTTGCAGAACACCCCGACCCGGCGGTCGCGGGCGGCCAGGTGGCGAACGATCTGCACGCAGCGGAACAGGCTGAGGATGTCGATCATCCCCATCAGCCGGGCACGGCGCGCCGGCTCAAGGAATTCCGCCGGGCGGATGATCGCGCCATTTTCCCGGCGCAGGCGCGTGAACCCCTCATAGAATGCGACCCGGCGCTGGGGCAGGGAGACGATCGGCTGCAGATAGAGATCGAGCCGGCCGGCATCGAGCGCATCCTTGACAGCGCGCAGGGCCAGGTCATCGGCGTCGGGCACGACATAGCTGCGCGGCTGCTCGCTGAGACGGGCCTCGAAGCTGCGGCTGAGCCGCTCGATCAGCGCTTCAAGCTGCTTCATCTCGGCCACCAGGGCGTCGCGGCGCTCGGTCAGCTCATGCTTGAGGGTGGATTCCACAGCGCCGGTACGCGCCTCGATGACGTCCATCCGCTCTGAGGTATCGCGCTGGAGGGTTTCGACCGTGCCGAGCCGCTTGGCGAGCTGCTTCTCGCTGCCCTTGCGGGTCACGAGGATGTGCAGCTGGCCGAGCAGGGCAAACACGGCCGCGCCGATGGCGATCGCAATTGCCATCTCCAGCCGGGCCACCATGTGGGCGGTCCAGCCGGCGGCGCCTCCCAGCGCGGCATAGAACAGGAACAACAGGAACGTCATGCCGGGCAACCTGTGCCTCACCCATCAGCTTGATTAACCGCTAGAGCGAAACCGTTAACGAATTGCGTCGAATATCCCCGATTTCGGATGCCGGCGATAGGGTGCGCCTGCGCAAGCTCACAGCTTTGTAACCCGGTGGGGCTTGCCGGCCACGCCAGATGAAACCTTCCGGGAACGGAGAATGCGCCATCGCTCACCCGATCCGTGGCATCGTGTCCGGCTCGGCGATGATGCGGTGGGCGATCTCGCCAATCCCGTCGATCACGACCCGGACCGTGTCGCCAGCCGTCAGGAAACGGGGCGGGTCGAAGCCGGCGCCGACGCCTGCCGGCGTGCCGGTGAAGATCACATCGCCGGGCTCCAGGGTGAAGGCGGCGCTGAGGTGGGCGATCTGGTCAGCGACCGGGTGGATCATGTCGCCGGCCCGGCCTTGCTGGCGCAGCTCGTCATTGACGAAGGTGCGGATGGTGAGCGCGTCGAGGTCGCCGGCCTCGTCAAGGCTGACAATGGCCGGGCCGAATGGCGCGTGGGTGTCGAAGCCCTTGCCCATGATCATGGTCGGGCTGGCCTTCTGCCAGTCGCGCACGGAATAGTCACAGCCAACGCACAGGCCGGCGACGATTTCCATGGCCCGCTCGCGCGGTACATGCCGACCGGGCCGGCCGATGACGACGACCAGTTCGCCCTCATAGTCCAGCTGGTCCGAAACCCGTGGCAGGTGGACCTCGCCGGTCGGGCCATGGGCCGCCGTCGCCTGCTTGTTGAACCATTTCTGCACCGAACCCTCCAGCCGGCGGGCAAAGCTCGTGCTTTCGGCCGCATGGGCGGCGTAGTTGAGGCCGATGCCGAGGATCTTTCCCGGGCGGGGAATGGGCGCGGTGAGGTGTACCGAATCCGGATCGTGGCGCGGCAGGTCGCTAATGCGGGTCACCCTGCGCGCACCGGAGAGAATGTCCGCCAGGGCGACCGGGCCGAGGTCCACGATCGCGCCATTGTCCATCAAGCCGGCATGGATCCGCCCGCCATGCCCGAAACTCACCCATCTCATTGGCGTGGTTCTCCTGTCACACCCGTGTCGCAAAAGCGGCCGGGACTGAAGTTACGGAATTGTGAGGCGCCCCCGCCCTCTTAATGCTCGGTCTGTGGCGGGACGGGAAAGGCCCATGGTTGTGCGAATGGACACCGGCGTCAATGCACGTGAGATCGCGCTGGAGGGCCTTCTGGCTCCTGGCGAACGACTTGCCATGCCGCCCTTCCAGCGCAGCTATTCGTGGACTGAGCGGGAGGCCCTCGACCTGCTGGGCGACCTCGTCGAGGCGTCGGAAACGGGGATTGCCCACTTCATCGGTGCGATCGTCCTGATCCGGGGCGCCGGCGCCGGGGCTCTGGAAATCGTCGATGGCCAGCAGAGGCTGACAACGCTGAGCCTGCTCGTCGCGGTGCTGCGTGACCTGGAGGTCGACCCGGCCCGCGCCGAGGCCCTGCATTCGCTGATTGCCGACCCGCCGCGTCCCAATCTCGGCGAGCCGGCCGGCTGGCGGCTCAGCCTCAACCATGTCGACGGACCGTTCTTCCGCGAGAACGTGCAGGGGCGCGGCGCGACGCTGCGGATCGAGATGGAGGATTTCGCCAGCCAGAGCCAGAAGCGGATGGCCGACAATGTCGCGAAATACCTGGAAGAGGCCGGCCGGATGGATGATGCCGAGCGCCGCCGTCTTGCCGAGACAATCCGGACGGGCTGCGTCATGGTGAAGGTGATCGTGTCCGACCGGGATGCCGGCTACAAGGTGTTCCGCGTGCTCAATACCCGCGGGCGCGAGCCCAATGCCCATGACATCATCAAGACCGAACTGTTCGAGCGGGCGAACCTTGCGATAGCCGAGGCTGACTATTATTCGGCGCGCTGGTCGGAGTATGAGAGCCTGCTCGGCGGGGCGGCGTTCGATGACCTTTTGCGCCAGATCCGCACCCTGTTCGACCGCTCTCTGCGCGGCAACCTCATCAGCGGTTTCCACAAGGAGGTGCTGAAGGCGATCCCGCCGCGCGAATTCCTTGATGACTATCTGCCGCGCTGTGTGGAGGCCTACCGCGAGATCAACACCGGCAAGGTGAAGCTCGGCGCGCATGCTCAGGAGGTCTCGGACCATATCAACAGGCTGCGCGCGCTGGAGCATTATGGCTGGCGCGCTCCGGCCCTGAAATTCCTGGTGGAGCGACGCGAGGAGGGCGAGGCGGCGGTCACCTTCTTCCGGCTGCTTGAGCGCCTTGGATACCTCCTCCAGCTGGTCATCCATGACAAGGCCCAGCGGGCGAAGCGCTATCGCCGGGTCATTGACGCGATCGACCTGCCCGGCGGGCTCGACACCAGTGCGGCGCCGTTTGCGATCTCGCGCGATGAGTCCCGCAAGATGCGCGAGCGCCTGCGCGGGCGCTTCGGCACCTTCGGACAGCGCCGCTCGATGGCGCTCCGGATGAATGCGGCGCTGCAGGGCGGGCGCACCCTGCCGCCGGAGAGCGACGCGACGGTGGAACACGTCCTGCCGCGCAACCCGAAGCCGGAGAGCTTCTGGCTCAAGGTCTGGATCGACCCGACCAAGCGCCGCGAGCTGTGCGACACGCTGGGCAATTTCGTCCTGCTGCCACACGAGGTGAACCAGGCGGCCGACCAGCTCGACTTCCGCGACAAGAAGAAACTCTATTTCGATGACGCCGGCGGCTCGCATTTCGCGCTGACGCGTGACCTCGCCGGCCAGGAGGCCTGGACGCCGGAGATCGTCCGTCTGCGAACCGAGCGGCTCGCCGACATCCTGGCCGATGACTGGGAGCTGCCGCCGGTGCGCCTGCGCTGATCCCCCTTGGCGGACAGGCCTGCCTGCGCCTATCGTGGGGGTGGTACACCGAAGACAGACATGGGAGGCGCCCTGATGGGCCTGTTCGATCTTTCCGGAAAATCCGCCATCATCACAGGTTCCTCGCGGGGCATCGGCAAGGCGATCGCCGAGGCGATGGCTGCAGAGGGCGCGCAGGTGGCGATCTCCTCGCGCAAGCCCGGCCCTTGCCAGGAGGTCGCCGAGGCGATCAATGCCGCCCATGGAGAGGGCCGGGCGATTGCCCATCCTGCCAATATCTCCTCCAGGGAGGAGCTGCAGGCGCTGGTCGATGCCGCCAATGCCGCCTTCGGCAAGATCGACATTGTCGTCTGCAATGCCGCCTCCAACCCCTATTTCGGGCCGATGTCGGGGATCGAGGACGAGCAGTTCCAGAAGATCCTGTCGAACAACATCATCTCCAACCACTGGCTGATCCAGATGGTCGCGCCGCAGATGATCGAGCGCAAGGACGGGGCAGTGATCATCGTCTCCTCTATCGGCGGCCTGCGCGGCACCCCGGTGATCGGCGCCTATAACATCTCCAAGGCGGCGGACTTCCAGCTCGCCCGCAACCTCGCCACCGAGTTCGGCCCGCACAATATCCGCATCAACTGCATCGCGCCGGGCCTCATCCGTACCGATTTCGCCCGCGCCCTGTGGGAGAACCCGGACATCCTGAAGCGCTCGCTCACCGGCACGCCGCTCGGGCGGATCGGCGAACCGGAGGAGATCGCCGGCGCGGCCGTCTATCTCGCGTCGAAGGCTGGCAGCTACATGACAGGGCAGATGATGGTCGTCGATGGCGGCGCAACGGTTACCTGAGCGATGACGATCGCGATCGAGGAGGGCGAATACACGCCCTGGTTCCGCGCCTTCCTTGAGGGGGTCCAGTCCGGCGACTGGAGCTTCAAGCCGCAGGCGCTGAAGGCGCTCGGCATCCTGCCGGAGCTCTGGCTGCGCGAGGTCGCGCCCGGGCGGGTGCGCTATGTCTGGCCGAATGATGGTTCGCGCGACATCCAGCCGGGGCGGGTGTTCGGCGGCTGGGTCGGCGCACTCAGCGATCATGTGGTCTCCATCTGCATGATGAGCGCTCTGAAGGCGGGCGAGCATTTCACCACGCTTGACCTTCAGGTGAAGCTGTTCCGCCCGGTCGGCGGCGATGAGATCGAGATCACCGCGCATGTGGTCAACCGTTCGCGCACGACCGGCTATGTCGAGGCCGACTGGCGGTTGCCGGACGGAAAGCTGGCGGTGCGGGTGCTCGCCTGGAAGGCGATCCGCCCGGCCGAGCAGCTGCTCGCCGGCAATCCGGACCGCGGTTGACGGCGCCGGGCGGGGCAGGGCGATGCGGGTCCTTCTACTCGGCGCAACCGGGACGATCGGCCAGGCGACGGCTGCGGCGCTGGTCGGCGCCGGCCATGCGGTCGTCGCCTTCACCCGCCCGCGCGCCGGTGTCGGCGGCCGGCTGGACCCCGCGGCCATAGGCGGCCTCCTCGGCGGCGTCACGGTACGCGTCGGCGATGTCACTGACCGCGCCTCGGTGCGCCGGGATGCGCTGTGCGGCGAGGGGTTCGACGCCATCGTCTCCTGTCTCGCATCGCGCACCGGCGCACCGCACGATGCCTGGGCGATCGACCATGCGGCCCATGAGGGCGTGCTCGCCGAGGCGGTGGCGGCCGGTATTCCCCGCTTCGTCCTCCTGTCGGCCCTTTGCGTGCAGACGCCGCGGCTGGCCTTCCAGCAGGCAAAACTGGCCTTCGAGGCCAGCCTGATGGCGTCCGGGCTGACCTGGTCGATCGTGCGACCGACCGCCTTCTTCAAGTCGCTGGCCGGCCAGGTTGAGCGGGTGCAGGCGGGCAAGGCGTTCCTCCTGTTCGGTGATGGCGCGCTGACTGCCTGCAAGCCAATCAGCGACCGTGATCTTGCCCGCTTTATCACCTCCTGCCTGACCGAGCCGGAGCGGGCGAACGCCATCCTGCCTGTCGGCGGCCCCGGCCCGGCAATCACCCCGCGCGAACAGGGCGAGGCGCTGTTCCGCCTGACCGGCCGTGCGGAGAAATTCTCCCACGTGCCAGTGGCGATGATGGATGCGATCATCGCCGGGCTGAGCCTTGGCGGGCGGGTCAGCCGGCGTCTCGCCGACAAGGCCGAGCTGGCCCGGATCGGGCGCTATTATGCAACCGAATCCATGCTGGTCCTCGACCCGGAGACGGGCCGCTACAGCGCTGATGCAACGCCGGAATTCGGGGCCGACCGGCTGGAAGACCATTATGCCGACCTGATCGCCGGGCGCGCGCAGCTGGAGCGGGGCGACCACGCCGTGTTCTGAGCCCCTGCGCTTGCCGCCAGCGCCGGTGCCCG
>CAYPQD010000019.1:0-48025 GCA_964412785.1 uncultured Hyphomonadaceae bacterium
GATCGGAACCGATCCAAGCAGCGCAGGGCAAGCGCGACTGCGCGTCGGCGCCCCATGCGCCGTAGCCGCGGATGAGTCTTCATCCGCGCAAAGTGGTATGAGACGTTCCTGATCTTCGTGCTGGTCTATGCGCAGGCGTTCAACGCGCCGGCGATCCTCGCAATCGCCCTCGCCGGCGCCAGCGGGGCCTTCGCAGAGTGGATCGTCACAGAGACAGGCGGCTGAACTGGCGCGCGCCCCTTGCCTCCGTCGGTGATCGGGATAGGCAAAGTCTCCACGCCCTGCTGCCACATGATGGAGCCCGCCTTGCCGACCCCGCGTCTCACTGCCCGTTTCGAGGCCGCCCGCGCCGAACGCCGCGCGGTGCTCGTTGCCTATATCATGGGCGGCGACCCGGACCTCGAAACCAGCCTGCAGGCGCTCACCGCACTGCGGGACAATGGCGCCGACATCATCGAGCTCGGCGCGCCCTTCACCGATCCGATGGCCGACGGCCCGGCCATCCAGAAGGCCGGCCTGCGAAGTCTGGAAGCCGGCACGACCCTGCGCGATGTCCTCGCACTGGCCGCCCGCTTCCGCGAAACCGACCCAGACACGCCGCTCATTCTCATGGGCTATGCCAACCCCGTTCATGCCATGGGCTATCAGGCGTTTGCCGATGCTGCCGCAGGCGCCGGGATTGACGGTGTCATCACGGTCGACCTGCCGCCGGAGGAGGACACCCCCCTGCGCACCGCCCTGCAAGCCCACGACCTGTCCGTCATCCGGCTGGCGACGCCGACCACCGACGCGGTGCGTGTCGCCAAGATCGTCGAGGGCGCCTCGGGCTTCATCTATTATGTCGCGGTCGCGGGCGTGACCGGGGCCGGGGCGGCAGGCGCCGACGAGGTGGCCGGTGGCATTGCCCGGGTGCGCGCGGCAAGCGGCCTGCCGGTCTGCGTCGGGTTTGGCGTGCGCACGCCTGACCAGGCTGCCGATCTTGCGCGGGTCGCTGACGGGGTGGTGGTCGGCTCGGCCTTCGTGGAGCATGCCGAACAGGCCGCAGCCTCCGGCACACCCGCTGAGGGGCCATCGGGCATGGGCCGCCTTGCGCAGTCGCTTTCGGTTGCAATCAGAGCAGTCCGGCGCGACGTTACAGTCTGATCAGGTATTCCAAGGACGCCAATCGATGAACTGGCTCACCAATTTCCGCCCGCCTGGCCTGAAGACCTGGCTCCAGAAGAAGGACACGCCAGACAATCTCTGGGTCAAGTGCCCGATCAGCGGGGAGCTGGTCTATCGCAGCGACCTGATCGAAAGCTGGTTTGTCACGCCCGCCGGCGCCCACCTGCGGATCTCGCCGCGCTGGCGCTTCCGGCTGCTGTTCGACGAAGAGCGCTGGGAACCCGTCGCCCTGCCCGAAGTGCCCGTCGACCCCCTGCGCTTCCGCGACGACAAGCCCTATCCGACGCGCCTGAAGGCGGCCCGCACCAGGATTTCCAACCGCGAGCGGGAAGAAAGCGAAGCCGGGGGCGCCCCAATCCTGCAGGATGACTGCATGGCCGCCGCGTTCGGCCGGATCGAGGGCCAACCGGCCGTCGTGCTGGTACAGGATTTCGCCTTCATGGGCGGCTCCCTCGGCATGGCCGCCGGCGATGCCTTCATTACCGCAGCCCAGCTCGCCGCCGACCGCAAGGCCGCTTTCATCGTCTGCACCGCCTCAGGCGGCGCCCGCATGCAGGAGGGCACGCTCAGCCTGATGCAGATGCCGCGCACCACCCTGGCCATTCAGGACGTGCGCGAGGCGGGCCTGCCTTATGTGGTCATCCTCACCGACCCGACCTCGGGCGGCGTGTCGGCCTCCTATGCCATGCTGGGCGACATCCACATCGCCGAGCCGGGCGCGATGATCGCGTTTTCCGGCCCGCGCGTGATCGAGCAGACCATCCGCGAGAAACTGCCCGATGGCTTCCAGCGCTCCGAATTCCTGCGCGAGAAGGGCCAGGTGGATATTGTCTGCGACCGCCGCGAACTGAAGGCGGCGCTGGCGCGCGTCCTTGGCCATCTCATGCCGGCAGGCCCAGTGCCTGTTGAAGAGACGCCGCTCGCCCAGCCGGCAACCGACATTTCCCCAGCCCCCGACACCGAAGGCGACGCCGATTGAGCCGCGAATCCCCGCGCGTCACCGCAGCCCTGAAGGCCTTCGAGGGTCGCTATCCGGCGCAGATCGAACTCTCGCTCGGCCGGATCGCGCGCCTCCTGGACAGACTCGGCCGGCCGCACGACCGCCTGCCGCCTGTGCTGCACGTCGCCGGAACAAACGGCAAGGGCTCCACCTGTGCCTTCCTGCGGTCCATGCTGGAGGCTGCCGGCCTCAGCGTGCACGTCTTCACCTCGCCCCACCTGGTGCGCTTCAACGAGCGGATAAGGCTTGCCGGTGTGATCGTTGCCGACGACCTGCTGGTCGATGCGCTGGCGCGCACGCGCGCGGCCCTCGGCGAAGACGAGATCACCCATTTCGAGGCGACGACGGCAGCCGCCCTGCTCCTGTTCAGCGAGTGGCCGGCCGACTACCTCATACTCGAAGTCGGTCTTGGCGGGCGCTTTGACGCCACCAATGTGATTGGCCCGCCCGCGCTTTCGGTGATCACCCCCGTCGATTATGACCACAAGCAATTCCTCGGCGACGACCTTGCCAGCATTGCCGGGGAGAAGGCCGGCATCATCAAGCCCGGCGTGCCCGCAGTCAGCGCCGTGCAGGCGCCCGTCGCCGCGGCCGTGATCGAGGCAGAGGCCCGCCGGCAGGGGGCGCCGCTCACCGTGTTGGGCAAGGACGACCTCGCCCGCATGGACGGCCCGCTCGGCCTGCGCGGGGCACACCAGGTCGCCAATGCGGCCCTGGCGGCGCTGGCGCTGCGCACCGTTCAGGACAGCAGGGTCACCGAGGCGGCGATCGCGACCGGCGGGCGCACGGCGCACTGGCCGGCGCGCCTGCAGGACCTCGGTCCTGGCGGCCTCAGCGCCCTTGCCGTCGGCGCGGCGCTCTGGCTCGATGGCGGGCACAATCCCCATGCCGGCCGCGCGCTGGCCGCCTATCTGGCGGGCTTGCCCGGCACGACGGCACTCGTCACGGCCATGCTGGCCAGCAAGGATGCCCGCGGCTTCTTCGAGGCCTTCGTCGCGCTTAGCCCGCATGTCTTCACCGTCGAGAACGCGCCCGGCCATGCCTCGGCGAGCCCGCAGGCGCTGGCCGATGCAGCGCGCGCGGCGGGACTTGCCGCCACCGCCTGCGGCCCGCTGGAGACCGGCCTTGCTGCGGCCGCCGAAACCGGACCTGCGCGGATCCTCATATGCGGCTCGCTCTACCTTGCAGGAGAGGTCCTCCTGAAACATGGCGCGAGCCCGGACTGAGGCACAAGAATCGGGTGGCGTGATGTCCACCGACAAGCCAGCCTTGCAGGCGATGATGACGCACCCACCGCCTCCCTTCCCCCTCAATGAGCGCGCCGTCGCCTACCCTCGGATGGCCGACGCACTGGCAGCCCTGGGCGAGACCTGGCGCGACTGGCCGGACCTGGCCGCCTGCGCCGGCCGGCTCGGCCTCTCACCCTCCCATTTCCAGCGCGAATTCAGCCGCTGGGCCGGGGTCAGCCCGCGCCAGTTCCAGGCTGCGCTCGCCCATGGCGCGGCCGGTGACCTCCTGCGCGAGGGTGCAAGCGTGCTCAACGCCAGCCTCGAGGTCGGCTTGTCGGGGCCCTCGCGGCTGCATGACCTTTTCATCGCCCATGAGGGCCTGTCCCCCGGCGAGGCGAAGACCGGTGGCGCCGGTGTCCGCATGACGCTCGGCCGCGCACCGACGCCCTTCGGCCTTGGCGCCTGGCTGATCGGTCCGCGCGGCCTGGTGGCGCTTGGCTTCATCGATGCCGACCCGCCCGCGCGCACCGGCTTCGAGCATCAGGGCCGGCGCGAGGCCGATGCCTTCGCGGACCTCGCCGGGCGTTATCGGGACGCCGAGATCGTCCTTGACGATGCACCGGCCGAGGCGATGGCGCGGGCGGCCTTCGAGGATGGCGCGCCCCTGCCGGTCTGTCTCTACGGCACGCCCTTCCGGCGCCAGATCTGGCGGGCCCTCCTGGACATCCCGCCGGGGCAGACCGAGCGCTATGGCGCGCTCGCTGCCCGCGCCGGCAATCCCAGGGCAGCCCGCGCGGTCGGCGCCGCCATCGGCGCCAACCCGGTCAGCTGGTTCATTCCCTGCCACCGGGCCTTGGCGGCGGACGGGCGGTTGCATAACTATCACTGGGGCGTGGCGCGCAAGCGTGCCATGCTGGCCTATGAACGCGCCCATGCCGCATGACGCGGCGCCCGGGCCGCACAACCGGAAAGCCCTGACCTGCGCGATGTCGCCCGCCCTCCTCCTCGGTCTCTTTCTCGTCACCTTCGGGCTGTGGGGCGCCTTCCTCGTCTGGCGCTGGGCGGCGACGCGCCATCTCGCCGGCTTGGTCTACGCTGCCAAGCGCGACGGCGGCGAACTGGCCGCCCATGTCAGCCAGGACGTCTTCCGCCGCGCCTTCATGGCAAGCGAGGGCCCGCGCGCGGCGACGCATGTGTTTGTCGCGGCAGTGATCTGCACTCTCGCCATCCCGCCGCTGATGTCCGTGTTCACCGCGCTGTGGCACGAGGTCTGGCTGCTGACCAATGCCCCGGAGGAGCTGCGCAAGGGCACCATGGTCCACACCTTCTGCCTCTTCCTGCTGGCGATGGGCACCATGGTCGCGGTCCTCTGGCAGGCCATGAAGCGCTATCATGTCAGCGCGTCGCCGCCGCTTGCGACCGTAATCCGCCGCCTCAATGGAGCCACAGCATGATCATCGAATACTTGCACACCATGGTGCGCGTGAGCGACCTTGACGCCTCGCTTCACTTCTATTGCGACGGGCTGGGCCTGAAGGAACTTCGCCGCGTCGACAATGAGGCAGGCCGGTTCACCCTCGTCTTTCTTGCCAGCGACGCCGACATTGCCCGCCATGGCGGCGCCGGCGGCGCGAAGCCGCTGCCGTCCGGCCTGCCGATGATCGAACTGACCTACAACTGGGACCCGGAAGACTATGGCGGCGGCCGGAATTTCGGCCACCTCGCCTATCGGGTCGCTGACATCTACGCCGTCGTGGAACGGCTCGCCGGGATCGGCGTTCCGATCAACCGGCCGCCGCGCGACGGGCGAATGGCGTTTGTGCGATCGCCCGATGGAATTTCGATCGAGCTGTTGCAGGCCGGCGACCCGCTGCCGGCGAAGGAGCCCTGGGCAAGCGCTGAAACGATCGGCACCTGGTAGCGGCGAGGCGGTCGAGATCATCATGACAGGCTGAGACCGCCATCGACGACCAGGGTCTGCCCGCAAACATAGGCCGCCAGAGGCGAGGCGAGGAACAATGCGGCACCGGCCATGTCTGCCGGCGTGCCTATCCGCCCCTGGGGGATCGCCCGCAGCGAGGCATCCAGGCGTTTCGGATGCTGCGTCGTCACCTTGGTGAGCTTTGTGTCGACAAGGCCCGGCGCGATGGCGTTGACGCGGATGCCCTCGCCTGCCCAGGCCGCGGCGAGCGATTTGACGAGGCCGACGGTGCCATGTTTGGAGGCGGCGTAGGCCGGGTTGCCCATGGTGGCGTTGAAACCGGCGACCGATGATATCACGATCACCGACCCGCCGGCCGCGCGCAGCATGGGGTGGCAGGCCATCGCGCAGTCCATGACCGAATTGAGATTGACGTCCATGACGCGGTCCCAGCCGGCTCGCTCGAACTCGCCGCGCGTGTAGACCACCGTGCCCTGCGAACAGACGAGGATGTCGAGCCTCTCGAAGGGTGGCGTCCAGGCCGCCAGCGCGTCACGGTCGCAGAGGTCGATCTGCTGGTAGGAGAGACCGTCAAGGTCCGAACCCTCGGCCCGGTCATAGGCGGCCGCCGACGGCCGCGTGCCCCAGACATGCACCGCTGCGCCGGCCCGTCGGAAGGCCTGGGCAATGCCATTGCCGATGCCGGATGAGCCGCCGACCACGAGGACATGCCGGCCGGTGAAGTCGAGGGCGCTGGCCAGGTCCATGCTGGCCTCCCTCAGGCGTTCTTGATGGTGAGGCCACCATCCACCGGAATGACGGCGCCGGTCAGAAAGCACATCGCCGGCAGGACGCAGTTCAGCGTCATGTGTGCGACCTCCTCCGGGATGCCATAGCGCCGCAGCGGCACCCGTCTCCTCGCATAGATCGTCTTGTGCTCCTCCGGAATGGCGTCCGTGATGCCGGTGCGGATCGGCCCGGGGCAGACGCAGTTCACCGTGATGCCCTCGCGGCCGAGATCGACGGCCAGCCCGCGGGTCAGGCCGATCACGCCATGCTTGGCCGCGACATAGGGCGAGTTGCCCGGCGTTGCGCCGAGTCCCTCGGTGGAGGCGACATTGACGATCCGCGGTGCATCGGACTGGCGCAGGTGGGGAAGCGCGGCGCGGATCATTCTCTGGTGCGCGCTCAGCATCACCTCAAGCGTCGGCCCCCAGGCCTCCTCATAGGACGGTTCGGCAATATCGGCCGGAATGGCGAAGCCGGCATTGTTGACAACAATGTCGAGCCGGCCGAACCGCGCGGCTGCCTCGGCAACCACGCGCTCGATCGCCGCGGCGTCGGACACGTCAAGTGCCCAGGCGTGCGCCGTGTCGAACCCGGCCGCACCGATCTCTGCCACCACGGCGTCGCAGTCGGCCTGCCTGAGATCGGTGACGGCCACATGGGCGCCCTCGCGCGCAAACAGATGAGCCGTCGCCCGGCCCATGCCGCTGGCCGCGCCGGTGATAATTGCAGCCCGGCCGGCAATCGACCGGCTGAGTTCCTGGTATGGCACCATCGCGCGGGCCTCCTCCCTCAATGCCGGCCTCCCTGCGGCCGGTCTGTCGCGGCAAGCCTAGCAGCACAGTCCGCACCGTCCAGTGAGACGCCCTGCGCGCGCGTCCCCGATAGCCTGCTCAGGCTGCCAGTGCCACCGCCACCCCGGCAAGCGTCGCCGGCGGCGCTGTCACAAGCGGGCTGAAGCCGGCCTCAAGATCGGCGATCACCGCCCTGCGCTGCACCGGGTCGGCCTCATGCATCACCAGCACCAAATCCGCACCATAGCGGGCCGCATCGGCCTGCGCCCAGATCGGCTGGACATCATGGGGGCGCCCGATCATGTCGGCGATACGGATGATCCGCCAGCCCGCCGCTCCGGCCGCTGCGAACACCGCCACCCCGGCCTGCGCCGCCCAGCCGCTGTCGGCCGCCACCCGGACAAAGTCGTGGACCGTGCCCGACGCACCCCGAAACCCCATAGCCTGCATCATGTTCGTGCTCCGTTCTGTTGCGCCCGTTATATTCGATCTTTGTTCTCAAGCAAGGATTTTTTCGTTAATGGGGAGTAAACCGGTTCACTTCACGTTCCGCCGGACACCTGCTTTCTTGGCAGCGCCGAGGCTCGCAGCCTAAGCTCCTTGGCGATGACGACCGGACGGACCTTCGACCGCCTAGCCACCGCGATTGCCGCTTGTGCGACACTTGCGGCTGGCGGAGCGCTGTTTCCTGTCCTGCCGTCGGCAGGGACAGGAACGCTGCAGGCGACTGCCCCCCTTGCAGCGGCTGCTTCTGGGCTGCTGGCACTGTTTCTGGGCCTGCAGCGGCTGCTGGCGGCCTTGCTGAGCCGCTCTGGCGTGATGCGGGCGCTTGTCCTCGGCCGGGACCGGCTGGACGGCACTTGGGTACAGGTTGCGCAGAGGCCCGCACCACCCGAGCTCTGGCTGATCGAGATCGCCCCAGGGCCGGACGGCCTGCGCATTACGGCAACGCTCTTCGATGACGCGCTGGAAGCGGCCGGCCTTGTCGAAATCCTGCCCGGCCCGGCGCACTGGCCGCTGCTGCCCTTCCGCTTCGAGATCCGGCCCGGCGGCGTCATCGGCAGCGGCGAGTGGCTGGTCGAGCGGCGCGGCGGGCGGCCGGTGCGCTGGAGCGGGGTGGTCGGCGCCAGCGATGGCCGATGCGCCGTCGTCACCGGCTTGCGGCTGGCGGACCGGCGCGAACGCCGCGCGCTCGGCGATGCAGACCGGCGCCTCGCCATGCTGGAGCGCCTGCGCGCGCTGCTGCGCCCCGACCTCCACCCGGCCGGCGTCACGCCCCTTGGGCCGGCTGCGCGCCAGGACCAAGGCGGGACCGCGCGCTAGCTTGCAAGCCGCCTGACGGGCTCCCATTTCCAGGGAGCCGGGACGCTGCCGCTGAGCGGGGCGGGCCCCGGCACACCCGAAAGGCTCGTCCGGCGCCGTGCCGGCCAGCCTGTCACGCCATCTGCCTTCGAAAGGGGATTGAAGCACCATGAACCCTGACCTTTACACCGATCGCGCCCGCGCTGTCCTGCAGGCCGCCCAGACCGAGGCGCTTGCCGCCGGTCATCCGCAACTGACGCCTGAACATGTCCTCAAGGCCATGCTGGACGATCGCGACCAGCTCGCCGCCAATCTGATCCGCGCCAGCGGCGGGCGTCCGGAGCTCGTCGCCCAGGGTGTGGAGACTGCACTCGGCAAGCTGCCGCGCACCTCCGGTGGCAATGCGCAGCTCTCGCTCGGCCAGACCGGCGCGAAACTCTTCACCGAAGCCGAAGCCGGTGCGCGCAAGGCGGGCGACAGCTATGTCACCGTGGAACGCCTGCTGCTCGCACTGGCTGGCCTGGAAGGCTCGGACGCGGCACGCATCCTCAGGGATGCAAGCGTCACGGTGAAGGCGCTGGACGGCGCGATCGCGCAACTGCGCCAAGGCCGCACGGCCGACAGCCAGTCGGCGGAAGAGGGCTATGAGGCGCTCAAGAAATACGCCCGCGACCTCACCCGGGATGCCCGCGACGGCAAGCTCGACCCGGTAATCGGCCGGGACGAGGAGATCCGCCGCGCCGTGCAGGTGCTGTCGCGCCGCACCAAGAACAATCCTGTCCTGATTGGCGAGCCCGGCGTCGGCAAGACTGCGATCGCGGAAGGGCTGGCACTGCGCATCGTCAATGGCGACGTGCCCGAAAGCCTGAAGGACAAGCGCCTGCTGGCTCTCGACATGGGCGCGCTGATTGCCGGCGCGAAATTCCGCGGCGAGTTCGAGGAGCGGCTGAAGGCAGTCCTTCAGGAGGTCGAGCAGGCCGAGGGCGGGGTAATCCTGTTCATCGACGAGATGCACACCCTGGTCGGCGCCGGCAAGAGCGACGGCGCCATGGACGCCTCCAATCTGCTGAAGCCGGCGCTGGCGCGCGGCGAGCTGCACTGCATCGGCGCGACGACCCTCGATGAGTACCGCAAATATGTGGAAGGCGATGCCGCCCTCGCGCGGCGCTTCATGGCAGTCTATGTTGACGAGCCCACGGTGCAGGACACGATCTCCATCCTGCGCGGGCTCAAGGGCCGCTATGAGGCCCACCATGGCGTGCGGGTCTCCGACGCGGCGCTCGTGTCGGCGGCGACGCTGTCGAACCGCTATATCACCGACCGCTTCCTGCCCGACAAGGCGATCGACCTGATGGACGAGGCCGCCTCGCGGCTCAAAATGCAGGTCGACAGCAAGCCGGAGGAACTGGACGAGATCGACCGCCGCCTGCTGCAGCTGAAGATCGAGGCCGAAGCGCTGAAGAAGGAGAAGGACTTCGCCTCGAAGGACCGCCTCGCGACGCTGGAGACCGAGATCGCCGAACTGCAGACCCGCTCCGATGAGCTGACCACCACATGGGCAGCGGAGAAGGAGAAGCTGAAGGGCGCCGCCTCCGCCAAGGAGCAGCTTGACCGGGCCTATGCGGAGATGGCTGAGGCCCAGCGCCAGGGCGACCTGTCGCGGGCGTCGGAACTCAAATACGCGGTCATCCCTGGCCTGGAGCAGCAGATCGCTGCGGTGGAACGGGGCGGCGAGGCGGGCGAGGCCGGCGGCCTTGTCTCCGAGGTCGTCCAGCCTGAGCACATCGCCGCAATTGTCTCCAAGTGGACCGGCGTACCGGTCGACAAGATGATGGAGGGCGAGCGGGAGAAGCTCCTGGAGATGGAAGACGCCCTGCGCGAACGGGTGGTCGGCCAGGAAGAGGCGCTGCGTTTCGTCTCCAATGCCGTACGCCGCGCCCGCGCCGGCCTGCAGGACCCCAACCGCCCGGTCGGCTCCTTCCTGTTCGTCGGCCCGACCGGTGTCGGCAAGACCGAACTGACCAAGGCGCTGGCGGAATTCCTGTTCGACGATGACAGCGCGGTGCTGCGCCTCGACATGTCGGAATACCAGGAGAAGCACAGCGTCGCGCGCCTGATCGGCGCCCCGCCCGGCTATGTCGGCTATGACGAGGGCGGCGCGCTGACCGAGGCGGTGCGGCGCCGGCCCTACCAGGTCATCCTGTTCGACGAGGTGGAAAAGGCCCATCCGGACCTCTTCAACACCCTGCTGCAGGTGCTCGATGATGGCCGCCTCACCGACGGCCAGGGCCGCACTGTCGACTTCAGGAACACCCTGATCATCATGACGTCCAATCTCGGCGCCGATGCGCTCGCCTCCGGTGACGAGGGCGAGATCAGCCCGGCCCAGAAGGATGCCGTCATGAACGCGATCCGGGCCCATTTCAGGCCGGAATTCATCAACCGGATCGACGAGATCGTCTTCTTCAGGCGGCTTGGACGCGCCGAGATCGACCGCATTGTCGACATCCAGATGCGCTATCTTGACCGACTGCTGGCCGACCGCAAGCTGGCGCTCGAGCTCAGCGATGCGGCGCGCACCTGGCTCGCCGAGCGGGGCTATGATCCGGTCTATGGTGCCCGGCCGCTGAAGCGGGTCATCCAGAAGGAATTGCAGGACCCGCTGGCCCGGCTGATCCTGGAGGGACGCATCCTCGATGGCGAGACCATAAAGGTTGATGTCGAAGGTGACAGCCTTGCGATCAATGGCGTGCCGAACGACTACGCCAAGGGCGCGGCCGCGCTCAACTGACCGGGCACGGCCCGGTGCCTCGTCGCCGTCAATGCGCTCACAAATTCCGTCCACGATCACCGCCGACCGCTCCAGCGACAGCCGGAGGGCCCGCCATGGGGAGCACGATACCGGCATCGCTTCGAGGAGGACGGCGCCCGCCACCACGCGACGGGCTTCGAGCCCCGGCAGGACCTCCACCTCCGCAAAGGTGTTTGGCAAAGCCCGACGGCCGTGAACGCAAAGGCACCCAAGCCAGGGTGCCGTCAGGGACGGAACACCTAGCCCCGCACGTCGCAGGCGATCTTTGTGACCTGCAGCGCATTGCGGGCGATGTCGGCATTGGCGCCGTATGCATCGACACGGAAGGCACGCGCCGGCCCCGCTTCCGACATCACGCCCTGCTCGGCGAGAAACGCCGCGATCGAACTCGGCGCGGCGGTGTAGAGCCGCCCGCGCCGCGGGCTTTCGGCAACGATCACCCCGCGCACCCGGCCATCGGCGCCGAACACCGGCCCTCCCGACAGCCCGCCCAGCGTTCCGTCGAGCCCGCGCGTGCGCCCCATCTCCGCCCAAGCGATAACCGGCTCCTCATTGCGGCGCAGGCCCCGGGTCAGCAGGGTGGAGCGCGCCATCAGCCGGCTGGCCACCTCGCCCGGCCGGCCATGCGGATAGCCGACATGGAAGCCGTACTCGCCGACACGCAGGTCGCCGTCGAGGTCGAGGTCGACAGCGCTCGGGCTGCGCCCTGTGCGAAGAAGCGCCAGGTCGGTTGTCTCCGACAGGGCGACATCGGCCACTGGCACATAGAGGTTCGGACCGGCCAGCAGGCTGACACGGTCGCAGCCCTCCACCACATGGCGCGCCGTCAGCCATTCACCGCGGCGGTTGATCGCAAACGCCGTGCCGACCCCGTCCTGCGGTTCGCGCACCTGGACAAGGACCTGCTCGTCGAAAACGGACGGGTCCGGCAGCATTGGCCCGTCGCGGAGATAGCTGTCGGGCAGGGGCTCGGGCGCATCGGCATCAGGCCGCTCGGCGAGGAACAGGGTCCAGACGACGACGCCGAGGACGAGCAGGTAGAGAATCCAGTCCAGATGGCGCAAGACGCATCGGCCTCCCGTGCGATCAGAAGAATTGGTGCTGGTTGGGATCCCACAGGCCGGCGGCCAGCAGGCTCGCGGACGCGAGTTTGGCGCCGACAAGCACGATCGCCGGTCCTGCCTGATCCTGCTCGATCCGCCTGGGCAAGTCACGCAGCAATAAGTCGGTCAGCCGGTAGGCGACCAGCTGCAGCAGCAGCGCCACCACACCCCAGATCACCAGACCGATCAGCGAGATCGACGAGGCCAGACAGGCCGAGATCGGGATCGCCAGGCCGACAATCGCACCGGCCAGAGCCAGGCCGGCTGCGCCATTGCGGTCCTTGACCAGTGCCAGCTCACGCCAGGGCGTCAGCTTGATATAGGTCCCAACCGCGAAGATCAGCAGCAGGGCCGCCACGGCCGTGTACAGCAGGAAATCGGGAAATCCTGTAACAAACGCCTGGAGTTCGCTCCGCATGCCGACCCTCATTGTCTCCCGCCCCCGGGAACGCTACCACGCGATCCGTGCGTCAACGCCTTAACCGCCTGCCCGACCGGCCTCAAGGAGAGGACAACATGCTCAAAGGAAAAACCGCACTCGTCACCGGCTCCACCAGTGGCATCGGCAGGGCAATTGCCACCCGCCTTGCGGCCGCCGGCGCCGATGTCGTGCTCAACGGATTCGGCGATGCCGCCGAGATCGAGGCGCTGCGCGCCGGCCTTGCCGGGGCGTATGGGGTGAAGGCTGGATATTCCGGCGCGGACCTGACCGACCCCGCCGCCATTGCGGGGCTGATGGGCTATGTCGACGCGGAATTCGGCGGCGCCGACATCCTCGTCAACAATGCCGGTGTGCAGCATGTCTCGCCGGTGGAGGACTTTCCGGTCGCCAAGTGGGATCTCATCATCGCTCTCAACCTGACCGCCGCCTTCCACACCATCCGGCTTGCCATGCCGGGCATGAAGGCGAAGGGCTGGGGCCGCATCCTCAACACCGCCAGCGCGCATGCGCTTGTCGCCTCGCCCTTCAAGTCCGCCTATGTGGCAGCCAAGCACGGCATCGCCGGCCTGACCAAGACGGTCGCTCTCGAAGGCGCTCAGGCCGGCGTGCGCTGCAACGCCATCTGCCCGGGTTATGTCTACACCCCGCTGGTGGAGGACCAGGTGGCCGATACCGCGAAATCCCGGGGCATTACCGAGGAAGCGGTCAAGCGCGACGTCCTGCTCGCTGCCCAGCCGACGAAGGAGTTCGTCACCGCCGAACAGGTCGGCGCCTTTGCCGCGTTCCTCTGCTCCCCCGATGCCGACCCGATCAATGGCGCGATGCTGTCGATGGATGGCGGCTGGGTCGCGCAATAGGCTGGCGGTAGCGTGACCGGCGAAACGCACGAGCCGGGCCTCGACCCGGAAGACTGGACAGCGTTCCGCGCCCGCGCCCATTCCATGCTGGATGCCGCGCTTGACCACATGCAGGCCGCCCGCGAGGGCCCGGTCTGGCAGCCCATGCCCGACAGCGTGCGCGCCGGCCTTGCAGCGCCCCTGCCCCATGCCGGCGCCCCCGGCGAGACGGTCGATGCGGCCTTGCGCCAGCTGATCCCCTATGGCGTCGGCAATACCCATCCGCGATTCTTCGGCTGGGTGCATGGAGCGGGCACCCCATCGGACCTGATCGCAGACATGGTCGCCGCCGCCATCAACGCCAATTGCGGCGGACGCGACCATGCGGGCCTCGCCGTCGAGCGCCAGGTGATTGCCTGGATGGCCGAGGCGTTCGGCTTTCCGGCCGGGACAGGCGGCCTTGTCGTCTCCGGCACGTCGATGGCGACGATCATCGCCCTCAAGGTCGCGCGCGACCGGGCGAGCGTCGGACAGGCGCGCCAGGGCGGCGTTCCGCCCGGCCTTGTCGGTTACACCTCCGGCGAGGCGCACAGCTGTGTCGCCCGCGCCTTCGACATGCTCGGACTGGGCAGCGACGCGCTCCGTCTCATCCCGGCCGGCGACGATTTCCGCCTCGACCCCGACGCGCTGGAGGCCGCACTCCTGAGGGACCTTGATGCCGGGCGCACGCCCTTCGCCCTCATCGCCAGCGCCGGGACAGTGAACACCGGCGCCATCGACGATCTTGGCGCTGCCGCCGACATCGCCGCACGCCACGGCCTGTGGCTGCATGTCGACGGGGCGTTCGGCGCGGTTGCGCGGTTCTCAGCGCAGCTTGCGCCGCGTCTCGCCGGCATCGAACGCGCCGACAGCCTGGGCTTTGATTTTCACAAATGGATGCACGTCAATTATGACGCCGGCTGCGTGCTCATCCGCGACGAACCGGCCCACCGCGCCGCCTTCGCAGGCGTGCCGAGCTATCTGGCGCGAACCGAGCGCGGCCTTGCCGCGGCAACGCCGTGGCCGGTGGACTATGGCCCGGAACTGTCGCGGGGGTTCCGGGCGCTGCGCGTCTGGGCACACCTGCTGGAACATGGCACCGAACGGATCGGCGCGCTTGCCCTGCGCAATTGCCGGCAGGCGGCAGCGCTCGGCGCGCGCGTCGCCGCGCACCCGCGCCTTGAGCTTCTCGCGCCGGTCTCGCTCAATATCTGCTGCTTCCGCGCCCTCGGTCCGGGGCTGGACGCGGACGCGCTCGACCGGCTGAACGCCGCCATCGTGGCCGACCTGCAGGAAAGCGGGATCGCCGCACCCTCGACCACCCGGATCGCAGGACGCCTCGCCATCCGGGTGAACCTCACCAACCACCGCACGCGTGCGCAGGACCTCAACGTGCTGGTTGAGGCTGTTGACGCCGCCGCCAGCGCCCGCCTCGCCGGCTGATACCAAGCCGCATGGACCCAAAACCGATCCCGTGCAGCGCAGGGCAAGCGCGACTGCGCGTCGGCGCTGATGCGCCGAATACGCAGATGGACCCTCATCTGCGCACACTGGTATCAGTCGGTCAGGTCGAAGATATCCTGGCGAAGACCGGCCAGTCCGTCGCCGCGCTCGGCCGAGGTCAGGTGGACATCCGGGTGGGCAGCCGGCCGGCGCCGCAGCGCCTCGCGCGTCGCCGCGATCACCGCCTCGGCCGCGCTCGCCTTCACCTTGTCGGCCTTTGTCAGAACCGCCTGGTAGGACACCGCCGAGGCATCGAGCAGGTCCATCACCTCATCATCCGCCGGCATGATCCCCCGGCGCGCATCGACCAGCAGGAAGACCCGCCGCAGCGTCGCACGACCGCGCAGGAAGGACCGTGTAAGCGCCATCCACGCTTCGGCCTGGCTGCGTGAGACCTTGGCATAGCCAAAGCCCGGCAGGTCAACGAGGTAGAGCCGTCCCTCGCCCAGGTCGAAATAGTTGAGCTCGCGGGTGCGTCCCGGTTCGGCGCTGGAGCGCGCCAGCGCCTTGCGGCCGGTGAGCGCGTTGATCAGGCTGGACTTGCCCACATTGGAGCGCCCGGCAAAGGCGACCTCCGCCCGGTCGGCCTCGGGAAGCTGGGCAAGGCTGGCGACGCCGAGAACGAAGGCCACCGGCCCGGCGAACAGCTTGCGCCCCGACTCCAGGTCGCGCTCGGCCGGCTCCGCCCCGCTCACGCGCCGGTCAGCTGGCGGAGCGCGGCGTTGATCGCCGCCGTCACGTCGCCGCCCTGACGGCGGAAATGCTCCAGGATATCGGCATCGATTGCCACATGCCCCGTGCCGCTGTCCTCCAGAAGCGTGTCGAGAAGACCGCGCATGGCACGGATGTCGGCCTCGTCGAGTTCCGGATTGTCGGCGTCCCTTGCGATGCCCGCATTGATCCGGGCGTCTTCCTCGTCATCGGGAATGATGAGCTTGCTCATGGATCCGGCTCTCCCGCGCATTGGCCTTCCTCTGGCTGATCACCCGCAGGCTGGCGCGCCTGAATGTCCGGGCAATCACATAGACCCGGTTGCCATGGGTTGCGAGCCCGACATAGCGGCGCTCGCCCTCGCGGACCTGGCTGCGGCAGACCATCTGGGGCCAGTCGACTTGCCTTGCGAGGTCGAAATCCACGCCGTGCTTGGCGAGATTTGCCCTGCGCTTTTCCTCGCCCCACTCGAAATCAGGCACGTCCCTGAGCCCCCGAATTGCGCGCCGGTCAGCTCGCTTCGGTCTTCTTGCCGCCGAGCAGGCGGGCCACCAGCTTGTCGAACTGGGTTTCCACCCCGTTGCGACGCATGATGAAATATTGCTGGATCAGCGACAGCACATTGTTCCAGACCCAGTACAGCACAAGTCCTGCCGCAAAGCCCGCGAACACGAAGGTCAGAATGACAGGCAGCATCATCATGATGGTGCGCTGGGTCTTGTCCGGCGGCGGCGGGCTCAGCGACTGCAACGCCCACATGGTCAGGCCATAGAGGATCGGCAGGATGCCGATACCAATGATGAGACCGAGGATAGGGATCGCCTTGACGTCGCTCGCCGCCCAGGGAATGAGGCCGAAAAGATTGCCGATCGCGGTCGGGTCGGGCGCCGACAGGTCGCGGATATAGCCAAATGATTCGTGACGCATCTCGATGGTGACGAACAGCGTCTTGTAGAGCGCGTAGAAGATCGGGATCGTCGCCAGAATCGGCAGGCACCCGGCCAGCGGGTTGGCCTTCTCCCGCTGGTAGAGTTTCATGATCTCCTGCTGCTTGCGCTTTGGATCGCCGGCAAAACGCTCGTTGATCTCCTTCATCGGCTCCTGCAGCAATTTCATCTTTGCCATCGCCTTGTAGCTCTGGTTGTAGAGCGGCACGAGCGGCAATTTCAGCAGGACGGTGAAGGCGAGGATCGCCCAGCCGAACGAGCCGACAAGTCCTTGCAGCCAGACCAGCACCTGGAAGAACGGCTTTGTCAGGAAGTAGAACATCCCCCAGTCGATCGCGTCGTCGAAACGCGGCACGCCGAGGGTCTCCTCATAGTCCCTCAGCACCGCCAGCCGCTTGGCGCCGGCAAACACACGGTTCTGCACGCTGATGGTCTCGCCCGGCTGGATCGCCACGGCGTCGGCGCGCGCCAGCAATTCGAACAGCGGCTCGTCGGCGCGCTCACGCAGGCTGAACTCCGCCTGGAAACCGCGGCCCGGCTCGGGCACCAGCGCGCCCATCCAGTATTTGTCGGTAAAGCCGACCCAGCCGCTCTGCTGCGCCGTCGCATCGCCCTTGATCCCGCGGTCCTTGGCCAGGCCATTATACTTGCGAAGCGACAGCCTGCGGTCGAACACCCCGATAAGCCCCTGGTGCACGATGGCACTGTCGCGCGCCGAGCCCGGGTCTGTGGCGTCGAGAAAGTCCTCGTAATCGCCATAGCGGCGGATCACGCCAAACGGCGTCAGCGCGCGCGGCGTCCCGCCCGTGTTCGTCACCTGGTCGGTGAAGGTGAACATGTAATTCTCGTCGAGGCTCACCGTGCGCTCGAAGACGAGCCCCTGGCGTTCCGCGCGCAGCGTCACCGGCGTCTGCGGGGTCAGCCGGCTGGCGTCGTCGACCACCTGCCACTCGGTGTCGACCCCGACCAGGGGGGCGCCGGCTTCAGGAAGCCAGCCATAGGCCGCGTAATACCCGAACGGCGCATTCTCCGGCCGCATCAGGCGCAGCTCGCGTTCGCGCTCCACTGTCAGGAAGTGGCGCTTGAGCTGCAGGTCATCAATCCGCGCACCGGACAGGTTGATCGAGCCGTCGACACTCGGTCCGTCAAAGGGCAGCCGCGCCGCCGTCCCGAGCGCCGCCTCGACACTCGGTGCGATCGCCGGTGCGGCTGGCGCAGCGGTATCGACCTGAAGCGGCGCCGTCGCCGCGGCGCGTGTGGCCTCGGCGGCACGCGCCGCCTCGCGCGCCTGGCGCTCCGGTTCGATCACGAAGGCCTGGTAGGCCCAGACAAAGGCGACCATCAGGACCATGGCGACAATGAAATTGCGTTGCTGGTCCGGGTCCTGCTGGTGGGGCGGCATGGGAGGGTCCTTAAGGGGTCCGTTCAGCATCCCGGGCGGCGCGCCCTGGTGCGTTCGCGCCGTCTCAGGGCTCCGTCAGGCGATCGCGGAGGCTTATCAGCGCGCTTTCCATATCGTCAAGCAAGCGCAGCCAGGCGATCTCAGCGGTTATGCCGCGGGCGATGAACACATAGTCGGCCCCCGGCACCCCGAGGCGGGGCAATATCTCCCGGGCTGCCTCGCGCAGGCGACGCTTGGCGCGGTTGCGCACCACGGCATTGCCGACCTTTTTCGTCGCCGTGTAGCCATCGCCAATCGACGGGGCCGTCGGATCGGCGCGCAGCCGGCCCTGTACGACCAGCGCCCTGCGCCGTTCGCTCAGCCCGCCCCGCACCCAGAGAAACTCGCGCCGCAGCTTCAGCCTGCGAAGGTCGGGATCGGTGTCCGGCGTATCAGGCAGACAGGCGCTTGCGGCCCTTGGCCCGCCGGCGGGCGAGGACCTTTCGGCCGTTCTTGTCTGACATGCGCAAGCGGAAGCCATGGCGGCGGGCGCGCTTCAGGCGGCTGGGCTGGAAGGTGCGTTTCATGGGAGCGGGGCCTTCGGGAAAGACTGGCGTGTTCGGAAGGCTGATCCCAATACCTGCGCGGCCCTGCTGCGTCAACCTGGCGGTGCGCGGCGCTGCCCGGATGGGTCGCCGCGCCTGCCAGCCTGCGATCTTGCCCCGGCCGCCTTTTTCTGGCGAAAGGCCGGCGATGCCCGAACAGCCCACTCTCCTGATTGCCGGTGGCGGCATTGCCGGGCTCACAGCCGCCCTGGCAGCGCACCATGCAGGGCTGGCCGCGCGCCTGTTCGAGCGCGTGCCGGCGCTCACCGAGGTCGGCGCCGGCCTGCAGCTCGGGCCGAACGCCATGAAGGTGCTGCGCGCCCTCGGCCTTGACGAGGCGGTGCGCACCGCCGGCCACGCACCGGCCAGCCTGGAGATGCGCGAGGGGGGGACCGGCCAGACCCTCTTTTGCGTGCCAGCCGGAGAGGCCGCCGAAGCACGCTGGGGCGCGCCCTATCTCAACATCCGCCGCGCCGACCTGCAGGCGATCCTCGCCGCCGCCGTCGAAGCGCGCCTGCCGGACGCCCTCCATCTCGGGCGTGAGGTCGTCGACTACCGCATCGGCGACCGCGGCGTCCGCCTGGTGTTCGACGATGAGCGCAGCGTCACGGGCGACATCCTGGTCGCAGCCGACGGGGTGCGCTCCAACCTGCGCGCCCGAATGCTCGGCGGCGAGCGGCCGGACTATACCGGGCACACCGCCTGGCGGCTGATGGTCGAGGCAACGCCGGAACTTTCCGCCCTCGTCCCCGACGCCTCGGTCGCCTGGACCGGGCCCGGCCGCCACGCCGTCACCTATTATCTCGGTGGCCGCCGCCTCATCAATTTCGTCGGCGTCGTCGAACAGCCCGAACCCGGACCCGACGATTGGGAGGCGGACGGGGCGGTCGGGCAGGTCCGCGCCGCCTTTGCCGGCTTTGCCGGGCCGGTGGCCGCGATCCTCGACGCAGCCGACCGGGCGCGCCTGTGGGGCCTTTATGACCGGCCGGTCGCCGAACGCCTCGCCCGCGGACCGGTCGCGCTGATCGGCGATGCCGCCCACCCGATGCCACCCTTCATGGCGCAGGGCGCGGGCCTTGCCATGGAGTCGGCCTGGCGCGCGGTCGCGAGCCTGGCTGCAACCGGCGGGTTCACACGCTATGAGCGCCTGACCCGCATGCGCGCCAGCCGGCTCCTCGACGCGTCGCGGCGCAATGGCGACCTGTTCCACGGCAAGGGCCTGCCAGCAGCCTTTGGCCACGTCCCGGTGCGCCTGGCCGCACGGCTGGCCCCGCCGGTCATCCTCGGCCGCTTCGACTGGGTGTATCGCTATGACGCCACCCGCGCTGCACCGATCGCGCCGGCTACTTGATCCGCGCGCGGAACGACACGCTGAAGGAAGGATCGGGGTCGCCCGTCGCCAGCGACCCCTTGGGATTGAAGCAGACATAAGTGACCGCATCGTCATAGCTGCCCGCAAGCGGCGTGTAGGTACAGTCGGCAAAGCCGGCCGGCCGCGCCGCCTGGTCGGAGAAACCGACATCGCTTGCCGGCGCGAAGCTGAGCCCGGTGCCGCTTTCGCTCCAGCCGATCGCCTCGCCGCCGAACACCGCGCTGGTGCCATTGTAGAACTCCACATCATCGGGCAGCGCATCGATCAGCTGGATCGTATCGGCATCGGCCGCGCCGCTGCCGACATTGGTGACGGTGATGGTGTAGATGACATCCTCGCCGGGCAGGGCATAGCCGGACGACCCGACCCCGCCGAGCACATCGACGGACTTGCTGGCGGACAGCTGGGCACTGCCCACCGTCACCAGATAGTCCTCCGCCTCGCCGTCCGGCGCCGGCCCGTCTGGCGCCATGCCGAAACGGGTTGACCAGCGGAAGCGGGCGAAGGTCGGCGTGCCGGTGATCGCGCCGGAGGGCACGGTATAGCTGGTCGAGACCGTGCCGGTCAGGGTCTGCTCGTCATCGAGCACCACTTCGTTGGCATCATCGAAATCACCGTCGCCATTCCAGTCGATCCAGCCGCGCAGCACGCCATTCGCCCCGTTCACGACGACGTCGATCGTCATCGGCTGGCCCGGCACGATGGTTCCGAGCGTTACGCCGTCATCATCCGCGCCGTCCCCGCTGGCGTCGGCATTGGCGATGGGCGCGGCATCGGCATCGACCGCTGCGCCGAGGAAATAGCCCGCCGCCAGGCCATGGACCGCCTCGCCATAGGCGATGGTGCCGGACCCGTCCGGCGCCGTGCCGGACACCGGCGCGTCGGAGCGGTCGGCCTCGGTACAGAAACTGACATCATGCAGCGAGAATCCCGGATTCCCCGGATTGGAGGCCCGGTCGGTACCCGCGCCATGGCCGTAGGCAATCTCGATCCGGTCAACCATGCCGTCGACGCCGACCAGCACTGTCCCCTCGCCCGAGGCGGCGCCTGTGGGGTCTGACTCCGCGATGCCATAGGCGTGGTTGCCGCTGACCAGCACGGCCGGCCCGCCCTGGAGGTCCACCGGCACGCTGCCGCCGCCCAGCGAGGCGGTGACGCTCGCCCGCTCGATCCGCGGCCCGAGTGCGGAGAAGTCGATGTCGAAAAGGGACAGCCGCGCCCCGTTCACCGGGCGGTCGAAATCGATCCGGATGGTCGTGTCGCCGAGCGCAAGATCGGCGTCGTCCAGTTCCAGGATCAGCGAGGATTCAACGCTCGCCAGTCCCCCCTGATAGAAGGGCCCGTTGACCGGCGTCGGGCCGTTCGGCGTGCCGCTGAGGGCGCCCTGCGGGTCGAGCACGGTGATGTCGATCCCGACCGCGTCCACCGAGAAGACGCCGCTTAGCGCGCCGGGCGTCCAGTCTTCGCCCTGCCAGTCGAGAAGCGAGGCGGCGCCCGCCGGACAGACGAGCGGAGACACCGTGGTGCCACCATCGGCCGGCTGCACGGTCAGGGCATAGTCCTCCACCTCGCCGTCAGGCGCAGCGCTGGTGCTGTCGAGGCCGCTCGTCGTCGACCAGCGGAAGCGGGCGAAGGTCTGGCTGGTGGTCGCGTTGGCGGGCACGGTCACGGGCACATTGATCGTGCTCGTCCCGCCCGAGCCGCTCTGAAGGTCGCTCGCGACCTGCTCGCCCGGATCGGCGAAATCGCCATCGCCATTCCAGTCGATCCAGCCCTGGAGGTAGCCGCCATTGCCGCCCGGCTGGCTCACGCTGACCGGGATTGTCGCGCCCTCGCCCTGCGTCAGGGTGGGCAGGGTGACGCCATCATCGGCGTCGCCGGCGGCATTCGGGTCGTTGTAGTCCGCGGTCTCGGTCGTCAGCCCGGCACCAAGGCGCCAGAGTCCCTTGCGACGATGACTGGCCCCGCCATAGCCGGACGTCGGCGCGTCGGAGAAATCCCTCCTGAAGCGCACGCCGAACGCGACCGCCTGCAACCCGCCCTGGTTCAGGGACGTGCTGAGGGTTGGCGAGCCTGTGGTCTCCAGAAGGGCCGTGCCGGGACTGCCGCCATTCGACAGGGTCACCGTCTGAGAGCCCGCGCCGGCGACGGCAATCGCGCCGGACTGCTCCAGCAGGGTGAAGGCGCTGCCGCTCGTCGTGACGACGATGCTCTCGCCCGGCGAGGTCGTCTCCGCATCAGCGAAGACATAGTCGAGATCGATCGGAACCCCGTTGTGGGTGGCCGAGAAGCTGATGTCGAACTGCGGGGTCTCGGCGTTGAACGAACCGCGCAGGCCGATCGGGTTCAGCCCGCCATAGAGGCCGGGCAGGGTGTCATCAAAATAGGAACCGGTGTCATAGGGCTGCAGGCTGAAGGTCGGCCCGGTGAGGGTCGCCGAGACAACCGTGCCGTCGCCCACGTCCCAGCTTCGGGTGACCGTGGACCCGGCGGGAAAGGTCGCGTTGCCCGGGCAGTCCCAGTCGAGCCAGAAGACCTCCTCGGTGAACTGGCCCGAACCGGAGACCGCAAAGCCCGACCCGGTCGCCGACGACCCGGTGCCGCACGAGATCGTCGTCGGCACGGCCACGGTAATGTCCGCGCTCGCATAGTCGTCGCCGGCGGCGTCGTTCGGGTCGGAATCGGGATCGGTGTAGCCTGAGGCGGTGACCTCCGCTTCGTTGGTGATGGTGCCCGACCCGGTGACCGTCGCACTGACCTGCAGCGTCAGCGCGGCGCCATTGGCGATGGTGCCGACATCCCAGAGGCCGGTGGTGTCGTCATAGCTGCCCTGGCTTGGCGTTGCGGAGACGAAGGCGAGGCCGGCCGGGAGGAGGTCGGTGACCACCACGCCGGGCGCGTCCTCCGGTCCGTTGTTGGTCAGGGTCAGGGTGAAGGTGACCGTGGAGCCCTGCGCCGGCGCGGCATTGTCGACGACCTTCTCAAGCTCCAGGTCGGCCTGGGGCAGGCAGATGACGATCTCCACCGCGTCGCCGCCGGAGCCATTGCCGACCTGGTCACCGGTCAGCTGGAAGCTGACGCTGGAATGGGTGCCTTCGATCATGATCGAGCCCGAGGCGGTGCCGGTCGCGCTGTTCAGCGAGGACTCCGCGCTGGACGTGGTTTCCCCCACCGTGCGGTAGAAGGTGTTGTCGGAATAGGTCTCGAAATGGGTCGCGCCGGCGAGCCGGTAGAGCGTGCCCGCGGAGGTGAGTTCCCAGACCGAGGTATTCGAGACCCCGCCGACAATGCCGCCGACCCGGTCGATATGGATGACCGGGTTGGTCACCGGCTTGGCAAAATCGAGCGTGTAGCTGGCTGTGTCGGACGTGCTTGTCCAGTTGAAGATCTCGACGATCGCAGCCTGCCCCTGCACCGCCGGCTCCGACCAGGCATTGATGGTGTTCATGGTGTCCGCACCGCTCGGGGACCATGAGGCGCCGGAGCCGGCCGAAAGCGTGCGCGTCACGCCAATTCCGCCGGACGCGGCCGTCCCGCCCGACCAGGCGCCGGTGAGCGCGCTGCAGGACTGGGTCGTCGTCGGCGCCGGCGGCACGGCCGGCCCGCTCGGAGTGAATGCCCAGGCGAGCGTGAAGGTGCCGGTGTTGCTGCCATAGCCGTCGACCTGGACGCGGTAGGTGGTCCCGGCCGTCACGGTCACGGTGTTGCGACTCTGCAGGCCGCAGGCATCGTCATTGCGGGTGACCTGGCTCAGCGCGTTGACGGCGCCGCCGGTGAAGGTCTGCAGGGTGGTGTCGAAATTGGTGCCCGAACAGGTCTCGAAGATGATCAAGCCGTCGCTCGGCGCGGTCCAGCTGTACCACATGGAATCGAGCGCGCCTTCGCCATAGGTGGTCGGCTCGCCCGGCTGGCCGGTGGCCGTGGCGTTGGACGCACTGATCGAGCCGGCCGAGCCGGTGATGGTGGTGCCGGGGAAATTGTCGCCGGCATGGGCGGCGCCGAGGAGCGCCGTGGCGGCAAAGGCCAGGACGGCCGCGATCGAGGAGCGCACGCCCGCCACGGGTCAGGCCCCGTCCGGCGAAATGCGGCGCAGCAAGCCTTCCAGCGTGCGCTCGTCGAACTTGAAGCGCAGCTTCATGAAGAGGCCCTCAAGGGAACGGTCGGCCGCCTCGAAATCGCGGTCAACAAAGCCGACGAGGTTGTAGCCAAGGCTGATCCAGACATCGTCGACCGGCGTGAAGCCGACGCTCGGCCCGAAGCTGTACTCCAGCGTATCGGTCGCCGTCGTCGCCAGCACCGAGCCGTGAACGCCGATATCGAAGCGCCTTGTGATGTCATGGCGCAGTTCGCCGCCGAGCAGGTGCGTCCAGCCGCTCAGGTCAAGGTCACCCGCCTCGGTCTGGGTCCACTTGACGCCATGGAAGACCGAGGCCTGCATTGCATCGCTGAGGCGGGCATTGACGCCGAGATTGTTGACGAGCTTCAGCGTGCGGGTCTCCGCCACCCGTTCGTCGAAGCGCATGTCGAACCGGTTCAGCACGACCAGTCCGTCATCGCGCGGGCGCAGGGCGATGCCGATACGCGCATCCAGCGCGCGCAGGTCCGCCGCATCAGCCAGATTGTCCCCCTGCCAGCGCACCGCAGCGGCATAGGAGAGGGTCTCGGTTGCCTCCCGGGCGCCGCCAACCAGCGCCGTCCAGCGCGTACCAAGCACCGAATCGCGCATCTCCAGCCGGCCCGAGCCGGCGGCATGCTCGCCGCGATAGGCGAGGCCGGTATAAAGCGAGGTGAAACTCTCATCAAGGGTGAGCGGGCTGCGCAGGCCATCGGCGAGCGGCGAAACGGCAGCATCGGCAAGCGGATCCAGAGGGTCGTCACCACCCTCGATATTGGCGCGCCGCGCGGCGCCGCCATCAAGGCTCCAGCGCTCATCGAGGCGGATGGTCTGGTCAACGCCGACCGTTGCGCCGATACGCCGGGCGCTGTCGCCGGTCAGCATGTCCGCGCCGAGCGAGAGCTGCCCGCCCGTCCAGGGCGTCACCGTCACCAGCGCGGTCGTGGTGTCGCCACTGGCGTTGACGCCTTCGCTCATCTCGTGGCGCAGGCTCAGCCTCGCGCGTTCGGCGAACAGCTTGTCGGCGCCGAGCACCGTGCGCTGCGGGAACAGGCTGACCTCGCTGGAGCCTGACACCGGCTGCTCATGGCTGGCCGAAAGAGTGATACCCTGCTCGGCGAAGGTCTTCGACGCGGCGGCAAAAACCTGTACCGTATCGCGTGCCTCATCGCGCTGCGGAATGTCCTCGGAGACACTGCGCAGGCCGAGGCGCCCGGAAAGGAGCGGGCGCTCCTCGACGATCGAGGCTTCGGCGACGTCTCGGACGGCCCCGGTCCGCAGGCGTTCTTCCCGGTAGGCGTCAGCCGTCACGAGCCGGTCTCCCCTGAGCCCTGTCTGCGCGTCCAAGGATTGACTGATTCGCGCTTCTGCGCGCGCCCCCAGCCGCCGAAGGCCGGAGGTGCCCGTGCCCTGCTGGCCGAGGCCGAAACTGTCCTGCTCCTCGCGGATATAGGCGCCGAGCGTCAACGCGTCGCTCTGGTGGATCACTTCCGCAAGATAAGCGTCGGCTTCGGTGGTCTCGCCGGTTTCCGGCTCCTCGCGCTCGGAGCGGGCAATCTCGGCACGGACATCCACCGTCTCGGTCAGCCGAGCGCGCAGGTCGAGGCCGGCAAGCCGCGAGGTCGCGTCCTCCACGCGCTCATTGCCCTCTTCCTGGATGAAGCTCACACCGGCCTCAAGCCGCCGGTCGGCCGTGTGCACCGCTGCGCGGCCACCGAAGGTCACATTGCGCTCCACCGCCTCCGACACCTCGTAATCGGCAATGATCACCGTCTCGCCGAAGCGCGTGTCGACCGCGTCCACAGGAAAGCGGAAGATCAGCTCGCCTGTCGAATAGTCGATCTCATAATCGGCATAGCGTGTCAGCGTACGGGTGCTGGTGGTGATGTCCGGGCGCAGCCGGTCGCGCGTCTCCAGCGTGATCGTCTCCGACTGTCGCACCACCGGCGCGCGGCTCAGATAGTAAGGCCCGGACGTGCCGTCTGCGGCGATCTCGTCCTTGACGAAGCCCTGATTGGTCTCCGCTGCAAAACCCGACGCCGACAAATTCGACCCGGAATAGACCGTCTTGACGCCCGACAGGCGGCGGGCATAGCGCGCCAGATCGCTGTCATTGAGGTCGGTGTAGAAATCCCCGAACAGTGCCTGGAAGGTGTCCTTCTCCAGCTTCACATAGAATGGGTAGCGGCTCTCGGCATCATTGTCCTGGTAGGTGCGGTCGCCATACAGGGTGTAGAAGGCGTTGGGGTCGATCTCCTCAAACAGGATGTCATCTTCCAGCCCGCGCCGCTTGGCCGTATCCACCGCCACAGTCATCAGCCAGTCGCCCTTGACCATGCCCTTGGCAAAGAGGGCGAGGCGGCCATCGGTCTCGGCCCCGTCCGGCGACAGCCCGTCGAGGCGCAGCTCGCCCTCGGCGAGGCCGACCACGATCCAGTCGCGCCTTTCCGGGCGGAGATAGGCGGCGATGTCCTCGTGCCGGTTGCCCGCGAGCGGCACACGGATTCGCACCTGCCCGGTCTCCAGCGTCGGCTCCAGTTCCACCCGCAGCACGCCATCCTCGCCGACCGACAGGCCGACCGGGGTGCGCACGCCCGCGGAGACCGGCGCCTCACCCTCGAAACGCTGGCGAGCCTTGAGGCGGTAGGGCGCGTTGAGTTCCACCTCGACAACCCGGCCGGCATGCACCGGGTGGCCCTCGCCATCCTGCAGGCGCACCGCGATCACCGGATGGTTCCGCCCGTCGGCCACCAGCACGGACTGGTCATCGACCAGGCTCGCCTTCTGGGCGGCATCGACCAGCCAGAACCGCTCCTCGATCACCGTGACCGTGCCATCCGGCGCATATACCCGCGCCTCGAACACGTTTTCCCCCGGCTGGATATCGACGCCGCGCCAGCGGAACAGCTCGACCCGGTCATCGCCGCTGGTGATCCGCTTCTGCGCGTGCAGGTTGGACACCGCCCGGCCGTTGACCGTCACCTTGATACGGCTGCGCACCGGCGCCTTGATGCCGAAATTGACGCTGCGGCTCGACGGCGCGCTGCCGGGCTCGGGATACACCCATGCCGGCGCCGCATCCTGGCCGGTCAGCCAGTTCTGATTGAAGCGCTGGGGCGCCAGGCCGGGCGCCGATATGTCAGCGCCCTCGCCCGCCTGCCCGTCAGCTGCCCTGGAACGCAAGGCCGGCTCGCGGGTCAGGTAGAAGTTCGCCCGCCAGATCATGCCGCCCTGAGCATCGACGAATTTCGAGGTCGGGCTATGCGCGTAGCGGGTGTTTTCCTCGCAGACCATGGGGACGAGGCCTTCTGGCAGCGTCGCCTGGTCGACCTGCACCACATGGGTGCCAGGCATCACACCTTCGAAATGGTAAAGCCCGTCCTCGTCGGTGATGACCACGTCGCCGGTCTCCAGATAGAGCCGCACGCCCGCAACTGCGCGCCCCTCCCCGAGATCGCGCGCCCAGTCCTCATCGCCGTCGCAGGCATCCTCGACGACGCGGCCGATGATCGTCACCCTCGTGCTGAACAGGTCCTGGCGCACCCTTACGGCCGCCTCGGCGCGATTGGAGATCGGATAGCGCCCGCCATTCACCGCATGCACCACATTGATGTTGTCGCGATCGACCGTTGCACCGGCGCCGATCGCCGCAATGTAACGCACGCTCGCGCCCTCACCGGGCTGCAGGATCCCGCCGGAGATCAGCAGCGTGCGGCCATCGGCATCGGTTTCCGGTTCACCGGCGCGCTCACCGTCGATCCGCAGCGAGCCCTCCTGGTAGCGAAAGCCGCGCGGCAGCGCGTCGAGCAGGCGCAGGCGCACCGCGCTGTCATTGCGATTGAGCACCTGCACCGTGTAGCTGACGAAGTCGCCGATCGCCGCTTCCGGCCGGTCGACCTCCTTGCTGACCACCACTTCGCTGGCGGTGTCGAGCGGGATATCGAATTCGAGCGGCCGGTCGCCTGCGATCTGAAACCCCTCGCCATAGGAGCCGGCAATGATCGTGAACGGCGCATTCTTCAGGTCCGCGAACGCCTCTGCGCCATAGCTGGACGGGAAGATGTAGTCGGCCGGCGGTGCGATTTCGACGCGGTAGCGCCCCGGCGCCACGAAGGGGAAGAGAAACTCGCCGGGCCCAAGGTCATAGACCCGGCCGGCCTCGTCGGTGACCGTGCCGCCGGATACAATGCTCGCGGGATAGGAGGCCACGCCGTCAATGCCGAACACGGCGGCCGGCTGGCCGGTGGCCGCCTCGACCAGCGTGACCGTCGCCCCGTCGATCAGGTCGCCGGTGAGGCTGTCGAACACCCGTCCGAACGGATCGACCAGTGCGGTGTCGATCGACACCTCCGTGGCATCGAACCGGTCGACATAGGTCGCCGTCAGTTCTGTCTGGTTGGGCGCCGTCAGCACCGCGTCGTCGGGCGATGTCGCCTCGCGGGAGGACGGCACCCAGGCCCAGAATTCGCCGGTGTCCGGGCCGCTTTCATGGAGCCTGAGGGTGATCTGGTCGCCGCCTGACGTGGTGATCGTTATGATCAGGGTCTCGATCCGGCCAGGGTCGCCATTCTGGCCGGCATCGGTGACGCGAATAATCATCAGTTCGCCAGAGACATAGCTGTCGGCCGGTGCCACCGGGACCGGCGCGGTGATGTCGATGGTCGCCCCGCCGAGGGTGGTTGGCGGCCCCACCGGCACGAAGTCACCGCTCCCGCCAGGCAGGTAGTCCGAGCCGTTGAGCGGCACGATCAGGGCGCCGGGGCTGACCGGGGCATGGCGGAAGAATTCGATCGTGGAGGGCGTCGGCACGGCGACGACCTGGAACTCCACGGTGTTGGTGGGGATGTTGAACGGCGTGCCGTCCTGCTCCCAGAAGACACGCGCGACGTTCTCGATCTCGCTGCCGAGCGGCGTCTGTGCCGCGGCCGGCCCGGCTGCCATCACCGACAGCACCGTCCCAAGGAGACAAAGCCCCGCTGCAAGGGTCGCGCGAACGCCCATCATGTAAACCACCATCAACCCGTGTTCGAACTCCGGTTTTCCGGATGTCCGTGCGCCGGGCGAGCCGGCGCTGTTGGAACCTGACAATGAGCGATCTTGGTTAAGATATGCCTTTCACAGAAGGCTCGATCGCTTCCATTGATCCTCTCTTTTGAAAAGGGCCTCCGTCACAAGTGACGGAGGCCCTTTGTATTAGCCGTGACTAATGCGCTCTAAGTGCAGGCGCCTATTTCACCAGTGCGCGGATTGTCAGGGTCGCACTCGCACCGGCAGCAAGCTCGGCGCCCGTCAGCTCGATCAGGCAGGTCGTGGTGCCACAGTCGGTGCCGCTCGCCGGTGTGTTCAGGCTTGGCGCGCCGCCGAAATCATGGGTTGCGGAGACGAAGATCAGATTGCTGTCCAGCGTATCCCCGATCGCGATGTTGGTGGCTGACACCGAGCCGCTATTGCTCGCATCGATATCGAAAAAGATGCAGGCTTGCGGAACCGAGTACTGGTCCGTACCGATCGGATCGGTGGCGCAGTCTGTCGGGAAGGTCTGGACGACACCGCCCTCTTTCGATGCCGCGAGATCGGGTTCGGCGACGCTGAAGAAGCACTCGCTTGCCCAGTTACCAGCCGCCACACCAGGGGTCGCCTCGGCGCCTTCCTGCTCGACCGCAGAGATGTTGACCAGATCGTTGAGCACGGTCTCGGCGAAACCGGTGATCGTGTTGCCATCGCTGTCGGTGACCGACTCAGTGCCGGGGGCGAGACCGCTGGCGCCGTAATTGGCGTCAAGCGAGCTGGCCGGGTTGAGCGCGTTCGCGAGCACCGTGAAATTGGCCTCGAAGCCGTCGTCGACATTGGCCGCATCCGGCACGTCGGCCTCAAGGACGATCAGCACCTTTTCATCCGGCGGGATGTCCAGCGAGGCCGCGATGCCCGTCGGATTCGGCGTGTAGGTCTGCAGCGCATCGGTGCCAGGAACGATGGTGCCGGACCCGTCATTGTCGAGATAATAACCGACAAAAGTGATGTTGAGAGCCTCGAAGTCACCGGCCGCCGTGTTGAGCACATCAAGGTCGAGCGCGACATTGTCATTGCCGGTGTTCTCGAACTCGACGAACAGCGCGTTGTCGACCGAGGACGGCGCCACGTCGAGCGGCGAGTTGAGACACTGGCCGGTGATGTCGACCACACGGTCAACGGTGATCACGGTCGGGCCCGCCGGGTCGATCACCGGTGCCGGCTTGGTCGGATCGGTATAGGCCGGGTCGTTGGTGATCGGGCTCTGGTCGACGCCGCCAACCTGGTAGCCGAGGACGAAGGTGTTGGGAACTTCGGTACCGGCCTCGGTCCCCACGGCATGGGCCGAAAGCGCAAGCGCCATCGCCGATCCGGAAACGAGCGCCAGACGGCGCAGAGTGGAAAAACGTGTCATGGTTGTAGCCCCGCATGCTGACTTCACACGGGGGGCAGGTTCGGACAATTCCCTTAATGAATGGCTAAATTCAGCTATCTTGACTGCTTCTGGACTGCCATTGTCCGCATATCTTTTGGCGCGCCGCCCCGATCAAAAGGATAGGGGACGGCATCGCTTCGGACACCGCCCCCCGTATATTATACTGGAAGAGAAGTCTATTTCAGGACAGCTCGGAAGCTGACTGCGCCTTCCTCACCGGGTTCCAGCGACGCGTCGAAGCTCCAGCGGATGTGGGTGATGTCCTGGGCGATCGCCTCGCGCGGCTCGCCATCGACAGAGACGGTGAGGGCGCCGCGCTCGGTGAAGGTCTCGCCGCCATCGGCTGAGAAGGCGACCGTCATGCCCTCGGTGAGGGCGGAGCGCTCGACATAGCTGACCTCGGCCGGGACCGGCATGGTGAGGCGGATGTCCTCAGCCATGTTGTCGCCCTTGTTGGCGTATTCCAGCGTGTAGACGATCTCGTCGCCCGGGGCGACGCGGTCGGCCGGCGCATAGGCGACAACCTTGCGGCCATCCTCGTCGATCGTCTCGACAATGCGCTGGACGGTCTGCTTGGCCGTGACGCCGGAGGCAAACGCGGGCGCTGAGAACGCCGTCAGCATGGTGAAGGCAAAAAGAGCAGCACGAAACATGGGTGCACCTTTCATTGACAGGGTGGGGAGACAATCGACCGATTCCGTTAATGAAGACTGAAGCACCGGCGCCCTTGTATTTGTGCTCATTTCAGGCCTTGGCGGCATCGCTCTCTGGATTGCCAATGCGCTCGGGAACGCGCAGCCCGCCGAGCCAGCAGGAAACGTGTGCTGCACTCCAAGCCACGCGCGCAGGGTCGGTGTGGCGGCTGCGCGCCAGCGAAAATGGCGGTGAGACAGGGATTCGAACCCTGGAGACGGTTACCCGCCTACACGCGTTCCAGGCGTGCGCCTTCAACCACTCGGCCACCTCACCTTCGAAGCGAGGCTCATATACGAGGCGACCGGCCGCTCGCAAGGGTGTGATTGCCGCCGGCGGGCCGCGAGCCCATATCCTGGCCAAACAGGAGTGCCGCCCCATGCTGTTCTCGCGCAAGCCCAATGACCTGCCGACCGAGGAGACCGCCCTGCCGGGCCGCGAGACGCCAATCCCGACGGCAGCAACCCATCATGTCTTCGCCCGCCCGCTCAAGGCCGAGCCGCCGCAGGGGTATGAGACGGCCGTGTTTGCCCTCGGCTGTTTCTGGGGTGCCGAACGCCTGTTCTGGCAGACCCAAGGCGTCTGGCTGACCGCGGTTGGCTATGCCGGCGGGATCACCCCGAACCCGACCTACCGGGATGTCTGTACCGGCATGACCGGCCACACCGAGGTGGTGCAAATTGTCCATGATCCCGCAGTCGTCCGTTTCGAGCACCTCCTGAAGCTGTTCTGGGAGGCGCACGACCCGACCCAGGGGATGCGCCAGGGCAATGATGTCGGCACCCAGTACCGCTCGGCCATCTACACCCTGAATGATGCCCAGACCCGGGCAGCGGAAGCCTCCCGCCAGGCCTACCAGCAGGCTCTGTCGGCCGCAGGTCGCGGCGGGCAGATCACCACCGAGATCGCAGCGCTCAGGGCGTTCTTCTATGCCGAGCCGGAGCACCAGCAATACCTCGCCAAGAACCCCCATGGCTATTGCGGGATTGGCGGCACCGGCGTCGCCTGCCCGCTGACGCCCGCCGGCGCCTGACCGGGGGCGCCGCCTCAGGCGGTGAAGTTGACGGCAAAGCGCCGGCGGGTCTCGACCAGACCCTGCGCCCGGGACAGGCCTTCGCTCGCCTTCTGGACGGTGCGGATCACCTCATGGCCGCGCAGGCTCTCGATCACGGCATTGAGGTGTACCGTCGCCTCGCGCACCGCAACGGGGTCGAAGCGACGCTCGGCCCGTTTCAGGATCGCCTGGCCAAGGTCGAGCCGGGCATCGATCAGGGGCTGCACCCAGGTGCCCGACTTCAGCGTGTCGAGGCTCACCCGGCGCAGCGCGATCACCTTCTCGATCCAGCTGTCATGGGGCTCTGCCTGGGCGAGGTGCAGCACCATGGCTGAAAAATCATGTTCCAGTTCCCAGGCGAGCGTCTGGGGCAGCGCCATGCCGGCATCGATCAGGCCCTCCAGCCTGTCGGCCAGCTCGGCGATCCGCTCGGCCCGGAAGGCGTCGGGCCGCGACAGCGCCGGTTGCAGCTTCTTTGCCAGCAGGAAGGCGATGAGCTGGCGTTCGGTGTCTCCAAAGTCGGAGACATGGCCCGGCACGCGCAGTTCGAAGGATACGGCCTCCTCAGGCTTGCGACCGCCACGCGACAGGCCGCGAATGACCAGCCCGTCGGGCTCGGCACTCTCGCGCACGCCCCAGACGATTAGGTCAGCGCCGGTGCGCACCAGCCGCTCGCGCATCTCCTCCTCGACCGACTGGCCGGCGCGCCGTTGTGGCCGGGCCACCTGGAACAGCCGGAACAGGGCGCCGAAGCAGAAGTGGGCAAGGTGTGCGTCCATCGCCTCGGTCACCACGCCGCGCGCCTCTCGCCCGCGCCGGCCCTCGAAGGCGCCGACCAGAATGCGATAACCCGGCTCGTCAGCGGCGCGGCGAATGTCGCGCTCGCTGTCGATCCCGCGCTGAGGCAGCGCCTTGACCAGCGCGTTCCCGACCAGGACGAGCAGCGCAAGCAGCGCGGCGAGCGCGGCTGCAAAGCCGAACGCGGCAAGTTCCGGCGCCGACAGCACATGGGTCTCGACCCAGGCGCCGGCACGTTCAAGGAGGGGGAGGTCTGGCATGGAAGGCACCGATCAGCTGGCAAGGCGATACCGCAGGAGTAAGTAAATGTGCAATACGTGCTTGTGTCTGAATAGGTGGTAAGCTCAGGATGCAGGCAGCAATTGCAGGTCGCCGGCGCCGCTGCGACACGGGCAGGCCATGAGTTCCCTCGTCACACGCTTCGCCCCGTCGCCGACCGGACGGCTGCATCTCGGCCACGCCGCCTCGGCGCTGACGGTGTGGCGACTGGCGCGTGAGGCCGGTGGCCGGGTCCTGCTGCGGATCGAGGATATCGACCGCACCCGCTGCCGGCCGGAATTCGAGGCGGGTATCGTGGAGGACCTCGCCTGGCTCGGCCTCAACCGGGACAGCCCGGTGCGCCGCCAGTCCGATCATTTCGATGCCTATCGCGCCGCGCTGGAGACGCTTCACGCCCGCGGGCTCGTCTATCGCTGTTTCCGCACGCGCAGCGAGATCGCGGCGGCAGCCGACCGCGCCCCGCACGGGCGAGAGCCAGTCTATCGCAGCGCCCCGCTTGCCTCCGTGGAGGAAGCGCGCCGCCTCAAAGCCGGTGAGCCCCATGCCTGGCGCCTTGATGTCGAGGCGGCCATCGCTGTCCTCGGCGACCGGGCGGGCCGCCTTGCCTATACCGAGCTTGGCAGCGGCGCGGCGCATAGGGTCAGGGTCGACCCGGATGCGGTCGCGGACGTCGTCCTCGCACGCAAGGACACCCCGACCAGTTACCACCTGGCCTGCTGCCATGACGACGCCCTGCAGGGCGTAACCCATGTCATCCGGGGGGCCGACCTTGAAGGCTCGACCCCGGTGCACGTCCTTTTGCAGGCGCTGATGGACTGGCCGACACCGCTCTACCACCACCACCCCCTGATGACCGGCCCCGACGGGCGGCGTTTGGCCAAGCGCGACCACTCCGTCACATTGGCGTTCCTGCGGGAAAACGGCGTGACACCGGATGAAATCCGGCGCATGTGCGCGCCGTGATGACGCAGGCCCTCCCCCAGGCGGCACGGGTCGCACCGCGTCTCTGGCTCGGCCCGCTTCTGCTCGCGCTGGGCGCGGTGGGCATCGGCTTTGCACCGATCGGTCTCAGGCTCGGCCTCGACACGCTGGGACCCCAGGCGATTGCCTTCTGGCGCTATGTCTTCGCCCTGCCTCTGCTGTTCGTGCTCCTCGTCTCGGTCGAGCGCCGCCTGCCGCGCGCGCCCAACCGGGCCATCCTCGCCGCCGGCGTGTTCTTCACCCTCGACATCGCGCTTTGGCACTGGGCGCTTGAACGCACCAGCGTGGCCAACGCCACCTTCCTCGTCAATCTCGGCAGCATCCTGGTCGGCCTGCTTGCCTGGGCAGTGCTGCGCGAGCGACCGGGCATCACCTGGCCGTTCGCCGCCGCCATTGCCTGCGCCGGCGCGGCCTTCCTGTCCTTCGGCGCCGGGGCCGAGGCGGTCTCCAGCCTTGACGGCGATGTCCTCGCTCTCGGCGCAGCGCTGCTGGTGTCCGGCTATCTGCTGTTCTCCAGGCTGGCGAGGCGCAGCCTCGGCGCGCTCGACGTGATCTTCTGGCTGACCGTGGTGGAGGCCGTGACAGCGCTTCTGGTCACCCTCGGCTCGGGCGAACGGCTGGTTCCGCGAACCGGAGACGGCTTCCTGGCGCCGCTCTTCCTGGCGATGGTGGTGCAGGTTGGCGGGCAGGGGCTGATCATTGCCGGCCTCGGGCGCACCCCTGCGGCGGTTGCCGGTGTGCTGATGATGATCCAGCCCGTGACTGCGGCCCTCGTCGCCTGGCTGCTATTGTCCGAACCGCTCAGCGGGTACCAGGGCGTCGGGGCGATGCTGATTGTCGGCGGCGTGCTTCTGGCGCAGAAGGGGCTTGCCCGCCCCCGGCCTGCGACTGCATCGAAACCGTCATAATCCTGCGTTAGAGTGATGTGGAGCACATGCTGCCCCGGAGCCGACACCCCATGCGTTTCCTGTTTGCGATCTTCGTCTTCGCCCTCTCCACCGTTGCAGTCGCCTGCAGCCGAACCGGCGATACCGGCGGGGCGAGCGCCGCCGAGACCGCCCCGGCAGCCGGCCTCGACCGTATCGCGGTGCGTCCGGGCCAGGCCGGCGATGCCTACTATATCGCAGCCGCCGACGCGGTCGCGCGGCGGGCCGAGGGCCGGCAGGTCGGCCAGGCGAAGAACCTCATCCTCTTCATTGGCGATGGCATGGGCGTCTCGACCATCACCGGCGCACGCATCTATGCCGGCCAGAAGCGCGGACTGGATGGCGAAAGCTATCGCCTCGCAATGGAAACGCTGCCCAATGTGGCGCTGTCCAAGACCTATAGCGATGATGCGCAGGTTTCCGACAGCGCCTCCACGGCAACCGCCATGGTCACAGGCGTCAAGTCGCGCTCGCGCACTGTCGGGCTGACCCGCGAGGCTTCGTTCAACAATTGCGCGAGCCAGCAGGGCCATGGCACCGACAGCCTCTGGGAACTCGCCGAGCGTGCGGGCCTGGCGACCGGCATTGTCTCCACCGCGCGGGTGACCCACGCCACCCCGGCCGCGACCTTTGCTGAGAGTGCCAGCCGCGACTGGGAGGACGACACCGCCTTCCGGGGGGTCCCGTCCGAGGGCTGCCCGGACATCGCCAGCCAGTTCATCGACTGGCCGGAAGGCGATGGCTTCGAGATCGCCATGGGCGGTGGACGGCGTCATTTCCTGCCGGACACCATGCCGGACCCGGAGGACGAGGGCGCCAGTGGCAGGCGCGGCGATGGCCGCGACCTGACCCAGGCCTGGCAGGCCAAGTCCAACACCCACGTCGTGCTTTACGACGCAGACGGGTTCGCCGCGCTCGACTTCACCTCCGATGTGCGCGTGCTCGGCCTGTTTGAGCAATCCCATCTCGAATACGAGATCGACCGGATGAGCGATAGCGCTGGCGAGCCGTCCCTGGCCGAACTGACCGAGGCGGCGATCGAGCGCCTGTCCCAGGACGAGGACGGGTATGTCCTGATGGTTGAGGGCGGGCGGATCGACCATGCCCACCATGGCACCAATGCCGCTCGGGCGCTTGAGGACACCGATGCCTTCGATGCCGCTGTGCGCAAGGCTCTCGACATGACCAGCCGCGACGACACTCTGATCATCGTCACCGCCGACCACTCCCACACCATGACGATTGCGGGATACCCGGCGCGGGGCAACCCGATCCTCGGCAAGGTCTCCTACCCGACCGGCGCCACCGCCATGGGGACCGACGGCAAGCCCTACACCACCCTCGGCTATGCCAATGGTCCCGGGGCGCCCTGTGCCAGGCGCTCCGATCCGTCCGAACCCTGCGAGCGACCCGACCTGAGCGATATTGACACCGCAGCCTCCGATTACCGCCAGCAGGCCCTCGTGCCGATGCCGTCGGAGACCCATGCCGGCGAGGATGTGGCGATCTTCGCCTCCGGCCCCGGATCGAACCTCATCAACGGGGTGATGGAGCAGAACGAGATCTTCCACGTGATGGGTCGGGCGACCGGCCTGGTGAAATAGCGGCCCGCGATGACCAGCCAGACGCTCAACGTCCTGATCCTGTGCACCGGCAACTCCGCCCGCTCCATCCTTGGCGAGGTCCTGGTCTCCGCCCAGCCTGGCCTGCAGGGCTTTTCCGCCGGCTCGACGCCGAAGGGCGCGCCCCACAAGGTGGCGCTGCAGGTGCTCGCCGAGCGGGGGCATGACGTCTCCGGCCTTGCCTCCAAGTCCTGGGACGTGTTTGCCGGGGCCGACGCACCGGTGATGGATGTCATCATCACCGTCTGCGACAATGCCGCCGGCGAGACCTGTCCCTACTGGCCGGGCCATCCGGTTCAGGCCCATTGGGGGCTGCCGGACCCGGCAGCCATCGCCGACGGCCCGGACCAGCGCGCCGCCTTCGAGGCGACCTATGCCGCGCTGGCTGAGCGGATCGCCGCGCTTGCCGCCCTGCCGCTGGCCGGCATGGCGCCCGGGGAGCGCAAGGCCGCCGTTCAGGCGATCCACAACAGGCCCTAGGGCACCGTCCAGTCGCCCTGCCATGTTCCGTCGTCGAGGCGGAACCGGGCGCGGCGGTGGCCCTCCCGGCAGAGGTGAAGCCAGTCGATCTCCTGCGCGGCGAGCCGCAGCAGCAGGAAATGGGCGAACGGCCCCGCTTCCAGCATGGCCGCCTCTTCCGGGTCAGCGGCGACCTCGCCGGGAGCGCGGGCGCGGTCATAATCGGCCCGGGCGCTGTCCGGCAGGCGGGCGCGGGCCTCCCCGGCAGGGCCATCATCACGGTGACGGCTGACCATGCCACGGACGCGCACCTGCAGCGCAGCGCCCCTGTCCCAGAAGCACAGCTCGGCGCGGGGATCCTGGGCAAGCTGTCGCGCCTTGCCGGACCGGGCGTCGGTATAGACGTCAAGCAGGAGCGGCGTGCGCTGGACGGCGCGCAACACGACGGTGCGCGCGCACGCACCGGACGCAATATCGGCAGTCGCAAGCACCGGTGTGCGGAATGCGGAACGCCGGTCCTGGGCCGCGCGGGCGAGCCGGGTGAGGGTTTCGTCGAAAGCGGTCTCAAGGTCTTGGGTCATCATCGCCATAGGGTTAGGGCGCTCCGGCAGGGAAGCAATTGACCAAGGAGAAACCCGCCCTACGCTGGCATGCGCGAGGATAGCGGGGAAGTGGAACATGGGCGCCTGGTTCGGGATCGATCTCTGGAAACGCGTGATCCTGGGTCTTGTGCTCGGTCTCGCAGTCGGTCTCGCCTTTCGCTATGGCATGGGCGCAGAGGCCGGCGGGGCCTTCGTCACAACCTGGATCTATCCCGTCGGCGAGGCATTCGTACGACTGATCCGGATGCTGATCGTTCCGCTGATCTTCACCACCCTTGTCGCCGGCGTGACCGCCATGGGTGATCCCAAAAGGCTGGGCTCGCTCGGCGGCCGGACGCTGTCGCTGTACATTGCCACCACAGCCTTTGCGGTCACGTTCGGCCTGATCGTCGGCACGATCGTGCTGCGCTTTCTCAACCTGGCGTCGGAGGACCTTGCGCCGAGCGCGGACGACCTCGCCAGCATTGAAGGCCGGATTGAGGCGGCCGGCGCGGCGGGCGGCATTGTCGACCGCCTGCTTGCCATCATCCCGGCCAACCCGGCCGAGGCGCTGGCCAGCGCCGACGTCCTTGGCATCATCTTCTTCGCGATCATCTTCGGCGTCGGTTGCCTGTTGGCCGGTGACAAGGGCGCGCCAGTGGCGCGGATGATCGAGAGCGGCGCCGAGGCGATGCTGAAGGTCACGATCATCGTCATGGAAACCGCTCCATTCGGCGTGTTCGCCCTGATGAGCTGGGTAATGGCGACCAAGGGGCTCGGCGTGCTGGCAAGCCTCGGCTTGCTGACGTTCGCGCTGTATCTCACCTGTTTCCTGCATATCGTCCTGGTCTATGGCGGGCTTATCAAGGGCGTTCTGCGCCTGCCGCTGATCCCGTTCTTCCGCGGCATCGCCGATGCCCAGGCGGTGGCTTATTCGACCGCCTCGTCCTCGGCGACCCTGCCTGTGACGATCACCTGCGCCAACGAGAATCTCGGCATCCGCAAGGCGGTCGCCTCCTCGGTGCTGCCGCTCGGGGCGACGATCAACATGGACGGCACCGCCATCTATCTCGGCCTCGTGGCGCTGTTTGCCGCCAACGTGCTCAGCATCGAGATGACACCCGGCCTGTACCTGCTGGTGGCGCTGACGGCGACGCTGTCGTCGATCGGAGCGGCAGGCATCCCGAGCGCGGGGCTGCTGCTGGCAACGGTGGTGCTGTCGGCGATCAATGTGGACGAGACCTTCGCCATTGGCCTGATCGCCTTCATCTTCCCGTTCGACCGGCTGCTCGACATGATGCGAACGCTGACCAACGTCACCGGTGACGCGGCGGTGGCAACCGCGGTGGCAAAGTGGGAGGGCGAGCTTGACGAGGCGGTATACCGCGCCCGCGACCGGGTGTAGTCACCCCGGCCGCGCCTGTCCGCGGGGGGTGGACTTGCCGGGCCAAGCGCGAGAGGTTCACGCGGTAACAGATCAGGGACCGCACGCATGAAATGCATCATCCTTTCCGCCGCCGCCCTCGCCATGACCGCCACGCCGGCCTTCTCCGAGGCGTTCCGGATGCAGCCGGGCGAGTGGGAAAACACCACCGAAATGACCATGACGATGGTCATGAACGGCCAGTCCATGAACTTCCCGGTTCCGGCCGAGGCCACCACGGAGTGCGTCACCGAGGAGGACGCGACATTCGACCCGGAGAGCCTTGCCGATGAGTCCTGCACGATCAGCAATGTGCAGCAGAATGCCAGGACCCTGTCTTTCGAAATGACCTGCGCGCAGGATGGCACGGCCATGAACGGCAAGATGGAAGCGAGCCTCAACGAGGCCGGCACCGCCATCACCGGGACCATGACCATGGCAGGCACCAATGCGCAGATGGGCGGCCAGATGACCATCACGGGCAACATCTCCAGCACGCGCATCGGCGACTGCCGGAGCTGAGCCCAGCACGGGCGGCCGCAGGCCGGGTCTCCGGCTGCGGCGCTGGCAGGCGCATGGGTCGCGCGCCAGGCCGGCTCATGATGTGTCGGCAAGCCACCGGGTGGCGGCAGGGGCCGCCGGCCGGCGCAGGGCGCAGAGGCCCGCGATGATCCGCCCGACAGGACGGCAGGAAGACGGAGCAGCAGCGATCCCCGGCGGCCTGTCGGAGGTATCGCCCGAGAGGGCGCGGTTCAGGGCCAGGCGGTTCGGAGCAGGGCGCGAGTTGTCGGGCAGCGCAGGAACCGGCGGGACAAGGTCCAGCACCAGCCGGCCATGGGCAAGCAGCCGGATTTGCCCATGGGTGAACCCGGCCGCCGCAGCGCGCGCCATTTCGCCATGCAGTGCGAGGATCGAGAGCACCAGCACCGGCCACCACAAGGGCGGGGTATGGGCAAAGGCCTCTCGGATCATCGCGGCGGTCATGGGGCGTAGTCTGCCACAGGTTTTGGGGGGTTGGATTGGCCAGGGACAGGTTCGCCATGGCGCGAGCCGCCCAGCCCTGGCGATGCGGCTGCGCCGCTCCCCGGGCGAGGGCGATGCCCGCAGCGCCCGGACTCGCTCGGCAAGGATCGGTTTGGGGTCCATGCAGCCTGGCATGAGGCCGTGACGAAATGCCAGGGCGGCCAAGCGGTTCAAACTGGCCGGACACCGCCCTGTGGCCGTCAATTCAGCGAGGCCGGTTTCCGGCAGGGCCCGTCCTACCCCGCCCTGTCGGTGTCGATCGCATCGGCGACAACGGCGCCGACCAGGCGGGCGTCGCGGGCAAGCGGCGAGCCGCTGCGCCAGGCAATGCCGATGGAGCGGCCGATCAGCGGACGGCTGAAGGCGCGCACGGCGACCGGTGAGCCGGTGGCGATGCCGCGGTCCGCAGCCAGCCTCGGCAGCAGGGACACCCCCATCCCACCGGCGACCATCTGCACGAGGGTTTGCAGCGAGGTCGCCGATACCTCGGTGCCTTCCGGCTTGTGGTGGGGCAGGGCGCAGGCGGCCAGCGCATGGTCGCGCAGGCAATGGCCGTCCTCCAGCAACAGCACGTCCTCGCCGGCAAGGTCGTCGGGCGTCAGGCTCGCCTGGCTGACGAGATGGTGGTCCTCGGGCGCAACCAGCAGGAATTCATCCTCGGCAAGCACCTCCGTCTCGATCCCCTGGGCCTGCCAGGGCAGGGCGATCAGGGCAGCGTCGAGGGTGCGCGCGCGCAGGCCGGTGACGAGACGGTCGGTGACATCCTCGCGCAGTTTCAACCTGAGCCGGGGATAGCGCGCCTTCAAAAGGCGCAGGGTCCTCGGCAGGACATAGGGCGCGATTGTCGGGATGGCGCCAAGGCGGAACAGGCCGGTCAGCGGCGCGGCGGCCTCACTGACCGCGGCCATCAGGTCATGGGCCTCCGCCAGGACGAGGCGGGCACGGCGCACGGCCTCCTCTCCGGCGCGGGTGAGCGAGGCGCCACGGGCCTCGCGCTCGACCAGCTGCACGCCCATCATCGCCTCGATTTCCTTGATCGCAGAGGAAAGCGTCGGCTGGGTGACGTGGCAGCGCTCGGCTGCGCGCGAGAACGAACCCTCGTCACTGAGGGCGACCAGGAACTGAAGTTGCCGGAGCGTCGGGAGGTGCATAGACCGCATTTATAGGAGGTCTCGGTAAATTCAATTTGCCGCAGCGCACTCACAACGCCATTCCCTGTCTGCGGGCCAGGTTCACCGGCTCGTTCCGTGTCACCCCGTCCCAGGAGACCCCCCATGCTCGGTATTGGCGACAAGCTTCCCGATTTCAAAATCACCGGCGTGAAGCCGAAATTCATGCAGCACGAGGAGAATGGCGAGAGCGCGTTCGAGCCGATCACCCCTGACAGCTTCGAGGGCAAGTGGAAGGTCATCTTCTTCTACCCGAAGGATTTCACCTTCGTGTGCCCCACCGAGATTGCCGAGTTCGCCCGCCTCGCCGGCGAGTTCGACGACCGTGATGCGGTCGTTATGGGCGGCTCGACCGACAATGAGTTCACCAAGCTTGCCTGGCGGCGCGACCACCCGGATCTGGCCCACCTGCCGATCTGGCAATTCGCTGACACGAATGGTTCTCTGGTTGACGGCCTCGGCGTGCGCGATGCCGAGGAGGGCGTTGCCTACCGCGCGACCTACGTGGTCGACCCGCACAATGTCATCCAGCACGTCTATGTGACCAATCTCAATGTCGGCCGCAACCCGCAGGACACCCTGCGCGTTCTGGACGCGCTGCAGACCGACGAGCTGTGCCCGTGCAATCGCCCGGTCGGCGGTGACGTGCTGACCCTCGCGGCCGAATAGGCTGGCGCGAACGCTTCCGGCCTGCCGCTGCATGCCCCGCATGCGGGCAGGCCGGTCCGGCTCGCCTCCCCCCCGTTTCCAGCCTGCCGGGCGGGACGGACGGCCCGACCCTTTGCGGCCTCGACACCACGCCATGCCGGGGCCTTTCCCTGTTGCGACCTCCAGGAGACGCACGACCATGTCCCTCGACCACCTGAAACACTTGCTGCCGGAATACGCCAAGGACCTGAAGCTCAACCTCGGCTCTCTCGCCAATGAAACGGTGCTGGGCGACCAGCAGAAATATGGCTGCTTCCTGGCTGCGGCCTATGCTGTCGGCCAGAGCGATACGGTGCAGGCCATCGCAGGCGAGACGCTGGACAAGCTGAGCGAGGAGGCCGCCCGCGCTGCCAAGGCGGCAGCAGCGATCATGGCCATGAACAATGTCTATTACCGCGCCACCCACCTGATGACGAACACGCTCTACACGACCCTGCCGGCAAAGCTGCGGATGAACGTAATCGGCGCTCCGGGCATTGAGAAGGCCGATTTCGAGCTGTTCTCCTTCGCGGTGTCGGCCATCAATGGCTGTGGCATGTGCCTTGATGCGCACGAGGCGGAACTGCGCAAGCACGGCCTGACCAGCGAGCAGATCCACACCGCCCTGCGGATTGGCGCCGTCGTCAATGCGGTCTCGCGCGTGCTGGCCGCAGAAGCTGCAGCAGCTGCGTGAGCGAGCGGGCCTGGCTCCAGCTTGATCGTTCAGAGAGACCCGGTCTTCTTTCAAGGATTGATGTCTGGAGCAGGGTCTTGGCCAAGTATACCTCTATCCTTCTCTACTCGACCAATTCGTGGCTGGCGCATCACATCTGCCGTAGGTTCTACAACGGGCTACACTACGTTTGGTGCTCTCCGCACTTCAATGAGCATCAGGCACGCATGGGGGGCGAACAGCCAGCCGGCGAGTTCGCTTCCCTGGACGATCTACAGAGAGTTTCGCCAGGCAATTCAAGCTTCCGACAAGCACAGTTCGCGAATTGCAAGCAATCGAGAAGGTCTACTGAAAGGCGCAGAAGAAAAATTCAAACTTCAAGTGATCGACGAACAGGAGCGACTGGAAATCATCGAGATCGTTGAGGCGGCAGACTTCAATGCTTTCCAGCCTTTCATATATATCATCCCGTTCTCGGAAGTCCGCAACCAGGCCAAGCCCGTTGGGATTGCGGAACGCGCGTCGCCCACATCCATTGAATTCCGCATCGAGGATTTACGCGAGTCACAGTTCCATCTTATACCAATCTGCGCGGATGAGGACTCATCCGCGGCCCCGGCGCATAAGCGCCGACGCGCAGTCGCGCTTGCCCTGCACTGCACGGATCGGTTCCGATCCAAGCAGCTTGGTATTACCTCCGAAACAGACTGGTAAGCCGCGCTAGACTATGCACACTCGGCCCATGCAACACCATAGACGACGCCTCAAAGAGCTATCTTCAAAAGCCGGCCGGGAAGCCGCCTCGGCGCTGTCTCTCGCCCTTGAAGCGGCCGATGTGCTGGGCCGCTTTGGTCCGGACAGCATCCAGTTCGAGGTCCGGCGCCATCGCACGCGCTACGGCAAGCGCCCTCCTCACGGAAAGGTGTACGTCACCCACGTTCTACAGTCAGACCTCAGCAGGACGGCGGTCTACCGCCACAAGCTTGTTCTGCCGTCCGAAGCCTATGACGCCTACATCGCTTTGAGGGATTATACGTTCAGCCAGGCGAAGACAGCCGAGGATTTTGCCGCCTTCGCCCGGGAACTCAGCACGCTCCTGGCCGAGGCAACCCGGGCGCGACTGGCCGATGGCTATGACAGCCCGGCGCGGGTGAAGGCGTTCAATGAGGCGCTAAGTGAGGCCCAATCGCGCGAGCTGAAGCTCGTTGCCAATTCGTGAGGCGCGACCTTGCGGGCCTGGCTCATCCCCGAGGAGGGGCTTTCGCCAGCGGCGTTCAATACCCGCAGCGAGGGCGTCCTGCCGGGGCATCTGGGCTTTGAGGTCACGGCGATCTCTCGCGAGGGCGTAACGCTGGCCTGCGCGATCGCGCGTCACCACCATGCGCCCAATGGCTTCCTGCATGGCGGGACGGTGGTGGCGCTGGCCGACACGGCGGCCGGCTTTGCCACCCTCGCCAATCTGCGCGCGGGTGATGGGTTCACCACCATCGAGCTGAAAACCAATTTCTTCGCGACAGCGCTTGCCGGTACGCTGCGCGCAGTGGCCAGCCCGCTCCACCGCGGCCGCACCACCCAGGTCTGGGACGTGCGGGTCAGCCATCAGGAAAATGACCGGACGCTGGCGCTTTTCCGTTGCACCAACCTGGTTCTCGGCCAATCCTGAGAGCATGGCACTCGACGATAAGGGGCTTGAAAACGACTGGGTCCGTCTCGCGGTGTTCAGGCCGGAGCATCTGAACGATCTTCAGGCCTCCGGCGCCGCCGAGGCGATGTGGGCGTGGATGCCGACAATTCCGCGCGGCACCAATCTGCGCGCCTATGTCGAGCATGTGGACATCCTGCGAAAGGCCGGCGACAGCCTGCCCTTCGCAGTCTACCGCACGCAGGATGGTCGTTTCGCCGGGCTCAGCGGCTTTGAGGTGATCAACCGGACCCACCGGCGCCTGCGCATCGGCATGATGTGGCACCCCGAGGAGATGCGCGGCGGGCCGGTCTTCCCGGCAACCCAGCATCTCCTGGTCGGCCGGGCGCTCGAATGGGGGGCGAGGCGGATCGACTGGCTGGTCCCGGTCGAGGCGGTGGCAGCGTGCCGGGCGGTGGAGGGCCTCGGCGCACTGCGGGAGGGCGTACTGCGCAGCTATCTGCGCATGGCAGACGGGCGCTGGATGGACATGGTCGCCTATTCGATGCTGCGCGAAGAAGCCGAGGCCGCGCACCGGGCGCTCGCCCGGCGCATCGGATCGGCCGGGCCAGGCGGGCCACCCCCTTGATTTCACCGCCCTCGCGTGCTTTTGAGCGCGATCACATTCTGCGCATCGTGATCCTGCGCGCTTTGACCGGGGCGATGACCCCGGCGAGGCCCCCCGCCCGGCGAAGGTTCGCCCAGCGGGGCCGTATTGCTTTGTGCGGATGCGATGAACGCTTACCCTCCAGCAGACGAGAGGCAAGCGAAGGAGACGGACGGCATGTTCGACACGCTGACAGACCGCCTTGGCGGCATTTTCGACGGGCTCACCGGGCGCGGTGCGCTGAGCGAGAAGGACGTGTCAGCGGCGCTGCGCGAGATCCGCGTGGCGCTGCTGGAGGCCGATGTCGCGCTGCCAGTGGTTAAGGATTTCGTCGCCAAGGTTAAGGCGCGCGCGGTCGGCGAGGAGGTGATCCGATCGGTCAAGCCGGGCCAGCAGGTCGTCAAGATCGTCCATGATGCGCTGATCGACATGCTCGGCGGCAAGGCGGCCGACACGGGCCTTCGCATCGACAGCCCGCCGGCGGTGATCATGATGGCCGGCCTGCAGGGCTCGGGCAAGACGACGACAACCGGCAAGCTCGCCCTCAGGCTGGCCGGAAAACAGCGCAAGAGGGTTTTGCTGGCCTCCCTCGATGTGCGCCGGCCGGCGGCAATGGAACAACTCGCGATCCTCGCGGACCAGGCCGGCGAGGGCGTCACCGCGCTGGCGATCGTGAAGGGCCAGCTGCCGGCCGATATTGCCCGGCGCGCCCTCAACGCGGCGAAGATCGGCGGCCATGACGTGCTCATCCTTGATACAGCGGGCCGCACCTCGATCGACGAGCAGATGATGGCAGAGGCGGCCGAGATCGCGGCGATCGCCAACCCGGCCGAGACGCTGCTCGTTGCTGACGCGCTGACCGGCCAGGACGCGGTGGAGACAGCGCGGCGCTTTCATGAGCGCCTGAAGCTGACCGGCCTTGTCCTGACACGGATGGATGGCGACGGGCGCGGCGGCGCGGCGCTGTCTATGCGCGCGGTCACCGGCCTGCCGATCAAGTTCCTCGGCGTCGGCGAGAAGCTCGACGGGCTGGACGCCTTCGATGCCGAGCGCCTGGCGGGGCGCATCCTTGGCCAGGGCGACATCGTCTCGCTGGTGGAAAAGGCCGCCGAACAGTTCGACCAGGACAAGGCCGACCGGCTCGCGAAGAAGATGAAGAAGGGCGAGTTCGACCTCGAAGACCTTCGCGACCAGCTGCGCCAGATGCAGAAGATGGGCGGCCTTGGCGGGATCATGGGCATGATGCCCGGCGCCAAGAAGATGAAGCAGGCCATGGCCGACGCGGACATGGATGACCGGGTGCTCGCCCGCCAGGAGGCGATCATCAACTCGATGACGCCGCAGGAACGGCGCAAGCCCGCCCTGCTCAACGCTTCGCGCCGCAAGCGCATCGCAGCCGGCGCCGGTGTGGAGGTCTCTGACGTCAACAGGCTGATGAAGATGCACAAGCAGATGTCGGGCTTGATGAAGAAGCTCGGCAAGGGCGGCATGAAGGGCCTGATGGGCGCACTTGGTGGCATGGGCGGCCCAGGCGGCGGCCTGCCTGGCGGTGGCGGCGGACTGCCCGGCCTCGGCGGCCCGGGTGGCGGGCCGGGTGGCGGGCCGGGTGGCGGGATTGGCGGCGGGATCGGCGGCGCGCCGGGCGGCCTTCCGGGCCTGGGCAGCGGCAGCGGCCTGCCGCCGGGACTTGGCGGAAGGAGCGGCAAGAAATGACCTGTCCGACAAGCGAGCTTGCCCGCCTGCGCGCGTCCATCGACAATCTCGATGCCATCCTCGTGCGCACCCTGGCTGAGCGGTTCAAGCTGACCCAGGAGGTCGGCAGGCTGAAGGCAGCCCACGCCCTGCCGCCGGCGGACAAGGCGCGCGAGGTGCGGCAGATCGAACGCCTGCGCGCCCTCGCCGACGAGAGCGGGCTCGACCCCGCCTTCGCGGAGACATTCCTCACCTTCATCATCGCCGAGGTGATCCGCCACCATGAGCAGATCCGGGAAGCGCAATGAGCGTTTCCGAGCCGGCGTGCAGCCATTACTCACCCCATCCACCCCACAGTGACATCCTGAAGGAGTTCCCATGTCCCTGAGAATCCGGCTCGCCCGTGGCGGGTCCAAGAAACGTCCATTCTACCGCGTTGTCGTTGCCGACAGTCGCATGCCGCGCGATGGCCGCTTCATCGACAAGATCGGCACCTATGACCCGCGCCTGCCCAAGGACAGCGCCGAGCGGGTGAAGATCGACCCGATCAAGGCCGCCGATTGGATACGCAAGGGCGCGCGCCCGACGGACCGGGTCGCGCGCTTCCTCGGCCAGATCACGCCGGAAGGCGCCGACAGGCCGCTGTGGGACTGGCAGGCGGGCAGCAACCCGAAGAAGGGCGAGCCCGGCCAGAAGGCAAAGGAACGCGCCCAGGAGCGCGAGGAGAAGCGCCTCGCTGCCGAAGAGGCGGCCCGGGAAGCAGCCGAGGCCGGAGCTGCAGCGGCCGAAGAGCCCGTTGACGGCGAAGCCAGCGAGGGCGAGGAGAAGGCCGAGGCTTAGGGCAGGTTCCGACCAAATTGACCCACTTGGCCGCTTGGATTTTTCGTCAGGGCTAGGAGCGTGTCGTCCGGCGATGCGGGCATCGTCGGACCGGCGCGCGACGACGATCCTGGCGGAAAAGACAAGTGGCGAGACGGGCTCTGCGCGTCAATCCATTGTTCTAAAGGAACTCTTCGCGGAAAGCGCTGGGGCGTCTTTTGCGCTCTGGCGGCGTCGAAATGCTCGCAGGATGCCGGCATCCTGCTCCGCTTTCTCCTTGCCAGAGCACAAAAACCACCCCGCCATGTGGGTCAATTTGGCCGGAATCTGTCTTAACCTCCAGCAACGACCG
>CAYPQD010000020.1:0-47374 GCA_964412785.1 uncultured Hyphomonadaceae bacterium
GGCCGCGGATGAGTGTTCATCCGCGCAAATTGGTATAAGCGGGGCGAGGGCGCGGAGCCAGCGCCATCGCGGAACCGGGCAGGGGGCAGGGCGAGCGGCCATGCGGATCGAACCGGAAGTGCTGAGGCGGACCTATTCCGAGCCGCTGGCGCTGGCGGGGCTCGCCGTCGATCTCATCCCCGTATATGCCGTGCTGGTTCTCGGCTGGGACGCGGCCGCGCTGGTCTTCCTCTACTGGCTGGAGAACCTCGTCATCGGTGCGCTCACCCTGGCAAGGATGACCGCGGTCGCTGCTGGCAAGGGCGCCGCCAGCCTTGCCGGCATGGTGTTTGTCGGCCCCTTCTTCGCGTTTCACTATGGCCTCTTCTGCTTCGTCCACGGCCAGTTCCTGAACAGTTTCGCCGACCTCAGCGAACAGACTGCGGCGGGTTTTCCCGGGCCGCTCGACCTGGTCGCCGGCGCACTCGCGGCCGGACCCGGCATGGCGGCGCTGCTCGGCATCATCATCGCCTGGCAGGCCTGGGCGTTCATCGCCGACTTCATCGGGCGCGGCAGCTATCGCAAGGGCAATGTCGCCGAGGAAATGAGCGGACCCTATGGCCGGATCATCCTGCTGCATATTGCCCTGTTCGCCGGGTTTGCCGCCCTGCTTGCCCTCGGCCAGCCCATGCTCGGTGTGCTGGGCCTGATCGCCCTCAGGACCCTCTATGGCGTGGCGATGGCGGTCCGCCGTCGCCTGCGGCTGGAGCGCGAAGTCGGCCAAATTGACGCCTTGCCGGAATTGGGGGAGACCTGACCGCCTGACGCAAGGAGAGGCGCGGCCCGCGCATGCCAGACAGCAACGCAACCCTGCCGGCCCCCGGAAGGCGCCAGCGCGCCAAGGCCGCCAACCGCCAGGCAATCCTGGAGGCTGCGCGACGGGTGTTCGCCCGGCTCGGCTATGACGCGACCACGGTGCGCGACATCATCCGTGAAACCGAACTCGCTGCCGGCACTTTCTACAACTATTTCAAATCCAAGGAGGAGGTGTTCGAGGCGCTCTCCGATGCCTCCACCGCGCGCTTCCGCGAGCATCTGGCCGAGGTGCGCCGCGTCGCGGCAAGTTTCGAGGACTATGTGCGCGGCGCCTACCGCGCCTATTTCAACTTTCTCGCCAGCGAGAATGCCGAGGCCATAGCGGAGGAAACCCCGCACCTTGCCCTGATCGGCGTGCGCGTCGATACGCCGGAGATGCAGGCAGTGTTCAGCGAGATCCGCACCGACTTCGAGCGGGTGCTGGACGGTGACCCGCAGCGCGCCATCGATACCGAATTCCTGACGGCCGCCTGCATCGGCATCGCCCGCGAGATGGGCGACCACATGCTGACGCGCCGTCCGCTCAATCCTGACGGTGCGGCCGAATTTGCCTCCGAAATGGTGCTTGCCGGCGTGGCGGCCGCGGCGCATACCCGGACCTGGCCGGCACGTCCGACACAGCCAGGCCGGGGAGGAGAGATCCGATGAGCCTTCAGGCAATGATTGCGAAGACCCTGTTGAAACTGCCGGCCGGCCTGCTTGTGCGCATGTCCGGCGGCGGGCCGGTGACCGTGCGCGGCTGGACCCTCGACCCGCAACTGCAATTTCTCGCCCATGGCGCGAAAGGCCAGCCGGCGATGTCCAGCCTCACCGCAGAGCAGGGCCGCGCCGCCTCCGCCGCAGGGCTCGCCCTGTTTGCCGCACGGCCCGAGCCCGGTGTTGCCACCCGCGACTTCGCCCTGGAACGTGCCAAGGCGCCCGACATTCCGGTGCGCCTCTACACGCCGCACGACCAGGACCCGGCCGCGCCGATGATGGTGTTCTTCCATTTCGGCGGCGGCGTCATCGGCGACCTCGATACCTGCCACGCCTTCTGCTCGATGATCGCCTCGATCGCCCGCTGCCCCATCCTGTCGGTCGACTACCGCCTGGCACCGGAACATCGCTGGCCGGCAGGCCTTGAAGACTGCCTGTTCGCCTATGAGTGGGCGCTCAAGAATGCCGGCGAGCATGGCGCGCCGTCGGGCGAGGCGGCGATCGGCGGCGACAGCATGGGCGGCAATTTCTCTGCCATCATCGCCCAGGAAGCGCGTCGCCGCGATATCCCGCAGCCGGCGCTGCAACTGCTCATCTACCCCGCCGTCGACATCTCGCGCGAGACCCCCTCGCACACCGATTTCGCCGACGCCTACCCGCTCTCCAGAGACACCATGCACTGGTTCATGGAACACTATCTGCCGGAGGGGGCCGACCGGGCCGATCTCCTGATTTCTCCCAACCAGGAGACGAACCTTGAGGGCCTTGCGCCCGCCATCGTCGTCACCGCCGGGTTCGACCCGCTGGTCGACGAGGGCGACGTCTATGCCCGCCGGCTTGAGGATGCTGGCGTGGACGTCAGGCACAAGCGCTATGACAGCCTGATCCACGGCTTCACGGCCTTCACCGGCGTGTCGAAGGCCTGCGACGCCGCCTGCCGTGAGATCGCCGGCATGGTCTGCGAGGCCTATGCCGGCCGCGCCACCGCGTGATCGTGCCCGAACGCATGCGCGCCCTCGTCTGTGAGGCGCTGAGCGACGATTTCTCAGGCCTCGCCGTCCGCCAGGTGGACACGCCCGCGCCGGCGGCGGGCGAGGTGCTGGTGCGGGTGCGGGCGGCCGGGGTCAACTTCCCCGACCTGCTGATCACGCAGGGACAATACCAGCTCAAGCTGGCGCCGCCCTTCATTCCGGGTATGGAGCTTGCCGGCGAGATCGCCGCGCTTGGCGCCGGCGTCACGGGATGGGCCGTGGGCGAGGCGGTCACTGGCGGAAACCGCCAGGGCGCCTTCGCCGAATATGCCATTGTCCCGGCCGAGGGTCTGCGCCGCAAGCCGCAGGCCATGGGTTTTTCCGAGGCATCGGCCTACCAGGCGGCCTATCTCACCGCCCATGTGGCGCTGGTGCGCCGGGCAAACCTGCAGCCGGGCGAGACCCTGCTGGTGCACGGTGCCAGTGGCGGGGTCGGTCTTGCTGCCGTGGATGTTGGCCGGCTCCTTGGCGCAACCGTCATCGCCACGTCGGCCAGCGACGACAAGCTCGCCGCGATCCTCGCCTATGGCGCAACCCATGGCCTCAACGTCAACGCCGGCTTCCGCCAGGCTGTCAAGGACCTGACCGACGGGCGCGGCGCCGATGTCATCTTCGATCCCGTCGGCGGCGACGTGTTCGACGAGTCCACCCGCTGCATCGCCTTTGACGGGCGCCTGCTGGTGATCGGCTTCACTTCCGGGCGCATTGCCGACATCGCCACCAACATTCCCCTGATCAAGGGCTTCTCCGTGGTCGGCGTCCGCGCCGGCGAGTATGGCCGCCGTTTCCCGGAGCGGGGGCGCGACAACCTTGACACCATCTGGGGCTGGGCGGAGGCGGGACGGGTCAGCCCGCAAATCCACTCCGAATGGCCACTGGATTGCTGGGCTGACGCCTATCGACTGCTGACCGCCCGCAAGGTCATCGGCAAGACCGTGATCCGGGCCGACCTGTAGCGCCGGCCGGCGCAATCTGCTTTAACCGCCTGGCTGATCCGCAGATTGACCGCCCGGAAGGACGTACCGTCATGAAACCGACCCTGATCGCCCTTGTCGCCGGGCTTGCCCTGCCGGCCTGCTCCAGCATTCCCCTGCCGCGCCTGCCAAGCCCTGATCCGCGCCCCATCGACCAGTCGACGCAGGAGATGATCGACTACTGCAACGCCGTCGAGGCGCGCTATCGGTATGGCCGCAAGATTGTCGGCGAGGGCAACAAGACCATCACGCTCGCGCGCAGCCAGATGGACAAGGCGGTCCGCGACATCCGCGAGGCGCGACAGACCATCGAGACCGCCGACGTGGAGCTCGGCGAGATCCGCCGCGAATGGGGCCTGCGCGCCGGTGAGACGCCGATGACGCAGGACGTCTCGATCCTCGCCGACCCGACCCTGATGGACACCCTGCGCGGGCGCATGAACCTCGGCATCCGCCACATGCGCGCCGGCGAGGCCGATCTGGCCGACGCCGAGACGCGCCTTGCCGCGGCCCGCGAAACCCTTGCCCGCGGCGTCGACCGCCTCGACGAGGGCCAGCAAATCCTGATGGAGGATGACGGCCGCTGCCAGTAGGCTGAGCACACCTCCCGCTTGACAGGAACCGGCGGCCCAACCACCTTCCGCCGCCTTGAAGTGGAGCCTGCCCATGAAGGTCGTCGTCGTTGAGTCTCCCGCCAAGGCCAAGACGATCAACAAGTATCTCGGCAAGGATTACAAGGTGCTGGCCTCCTATGGCCACATCCGGGACCTGCCATCCAAGGACGGCTCCGTCGATCCTGACAAGGATTTCGAGATGGTCTGGGAGGCCGACGCGAAGTCCAATGCCCGCATCCGCGAGATCGCCGAGGCGGTGAAGGGCTCAGACAAGCTGATCCTCGCCACCGACCCCGACCGCGAGGGCGAGGCGATCTCCTGGCACCTCCTTGAAGTCCTGAAGAAGCGCCGGGCGCTGAAGGATGTCGGCGTCGAACGCGTCGTCTTCAATGCCATCACCAAGACCGCCGTCACCCAGGCAATGGCCCAACCGCGCGATATCGACGCCGAACTCGTCTCGGCCTATCTCGCCCGCCGGGCACTCGACTACCTGGTCGGGTTCAACCTCTCGCCGGTGCTCTGGCGCAAGCTGCCCGGCGCGCGCTCGGCCGGCCGGGTGCAGTCGGTCGCCCTGCGCCTGATCGTCGAGCGCGAACGCGAGATCGAGCTGTTCCGCCCGCGGGAATACTGGCAGGTGAAGGCGCAGATGCGTGCCGCCTCCGGCGAATTCGCTGCCCGCCTGTACGCGCTGGACGGCAAGACGCTGAAGAAGTTCGACCTTGCCAGCGAGGCCGACGCCGGGGCCGCGCTCGATGCGGTTCGCGTCGGCGGCTACACCGTCCAGTCGGTGGACGCCAAGCCCGTCCGGCGTAACCCGCCGCCGCCCTTCATCACATCCACCCTGCAACAGGAAGCTTCCCGCAAGCTCGGGTTTTCCGCCAAGCGCACCATGGGCGCGGCGCAGAAGCTCTACGAGGCCGGCCACATCACCTATATGCGTACCGATGGCGTGGAAATGGCCGAGGAGGCCTACCACGCCGCCCGCAGCCAGATCGAGGCCGATTACGGGGCGCGCTACCTGCCGGACAAGCCGCGGCGCTACACCTCCAAGCAGAAGAATGCCCAGGAAGCGCACGAGGCCATCCGGCCGACCGATTTCTCCCGGCGCCCTGAAGCCCTCGCGCTCGCCGATGCCGACCTAAAGAAGCTCTACACCCTGATCTGGCGCCGCGCGGTGGCAAGCCAGATGGAGGCGGCCCGGTTCGAGCGCACCACGGTCGACCTTGTCTCGAAGGACAGCCGCGCGGTGCTGCGCGCGACCGGCCAGGTCGTCCTGTTCGACGGCTTCGTCCGCCTCTACACCGAGGGCCGCGACGATGCCGAGGATGATGACGGCGATGCCCGCCTGCCGAAGCTGCCGGAGGGCGAGCGCGTCGACCTGCTCGATGCCGCCGCCAGCCAGCACTTCACCGAGCCGCCGCCGCGCTATACCGAGGCCTCGCTGGTCAAGAAGCTGGAGGAACTCGGCATCGGCCGGCCCTCAACCTATGCCTCGATCATCTCCGTCCTGCAGGACCGCGAGTATGTCCGGCTCGACCAGAAGCGGTTCATCCCCGAAGGCAAGGGCCGGCTCGTCACCGCCTTCCTGGAGAATTTCTTCCGGCGCTATGTCGAGTATGACTTCACCGCCGGCCTTGAGGAGCGCCTCGACGTCATCTCCGATGGCAAGCTCGACTGGAAACAGTTCCTGCGCGACTTCTGGGCCGAGTTCGAGGCCGCCCTCGGCGACACCAGGGACCTGCGCACCGCTGCCGTCCTCGATGCGCTGAATGACGCGCTGGCGCCCTATGTCTTCCCGTCAGAGGATGGCGACGGCAATCCGATCGAGAGCCCGCGCCAGTGCCCCCTGTGCAAGGAGGGCGAGCTCAGCCTCAAGACCTCGCGCCATGGCGCCTTCATCGGCTGCTCGCGCTATCCCGACTGCAAGTACACCCGCTCCTTCGGCGCGGGCGATGACAGGGATGACGCGCTCAGTCCCGATGGCCAGGAGATCGGCCCCGATCCCGACAGTGGCCTCATGGTGACCCTGAGATCCGGTCGCTTCGGCCCCTATGTGCAGCTTGGCGAGGGCGCCGACGGCGATAAGCCGAAGCGCGCCAGCCTGCCAAAGGGTTGGGACGCCGCCTCACTGACACTGGAGAAGGCGCTGAAATTGCTCGCCCTGCCGCGCGAGGTCGGCCGGCACCCTGAGGACAATGCGCCCATCCTTGCCAATATCGGCCGCTACGGCCCGTATGTGCAGCACGCCAAGACCTATGCCAGCCTCGCCTCGGAGGACGAGGTGTTCGAGGTCGGCCTCAACCGGGCTGTCACCCTTATTGCCGACAAGCGCGCCAACCCCCGCGGCGGGCGCGGCGCGGCGGCGCCCCCCCTCCGGGAGCTGGGCGCGCACCCCGAGGATGGCGAGCCTGTGAATGTCTTCGACGGCCGCTATGGCCCCTATGTCAAGCACGGCAAGACCAACGCAACCCTGCCCAAGGAAACCCCACCCGAAGCGGTGACCCTGGAACAGGCCGTCGAGCTGATAGCGGCGCGGGCGAAGGCACCAAGGAAGGGCGCCGCAGCCAAGAAAAGCGCCGCAGCCAAGACGCGCGCCGCCGCGAAGACGGGCACCGCCGCGAAGAAATCCTCTGCACCGAGGACCAGAAAAAATACCGCGGCGAAGTCGTAGCCCGGCCGCAGCCATCCCCGTCACCCCGGGGCGGGCGCCGCCGGCAAGAGCGGTCATCCGTGAGAAGAGGTGCGTGACCAAATGTACCCAGCGGCCCAGCGCCTTGACGCGAGCGCCGTCATTCGCTGTCACGGACACCGCGTTGGAGGTCCCGCCCCATGTCCCAGCCTGAGTGGTGGTTCTATCACCTGGAGCGGTCCGGGCCTGAGGCGGCGGCGGGCCCGCTTCTGGCGAAATGCCTGGAACGGGGCTGGCGGGTGCTGGTGGTCAGCCCGCGGCCAGAACGCCTCACCGGTCTCGATACGGCGCTGTGGACACGCGACGCGGCGAGCTTCCTGCCCCATGCGCGCGCCGACGATCCGGCCCATGACCCGGCGCGCCAGCCCATATTGCTCTCGATGCAGCCGGACAATCTCAACCGCGCCCGCGTGCTGATGCTGCTCGACGGCGCGACAGTGCAGCCCGACGTGGACTTCACCCGCTGCATGGTGATGTTCGACGGCGAGGACGAAGCCGCACGGGCCGCTGCTCGTGGTCAGTTCAGGGCTGCCCGGACGGCTGGTCTTGTCACCCGCTACTTCCAGCAGGGCCAGCGCGGCAATTGGAGCGAGCAGGGCGGTTGAGGCGGCGGTGAGGGCGGGCTATAGCCGCCCGCGTCACCGCCTCTCCTCCGACAACAAGGATATCCTCCCGATGGCCCTGCAGCGCACCTTCTCCATCATCAAGCCCGACGCCACCGAACGTAACCTCACCGGCGCGGTCAACGCGCTCATCGAGGCGGCTGGCCTGCGAATCATTGCCCAACGGCGCATCCGCATGACGACGGAGCAGGCCGAGCACTTCTACGACGTCCACCGCGAGCGCCCCTTCTTCGGCGAGCTGGTCGAGTTCATGACGTCCGGCCCGGTGGTGGTGCAGGTGCTGGAAGGCGAGAACGCCGTGAAGGTCTATCGCGATGCCATGGGCGCAACCAATCCTGGCGAGGCGGACGAGGGCACGATCCGAAAGCTCTATGCCAGGTCGATCGGCGAAAATTCCGTCCACGGCTCCGACAGCGAGGAGAATGCCGCGATCGAGATCGCCCAGTTCTTCTCCGAAGCCGACATTACCGGCTGACCGGCGCCGCGCGGCGCGACCCCGTCAGCGGCCAGCCAGCTCCGGTCCCAGGGCCTCTTTCAACGGTCCCAGCCAGGGCTCGAACGGGCGCCATGCGTCAAGGCCGCGCGTGTTGATCGGTTCGCGGACCTGCTCGGAGCTGGCCGTGCGCACCGCCCGGTCCGTCTTGTGGAAATCGAGGCAGGCCGGCTCGAAGGGCAGGCCGCAGAAGTCGAGCAGGCGTTGCACCTGGCCTTCCAGGCCGGCGACTACGTCCTCATGTCGTACGCGCAGGATGCGGCCGGGCAGCACCCGCTCCCAATGGTCCATCAGGTCAATATAGGCGCGGTAGTACCGCCCGATATCGGTGAGGTCGTAGCTGAACTCCTGACCCTCGGCGAACAGCTGCTTGAAGCCCGACCAGCAGCACGCCATCGCCTCGCGCCGCGCATCGATGATCTTCGCATTCGGCAGGATCAGGTGGATCAGCGCAATGTGCCGGAAATTGTTCGGCATCTTGTCGGTGAAGTAGCGCGCGCCGCGGCGGTGGATGGCGGTGGCGTCGATATAGTCGCGTCCAAGCGTGCGCAGCTGCTGGTCGGTCAGCGTGTGCAGGATGCGCGGGTAGCGTGTCGGCTCGCTCATCCTCTGGCGGCCGCGCAGGCGCTGCGACAGGGCGAGGATGTTGGGCAGTTCCAGCGTCCCGTCCACCTGGCTATGGGAGGCGAGGATCTGCTCGATCAGTGTGGAGCCGGCGCGCGGCAGGCCGACGATGAATATCGGGTCTGGGGCGTCATGGCCCATGCCGGCCCTGGCGGCGAACAGCTCTGGCGTGCACCAGGCCTTCTGCGCCTCGAGTTCGGCTTCCATCTGCTCGGAGGTGTAGCGCGAGCCGGCCCGCTTCAGTCGATTACCGCGCGCATAAAAGTCGAACGCCGGGCCTGGCTCGCCGCGATCCTCCAGCGCCTTGCCGAGCGCGAAGCACAGGTGAACCCGGTCGCTCGCCGGCAGGCCGGGGGCGGCCTCCAGCGTGCGCATTGTCTGCATCTCCCTGTCACCGAAGCGGTAGGTCTTGAGGTTGGCGAGCGCATACCAGGCATCGCCCTGCTGCGGCCGGGCGCGGCAGGCTGCCCGGTAGGAGGCCACCGCCGCGTCACGGCGGCCGGCTGTCTTGAGGGCATGGCCGCGCGAGGTCAGCGTCGCCGGGTCCTCCGGCAGGCGCTCGAGCACGCGCTCGAACAGGGCGAGCGCACCGTCATAGTCGCCGGTCTGCATTCGCTCGATCGCAAGCTGCGACTGGAACATCGGGCTGTCCGGGTCGCGGGCGTGCAGCGCCTCGGCCTCGGAAAGGGCGGCGGCGAATTTCTGCCGCTTGCGCAGGACGTCGATATAGTCGAGGCGCAGTTGCACCGTGTCCGGCTCGAACCGGACTGCGCTCTCCAGCAGGAATTCCGCGTCTTCCAGCACGCCGAGCTTGACCCCGATCGCAGCCAGAAGGCGCATTGCCTCCACATGGTGGGGCGTCTCCTGCAGGAAACGCCGGCACAGCGTCTCCGCCTTGACCAGCCGGCCTTCGGCGATGAGGTCGGTGACCGTCAGGAGCGTCCCTGGCAGGGCGGCGAGGCGGCTGGCCTGGGCCTCGGCAGCGGCCGCCTCGCCAGGCCGGCCGAGCGCTGCGAGGAGTGCGGCAAGGCTCTGCCAGCTGGCCAGCAGGGCGGGATTGAGCCTGACCGCCCGGTAGTAGGCCTGCACTGCCGCGTCCTTGCTGCCGAGCGCCCGCATCAGGTGCCCCTCCTCCTGGTGGGCGCGGGCATGCTCCGGTGCCAGCGTCACCAGTCGGTCCAACTCGCTGCGGGCGCGGTCGGCAAGGCCGGCATAGCGGGCGCAGACAGCGCTCATGTAGAGCGCCTCCAAGTCCGCCGGCTCGGCCTTGGCGAGCGGTTCGAGGCTGGCGAGGGCCGCCTCGAAGCGACCGTCATGCATGGCCTGGCGGGCCGCCGCCCGGACGGCCTCGCCCTCGCGCGCCTTATCGGTCATGGCGACACCCTGTCGCGGTGCCCCAGCATGACTAGTCGAAGTCGACTGCCACCCGCACGCCGATCGTGCGCGGGCGTGCCACGGTCAGTCGCGGGCGGTCGAACACGAAGCTGCCGGACAGTTCGGCGGCCTCGTTGGTCAGGTTCTCGCCGAACAGTTCCACCGACCAGTTGTCCTTCGACACACCGGCTGACAGGGCGAGCATGGCGTAGGCGTCAAGCTCAAGCTTGTTGACCTCGATGATGTCGGTGAACGCTTCGGAGGAGTAGACCAGCTGCGGCATCACATGGGCCTCATAGGACGATCCGGCGATGGTCACCGGCCACTCATAGCGCGCGCGCAGATTGCCCTGGAATTCCGGCGCGAACGCCAGTGGCTCACCTTCGACCACGTCACCGGTCGGCACCAACACATCGGTGATCTCGGTATCGAGCAGGGAGAACGCCCCGGCGATGGTCAGCCCGTCGACTGAGTCGGGCGCCCAGGTGAAGTCCCCCTCAAGGCCGAAAATCTCCGCATCGGCGGCATTGTCGGAGTAGAACAGGTTGACGATGCTGGGATCGAAGATCGTCGTCTGAAGGCCTTTCACCTCGACGAAGAACGCACTGCCATTCAGGCGCAGGGAGCCGTCCAACAGCAGGGTCTTCCAGCCAAGCTCGTAATTGGTGACCTCATCGGTATCGACCTCGAACGGCACGGTGTAGCCACCCGGTCCCTGAGCCCCGCCGGGGCGGTTGAGCAGGCCCGGCCGGAAGCCTTCGGAATACGTGGCGAAGAACAGCAGGTCGGATGTCGGCGTCCATTGCAGCGTGCCCTTCACGATCACCCCGTTTGTCGCCGCGGTGTCCGGGTTGGCGTCCGGATTGTCGGGCGCGTACTGGGCGGAGATGTTGGTGCCGAAGGCCTGCGCGTCGGTGTCCTGGCCGAGGTTGAAGAAGGAGGAGTTGGCGCTGCCCTCCAGGTCGACCTCGATGTCGTACCAGCGCGCGCCGAGGGTGACCGCGAGCGTGTCGGGCACAAGCTCATAGGTCGCCTCGCCGAACACGCCGAGCTGTTCGTCGGTGCGCAGCACGTCATTGCGGAAGATCACGCCGTCCGGGAATGGGCCGGGGTCGGAGAAATAGCCCGGCGCGGCATTGCCGATCAGGCCGGTGACAGCGGTGTTGGTCAGCGGGTAGTTCGGCGCAAACCCGACCTCGCCATTGAAGCCGATCACCTGAGTCGAGCCGGGATAGGTGAAGTCATTGCGCTCGGCCAGCTCCAGGTCGCTGTAGAAGGCGCCGAAGGTCGCCCGCAGGCGGTTCTCGCTCGGCGTGTTGAAGCGGATCTCGTGGGTTTGCACTTCGGTCTCGGTGGCCGACTTCACGAACAGGTTGGGCGCCTGGCAGGTGCCCGCCGGCGGCGCGTCGCCCGGATAGGTCACCGAACCGTCACAGATGTAGTATGGCAGGTACTGGCCGACAAAGAGATAGTCGGTGTAGTCGACCCGCTGGTCGCTGTCGCGGTCGGTGAAGGCGCCGGTATAGACCGCCTCCAGGGCGCCGAGCCGGCCCTCCAGCGTCCAGCTCACATTGGTGAAACTGTCTTCCAGCGTATCGGCCTCGTAGCGCTGGATTTCCCAGTCGTCGCCAAGCTCCGGATCGGAGAAGAACACGCCATCGGCCTCAAGCCGCTGCTGGGCGAGGCCCACAGTCAGGCGCCAGTCCGGATTGAACTCATAAAGGCCGCTGAGGCGGTAGCCGGAATAGGTCGAGTCGTTGAAATCCTCTTCCACGAGGCCGGCATTGTTCGCCTCAAGGAAGGTGACGCCTGACAGGTCCGCGGCCGACTGGAAGCCGGCGCGCTGGTCCGACACGGGCAGGCCGTTGGCGCGCACTGTCCCGGCAGGACGGAAGCGCGCCGATTCGCGGGCGTCGCGTGTGCCGGCCACATTGTCGATATACCCGCCCTGGCTGTCTGTGAAGGCAACGGCGCGGAGTGCCAGCCGTTCACCGACCGGCAGGTTGATCACGCCTTCGGCCCTGGTCGACATCTCGCCGCCATCGGTAAACGAGCTGCCGAGGCGCAGGGATGCCTCGAACTCGCCGAGCACCGGCTTGTTCGTGATCAGGCGCACTGTGCCGGCCTGTGAGCTTGCACCAAACAGGGTACCCTGCGGGCCGGGCAGGACCTCGATCCGCTCCAGGTCGGCGGCATAGACGTCGAGATTGCGGCCCGGCTGGGCAAGCGGCTGTTCGTCAAGGTAGAAGGCGACATTGGGGGCGAGGCCGGCAACGCCGGCGGTCGTCAGGTTCGGCGTCGTGGAGGCGACGCCGCGGATGTAGATCGTGTTCTGGCCGGGCCCGCCACCGCCAGCGGTCACGCCGGGGAGCTGCGTCAGATAGTCGGTGAAATTGTCGATGCCAAGCGCTTCGAGGTCCTCTTCCCCGATGGCTGTGACGGTGACCGGGATATCCTGCGCGCTTTCTGTTCGTTTGGTGGCAGTCACGGTCACCGCCTGCAGGCGCCGAGCCTCCGGGCGATCGCCGCTGGCCGGCTGGCTCTGTGCCATCGCGGTGGCGGTGCAAAGGACAGTGGTCAGCGCAATCGCGGACGCGCCGTTGAGCAATCGGGACATTCAGAGCTCCTCTCTCTCGTCAGGTGGTGAAAGGCCCCGCGACATCGCCGGGACCGGTCAGGACGGCGCGCTGGATGCGCGGCCGGGCACCTGAACTTAGGGTCAGCTAGCAAAAAATTTGTCGAATGAACAACCGAACTTATGTTTCTCGCTGACAGCCTGACCAATCTGAGGATAAAAAACCAAGAAAAACGCCGCTAAAACAATGTGTGACGTGGATAGTGCAGAAATATCACATATTTTGCGGCGACCGCTCAAACGATTAGACAAACGATCAATCAGTCGCCAAAACATGATGGCGCACACGCGTTTGCCGCACTGGAGGTGCCTCTTGGCCGATGAGCCCGGGAATGAGATTCGCAAGACCGATTACGAAGTCGGGCAGGACAATGTCGACTGGTTCGGCCTTGATGTTCACAACCCCGTCTTCTTCCTCGCCGCAGGGCTCATTCTCACATTCTGCCTGTCTGCACTGGCGTTTCCCGACATGGCCTCGCTTGTCCTGGTGTCGGCGCGCGACTGGACGCTCACCCATTTCGACTGGTTCTTCGTGATCGTAACCAATATCGCCTTCCTGTCCTGCGTCGGCATCGCCCTGTCGCCCATGGCGAAGATCCGGCTCGGCGGCGAGTCGGCCCGTCCGGACTTCTCGACGCCGTCCTGGCTGGCCATGCTGTTCGCGGCCGGTGTCGGCATCGGCATGGTCTTCTATGGCGCGGCCGAGCCGCTGGCCTATTATACCGACTGGGCCGGCACACCGATGAATGCCGAGGCGGGCACCGCGCACGCTGAGCGGCTCGCCTTCTCCGCGACCCTGTTTCACTGGGGAGTGATCCCCTGGAGCGTCTATGCCATTGTCGGGCTGGCACTTGCCTTCTTCTGCTTCAACAAGGGCCTGCCGCTGACCATCCGTTCGGCCTTCTACCCGCTGTTCGGGGAGAGGGTGTGGGGTTGGCGCGGCCATGTCATCGACCTTGTTGCCGTCGTCGCCACCCTGTTCGGGCTGGCCACATCGCTTGGCCTCGGCGCCCGTCAGGCCGCCAGCGGCATCGAATACCTCCTCGGGATCGAGACAGGGCTCGCCGGACAGGTCGTCCTCATTGCCTTCATTACCTCCCTTGCGATCCTTTCCGTCGTGCGCGGGCTCGATGGCGGGGTGAAGCTGCTCTCCAACATCAACATCCTCCTCGCGCTCGGCGTGCTCATCTACATCGTCTCCTTCGGGCCGGGCGCGGCGATCTTGGCGGGCGTCGGCACCAATGCCCTCAACGCTGTCCTTGACGCGCCGTCCCTCAGCAACTGGATCGGCCGTGAGGATGGCTTGTGGTTCCATGACTGGACGATCTTCTACTGGGCCTGGTGGATCTCCTGGTCGCCCTTTGTCGGCATGTTCATCGCCCGGGTGTCGCGGGGGCGGACCATCCGCGAATTCCTTGCCGCGGTCCTGCTCGTGCCGGTGGTCGTCGTCACCATCTGGTTCACCGCATTCGGAACGACCGCGATCGAACAGGTGAAGGCCGGCACCGGCACGCTGCCTGACGGGATCGGCGATGTCTCGCTTGTCCTGTTCCAGATGCTGGACCCCATGCCGTTTTCGCAGATCGCGTCTGCGGTGTCGGTGGTCCTGCTGATCGTCTTCTTCGTCACCTCCTCCGATTCCGGTTCGCTGGTGATCGATTCCATCACGGCGGGAGGCAAGCTGCACGCGCCGGTCCCGCAACGGGTGTTCTGGGCCAGCATGGAGGGCCTCGTCGCAATTGTCCTGCTTGTCGGCGGCGGTGCGACCGCGCTGACCTCGCTGCAGGCCGGGGCGATCACCGCAGGGCTGCCATTTGCCGTGGTCCTGATGGTTTGCTGTTTCAGTCTCTATCGCGGGCTCCTCGCGGAGCTGTCGCGTCCCGAAACGGCGCCGCCCGTGCGCAGCGGCGGCGCGCTCGAAGACGAGAAGGACGAGGCCGCCGCCTGACCTGTCGTCCCGGCCGGCTGCGAGACCAGCAAGCCGACCAGCGTTGGCACAAGGATCCCTGGCAGCCCCTCATAGACGTCACCATGCCAGCCAAGCGCGAAGCGCCAGCCGAGCGCGATGGCGACGCCGAGCCCCATCAGGCCGATCGCGGCGCCTTCGCCGACGCGCCGGTTGAGCGCCAGCAGGATGAGCAGCGGCGCAAATGCCGAGGCCAGCGTCGACCAGGCGAGGATGACGAGGCTGAACACGCTGCGGCTCTCAGAAAGGGCGAGGCCGAGTGCGACCAGCGTCGTCACCGCGGTGGCCGTCTTCAGCAGCCAGGGGCGTTCCAGCCGCTCAGGCGCCAGGTCGTGGGTGATCGCGGCCGAGCAGGACAGCACCAGCGAGTCGGCTGTCGACATGGTCGCCGCGAAGATGCCGGCGAGGATCAGCCCGACCAGCACCGGCGGCAGCAGTTCCAGTGCCATGGCCGGCAGGGCAAGCTCCGGGTCGAGGCTGGCCAGGTCGGGCAGGTAGAGCCGCGACAGCATGCCGACCCCGGTCGCCAGGGCATAGAACAGGGTAAAATAGCCATAATACCAGGCTCGGGCGCGCAGCATGTTGCGCTCGCTGTCCAGCGCCATGAAGCGCACCATCACATGCGGCTGGCCGACCACCGAGAGGCCGGCAAACATCCAGCCGACCACGAACAGCGCCATGCCGGCGACGCCCGCCAGCAGGAGGTCGTCCGGGAACAGGTTGAGGAAGCCGTCGAGCTGCGACCATTGCACGATCGCGCCGGACAGACCGCCAACCCCCTCCAGTCCGACGACGAACAGCAGTCCCATGGCCGCGAGCATGGCAATCGACTGTGCCCCGTCGGTCCAGATCGAGGCCCTGAGGCCGCCGACAATGGAATAGACGATGACCACCAGCGCGACCGCCACCGCGCCGGCGCGCGGATCAAAGCCGAGAACCCCCTGCAGGGCCTTGCCGCCCGCGGCGATCTGGGCGGCCGCATAGGCAACAAGGAAGACCACCATGACCACCGCAGCGATCCTGCGCCACAGGTCGAACCCCTCGCCATGCCAGCGCGCCAGCACCGAGGCGAAGGAGGCTTCGCCGGTCGCCTCCGTCGCCCCGCGCAGGCGCCGGTGGATGAAGAGCGAACCAAGCGCGTCGCCGAGTATCCACCCCAGCATGAGCCAGATCGCAGCCAGCCCGGTCTCATAGGTGTAGCCGATCACGCCGATGAACATGTAGCCGGAATTGTTGGTCGCCACCGCCGACAGGCCGGCGAGCCAGGGGTGCACCGCGCTGGACGCGAGATAGTAGTCTGTCCGCTCGCCGGTCGCCTTGCGTGCCGAGGCGAGCCCGATAGCGAGGAAGACCCCGAGGATAAGGAGAAAGCTGAGCGTGATCATTGCGGCGCCTCGGTGTCCGGTGGGGCAAAAAGGTCGAGCTGGCCGTCATCCTCGCCGCGCGGGTCGAATTCCGGGATGGCGTAGGATGTGGCCGGGGCGACCGCGAAGGGCTCCTTTTCGTCCTCCGGCACCGGGTCGGTGCGCACCGCTCGGGTGAACATCGAGACCCCGAGGGCAGCGAGCGCAAGGCCGGCGAAGACGAACAGCCCGGTGGAGCCGAACTCAAGGCTCATGGCGATCCCGGCAACTGGCGGGCCGATCACCGAGCCGAAGCCCCAGATCGCAAGGATGCCGGCCATCATCGAGGTGACCTGTTCCGGCTGTGCCCGGTCGGCGGCGTGGGCGACCGCAACGGCGTAGTGGCTGAGCGTGCCGGTACCGAGCAGGAAGGCGGCGGTGAGGATGCCCGTGCGCGAGCCCGCGAGCGCTGCGGCAACCAGGGCGGCGGCGGCCAGGGCGCCGAGAAAGCCGAGGCCGGAAATCACCAGCCGCCGGTCGACCCGGTCCGACAGGAGGCCCGCCGGCCACAGCCCGACCATGGCGCCGGCAAGCAGGGCGGCGTTGAACTGCGCGGCGAAGGCAGTCCCGCTGCCCTCCGAAAGGTCGGCGGCGAAGACGGGGTAGAGCTGGGCGATCGCGTTGTTGACGGCGCCGGCGCACAAGGCGGCGAAGGCGGCCGCAGGCGCGCGCTTCAGGATGCGCCACGGACCGAAGGGGGTCGCGGTCGCCAGCGTCGGCTGCGCCCGGTTGGTGGCGGCCACGGGAATGAGCGAGGCGGCAAACAGGCCCGCGACCAGCATGATGCCGCCGAGACTGTCGCCGGGACCGCTTGCGGCGCTGGCGACGAGGAGCGGGCCCGCAATCGCGCCGGTCTTGGAGACCATGTGGTAGAAGGCGAGGATGGCGCCGCGCTGGTGGGCTGGTGCGGCGTCGGAAATCCAGCTCTCGCCGGACGTCAGCAGGCCGGCACAGCACAGTCCCAGCACCACCTGCAGCATGGCCCAGCCGGCGACGTGGACGCCTGTGGCCAGGGCAAGGGCCGCAATCGCGCCAATGGCGGCAAACAGGGTGTAGGCCCGGATGTGCCCGATGCGGCGGATCTCCTCCGGCGAGACCCGCGTGCCGAGCAGCAGCCCGACGGCGAAGCCGGCGGCGACGAGGCCGAGTATGGCGTTGGAGACTCCCTCGGCGCGAAGTGTCAGGGCGACGACAATCGACAGCGCGGCCATCGCCGCCTGCAGCACTGTCAGTGCAGCCACCACCGCCAGCACGTTGCGGTAACCGGCCAGCCTGTTGTCCCAGCGTGCCGCGCCGCTCCCGCCCGATGTCATTGCTGCAATCACGCCGCGGCCGACAGCCCCGACGCCCCTTCCTGCGATCTGTCTTCGACAAGGCAAGCATGGAGCGCGACGATCGCTGCGTCAAACTGGTCTTCCGGGACAATCAGTTGCAGGTCGGTGCGCCGGGTCAGCTGGATCAGGCCGAGCAGCGCGATGCCGCCAGCGCGCAGCGCGGTTGTCGCCTGTGCGGTCAGTCCCGGCAGATCGAGATTGGCGCCGATGACGGAAACGATCGCGACCTTGCGGATGGAGATGTCGGCGCTCTCGAAGGCGCGCTCGATGTCTTCGCCCGCCCGCTGGATCGCCTTGCGCGAGGCGGTGACGTAGTGCGTGATCGTGTTCGCATTGGAACACTTGGACACGATGTAGATCCGGTGGCGGGTCAGCGCTTCCAGGATTGCGGCATCATAACCTTTCACGCCGACCATGTCCTGCTCGAACACCTCAAGGGCGTAGACACTGGCCAGGCCGGTGATGATCTCCGCGCGCGGCTCTGCGGGGCGGCAGTCGGCGCGGATCACGGTTCCCGGATCGGCCGGGTCGAAGGTGTTCTTCACCCGCAGCGGGATGCCCGCCTGGCGCAGCACCTTCGCCGCCTTCGGGTGGACCGCTTCCATGCCCATGTTGGAAAGCTGGTCGGCAACGTCGTAATTGGTCGCGCCGATCTTGCGCACCTTGTCCTGGCCGACAAGTTTCGGGTCGGCGCTGGAGAGGTGGAACTCCTTGTGGATGATGGCCTCCTCCGCCTGTGTGAGGGCGGCGATGCGCGAGAAGGTGACCTCGGTGTAGCCGCGGTCGAACTGGCGAACCATGCCCTCGCAGCAGCTTGCATAGCCGGTCACGATCGGCAGGCTCGCCGACAGGTCCAGCCGGGCGAACGCCTCGCTGATGCGCGCCTCCAGGGTCAGCTTGCGGTCGTCGCGCCAGCCGGTCAGGTCGACAAAGACCGCGTTGATATCGTGATGGCGCAGCAGCAGGGCGGTGTTGTGCGCAGAGTGCGCCTCGCCGAGGGCGGCCAGCATCTCGCGCACGGTGCTGAGGTGCTCGTCCAGCCGGAACTGGCCATAGGCGCACAGCCGGTGCAGGTCGATCAGGCAGTTGCGCGCCCCTTCCACGCGCTCCATCACGAACGCGTCCGCGATCTCGCGGTCGCCAAGCTCACCAAAAATCTCGGCGTTCTTCGCCCGCATCGCCTCGCCGAGCTCGGTCAGCGCGTCGCTCCAGGCCCATTTGTTTTCCGCGCTGGCAAACAGGCCGTAGACACCGGGCTGGCCGGATGTCTTGTGTTCAAGCAGCAGGTTGGTCATTCCGGCATAGGCCGAGACGACGAAGACGCGGCGATAGGCCGTCTGCGGCGTGCCGGTGCCGACGAGGACGTTCTGCAGGGCCACTTCGGTGTTGGCGATGGACGTGCCCCCGATCTTCTCAACGGTATGGGTCATGGGTCTGAGCCCTCCTTTCCGGTCAGGCCGCGCGCCGGTCATGTCTGTCCGGGCTGCGCAGCGGCGCGTCCACGTCCCGGTGGGCAATGAAGTCCGGCCTCGGCTCGCTGGCGCCGAATGGCTGCACCAGCCGGTTCGACCAGGCATTGAACACGAGGAAGGCGTTTACGCGCTCGAACGGCGTGATGTTGCTGGCCGAGCCGTGCAGGGTGTTGCAGTCGAACAGGACCAGCGAGCCGGCCGGTGGGGCCGGCGCAATGATGCCGCCCTCGCGGGCGAGGGCGCACAGGCTGGCGGTGTCCGGAACGCCATGGTCCTGCCGGCGCAGCGAGGTCCGGTAGTGCTCTTCCGGTGTCTCCCCGACACAGGCGACAAAGCGGCGCTGGCTGCCCGGTATGAACAGGGTCGGCCCTGCCTGGGGGTGGTTGTCGGTCAGCATGACGCTGGCCGAGACCGCCCGCATCCGCGGCATGCCATCCTCGGTGTGCCAGGTTTCGAAATCGGAATGCCAGTAGAATTCACGTCCGCGGAAGGCCGGCTTGTAGTTCAGCCGCGACTGGTGGAGATAGACTGCGTCATCCAGCAGGAAGCGGGCGATGTCGGCAATCCGGCGATCGGCGGCCAACCCGGCGAAGGCCTCGCACTGCCGGTCGATGTCGAAGACCGAGCGCACCGCGCCGGGGTCGCCATCCTGATAGCCGGGTTCGATCACCCGCGTCCCCTCGGCCAGCGCCCTGCCGGGCTGGCGCAGGGTCTCGGCCTCGGCACGCAGGGCGGCGACCTCGCTGGCTGGGAAGAGGCGCTCCAGAACGAGCACGCCGTCGCGCTCGAAGCGCTCGACCGCCTCGCGGGGGAGCGGCCCGGCGCCAAAATCGCGCGCATGGACGACCGGGTCGAGCCGCTCCAGGATCGCCGGCTTGCCGCTTCGCCGGGAGGGGTAGAGGTCCTGCATGGGTCAGGCCCTCTCGCCTTCGGCGGCCGGGTAGGCGCCGTCGGGTCCGTGGACCTCGCGGCCTGTCACCGGCGGGTTGAAGACACAAGCCATCATCATCTCGCTGCCCTTGTCGGCGCGCAGAATGTGTCGGTCGTGCTTGTCGAGTGCGTACAGGGTGCCCGGACGGACCGGATGGGTCTCGCCGGTGGCCAGGTCGGTCAGGGAGCCTTCTCCGGACAGGCAGAACACGCTCTCCAGATGGTTCTTGTATTCCATTTCCAGAACCGCCCCCTCATGGATGGTGGTGATGTGGAAGGAGAACCCCATGGCGTCGTCCATCAGGAGCAGGCGGACCGATGTCCAGCCCTTGCCCTCAACCCGCCTGTCGGAGCGGGCCGCCTCGGTGAAGTTGCGAATGATCATGCTGCTGCCCTCCTGCTTTCACGCCGCATTCCGGCGAAGGCCGCGCTCCACGGCCGTCACCGCGCGCGCGAGGATGTCGAGCCCGTCGGCGAGCTGCTGATCGGAGATCGTCAGCGGGCAGAGCACCTTGACGACCTCGTCATGGGCGCCGCTGGTCTCGATGATCAGGCCCCTTTCGAAACAGGCGCTGCAGACGGCCGCTGCGATCTCGCCATTGGGGAACTCGATGCCGCGCATCATGCCGCGTCCCTTGACCCGCCTGGCGAGGCTTGACCCTGCGGCGATCTCGCTCAGGCGCTGCTTCAGGACGGCGCCCTTGCGCGCGACCTCCTGCTGGAAGCGATCATCGCTCCAATAGAGTTCCAGCGCCGCACGGGCGGTCACGAAGGCGTGGTTGTTGCCGCGGAACGTGCCATTGTGCTCGCCCGGCTTCCAGATGTCGTGCTGCGGCGCGATCAGCGTCAGGGCGAAGGGCAGGCCCATTCCAGAGAGCGACTTGGCGAGGGTGACGATGTCCGGGCGGATGCCGGCCTCCTCGAAACTGAAGAAGCGCCCGGTGCGTCCACAGCCCGCCTGGATGTCGTCGATGATCAGCAGCGCACCATGCTTGCGGGCGATCTGCTCGACCCTCTGCAGCCAGGCATTGCTGGCGGCATTCAGCCCGCCTTCGCCCTGGACAACCTCGATGATGATTGCGGCCGGTGCGTCGACACCGGACGAGGGGTCCGAGAGGCGCTTGTCGAGCTGGTCGGCGGTGTCGATGTCTGGCCCGAAATAGCCATCATAGGGTTCGTGGGTGACCCCGCACAGGCCAATGCCCGCGCCGCTGCGCTTGCCGGCATTGCCAGTGCAGGACAGCGCGCCCAGCGTCATGCCGTGGAAGCCATTGGTGAAGGCGATGACATTGCGCCGGCCGGTGACCTTGCGGGCTATCTTCAGCGCTGCCTCGACGGCGTTGGCGCCGGTCGGGCCGGGGAACATCAGCCGGTAGTCGAGCTTGCGCGGCTCCAGGATGAGGCGCTCGAATGCGTCGAGGAAGCCGGCCTTGGCCGTGGTGTGCATGTCGAGGCCGTGGGCGATCCCGTCGGCGCGTATGTAGTCGACAAGCGCGTCCTGCAGCGCGTCGGGATTGTGGCCATAATTCAGGGTGGAACACCCGGCGAGGAAATCGATATACGCGGTGCCGTCCTCGGCGGTCAGGGTCGCGCCCTTCGCCTTGGAGACCGATATGGGGAATGCACGGCAATAGCTGCGCACGGCCGATTCGCGTCGGTCGTAGATGTCTTTCTGGATGGGTGCATCGAATACCATGGGGAGCCCTCCTCATCTGGCATGTGGGGTGGTGTGTGTGCCGGCCGGGAGCCCGGTCAGGCCGGGGCGTGCGGTCTCTCGAAGGGGCCGATCGTGACCAGCGACTCGCTGTCATGGCGGCCGCGGAAGTGTGTCTCCCGGTCGAACAGGACAGCATCGCGCATCGGCGCGTTGAGCCAGCGGGCGAGCGAGCGGAACAGCCCCCAGGAGGCCGCGTTGCCTGGGGTGATCGTGGTCTCCAGCCAGCGCACGCCGCCGCATTCCGGCCTGGCCAGGATATCGGCAAGGAGGCGCCTTGGCAGCCCGAGCCCGCGAGCGCGCTCATGCACTGCCACCTGCCAGAGGAAAAAGGTCTCCTTCTCGTCAGGCGGGATATGGCCCGACACCCAGCCCAACGCCCGGCCCGCCTCGTCGCGCGCCAGGGCGCAGGTTCCGGCAAAGTGCGTGCACTGCAGCAGGTTGGCGTAGAGCGAATTGCCATCAAGCGGCGGGCAGGCCGCGATCAGGTCGTGGACGTCGGCGCCGTCCGTGGCGACGGGGCGGGCGATCGCCGCCCCTCGACTGGCTGGGTCCTCGCGGTCATCGGCCCCACACGGCGGCCGGCCGGCTGTCTGCGAATCGGTTTGATGAGCCATCATGGCACGTCATATAATTAGTTCATCAAAAAAATGAACCCCTGTGCACTGGAGGGGTCAGATCTCCCGATACGAAAGGTTTATCGGTTTTCCCGGCGGCGCGCATATGCTTTTCTGGAAAAAGCACTGACGGCAGGCGCGCCTATTCGGCCCAGTCTGGCCGGCGCTTCTGCAGATAGGCGGCCAGACCCTCGCGGCCCTCATCAGACACCCGCCTTGCCGCGATCCGTCTGGCGGTGGCGTGACTGAGTGTCTGGCTGACCGGGGTGCCGGCAAAATCATGGACGAGGCGCTTGGCCTCGGCGACCGCGCCGGGCGCGGTGTCGAACATCAGCCGGGAGACATGCTCTTCCATGTCGGCCAGGCCCTGCTCGTCCTCGACCACATACTGGACAAGCCCGACCTTCTCCGCGAAGGCGGCGTCGAAACTCTCACCGGTCATGAACAGCGCCTTTGCCCAGCGCGGGCCGATCGCCTGCATCACATAGGGGGAGATTGTCGCCGGGGTGAGGCCGAGGCGGACCTCGGAAAACCGGAAGATCGCCGACTTCATGGCGATCGCCACATCGCAGGCTGCCACCAGCCCGGCGCCGCCGCCCATTGCCGCGCCCTGCACGATCGCTACTGTCAGCTGCGGCAGTTCGTAGAGCCGGCGCAGCATCTCCGCCAGAGCGACCGCATCCTCCTCATTCTCATCGCGCGTGTAGTCCTCCGCAGCCTTCATCCATTCCAGGTCCGCCCCGGCGGAGAAGGACGTGCCGGCCCCGCGCAGGATCACCATCCGCAACTGGGTTTCGGATCGCAGGTTCTCGAACGCGTCGGCCAGCTCGGCGACGACCTGGGCGTTGAACGCATTGTGCTTGTCCGGCCGGTCGAGGGTGACAATGGCGACGCCGCCGGGAGTGGCGTCAAGGCGGATGGTTTCATAGCTCTGCATGGGCGGCCTTCCGGGGTCGTCTGGGTGATCGTCTGGGTGGACTGTGCACCGGGCCAGCGCCCGGGCGCAACGATCTTACCGCGTTGCGGACGCCGGGGGACTGGCCGGTCACATTCCTATCCCGCCCGGGCGCCGAGGGCCCGCATCTGCTCCAGCCAGGTCCGGCGTTTCGCATCGCCGGCCGCCGCGACACCGCCGAGCACGGTATGATGCACCGGCTTGAAGCCTGACAGGCCGAGCAGCGCCCGCTCGATCGCCTTCAGGCTGCCCTGGTCCATCAGCATCGAGTAGGCGATCGCCGGCATTGCCATGGTGACAATGACGCGGGCGGACTTGCCCTTCATCAGCCGTTTCGGCCAGCCCTTGTTGTCCTCGGTCTCCTCCAGGAAGAAGGCCCCACGCGCGGCCTGTTCGAGAAAGGCCCGTGCCTTCGCCGGCAGCGAGCCGAGCCAGAGCGGGAAGGCAATCACCACATGGTCGGCGGCCGCGATCTTCTCCCGTTCGCTGAGGATGGGTTCCGGCGGCGGGGCCTCGAATTCCGCTCTGCTCGTCATCAGCGGCACGTCGAGACCGGCGATCCGGATGCGTGACACCGTGTGGCCCATGCCCGCGGCGCCCTCGGCATAGGCGTCGCAGAGGGCGTGGACATAGCGCGCGGGATCGGGATCGGGATGGGCATCCACGATGCAGATGGTCCGGCTCATGGGGAAACCCTCCGCTATCTGTCCGCGGCAGCTTCAGCCGGCCCGGCGCGGCCTGTCCTTGAGCGCGGTCAATCCGGCAGAAGGCCAGCTTACATCCTGAATACGCCAAAGCCGCGTTTCCCCATCGGCGCGTTGAGGGCGGCCGCGAGGGCGAGCGCCAGCACCCGGCGGGTGTCCCGCGGCGCAAGGATGCCATCATCCCACAGCCGCGCAGAGGAGTAGTAGGGATTGCCCTCACGCTCATAGGCCTCCCGGATCGGCGCCCTGAATGCCTCTTCGGCCTGCGCGCTCCAGTCCTCGCCGCGCCGTTCCATGCCTTCCCGCTTCACCGTCGCCAGCACGCTCGCCGCCTGTTCCCCGCCCATCACCGAGATGCGCGCATTCGGCCACATGAACAGGAAGCGCGGCGAGTAGGCGCGCCCGCACATGCCGTAATTGCCGGCGCCGAAACTGCCGCCGGTGACGAGAGTGATCTTCGGCACGCGTGCGGTTGCGACTGCCGTGACCATCTTCGCGCCATCCTTGGCGATGCCGCCCGCCTCGTATCTCGAGCCGACCATGAAGCCTGTGATGTTCTGAAGGAACAGTAGGGGCGTGCCGCGCTGGTCGGCGAGCTCGATGAAATGGGCTGCCTTCTGGGCGCTTTCCGAAAACAGGATGCCATTGTTGGCGAGGATCGCGAGCGGCATGCCGTGCAGGCGGGCAAAGCCGGTGACCAGGGTTTCGCCATAGAGCTTCTTGAACTCGTGGAAGTCCGACCCGTCGACGATCCGTGCGATCACCTCGCGCGCGTCATAGGGCTCGCGGACATCGCGCGGCACCAGACCGTGCAGCTCCTCGGTCGGGTAGAGCGGCTCGACCGGTTCGGCGAGGCCGATCTGCGCGGGCGCCGGCGCATGCAGGGTGGCGACGATGGAGCGGACGATCGCCAGCGCATGCTCGTCGGACACGGCATAGTGGTCTGCGACACCCGAGCGGCGGGCGTGGACGTCGGCGCCGCCAAGATCCTCAGCGGAGATCTCCTCTCCGGTGGCTGCCTTCACCAGCGGCGGCCCGCCAAGGAAGATCGTCCCCTGGCGGCGCACGATCACGGTCTCGTCGCTCATCGCCGGGACATAGGCGCCGCCGGCGGTGCAGCTTCCCAGGACGGCGGCGATCTGGGGGATGCCCTTCGCGCTCATGGTCGCCTGGTTGAAGAAGATGCGGCCGAAATGCTCCCGGTCGGGGAATACCTCGGCCTGGTGGGGCAGGTTGGCGCCGCCTGAGTCGACCAGGTAAAGGCAGGGCAGATGGTTCTGCAGCGCGATCTCCTGGGCGCGCAGGTGTTTCTTCACCGTGACCGGAAAATAGGCGCCGCCCTTCACCGTGGCGTCATTGCAGACGATCATGCAGGCGCGCCCCGACACCCGGCCGATCCCGGTGATGATACCGGCAGCGGGGGCCTCGTCGTCATACATGCCATTTGCCGCAAGCGCACCGATCTCCAGGAAGGGCGTGGCAGGGTCAAGCAGCCGCTCCACCCGCTCGCGCGGCAGCAGCTTGCCGCGTTCGGTATGGCGCTGGCGCGCACGCTCCGGCCCGCCAAGGGCGGTCGCCTGCGTCTTCGCCTCCAGTTCGGCGACCAGCGCGTCCATCGCCGCCCGGTTTGCCGCGAAGGCCGGGGTGCTGACATCGAGGGTGGAGTGAAGGATCGGCATCGGTGCTCTCCGCGGGACCACTGGACGTGCTGACCGCCTAGCCGGCTCCGCCCGGCCTGTCACGCGGGGCGGGACCGGGCGCGGAGAGGCGAGGGCCTGTCCGACACGGGGCGCCGCGGTGCCAGACTGCCCGGCGATGGCCCCTCTGCGCCCCCTCACCGAAGCGGCCGGATGGCAGCTTCTCGCCGCGGCGCTTGCTGCGCTCGCCGCATGGCTGGCCGCAGCCGGGGCAGGACGGGCCGTGCCGACCGCCCTGCGCCAGCTTGAAGCGCTGGCACGCCGGCTGGTCCTGCTGGAGGCGCTGGCGCTGGAGCCTGCCGAGCCGGCCCATCCGGGCGTCGGCTGGCAGGACACGGCCCGGCATGGGCCGCCTCGCCCGGATGGTCCCGCGCGTCGCTGCCCCGGATTGTCGCTCGTGGAACCGGTTCGCGACCCGGCGCCGCGCTTCGTCGCCACGGGGCCGCGCATCCGCCGGCTCGACGGTGCGCAGCCGGATGGGAGGCGGAGACAGGCGAGCCGGGCGCGCACACTGGCCGAGCGGCTTGCCGCGCTGCAGCGTCTTGTCGCCAATCCCGACCCGGCCGTGCGCCGGATGGCGCGCTGGCTGGCGCGCCAGGCGGTCAAGGGCGGGCGGCTCCTGCCGGTGCGCACCGCTTTCCTGCGCCGGCCGGCTGGCGACCTTCGGCTGGGCGCGGCGATCCGCGATGCCGAAAGGCTGGCCTGGCAGCGCCTGGCGGAAATGCGTGCCCGGCGTGCGGAGGCGCGCGGCGGCGATTTGATCGGACGGCAAGCCGCGCTAACCTGCACTGGCCGGCCCTGACCGGCAAGCAGGGAGGACCAGCCATGACAGACAATCCATTCGAACCGGCGCTGCGCCGCATCGTCACCGGGAGCGATGCGGGCGGGCGCTCGCGCGTCATCATTGACGGCCCGCCGGCGGAGGTGAACGCGATTGCCGGACTGTTCGAGATCTGGAGCGATACGCTGGCCGGGCCAATCGTCCGGACCAATACAGGCGACCGCGCGGCCGGCAAGCCTCAGCTGGTGCCGCCACCGGGCGAGGTGAAGATTCGCTGGTTCCAGGTCCGCCCGCGGCCTGAGGGCCTCGACGAGGCAGCCTATCGCGACCTCGTCAAGGCGGCGTTCGCCGATATCGGGGCGGCCGGCCACCAGCCGGATACATCCCGTCATCCGGCGATGCACGAAACGCCGAGCCTTGATGCGATCATCCTTGTCAGCGGTGCTGTGACACTGATCCTCGACGAGGGCGAGGTCAGCCTGAAACCCGGCGACGTGGTCGTCCAGCGGGCCACCAACCATGCCTGGCAGGTGGAGGGCGACACGCCGGCGACCCTGGTCGCGGTTCTGATCGACCGGAGATAGAAAACAACCTGTGTTCGCTTGATCTGTGCCGGCGGCTGGTCTCCGCTGGCATGGGAGGGTCTGGCATGGGCTCGGGCAAGGCGAAACGCGAAGCGATCAAGGCGCTGGCGAGCGAAGCTGGCCTGTGGGACGCGCTCAAGGCGAGCGAGGATGGCCTGCTGTATGAGCCCTGTCCGGCCGAGGGCTGCGCGGGCGAGATCGTCGTCAATCCGGCCGAGGATACCGCGCGCTGCAAGGATTGCGGCCATGACGGGACCGCCATGGAGTTTTTCAACGGGCGGATCGCGGCCAGGCGCAAGCCGACAGCCGCACCGACCGGCGCGGTGATCCGCCCATCCGCCTTCCTGCCGCCGAACGTCCCGCCGGAGACGGCAGCCTGCAACGCGCCCGAAACGGTGCCGGACGCCTCGCCGGACCCCTTGCCAGCGGAAACACGCGCCAGCGCCGGCGAGCGCTGGCTGATCGGGCTGCTGGCGCTGGTGCTGCTGGGGGCCGGGCTGGCAGCCGGGGCGCTGTCGGGCTTTGCCAATTACCAGGCCTTCTCCGCCATGGTGGACAATCGCGTGCAGGCGCGCGTCTGGGGCTGGAGCGGGGTGATCGCCTCGGTCGTCTCCCTGGCAGGCTTCACCTTTGTTTACTGGCATGCCGCCGGCAAGCGGCGAGTCGAGGCCGCCCGCGCGCTGGTCTTCGCACTCGCCGGTGCAGCGACCAGCCTTGCCGGCACCGCGCTGTTCATGCAGGGGCGGGCTGCCGAGCGGGTGGCACATGCCTCCGGCCTCGAAGCGCGCAGGGCGACGATCGAGCGCCAGGTGGAGGACTGGCGGGTACAGCTTGGCGCCATCCCGCCTGAGACCCGCTCGGTGGAGGGACTTGAGGCGTATCTGCGCGGTGTTGAGGCGGCGGGACGCGCCCACCAGAAGCCTTATCGCGATGCCCAGAATGAGCTGGGACAGGCGCGGCGGCGGGCGAGCCTGGAAGCGCGTGTCGAGGCGGCACGGGCGGAACTGGCAACGCTGGCGCCGGCGGCCGCCGCAGCGGGGGCGGAGGCTGCGACCGAGGTGCCCGCCTGGTTCTTTGCGCTGATGCTGGAAGTGTTCTCCTCCCAGGGCAGCTCGATCGGACTGGTTGCCCTGCTGATCCTGGCAGGCCGGCGCGGCGGCCGCTGACAGGCGGGCAGGAAGGGGGCAGCGAGCGGGACACATGCCGGCAAGGCTAGCCGGCGGGCTTGCCCGGTCGGACAGGCGTCCGGCTATCCCTCAGGCAGCCTCGGAGTCGCTGCCGGTCTCGTCATTCCGGTCGGGCTTGCCGGGCTTGCGGCCATAGCCGTGTTTCTTCAAGAGGCCGCGGAACTGGTGATAGGTCAGGCCGAGGGCCTCGGCGGCGCGGCCCTGGTGGCCGTGGGCGGCGGCGAGGGCCTCATCGACAAGGCGCATCTCATAGGCGGCGACCTGGGCCTCGAAATCGCTGGGGGTGACCGGCTGGGGTTCGGGCGCTGAGACGCGCCCACCGGGCGTTGGCGGACTGGCCCCGCCGAGATCGGAACCGGGGCGGAAGGGCGAGGCGAACGGGTCGAGCGCGGCCGGCTCGAAGCGCACCGGCTCGCCCGGCGCCTCGATCAGGGCGCGATGGACGAGGCGCTCGGCAAAGTTCTTCAACTCGCGCACATTGCCCGGCCAGTCATGGGCCTCGATCGCGGCAATGGCGGAGGGGGCAAACCCGGGGAAATCCTCGCCGATCTCCATGGCCAGCCGTCGGGCGAAGAAGTCGGCGAGCAGCGAGGCGTCACCGGTCCGTGCCTTCAGGGGCGGCAGGGTGATGACGTCGAAGGCGAGCCGGTCGAGCAGGTCGGCGCGAAACGACCCTGCGGCAACCCGCGCTGGCAGGTCGACATTGGTTGCGGCCACCACGCGCACATCGGCCTGCAGCACGCTCTCGCCGCCGAGGCGCTGGAACTCGCCATACTCGATCACCCGCAACAGCTTCTCCTGCACCCTGAGCGGCGCGGTCGCGATCTCGTCGAGGAACAGAGTGCCGCCATCGGCCAGTTCGAACCGGCCGGCCCGGCGCTCCGTCGCGCCGGTGAAGGCGCCGCGCTCATGGCCGAACAGCTCGCTGTCGAGAAGGTCGTCGGACAGGGCGGCGCAGTTCACCTTGATGAACGCTCCGCCCCAGCGCCGGGAGAGGAAGTGCAGGCGTTCGCCGATCAGCTCCTTGCCAGTGCCGCGCGCGCCGATCACGAGGATCGGCCGGTCGAGCGGGGCGACGCGGGAGACGTGCTCCAGCGCGCTGAGCCAGGCCGGCGCCTCGCCGACGAGCTGGGGGGCATCACGGGTGATCATGGAAGGCTGTGCAGGCGGACCATGCTGCTGAGAATCATCAAAAACACTAAAAATACAGGTATGACAGACCGGATAATTCGTCAATTACACCGATAAATTTTCCCGTTTCCGGTGGACGGATAAAAATAGTCAATGAATTCATGTCGTTCGATCCCTAATCGCAAACTGGCACGGTCCTTGAAGAGAAGGGGGTGCACAGGTGATGAGGGTCACCATTCGATGACGAAGGAGATGTCCATGACAGACCATTCAGGCAGCCGGTTCGACGATGACCGCGACAGTGCGGGCCGCTTTGGCCGCTGGCTGGCCAGGCGGCCGGCCGAGAGCTGGATGTTCCTGGCAGCCGGCCTCGTGCTCGGCGGCATCGTCTTCTGATCGGCCAACGCCCCAACCCCCTCACAGGAGGACCGATACCCATGGGACTGTTTTCCCGACTTGGCGACATCATCAACTCGAACATCAACGCGATGCTCGACGGCGCCGAAAACCCCGAAAAGATCGCGCGGCTGATCATCCAGGAGATGGAAGACACGCTGGTCGAGGTGCGCACCGCGGCAGCTCGCGCCATGGCCGACAAGAAGGAAATGGAACGCGAGATCGCCCACTACGCCCGCCAGCGGGACGAGTGGGCGGGCAAGGCGGAACTGGCCATCGACAAGGGCCGCGAGGACCTGGCCCGCGGCGCCCTGCTCGCCAAGCAGAAGGCCGAGGGGGAGATCGCCAGGCGCCACGACGCGATGGCGGTTGCCGAGGAGGCGTTCGAGAAGCGCCAGCAGGACCTGGCCAAGCTGCAGGACAAGCTGAACGAGGCCAAGGCCAAGCATCGCGCGCTTGCAATGCGCCGCGAGGCGGCCGAGCAGCGTATCCGCATGCGCAGCCAGGTCTTTGACGGCAAGGTTGACGAGGCGCTGGCCCGCTACGCCCATGTGGAGCGCAAGGTCGACGAGATGGAGGCCTATGCCGACCAGATCAAAGGCCGTGAGCCGAGCCTGGAAGCGGAATTCGCCGCACTTGAACGCAATGAGAGCGTGGAGAGGGAGCTTGAGGCTCTGAAGGCCCGTCGTGGCCGCGTCGGCTCGGCGAAAGCCGGCGAAGCGGAGGGCTGAACCATGGTCATGCCGCTTGCTGTCCTGGCCGCCATCCTGACGGTCCTCACCGCGCCGGGCCTGATCGCCCAGCAGCTGCAGTCCCGGCGCCAGCGCGCCGGAGCCGGCGCGAACCCCGAGGACGCCTGATCCATGGATTTCGAGCTCCTCATTCCGCTGATTGCGATCATCGCCCTGTTCATCGTCCTGCCCGGCATGGTGTTCCACTACATCACGCTGTGGCGAAAGCAGAAGACGCTGATGCCGGACGATGAACGCATGCTGGAGGACCTCTGGCGCTCCGCCAAACGGATGGAGCGCCGCATCGAGGCGCTTGAGCAGATCATCGAGGGCGAGCGCGGCGACCGCGCCGCGCCGCCCGCCGACCGCTACTCGAAACGGAGAGAAGACTGATGCCCCGTGATTATACCTCGTCCCCCAACCCGACCCGCTTCTATCGCTCGCGCAGCGACCGGGTGATTGCCGGTGTGTGCGGCGGGCTCGCCGACCGCTTCGGCTGGGACCCGCTGATCGTGCGCCTGCTGGCGGTCGTGCTGTTCTTCTTCATGCTGGGTCCAGCGATCGTGGTTGCCTACATCGTCACCTGGATGCTGACGCAGACGCGGCCCGGTCTTGAAGGCCGCCGCAGCGACCCGGAGGAAGACGCCTTCTGGCGCGGGGTGACGGACAAGCCGAGCACCACCTTCGCCAATCTGCGCTACACCTTCATGGACCTGGAGGACCGCCTGCAGACCCTGGAGCGCAATGTCACCTCCGATGAGTGGCGCCTGCGCCGGGAATTCCGCGACCTGGAAGGGCGCTGAGCCGGACCGCCGCGCGCCACCGGGCACGCCGGCAGTCCAATCGACAACCCGTTGCAGACGGGACACAAGGGACAGACAGATGGCACAGGGGACAATACACCGACACACCCGACACTGGCGGATCGGCGCCCTCGCCGCGCTCGCCGTGATCGCCGGCGCGGTCATGGCCACGGCCAATGGCGGCCTCAGCCTGACCACCGGCAGCGTGCAGATGACGCTCGGGGTCAGCGCCGAAACCGGTCTCGAAATCCGCTTCCTGCGCGCCCTGCCGAAAAGCCACGGGCCTGCGGTGCCGCAGCTATCCGGAAAGATCCGGCAGGGCTGAGCCTGCTGCCTGGGCGGAGGGGTCAGCGCATGTCAGCGAGGCGGATCGCTTCGCGGATTTCGCCGCGCAGGACCAGAAGGTCGATATCCTCCGGTGCGGCGCGGCGGGCTGCCTCCACATCACGGAGCGCCGCATCGAGCGCGTTGTCGCGAAGGTATGCCTCGGCCCTCAGGCGCAGTGCCTCCGGGTCGCCCGGCGATCGTCCGAGCGCGAGGTCAAGATCGCCGATCGCCAGGTCCCAGTTCCCGAGGACAAGGTGGACTGCGCCGCGGTCGAGGAAGAGGTCGGCCGCGCCGGGCGCCAGCCGGATCGCGGTATCGAGCGGACCGAGCGCAGCGTCCGGATAGCCGCCTGCCAGCCAGGCATTGCCAGCCTGGGCGAGATAGCGGACGCGGTCCTGAAGCGGGCCGGCATCGGGCGCCTCGGCCAGCGCTTCCAGCCGTGAGGCGCCTTCCTCGTATTGGCCGAGCGCCACCAATGCCATCGCCGTGCAATAGCGCGCCGGCGGCCGGTTGCCATTCATCAGCCAGCCGAGGCCGATCTCATAGGCCGCCTCCGGATCGCTCTCCACAAGCTGCAGGCAGCCATTCAGGCGCGATTGTTCCTCCCGGGCGATCGCCGCGCCGGCGTCCGACAGCGGTGCGGTGTCGGAGCCGGAGACGGAGACGGGTGCCTGCTGCAGGATGGCAAGCGCGGCAATCAGGGCAGTCAGGCTGGACATGGCAGGTCTGCTCCACAAGGCTTCGGTGGTTGAATTAGCCTCGGCAGGGAGTGACGGCAAATGACAAGACGGCAAGTGCAGCTCTACGCCTTTGGCCTCGGTTACAGCGCGCTGCGGCTGGCGCGTGCCGTGACTGCGGCCGGGGGCCAGGCTGGCGGTACGGTGCGCACGCCGCGAAAGGCTGCGCAGCTGCAGGCGGAAGGGATTGCTGCGGCGGCGTGGCCGGACGGCGAGGCGGCGCCGCCGCCGGGCGCGCACTGGCTGGTGTCGGTGCCGCCTGACGGGGCAGGCTGCCCGGTGGCGCGGGCGTTTGCCGGTCAAGCCTGGCAGGCGGCGAGCGTGACCTATCTGTCCACAACCGGCGTTTACGGTGACCTTGGCGGCGGCTGGGCGTTCGAGTGGAGCCCGGCAAGGCCCGGATCGGAGCGCGCACGCTGGCGAATGGCGGCGGAACAGGACTGGCAGGCGGCGCGCGACGATGTGCGGATCGTCCGCCTGCCCGGGATTTACGGGCCGGGACGCTCGGTGTTCGACCGGCTGCGAGCGGGTGATGCGCAGCGGATCATCAAGCGCGGGCAGGTGTTCTCGCGCGTGCATGTGGACGATATCGTCAGCGGGTTGATGGCGCTGATCGAGCGGCCGGTCGCCTGCGGCGTGTTCCATCTGTGCGATGACCTGCCGGCGCCCCCGCAGGACGTTGTCGCCCATGGTTCCAGATTGCTCGGCATGGCGCCGCCGCCGGAGGTGGCGTTCGACGCGGCCCGCCTTTCGCCGATGGCGCGCAGCTTCTATGCCGAGTGCAAGCGGGTGTCCAATGCCCGCGCCAAGGCGGCGCTCGGCTGGCGGCCGGCCTGGCCGACCTATCGCGAGGGGCTTGCGGCGATCCTGGCGGCAGGCGGCTGATTTGCGCCGCATTCTGGCCGCAGGGCGGGGCGAGACTGGCGGGCATGAGGATCACTCCGACACGCCGCCACGTGCTGCTCGGCCTTGGGGCGGGCGTGCTGGCAAAAGGGGCGCTGGCCGATGAGGCGGGCGTCAGGGCGGCCCGCCTGGTCGAGGCAGCGCGGGCGCAGATCGGCGTCACCTCCGGTTATGACGGCAGCTACCGGGCGCTCGCCTATCCGATGGGCGACGTGCCGGCCGGGACCGGCGTGTGTAGCGATGTGGTGGTGCGCGCCTACCGGGCCGCGTTCGGCTTTGACCTTCAGCGTGCGGTGCACGAGGACATGGGCGGGGCTTTTGACGCCTATCCGGCGATCTGGGGACTGTCCGCGCCGGACCGTAACATTGACCACCGCCGGGTACCGAACCTGGAAAGGTTCCTGGAGCGCTGCGGTGCGGAACTGGCGCCCGACGACTGGCAGGCCGGCGACCTGTTCACCGGGCGGCTGTCGAATGCCTTGCCGCATATCGCGATCGTCTCGGGCCGGCGGACGGTTTTCGGCCGCGCGCCCTATCTCGTCCACAATATCGGCCGCGGCGCGGAAGAGAGCGCGCTGATCGATCTCTTCCGCGACTGGCGGCGTTTCCGCTTCCTGCCATAGGGCAGAGTGCGGCCTAGTGGGTCAATCTGGTCGGAACCTGCCCTGGCCGCGTCAGGCCGGTTGGGTCTCGCGTACCGGGTGCGGGCTGCCGACGCGGGCGGCATAGTGGAACTCCGCGCCGTCGAGGTCGACCGCGGGCAGCTCGTCCTTCTCGCGCCAGTAATCCTGGGTGTGCGCCCATTCCGCCCTGTCGCCGCGCTTGGGCATCAGGTGCTGGCGGCGCAGCAGGTAGCCGGGATTGAAATTGTCCGGATCGATCCAAGGCAGCAGCGCCATGCCCTCGTCCTCGGGCCGCAGTTCGACCCGCACCGCATCGGCGCCCTTGGCGTCCATGTGCTGGAGCAGGCGGCACACGAAATCGCCGAGAATGTCGACCCGCAGCGTCCAGCTGGCGCGGAAATAGCCGAACACCCAGACGAGGTTCGCCACGCCGGTGAACATCATCCCGCGATAGGTCACCGTGTCGCTGAAATCGACCGGTTTGCCGTCGCACGAGAACGGGATGCCGCCCATTACGGAGAGGTTGAACCCCGTGGCGGTGACGATGATGTCCGCGTCAAGTGTCCTGCCCGACTTCAGCAGCAGGCCTGTCTCGGTGAAGCGTTCGATCTCGTCGGTGACGACGCTCGCCTGGCCGCTGGCGAGACCCTGAAACAGGTCGCCCTCCGGCACCAAGGCAAGGCGTTGCTGCCAGGGCCGGTATTTCGGCGTGAAATGGGTCTCCACGTCGAAATCGGGGCCAAGATACTCTCGCACGCCAGCAAGCAATTCCTCGCGCAGGCTGTCGGGCTCCTCGAAGCCGCGCCGGGTCAGTTCCTTCTGCAGGAACAGCTTCTTGCGACGCATGATGTCGTGGATCCACGCCTCGTCGACGCCGTAAAGGCGCAGTTCGTCGGCGAGTTCGTCGGCATTGGGCGCAGCGAAGAAATAGGTCGGCGAGCGCTGCAGCAGGGTGACGTGGGCGCACGTGCCGGCGATCGCCGGAACAATGGTTGCCGCCGTCGCGCCGGAGCCTATGCACACGACCTGCTTACCGGTCAGGTCGATGTCGTCCGGCCAGGTCTGCGGGTGGACGATCTCACCCCGGAAGTCATCCACCCCCTCCCATTGCGGGGTGTAGCCCTGAGCGTGCTCGTAATAGCCCTGGCACATCCACAGCAAGCCAGCCGAGACGGTGAGGCGCTCGCCGGTGTCGGTGCGCTCCACCTCGACGCGCCAGCGCTTGTCGTCAGACGACCAGTCGGCGGACAGGATGTTGTGCCGGTAGCGGATGTGGCCATCAAGGTCGTTCTCCTCGATCACTTCGCCCATGTATTTGAGGATTTCCTCGGCGGTGGCGATCGGCGGGCCGACCCAGGGCTTGAAGCGGTAGCCGAAGGTGTAGAGGTCGCTGTCGGAGCGGATGCCCGGATAGCGGTGGACCAGCCAGGTGCCGCCATAGCTCTCCAGCGCCTCAAGCACGAGGAAGGACTTGCCGGGGCATTGTTCCTTAAGGTGGTAGGCCGAGCCGATGCCGGATATGCCGGCGCCGACAATCAGCACGTCCACGTGTTCGACAGGTGTTTTCGGTGGGGTCATGGTTGCATCCTCCCGGAGCCGTGTTCCCGACCCTTGAAGCGCTGCGACCCGGCGGCGCATGGCCGGTTTATGACGAAAGGATGCCCCAAAGACCGCACCGATGCAAATTGCAAGTCCAGAGGATATCCCCGACGTCAGGGCGCTACCAGACCAGTGCAGCCTTCAGCGCCGCGTCGAGATCGGCCGGGATGTCGGCGGGCGCGGCGCCATCAAGGTCGCGCGGCGCCTCTGCGGGCTTGAGGTAGCGCCAGCCCTGGAAGGGGCGCCGCGGCCGGCGTTCGGTGGCGACGAGGTGCGGGTCGAGAACCAGTTCGCAGGCGCTGCGGCCCTCCCGGTCGGTAAGCTCACGGATGTCGAGCAGGCGCTGGCGCACGCGAATGGCGCGCTTGATGACCCAGTAGATCGAGCCGCCGTCGAGCAGGTCGTCGCGTCGCTTCGGCATCATCCGGGTGTGGTGGAGCGGGTATGTGTGCGTCTGCATCAGGTGGCGCTGCCAGGCGACCAGATCGTCCACCGTATCCGCGCCGACGCAGAGCTTGACCATGTGAATCGTCATGGCGGGGAGCTTAGCGCAGGGCGGCCTCGGCAACAGCCCCGTTCTGTCCGGCGATGAAGTCGGCCTCGGCGGCGGCGTTGGCGAAGAACACCTCGATCGCGGTGACCCGGGCGGCATAGCGCCGGGTGATCCGCCGTGGACCGGCACGCGCTTCCATGTCGACCGTGTAGGCGGCGATGAAGCTCAAGCCGAAATCCGGGTCGGTGTCGAGCAGGTGGCTCTGCTCATAGCGAATGAGGCGGCCGCCACCCGGGGCGTTCACCGGCGCCGGCAGGGAGTGGTCGATGCGCAGGAAGCGGCCGGAGACCGGGTCGAGCCAGGCGGTCGCACGCAGGCGCTCGCCGGCCCAGACATCGAACGTCCCGTCATTGGCCGAAGGGTGGTGGTGGAAGCGCACGCACCAGGCCTCGCCAAGGTCCTCCACGGTCACGGTCGGCCCGAGGCTTTCGCGCAGGTCGTCGGGAAACAGCCAGCCATCGGGTGCGGCATCGAGGCCCCATGTCGAGGCGACCTCGTCGAGGGTCGGGTCGACACCCTGCCAGTCCTGCATGTGCCAGCGGGCATCCTCCGGCAGGCGCGGGTCGAAGCTGAACACGCGCCGGGCGCTGCTGCTGGTCAGTTCCACGGTGAACGCCGCCCGAAGTGACTTGGGCGCCTCAGCGGCCGCCACCGCGTCGCCGAGCGGGCCGGCATCGCTGGCCAGCGTCAATGCCGTCATCGCCATCAGCCACATCGGTGCCGCCTCCGCATCAACCCGTGTTGCGGAGCCTTATGGCGCGTCGCGCCTTGCCACAAGCTGAACGGGGTTCAGCCGGCAAGGCCGGCCTCCAGCAGGATCAGGAGAAGGGCGGCCTGCTCTGAGCGCAGGGTGTCCTCGTCGGTCCAGGTCTCGTTGAGGGAGTGGGCATTGTTCGAGACCCCGCCGCGGCTGATCGTGACCGCCGGCACGCCAAGCCAGATCGGGATGTTGGCATCGGTGGACGAGGCGACCAGTTGCGGTGTCATGCCCCGGGCCTCCAGCGCGCCGATGGCATGGCGGATCAGGGGCAGGGTGAGGTCGCCCTCGCCGGCCGGGCGCTGGCCGACGGGCTCGATCTCTGCGGTCATGGCCTCATCTTCTGTTCGGCGCGCATTCTCCACCGCCAGAGCCTCGGCAACCGCCTCTCGGAAGGCTGCGTCCAGCCGGTCGAGCTTGCGCGGGTCGACCGAGCGCATGTCGACCTCCATCCAGCTCTCGAAGGGGATGGAGTTGACCGACGTGCCACCGCCTATGCGGCCGACGGAGAAGGTGGCCTTCGGGCCGGTTTCGCGGCTGACCGGTTCGGCGCGTTCGGTGAAACCGGTGATCGCGCGGGCAAGCGCCTGGTGGGGGTGGGCGCGTCCGAAGGCGCCATAGGAATGTCCGCCCGGCCCCCTGAAGGTCACGCGATAGCGGTTGGAGCCGACGGCAGAGACGACGAGACGATCGCGCTGGCCGCCGTCGATGGCGATGAAGCCGGTGATGCCATGCTCGCCCCGGAAGAGGTGGCGCACCCCGCGCAGGTCGCCAAGGCCTTCCTCGCCGACCGAGCCGACGAACAGGATGTCGCTGGCCGTGCGGATGCCAGCCCTTTCCAGCGCGTCGGCGAGGGCGAGCATCAGGGCGAGGCCGCGGGTGTTGTCGCCAATGCCCGGGGCGGCATAGGACGCGCCATCCTGGCGGACGGTGACGTCGGTGCCCGCCGGGAACACCGTGTCGAGGTGCGCGACGATGGCGAGGGTGCGGCCATTTCCGGTGCCGGGACGGCGGGCGCGGACATTGCCCACCGCATCGAGGCTGACATCCTCCAGGCCGAGCGCGCGCAGGCGCGCGGCGAGGGCCCCGGCGCGGGCCTCCTCGTTGAAAGGTGGGGCGGCGATTTCATTGAGGGCCACCATGTCGGCAAGGGTGGTCTCGCGCCGCGCCTTGAGGTGATCCAGTGCGGCGGCGACCTGCGCGCGGGCCATCAGCGCCTCGGCCTCGGCACGCGAGGAGACGGGCAGGGCACCCGCAGTCCCCGGGGAGGCGTCGGCAGGTGTGCCGGCGCCATCCCCGCAGGCGGCAAGCGTCAGGGCGGCAATCAGGGCGAGGACGGAAAGGGCAGGGCGCACTGGGTTTCGCAAGGTCAGGGCGACGCGCGCGGGGGGGCGAGCGCGAGGAAGTTGGCGATGAGGGCATCGCCATGCTCGGTGAGGATGCTTTCAGGGTGGAACTGGACCCCATAGACCGGGCGGCTGACATGGTGCAGCGCCATCACTTCTCCGTCAGCGGTCGTGGCGTCGGCGACAAGGTCCTCCGGCAGGGCGCCGGGCTGCACCGCCAGCGAATGGTAGCGCACCACCTGGAAGCGCTCTGGCAGGCCGTCGAACAGGCGCCCGCCGGTCTGGCGGATTTCGGACAGCTTGCCATGGCGGATTTCCCTCGCCTGGATTACCGCGCCGCCACAGGCCTGGCCGATCGCCTGGTGGCCAAGGCAGACGCCAAGGATCGGCAGGTCGTGCGGCGCTGCGCGCACCAGCTCGACGCAGATGCCGGCCTTGTCGGGGGTGCAGGGGCCGGGCGAGAGCACGATGGCGCACGGGCGGGCGGCGAGCACTGCTTCGACGCTGTCCTCGTCATTGCGGATGACCCGGGTGCGCGCGCCCTGCTGCTCGATGGCGTGGACGAGATTCCAGGTGAAGCTGTCATAATTGTCGATGACGGTGATCATTGGTCATACTCGAAGCGGGCGGCGAGGCCGGCGGCGCGGACGAGGGCGCCAGCCTTGTGGACGGTCTCGTCGAATTCGTAGCGTGGGTCTGAATCAATGACGACCCCGCCACCGGCCTGGATGTGCAACTGCCCATCCTTGAGGACAGCGGTGCGCAGCGCGATGCAGGTGTCGAGATCGCCATTCCAGCCGAAATAGCCGACGGCGCCGCCATAGATGCCGCGGCGGGCCGTTTCCAGTTCGTCGATGATCTGCATGGCGCGGATCTTCGGTGCGCCGGAGACCGTGCCGGCCGGAAAGCCGGCAATCAGCGCGTCTACCGCGTCGAGCCCCTCGCGCAGATCGCCCTCCACATGCGAGACGATGTGCATGACGTGGGAATAGCGTTCCACCCGGAAGCGTTCGGTGACCTCGACCGAGCCATAGGCGGCAACCCGGCCGACATCATTGCGGCCGAGATCGAGCAGCATAAGGTGCTCGGCCATTTCCTTCTCGTCAGCGAGCAGGTCGGCGGCGCGTCGGGCATCCTCTGCGGCCTCGCCCGAGCGGGGCCGGGTGCCGGCGATCGGGCGGATCGCGACCCGCCGGTCGCGCACGCGCACGAGGATTTCCGGGCTCGAGCCGACAAGGCGGACATCACCGAGATGCATGTGGAACATGAAGGCTGACGGGTTGAGCCGGCGCAGCGCCCGGTAGAGGCTGATCGAGCGGCGCTTGAAGGGGGTGGAGAAGCGCTGGCTCGGCACGACCTGGAAGATATCGCCGGCGCGCGTGTAGGTGCGCGCTTGCTCCACCATTTCCAGATAGCGCGCTTCGGGCGTGTTGGAGGTGACGGTCACGGCATCGGCTTGTGTATCGCCATAGCGCGGCGGCATCGGGGGCGGGGCGTCGAGCCGGCGCTCGACGGCGTCGAGGCGGGTTTCTGCCTCAGCCTCCCTGCCTGGCGCAGCGCGCGCGACCAGCAGGATTTCCTGGAAGAGATGGTCGAACAGGATGACGATGCGCGGAATGACCAGCAGCGCTTCCGGGACGCTGAGGGTGTCCGGCGCGGTGATGGCGACCGGCTCGACATGCTGGATGAAGTCATATCCGATATAGCCAAACGCGCCGGACGCCATGGGTGGCAGCGGCTCGCCGGCTTCGGCGCGGGCGGTCCGGGCAATCGTGCGCAGGGCAGTGACCGGGTCGCCGGGCAACGCTGTCGCATCGACAAAGTCCGCTCCGGTGGCCCGCTCGGCCCTGCCATCCAGGATGCGGACCCAGAGTGCCGGGTCAAGACCGATGAAGGAATAGCGCGCGAGCTGGGCGCCGCCGACGATCGATTCGAACAGGAAACTGCCCGGTGCGTCGGGCCCGAGCTTGAGGAGCGCGCCGACGGGGGTTTCGACATCGCCTATGCGGCGGCGCACGATCAGCCGGTCGCGGCTCATTGCCGGTCGAGGATCCCGGCCTTGTAGCTCTCCAGGGCGCGTCGGTTTTCCTCGAAATCCATGGTTTCGCGGATTTCCACCTCCAGCGCCTCGAACAGGTCGTTTTCCAGCGCCTCGTCGAGCAGGGCGCCGACATTCTGTCCAAGGACCTGCATTTCGATGTCGCTCGGCGGGTTGATCGCCTCGACCCTTGCCAGGGTGACCTGGCCATTGCCAGGGCCGGGAACGAGCAGCACCTCGCCGTCCGCGGCAGCAAATACCGGGCCAATGGCCTGCTGCGGCAGTCCGATTTCGAAATTGGCGCGCGAGATCGACGGGTCGGGCCGGTTGAGCGCGCTGGCAATGCTCTGCGCGGCCTCGTCGAGCGTGAGCGCGCCCGAATCGATTCGCGCCTTCAGGCTTTCCGCAAGCGTCTGGAGGGCCTCGCCGCGCCGGCTTGCCCGCCAGCTGCCCTCCACCTGCCCGCGGACCTCGTCAAGCTCTGGCAGGCGCGCCGGGATGACCGAGCCGACGCCTGCGAGGAATGTTCCGCTGTCCTGTTCGACCGGGTCTGTAACCTCGCCGGCCTGCAGGTCGAAGGCCTGGGCCAGCAGGCCGTCTGCCTGCACGAGGGGCAGGATGGTGAGGCCGTCGGCGCGCCGCCCGCGGGCATCCACCGGGACATAGCGCAGGGTCGGCACGCCGATTTCGCCGGCGATGCGCTCCACATCATAGCCGGCGCCGACAAGGCGCGGCAGGCGCTCCAGCGCCTCGACATAGAGAAATTCCGCGTCGGCCCGCGCCAGTTCCTCGCGGATCAGCGGCTCGACCTCCTCCAGGGGCCGCGGCGTCCCGGGGATGACCTCTTCCAGCCGGGCGACAATCTGGAGGCCATTGCGCTCGAAGGGACCGAACACCTGTCCGGGCCTCGCCTGCAGGGCGAACAGCTCCTCGGCGAGGGCCTCAAGGGCGATGTCGCGCTCGAACGCCTCACGCGTTTCCACGCCAAGGATCCCCTCGCGCTGCAGGCTGTCGGCCGGTGCCCCGCCGGCCAGCCGCCCGAGTGCGTCGCGCGCGGCCGCCGCGGATTCTGCGACCACCTCGACGAACCGGCGGCGACCGGGCTCGGCATAGACGGTGGCCTTGCGCTCGTCATAGACCGCCTGGATATCCTCGCCCGACATCTCGACCTGGTGGATGAAGTCGTCGGGTGACAGGTAGAGCAGGGTCAACGCCCGCCGCTCTTGAACCTCGAAGGCCGCCCGGCGTGCATCATAAAAGGCCTGAAGGTCGTCTTGCGTCGGTTCGGCTGGCTCGCCGGCGGCCGATGCCTCGATGATGAACCAGGCGACCTTGCGGTTTTCGGCCATGTAATAGGCCTGGGGTCGGGTCAGGCTGTCGGGAACCTGCAGCGCGGCGGCGGTGGCGTTGCGCAGATAGTCGAGGGTCAGGCGGTCCTTGGTGTCGCGCTCGAATTCGGCCGGGGTGAAATTGTTGTTGCGCAGGATGGCGCGATAGGTGGACAGGTCAAACGCGCCGGTCTCCGGGGCAGCGAATGCCTCCTGCGCGCGGATGCGTTCCAGGACCGCGGCGTCGCTCGCGCCAGCGCCGACCGTCTCGGCAAAGCCGAGGCTGGCGATCCGAGAGGCCGAGAAGGCGAAAAGCTGATCGACGACGCCGGACTCCACGGCCTGCGCGCGGGTGACGGTGCGCTCGTTCTGGGCGCGCTCATTGCGGATGTAGGTCTCCAGCGCGCGGTCGAAATCGTCAAGCGTCAGGCTGCGCGGACCCGCCGTGGCGAGATCGGTGCCAAGCCGGCCGGAGAACAGGTCATTCACGCCCCAGCCTGCCATGGCGATGATCAGCAGGGCAAACAGACCGAGCGCGGCGCGGGTTCTGAGAAGGTCTCTGAGGGAAGAGAGCATGGCGGCTTTGAGGCGTCCTGACGGTCTGGCTGCTTGAAGCGGGCAGTCCCGCTTGCTAGGCGAGCGCGGAACGCGTTGCAAGGGAGAGGGCCAGCCGCCATGCTGCGGACGCTTATTGTCGGGAACTGGAAGATGAATGGGCGGGCCGGACAGCTTGAGGCCTTCGACGCGCTGGCGGACGGGGTTGCGGCGCTCAGACTGGACGCCGGCTGCATTATCTGCCCGCCGGCGACGCTGATTGCGCGCGCGGTGGAGCGGTTTGCCCATCGCGGCATCGCCATCGGCGCTCAGACCTGCCACACCGAACCTGCGGGCGCGCATACCGGCGACATTTCCGCGCCAATGATCGCCGAGCTTGGTGCGAGCCATGTGATTGTCGGCCATTCGGAACGGCGCGAGGCCTACCGGGAGAGCGACGAGACGGTCTGCGGGCAGGCGCGCGCGGCTATCGCGGCCGGACTGGTGCCGATCATCTGCATTGGCGAGACGCTGGCCGAGCGCGAAAGCGGCAAGGCGATCACGGTCGTGGAGCGCCAGCTCGCCGGCTCTGTCCCGGGCGAGGGGGACGCCGCGCCGCTCATCATCGCCTATGAACCGATCTGGGCGATCGGCACCGGGCATACGCCGACCATGCGGGAGGTCGCGGAGGTGCATGCGGTGATCCGCGGCGCGCTGGGGGGGCGGTTCGGTGCGGCCGGCGCCGGGGTGCCAATCCTCTATGGCGGGTCAATGAAGCCGGCCAATGCGGCGGAGATCCTCGCCGTGGAGCACGTCAATGGCGGACTGGTCGGTGGCGCCAGCCTGAAGCCGGACGAGTTTCTGGCCATCTACCGGGCGGCGGGCTGAGGCGGCCTGCAGCCCCAGCCTTGGCGAATGGCGCCGGGGCGCGTATTCGGCTCGCTTATCCTGAAGGTTTCTGATCCGCCATGCAGAACGTCATTCTCGTCATTCACATTCTCGCCTGCATCGCCATGACCATCCTGGTGCTGCTGCAGCGGTCCGAAGGGGGCGCGCTCGGTATCGGCGGCGGAGGCGGCGGCGGCGGCGGACTGATCTCGGGCCGTGGCGCGGCGGGGGCACTGGTGCGCACCACGATCATTTTCGGCGCGGTGTTCTTCCTGACCAGCCTGACGCTGACCACCATCGCCAGCCGCGACGGTGACACCCGCACGCGCATCGAGCGCGAGCTGGAGGCGCAGGGCACGGGTCCGGACCGCGACCTGCTCGACCCGACGGCGCCGCTGCTGGACGAGCCGGCAGGCGATCCGCTGAGCGAAGGCGCGCCAGCGCCGGCGCCTGTCGCCGCCGACCCGCTGGCGGAGGAGGGAACGCCGGCGCCGGTTCCGGACAGCGCGGACGATCCGCTGGCCGAACAGCCGGGTGGCGCGACGCCGGACCCTGCCGATCCGCCGCAATGATTGCGCTGACGTACGGACGTTCGCGGCAAGGCCGAATCATCCCACATTAGGCTCCCATGATCCGCTATGTCTTCATTACTGGCGGCGTGGTGTCCTCGCTCGGCAAAGGGATCGCGTCGGCGGCGCTTGGCGCGCTCCTGCAGGCGCGCGGCTATGGTGTGCGCCTGCGCAAGCTCGACCCCTATCTCAATGTCGATCCGGGCACGATGAGCCCGCGCCAGCATGGCGAGGTGTTTGTCACCGATGACGGTGCGGAGACCGATCTCGACCTCGGCCATTACGAGCGTTTCACCGGCGTGCATGCGCGCCGGTCTGACAACATAACGACCGGGCAGATCTACCAGTCGATCATCGAGAAGGAGCGGCGCGGCGATTTTCTCGGCGCGACCATCCAGGTGATCCCGCATGTCACGGATGCGATCAAGGCGTTCGTGCTCGCCGATCCTGGCGAGGGGGTCGATTATGTCCTGTGCGAGATCGGCGGGACGGTGGGCGACATTGAGGGTCTTCCCTTCTTCGAGGCGATCCGCCAGCTCGGCCAGGAACTCGGCCCCGGCCGGGTGGTGTTCATCCACCTGACGCTCCTGCCGTATATTGCGTCGGCCGGCGAGATGAAGACCAAGCCGACCCAGCACTCGGTGAAGGAGCTGCGCTCGATCGGCATCCAGCCGGACATCCTGCTGTGCCGCTGCGACCGGCCAATCCCGGAGACGGAGAAACGCAAGATCGCGAGCTTCTGCAATGTCCGCCCCTCCAGCGTCATCGAGGCGCTGGATGTCGGCCATATCTATGATGTGCCGGAGACCTACCACGCCGAGGGGCTGGACGCGGAGGTGCTTGCCCATTTCGGCATCGAGGGGGCGCCGCGCCCGGACCTGTCACGCTGGCGGGCGATCTCCCACCGCCTGCACAATCCCGACGGTGAGGTCTGCATCGGCCTGGTGGGCAAGTACACCGACGTGCCGGATGCCTACAAGTCGGTGCTGGAGGCGCTGCAGCATGGCGGGCTCGCCAACAATGTCCGCGTCATCACCCGGCTGATCGAGTCCAGCGCGTTCGACGACGAGGCCCAGCCGCTCCATGTGCTGGAGGGCATCCATGGCATCCTGCTGCCGGGCGGCTTTGGCGAGCGCGGGGCGATGGGCAAGATGCGCGCGGCCCGGTTTGCGCGCGAGCGCCAGGTGCCGTGCTTCGGTATCTGCTACGGCATGCAGCTTTCCGTGATCGAGGCGGCCCGAACGCTGGCCGGCATCGAGGCTGCCTCGACCACCGAGTTCGGGCCGACACCGGAGCCGCTGGTGGCCCTCATGGAGGCGTGGACGCGCGACAACCAGCGCGAGGTGCGCGCGGCCGATGGCGACCTTGGGGGGACCATGCGGCTTGGCGCCTACCCGGCGGTGCTCAAGGCTGGCAGCCGGGTGGCGGACATCTATGGCACGCGGGAGATTTCCGAGCGCCACCGCCACCGCTATGAGGTCAATCGCGACTATGTGGAGCGGCTGGAGGTGGCGGGGCTGTCGTTTGCCGGCCTGTCTCCGGACGGGCTGCTGCCGGAGATCTTCGAGGTGCCCGAGCATCCCTGGTTCATCGGCGTGCAGTTCCATCCCGAGCTGAAGAGCCGGCCCTTCGCACCGCATCCGCTGTTTGCGAGCTTTGTCGAGGCGGCAGTCAGGCAAAGCCGGCTGGTCTGACGCGCCGGCCTGATCCTGAGTGGTTGCAAGGCGGGCCGGGGGGCGCTATGCTTCTTACTTGGTTTTTTCAAGGGCGCCCCAGCCCCCGCCCGCAACTTCCGGATCAGACCCATGGCAGTCCCCAAGCGAAAGACGACGCCTTCCAAGCGCGGCATGCGCCGTGCCCATGACCGGCTTGCCTCGCCGACCTTCATTGAGGATGCCGACAGTGGCGAGCTGCGCCGCCCGCACCATGTCGACCTGAAGTCGGGCATGTATCGCGGCAAGCAGGTTCTGGAACCCAAGGACGAGTTCTAGGTCGGTTTGCGACCAGACTGAGCCTTCAGGCCGCTTGGATTTTTCGTAACTGCCGGGAGCCTGCGGCTATGCGGGCATGTCGGACCGGCGCGAGACGATGATCCTGGCGGAAAAGTCAAGTCGCCAAGTGGGTCGATTGGGTCGGAAAACGCCCTGGCCGCGGCCGACGCTCCGGCTTGTGGCGACGGACGAGACCCAGTAAGCCGCCCCGGGAGACACCCGGAGACGTGCGATGACAGAGATCGTCGATATCTATGCCCGTGAGATCCTCGACAGCCGGGGCAACCCGACCGTCGAGGTGGATGTCACCCTCGCGGATGGCTGCACCGGCCGGGCGGCGGTGCCGTCGGGCGCCTCGACCGGCGCCTATGAGGCGCACGAACTGCGCGACGGCGATGCAGCGCGCTATCTCGGCAAGGGGGTTGAGGGCGCGGTCGACGCGGTCAATGGCGAGATCTACCAGGCCCTGGAGGGCCTTGATGCCGCCGAGCAGCGCCTGATCGACCAGATCATGGTGGAGCTTGACGGCACCGAGACCAAGAGCCGGCTCGGCGCCAATGCCATCCTCGGCGTCTCCATGGCGGTCGCGAAGGCGGCGGCGGAGAGCACCGGCCTGCCGCTGTGGCGCTATATCGGCGGGACCAATGCTCGCGTGCTGCCGACGCCGATGATGAATATCATCAATGGCGGCGCCCATGCCGACAACCCGATCGACATCCAGGAATTCATGATCATGCCGGTGTCCGCGCCCGGTCTTGCCGATGCGGTCAGGATGGGCGCTGAGGTCTTCCACACGCTGAAGAGGGGGCTGAAGGAGGCCGGCCACAACACCAATGTCGGAGACGAGGGCGGCTTCGCGCCGGGGCTTGCCTCGACCGACGAGGCAATCGGTTTCATCCTCAAGGCGATCGAGGCGGCGGGCTACCGGCCGGGCGAGGACGTCGCGCTTGCGCTTGATGCCGCGTCGACGGAGTTCTTCCGGGACGGCCGCTACCATCTCGGCGGCGAGGGCAAGACGCTCGATGCGGCCGGCATGGCGGCGTATCTTGGCGACCTGGTCGACCGCTACCCCATCGTCTCCATCGAGGACGGCATGGCCGAGGATGACTGGGAGGGCTGGGTCGCGCTCACCGAGGCGATCGGAGACCGATGCCAGCTGGTCGGCGACGATCTCTTCGTCACCAATCCGGAGCGCCTCGCGATCGGCCTGGAGCGCGGCGCGGCCAATGCGATACTTGTCAAGGTCAACCAGATCGGCACGCTGAGCGAGACCCTCGACGCGGTCGACCTCGCCCACCGCCACGCCTACGCTGCGGTGATGTCGCACCGCTCCGGCGAGACGGAAGACACCACCATCGCCGACCTCGCCGTGGCGGTGAATTGCGGGCAGATCAAGACCGGCTCACTGGCGCGCTCCGACCGGCTGGCAAAGTACAACCAGCTGATCCGCATCGAGGAGGAGCTTGGCGAGCAGGCGCTCTATGCCGGACGCCGCTTCATCAACGCCTGACGGCCGCAGCGCGGCGGTTTCGCGCGCCCCGGACTATGGTAAACACTTCTGGTATCGTGGCCGACATGTGGGGACAGGCATGCTGCAGGTTTACCTGATCGCCGCACCCGAGGATGAGGGCGTCGCTGGCGAGATTGCGGACTATCTGAAGCGCTTCGGCAGCCTGGTGCGGATCGAGACCGGGCAATTTGCCTATCCGCCCGCGCGGCAGGGGGAAGTGACGCTGGCGCTGTGGTCGCGGGCGGCGCTGATGTCGGGCAAGCAGGTGATGCTGGTCAACCGGGCGATCGATGCCTGGTCCGAGGGCCGGCTGGTGATGGCGCAGCTTGAGCATGGCATTGTGCCGCGCGGGCTCGCCGACCTGGAGATGTTCGACCTGACCTTCGAGCCGGCGCGCCAGCACCGTTACCCGGCTCTGATGCAGGCGCTGAATGCGCTTTCGGCGCCGGCCACGCAGGCGCGTGCCCCGGACGAGCCTAACTCAGCCGCGATTGAGGGGGATGACCAAGCAGAGACCGGCAGCCTGCCGGCGGATGTGCCGCCGCATCCGGCGCCACCGCGCAGCAAGGGCGTCAGCGGGTCGCTGGCCTGGCTGGTGCGCGCCCTGTTCGGCGGGCGCCAGCGAGCGGGTGCGACGCCCGCACCCAGGGCCCCGAAG
>CAYPQD010000021.1:0-46526 GCA_964412785.1 uncultured Hyphomonadaceae bacterium
CTAGGGCGTTTTCTGGCCATGAAAAAGCCCCGCCCGGGTGGGGCAGGGCTTTCCGAAATCGGGACAGAACGGGGCGAGGACAGCTACAATACCGAGCGCTTGCGATAGTCGCTGTCCGGTCCGCGCTTGGTTTCCGACAGGCGGTCGAGATTGGCCTCGGCCCGCTTGAGCGCATCCTCGGCCTTGTCGAGGCCTGCGTCGACATTGGCGGGGCCCGTGCCCGGCCGCTCGTCTTTTGCAGTGGCTTCCTCGCGGCTCCAGTCGCTGGCCCGACGGCGCGGGATCACGCCGGTTTCGGCTGTGGTCGGGGTCTCGCCCGCGCGGCGCTCGACGAAGTCCGGGGAGCCAGGAAAATTGGCCTGCGGCGCGTGGGCGGCTGCGGTGTGGTGTGCCGGTTGCGGCGCCTTGCGAAGCGAGCGGTTGAAGAACAGGTCCCAATAGCGCTCGAAAATCTTTTGTCGCCCGTCCAGCGAGCGCAGGCGTCTCACCTCGGCATTTGAGGTGAGCTTGGTGCCCTCGATGTTGAGGCGCGCCTCATTCTTCACATACTGGGCATAGCCATTGTAACGCTTCGCGGCGGCGCGGTTCATCTCGAACTGGATCTCGCCCACCCCCTCGCGCTGGCCATCGGCGCCATCGGAGAGCGAGTTGCGGTATTTGTAGGTCATGAACGGCCAGTCGAAGCGCGAGAACTCGATCAGCGTGTTGCTCTCGATCTCGAGGTCCTCGTTGAGGGCGTAGCCGGAGAAGATGAAGCTCTTGCCGTCCGGCTGGATGTCGATGACCGACATGCGCTTGGTGCCGTCACCCTTCTCCGCCTGCAGCCAGGTGCCTTCGACATAGTACTTCCCGAGCACCAGCTTGCGGATCAGGTTGAAGCGGAACAGCGTCGGAAAGATCGCTTCCGTCATCGCCAGCCAGAAAACGACGAGAACGGTCACGGCGGCGCCGAGGGCCACCCACATGGCCGGCCCGGTCCCACCGGCCGCTGAGGTCACCGCCTCGAAGACGGGCGGTCCGAATACGGCGAGCGCGCCGACGATCAGCGCAGCTGAAACCGAGTTGGAAATCAATCCAAAGCGTACGTACGGGTTCATTTCAAGAGGTCTCCCGAGTTGAGGGGGTTCATTTTGGGGAGGTGCTTCTTGCGCCAGCATTCACGGTGTTTGTCTCCCATTTCCCTTATGTCGGAGCAATTGCGCGTTGGTTAACGTGTCGGCGCCTGCGATTAACCGGGCGGCGCGGCTTTGCGGCGCAGCAAGAGAATATGACAAATCGTGTGGGCGGACTATAACCGGTATCTGAGGAAACATGAGACCGGAGGACCGGGAGATGGACGGAATGTCGGGCGAAATCATTGCCGGGACACCGGTGATGGCGGACCTGCAGACGGTATTGCCGGAGGCGGTCGCCGCCAGTGAGCGGTATCTGTCGGCTGCCGAGGAGCAGGTTGCGGGCCTGGTTGTTCGTGATGGCCGCCCGGACCGGCGTGCCCTCGATGCCGAGCAGCACCGCGTTCACGGCCTCGCCTGGATCGCGACGTATGTTGAGACCCTGCGCCAGACTGCCGAGTGGGCGGCCCGCCTTGATGGCGAGGGCCGGTATGGCGAGATCGAGGCGCTGCTGACGCAGATCCTGTTCAGCGAATATCTCGCGCAACTGGTTTCCGGCGTCCCGATGAACCAGGGCGAGGTGATCCGCCCACATGAGCTTGGCCTCTCCGCCGAGGCGGCCGAGCTTGCGGCAACCCCTGCGGTCATGCGCCTGGTCGCGGGCGGCAAGACTGCCGAAGCGGTTGCGGCGCTGGCACGATACCTTCCCGGCGCGCTGGGTCGGGCAACGGTTGAGGACACCGGTCTTGACGAGACCATGGACATGGTCCGCGACACCTTCCGCAAGTTTGCCGAGGACCGGGTTGTGCCCCATGCCCATGGATGGCACCTCAGGGACGAGCTTATCCCCGACAGCATCATTGCGGAGATGGGGGAGCTTGGCGTGTTCGGCCTCACCATTCCGGAAGAATTCGGCGGTGCCGGTCTTGGCAAGACAGCCATGTGCGTTCTCTCCGAAGAGCTGTCTCGCGGCTATATCGGGGTCGGCTCGCTCGGCACACGCTCGGAGATTGCAGCCGAACTTATCCTGATCGGCGGCACCGACGAGCAGAAGCAGCGCTGGCTGCCAGGCATCGCATCGGCCGAGATCCTGCCGACCGCGGTCTTCACCGAGCCCAACACCGGCTCTGACCTTGGCAGCCTGCGCACCCGCGCGGTCAAGTCCGAAGATGGCGCGACCTATTCGGTCACCGGCAACAAGACCTGGATCACCCATGGCGCGCGTACCGACGTGATGACGCTGCTCGCGCGCACCGACCCGGCGACCCACAATTTCTCCGGCCTCTCCATGTTCCTCGCGGAAAAGCCGCGTGGCAGCGACGCCCACATGTTCCCGGCGGACGGCATGACCGGCGGCGAGATCGAGGTGCTCGGATATCGCGGCATGAAGGAATACGAGATCGCCTTTGACGGGTTCACTGTCGATGCCAGCAATTTGCTCGGCGGTGTCGAGGGCCAGGGCTTCCGCCACCTGATGGCAACCTTCGAGAGCGCGCGTATCCAGACCGCAGCCCGCGCTGTCGGTGTCGGCCAGAATGCGTTCGAGCTTGGCCTGCGCTATGCGCTGGATCGCCAGCAATTCGGCAAGCCGATTTTCGACTTCCCGCGGGTCTATGGCAAGCTGGTCATGATGGCGGCCGAACTGATGGGCGTGCGCCAGCTCACCTATTTCTCGGCCCGCCAGAAGGATCTCGACAAGCGCTGCGACCTTGAGGCCGGCATGGCCAAGCTGCTGGCGGCCCGCGTCGCATGGGCGGCGGCAGACAACGCCCTCCAGATCCATGGTGGCAATGGCTTCGCGCTGGAATATCCGATCAGCCGGGTGCTGCAGGATGCCCGCATCCTCAACATCTTCGAGGGTGCCGGCGAAATCCAGGCCCATGTCATCACCCGGCGCATCCTTGAAACGGTGAACTAGCCGCTCTACGGCCCTTCACAGGATGGTGTGCCTCTGGCAGAGGCGGGGGCCAGTTACGGGATGGCTCGGCGTTTGATCCGCCGGGCCTGCCGCGGTTTCAAGGCGAGCGCAATCCGATGGCCAGACAGCGCAAGCGCAAGGGCGAGCCGGTGCATGGCTGGCTTGCGATCGACAAGCCTGTCGAGGTCACCTCCACCGAGGTCGTCTCCCGGCTGAAGCGGCTCTTCAACGCCCAGAAGGTCGGCCATGGCGGCACACTGGACCCGTTGGCCGATGGCATCCTGCCGATTGCCTTCGGCGAGGCGACCAAGACCGTCCAGTGGGCGATGGATGCACGGAAGGAATATGTCTTCACGATCTTCTGGGGCGCGTCGACCACGACCCAGGACCGCGAGGGCGAGGTGACGGCAACAAGCGCGGTTCGCCCCTCGCGCGAAGCTGTCGAGGCGACGCTGGCCGGCTTTGTCGGCGAGATCGAGCAGGTCCCGCCGAAATTCTCCGCGATCAAGGTTGACGGCCAGCGCGCCTATGATCTTGCCCGCGAGGGCGAGGCATTCGAGCTGGAGGCGCGCCCGGTGGTCCTCCACGAGGCGGTGGTCATCGCAATGCCAGACGCCGATAGGACGGTCATCCGCCTGCTGACAGGAAAGGGCTTTTACGTCCGGGCGCTGGTCCGCGACCTCGCCTTCGATCTGGGTACGGAAGGCCACATTACGGCGCTGCGACGCACGCGTGTCGGCGTGCTCGACGAGACCGTCGCTGTCCCGCTCTCCGGGATCGAGGCGCTCGACTGCCGAGAGGCCCGGCTTGCTGCGCTGCTGCCGATCGAGACGGTGCTCGACGACGTGCCGGGTGTCGATGTGGACGGACCGGCAGCAGCGGAGATCCGCCAGGGACGCACTGTCGTCCTGCTGCCACATGTGGTGGAGCGCTGGCGGGCGGAGCGGCCCGCCGACCCGGACGACCGGCGCGCGCTTGCCTTCAGCGGTGACCAGGCGATTGCCCTGGGCGAGGTCCGCGCAGGCCGGTTCCAGCCGACGCGCGTGTTCCAGGTCTGATACCAGGCTGCATGGAACCAAAACCGATCCACGCGGCGCGAGGGCAAGCGCGACTGCGCGTCGGCGCCCCATGCGCCGGAGGCGCAGATGGGGCATCATCTGCGCACACTGGTATGAATGCGTCGGCCTCAGAGCGCCGAAACGATCGCCTCGGTCATCTCCAGCGTGGTCAGCGTGCCGCCAAGATCACGGGTGCGCGCGCCGGCGGTCAGGGCGGCATTGACGGCGGCGAAGAGCCGGTCGGCGGCGTCCGGCGCGTCAAGCGACCAGCGCAGGGCCATTTCCAGGGACAGGATGGCCGCGCAGGGATTGGCGATACCCTGGCCGGCGATGTCCGGGGCAGAGCCGTGGACTGGCTCGAACAGGCCGGGCGTGCCCTCAGCGCCAAGCGCAGCCGAGGGCAGCATGCCGATCGAGCCGGTCAGCATCGCGGCCTCGTCGGACAGCAGGTCGCCGAAGAGATTGTCAGCGAGGATCACGTCGAATTGTTTCGGCGCGCGGACCAGCTCCATGGCGCAGGCATCGGCATACATGTGCCGCAGCGTGATGCCGTGGCCGGTCTCGCCATGCACGCGCGTCACCTGTTCGCGCCAGAACAGGCCACTTTCCATGACGTTCGATTTCTCCACCGAACAGACATGGCCTGAGCGCCCGCGCGCGATGTCGAAGGCCGTGCGCGTTACCCGCTCGATCTCAGGCGCGGTGTAGATCGCCGTGTCATAGCCGCGCGGCGTGCCGTGTTCGTCGGTATCGATGCCGCGCGGCTCTCCGAAATAGACCCCGCTGGTCAGCTCGCGGACGATCATCAGGTTGAGCCCGTCTATCAACTCGCGCTTCAGGCTGGAGGCGTCTGCCAGGGCCGGGAAACAGAGCGCGGGGCGGAGGTTTGCAAAGACGTCCAGCCCTTTGCGCAGGGTCAGGAGGCCGGCTTCCGGGCGGAAATTGCGCGGGACGTCCGCCCATTTCGGCCCGCCAACTGCTCCGAGGAGCACTGCGTCGGCGGAGCGCGCGCGCTCCAGGGTCGCCTCGCTGAGCGGCGCGCCCTCTGCATCGAGCGCGGCGCCGCCGACGAGGCCGGTCTCGACCGCAAGACCCGGCACCAGTCGGGCGGCGACACGGCAGGTCGCCTCGGTCACCTCCGGCCCTATGCCGTCGCCGGGCAGGACGAGCAGGGTCTTTGCCATGGGCGCGGGCGCGGCCTAGTTGCCCAACCCGCCGGTCGGCGCATTGCGGCCGGCCCGGTCACGATAACGGTTGCGGAATTCCTCGCCGGCCTCTTCCGCGTCCTCGTCGATCTGTTGCCACTGGGCCGCCGTTGCGCAGGTGCGCTCGCCGATCAGGGACCCGGTGTTGCGGATTGTCCGGCATTCCAGCGCTTCGCCCTCGTCATTGACGATCTGGACATACTGGACATTGTCCGGTTCGCCGGTCGACTGGCAGCCCGACAGGGCAATGATGGCCCCGGTGGCCGCCAGTGCATGGGGGATTGGGCGCATGGGTCCTTGCTCCTGCTGACAATGTCAGGCCAGACACAACAGCATGACGCGGCGCGGCGCAACCTGCGCGCTCCGGCACGCGCACACTGCCTTCGATCACGATCATGCGCCGCGTTCCAGCCAGGGCGTTGCGAGGCGGCGGCGTGCCTCGAAAGCGGAAATGGCGTCCTGCGACTTCAGGGTCAGGCCGATCTCGTCAAGGCCCTCCAGCAGGTTGGCCTTCGCGCCGGGATCAATCACGAAGCGGTGGACGGTGCCGTCCGGCCCGCTCACGGTCTGGGCCTCAAGGTCGACCTTGAAGCGGCAATTGCCGCCGCCGGCCTGGCGGGCAAGCTCGGTGCAGACCGCTTCGGAAAGGACCACGGGCAGGATGCCGTTCTTCAGGCAGTTGGTGTGGAAGATGTCGGCGAAGGAGGGGGCGATGACGCAACGAATGCCTTGGTCGAGCAGGGCCCAGGGCGCATGTTCGCGCGAGGATCCGCAGCCAAAATTCTCCCCCGTGATCAGGATCGCGGCGCCGCGACAGGCCGGCGTGTTGAGGACAAAATCCGGGTCAGGGGAGCCGTCGGCGCGGGTCTTCAGCTCGTGGAAGAGGCCGACGCTGAGCCCGGTGCGCCCGGTCGTCTTCAGGAACTGTTTCGGGATGATGCGGTCGGTGTCGACATTCGCCATCAGTTCCCCCGTGTCGAGGAGCGGCGCGGCGGTGCCATCAAGTGTTGTGAAAGGCTGCATGGCGCAAAGCCTAGCCGACGCCGGCGCGTTCGCCAATCCGCATGGGGCGCGGGTTCAGCGGCCCGCCTGTTCCAGGAACAAGGTCGGCACGCTAAGCGTGCCGCTGCGCACGGTGAAGACCCGGGTTCCGGGCTTGCGGCCGGTGCGGATCGCGGACAGGTCAAGCCCGGCTGCCGACAGGCGGGCATGGGCGGCGTCGAGGTCGCCGGTGCGCCAGGTGAGGCCCCAGAGACGGTCCGGCGCGGCGGGATCGGTTGGCTGGTCGAGATGTTGGACGATCTCGAGGGTCAGTCCGCCGACCCGGAAGAACAGGAAGCGCGTCTTCCACTCCGGAGCCGTCCGGTCGAGGGCGAGGTCGAGGCCGAGCCGCGCTCCATAGAGGGCGAGCGCACGTCCGGGCGCCGGGGTCTCGATGACGAGGTGGTCGAGCGCGTCGACTGCGCCGGGCGCGGATGGTGGCGCGGGCGCCAGCGTGTCCTCCGGCTGGATGACGAACACGCGGGCGCCGGCGGTGTGATCGCCGGAACATCTGAAGCGCTTCCAGCGCCGTGTCGCGCCGGTCTTGAGGTCCGTGCTGGCGCCATCGGTCACCGCGTCCGGGTCGAGGCCGCGGCGGGCCAGCCGGTGGTGGGCGGCGCCGATATCGGGCGCGGCGAAGACGAGGGAGGCGAGGCCGGCCTCGCCTGCACAGACCCGCTCTGCCAGGTCGCTGGCCCGTGGGCCGGTACCGTGCGGGGCGAGCAGTTCCAGCGCCGTGTTGGCGAAGCGGAACAGGGCGCTGGCCGTTCCGCCCGCCTCGTCCACGGCGCACCAGTCCGCCGCGCGCCCGAACAGGGTCTCCAGGGCCTCAGTCCCCGTGTCGATGTCCGGGCAGAGCAGGACCGCATGGTCCAGCGCGCTGAGCAGCGGCGTGGTCAAGCGGTGACGCTCTCGGGCGGCAGGCAGTCCTCAACCCCGGCAAAGCCCGGCAGCCCCTGCATGTTGCTCATCCAGCGGCGGACATGCGGATAGGGCTCAAGGTCAAGTCCCGCCTGCGGGGCATAGCCGGCGATAGCGTAGAGATCGATATCGGCGATGGTCGGCTTGCTGGCGACCAGCCAGTCGAGATTGGCGAGATGGGCGTTGAGCGTCTGCAGGCCGGACTTCGCCTCGGCCTCATTGGCCGCCATCACCGCCTCGTGGAACTGGAAGAAGCCGAGCCGGGCGGCGCGGGTGCGATAAAGGCCAGTGGCAAGCCCGGTGACGGCCCAGCTCTGCCATTCCCGGATGCGCAGATTGTCAGCGAGGCCGGAGCCGAGGAACTGGCCGGTGACCTCGGCAAGATATTGCAGGATCACCGAGCTTTCGCACAGGCAGAGGCCCAGCTCATGGTCCTCCAGGGCCGGCACCTTGCCGAAGCGGCTGCGCGCGAGATGGGCCTCGCCCCTGTGGGCGCCGGTGCGCAGGTCGACATGGACATAACTGTGCGGCGTTCCGGTCAGGCGCAGCATCAGGCCGACCTTGTAGGACGGCCCGGACGGCCACATGCCATGGAGAGTGAAACGGGTCATGCGCAGGCTCCCTTGCTCGGCCCGCCAATGGCGTCAAAGCGGCCCGTGTGGCAAGCCCTGATGCCGGGCGAGCGGGCAATCCCGGTCCGGGGATGCGGGCTGGCGGGAGCCATTCATCAGCGCTGCTTGCGCGCCAGTCATGGGAAGACGCGCCGCCAGCCTTGACCGGCAGCGCGTCAGAAGCCGACGTGCGCCTATTCGGTAACAGCGGTGATGGTTGCCGTGCCGGTGGTGCCGTCGCTCAGCGTGTAGGCGGAGCTGTCGCCGACGGCGGAACCCGCTTCCTCGAAGGTGGCGCACACCTCGCCCTCCTCCATCTGGCCGCACAGCACCTTGCCGTCCTCGTCCCAGGTGTAGGAGCCAGTGGTTCCGTCTGCGGCGGTGGCGTTGCCCTCGCCGTCAAAGGTCCAGTTGGTGGTGGCTCCGTCATCGCCGGCGAACTCGATGGTCATGGTCTGGGCGGTCGCCGCGCCCGCAGTGAGGGCCAGCGCGAGGCCGGCTGTGATAAGGGCTTTCATGGTGTTCCCCTCCTGTCTGTGCGCCGCCCGTTCGGCGGCGACTGAAAGATTATCGCCTGGGACAGGTTGCCGCAATGGCACCCGTTCAGGTCCCCGCCCGAACGGTTCAGCCGAGGACGCCGGTGATCGCCGCACGGGCGGCGAGCGCCGGGCTCATCAGGTGTGTCCGCCCGCCGCGGCCCTGCCGGCCCTCGAAATTGCGGTTCGAGGTGGACGCGCAGCGCTCGCCCGGCGCGAGGATGTCCGGGTTCATGCCAAGGCACATGGAGCAGCCGGGTTCGCGCCATTCGGCGCCGGCGTCCCGGAAGATGGCGTGGAGTCCCTCCTCCTCAGCCTGTGCGCGCACCAGGCCCGAGCCGGGGACGATCATCACGCGCACCCCGTCGGCAACCCGCGCGCCGCGCATGATGCCGGCCGCCGCGCGCAGGTCCTCGATCCGGGAATTGGTGCACGAGCCGATGAACACGCGGTTGACCGGAACGCCGGCGAGGGGCTGGCCGGCGGACAGGCCCATATAGTCGAGCGCGCGGGCGATGCTGGTGCGCCTCACCGGGTCGGGTTCGGCTGCCGGGTCCGGCACGCGGCCATCGATTGGGATCGCCTGCTCCGGGCTCGTCCCCCAGGTCAGCGTCGGGCGAATTTCGGCGGCAGTGATCTCCACCACCCGGTCCCACGCGGCATCAGCGTCGGAAGCGAGCGTGCGCCAGTGTGCCTCGGCAAGTTCCCAGGCCCCCGCCTTCGGGGATGCCGGACGGCCCTTAACATAGGCGAAGGTGGTCTCGTCAGGCGCAATCAGGCCGGCCCTGGCGCCGCCCTCTATGGTGAGGTTGCAGAGCGTCATCCGGCCTTCCATGGAGAGCGCCTCGACAGCCTCGCCGCGATACTCGATGACATGGCCGGTGCCGCCGGCGGTGCCGATCTTCGCGATCAGGTGCAGCGCCAGGTCCTTCGCGGTAATGCCCTCGCCAAGCCTGCCGGTGACCTCGACCGCCATGTTGCGCATCTTGCGGGCGCGCAGGGTCTGGGTCGCCAGCACGTGCTCGACCTCGGACGTGCCGATGCCATGGGCCAGCGCACCGAACGCGCCATGGGTGGAGGTGTGACTGTCGCCGCAGACAATCGTCATGCCGGGCTGGGTTCGCCCCTGCTCGGGGCCGACCACATGGACGATGCCATTATTGCGGTGGCCCATCGGGAAGATCTCGATGCGATGCTCGGCGACATTCGCCATCAGGGCCTCAAGCTGGGCGCGGGCGTCCGGGTCGGTGACGCCGTCAAGGCCGGCGGCCTGGTTCTCGGTCGGCGTGTTGTGGTCGGCCACTGCCAGGGTGAGGTCCGGCCGGCGCACACGCCTCCCGGCCGCGCGCAGGCCGGCGAAGGCCTGCGGCGTCGTCACCTCGTGGATGAGGTGCAGGTCGATGAACAGGAGCGCCTCGCCGCGCTCTGTGTCCTCGGCCACCACATGGGCGTTCCAGATCTTGTCATAGAGTGTCTGGCCGGGCATTCGGTGTCTCCATCGGGTGGCCAAGGTATTTCCCGAGCCAGTGAGGCGTGGCAAGGGGCGAACGGGCAAGGCAGGTGGTAATCATGGTCATGACAGCAAGACTGAAGGTCCTGATGGTTGCGGCAGGTCTTGTGCTCGCAGCCTGCGCGGCGCCGCAGCCCGAGCCGGCCGGACCGACCGGGCCGTGGGCGCTGGCCGAGGCGGCGCCGGCGCTTCGTGCGGCATCCTGTCCCGATGGCACCCGCTTCCAGAGGGCGCAGGCGCTCGCCCTGACGGTGGAGCCCGTGGCCCTTGAGGCCGATATCGGCCCGCTTGCCTTTCGCGGCGGCTTCCACCTGACAGGCGACCTTGCAAGCTTTGGCGGCTTGTCGGGTCTTGCGGTGATGCGCTCCGGTTCACTGCTGTCGGTCAGTGACCAGGGAGCCTTTGTCTGGATCGCGCTGGAGGATGACGCGATCACACCAACCGGCAGCGGATCGCTCGGTTTCCTGCTGGATGCCGAGGGCGGGCAGCTTTCGGGCAAGCGCGCCGGCGATGCGGAGGGGCTTGCCCTCGGGCCTGAAGGGCTCGCCCTGGTCAGCTTCGAGCGCGACCACCGGGTGCTTGCCTATGACCTGGAGGGCTGCGGCGCCGCGGCACGGGGCGCGCTGGTGACGAGCGTGTCAGACCGCGCCGACGGGTTCACGATCCGGGACAATGGCGGCATGGAAGCGTTGGCGCTGACCGACGCCGGGAGCCTGCTGGTCGCCACGGAGACGGAAAAGGCGGATGGCCTTGCCGGCTTTGACCGGATCGAGGCGGGCGCCGGGCCGGATTTTGATGGCGCCTTGCCAACGCCGGGGGGACTTGCGCTCACCGGAATGGATGTCCTTGGTGACACGCTGTTCAGCGTGCACAGGAATTTCATGCCGGGTTTCGGAAACACCATCGCGATTGCCCGTGCAAGGCTGACGGGCGCGGGCGAGCCGGAAGGCTTCGAGGTGCTTGCAGAACTCAGGCCGCCTTCGGTTGACAATTTCGAGGCGATTGCGGCCCGGGCTCTGCCAGAGGGCGGCACGCGGCTCTATCTCCTGTCGGATGACAATTTCAGCGACCGCCAGCGCACCCTGCTGTTCGTGTTCGACCTGCCCTGACGGCCTCGGCCCGATCGCCGCGCGGCTCACAGCGCTTATCAAATCCGTCGCGATGCACTATCCTTCAGGTCGCAGGGGCTGCGGCGTTCGACGCGGTCATTCAACTCCGGCGACCTTACTCACCGTCAGGGAGCTGGCATTCTGGCCGGGACCGTGGTCCCGGCTCACCTGGCGCCCACCTAGCTTGCTAGGTCGACGGGAGTGAAGCACCAGGCGGCGCATGTGGTCCCTGCGATCCCCCTGCCCCGGGCTGACACCATGTGTCCCGGGCTGACAACATTCTGCGCGGATGAAGACCCATCCGCGGTTATGGCGCATGGGGCGCCGACGCGCCGTCTCGCCTGCCCTGCGCTGCATGGATCGGCGCCGATCCCTTGCAACTTGGCATGATGTGAAAAGGCCCGCCGGTTCGCCGGCGGGCCCGTGTCGAGCGGGGGGCTGGCCCGTCGTCAGGCGGACCGCTTCTCCTCTCCATCAACTTCCTCGAAATCGGCATCGACCACGTCGCCATCAGCCGCCGCATCGGCACGGGCGTCTGCCTCGGCCGCCTCGGCCTGCTGGCTGGAATAGATCGCCTCGCCGAGCTTCATGGCCGCCGTCATCAGCGCCTTGTGCCGCTCCTGGATCTCCTCGGCATTCTCGCCCTGAGCAGCTGTCTTGAGCGCGGTCACGGCGCCTTCGATCTCAGTCCTGACCTCTGCGGGGACCTTCTCGCCATGCTCCTCGAGCTGCGTCTCGGTCTGGTGGACCAGCGCCTCGGCATGGTTCTTCGCCTCGGCCAGCTCGCGGCGTTGCTTGTCGGCGTCGGCGTTCTTCTCTGCCTCGTCCATCATCTTCCGGATGTCGTCTTCCGACAGGCCGCCATCGGCCTGGATGGTGATCCGCTGTTCCTTGTTGGTGGCCTTGTCCTTGGCCGACACGTTGACGATGCCATTGGCGTCGATGTCGAAGGTGACCTCGATCTGCGGCAGGCCGCGCGGCGCCGGCGGGATGCCTTCCAGGTTGAACAGTCCGAGCAGCTTGTTGTCGGCCGCCATCTCGCGCTCGCCCTGGACCACCTTGATGGTCACCGCCGGCTGGTTGTCCTCTGCGGTGGAGAACACCTGCGACTTCTTGGTCGGGATGGTGGTGTTTCTGTCGATGAGGCGCGTGAACACCCCGCCCAGCGTCTCGATGCCCAGCGAGAGCGGCGTGACGTCGAGCAGGACCACATCCTTCACGTCACCCTGCAGCACGCCGCCCTGGATCGCCGCGCCGATGGCGACGACCTCGTCCGGGTTGACGCCCTTGTGCGGCTCCTTGCCGAAAAAGCCCTTCACCGCCTCCTGCACGGCCGGCATGCGGGTCATCCCGCCCACAAGGACAACTTCGTCGATCTCGGTTGGTGACTTGCCGGCGTCCGACAAGGCCTTGCGGCACGGGTCGATGGTCCGCTTGATGAGGTCGCCGACGAGGCTCTCGAACTTGGCCCGCGTCAGCTTCATGTTGAGGTGTTTCGGACCCGACGCATCGGCTGTGATGAAGGGCAGGTTGACTTCATAAGTGGTGGCCGAGGACAATTCCTTTTTCGCCTTCTCCGCCTCTTCCTTGAGGCGCTGCAGGGCGAGCTTGTCGGTCTTCAGATCGATGCCCTGATCCTTACGGAACGCCTCGGCGAGGAAATCGACGATCCTGAGGTCGAAGTCCTCACCGCCAAGGAAGGTGTCACCATTGGTGGAGAGCACCTCGAAGACACCGTCGCCGATCTCCAGGATGGAGACGTCGAATGTGCCACCCCCCAGGTCGTAGACGGCAATGATCTTGTTTCCGCCCTTGTCGAGGCCGTAGGCGAGGGCGGCAGCCGTCGGCTCGTTGATGATCCGCAGGACCTCAAGCCCGGCGATCTTGCCGGCGTCCTTGGTGGCCTGGCGCTGGCTGTCATTGAAATAGGCCGGCACAGTGATCACCGCCTGGGTCACCGGTTCGCCAAGATAGGCCTCGGCCGTTTCCTTCATTTTCTGCAGCACGAAGGCGGAGACTTCCTGCGGCGCGTAGTCCTTGTCGCGGCCCTTCACCCAGGCGTCGCCATTGGGGCCCCGTACGATGTCGAAGGGGGAGATTTCCTTGTCCTTCTGCGCAGTCGGGTCGTCGAACTGGCGCCCGATCAGGCGCTTGATGGCGTAGAAGGTGAAGTCCGGGTTGGTGACGGCCTGGCGGCGCGCCGGCATGCCGATCAGGCGTTCGCCACCTTCAGTGAAGGCGACCACGGAGGGCGTCGTGCGCGCGCCTTCCGAATTCTCGATGACCCTGGCCGAGCCGCCTTCCATGACGGCCACGCACGAATTGGTGGTGCCGAGGTCGATGCCGATGATCTTGCCCATAGTCTCGTGTCTCCTCTTGTCGGCCGCCGCCGGTCACATCGTTTGGCCTGGCTGATGCAGCACCGGTGAACGGCGGCTCCTTGGGGTTGTGCGGCCGGCGAACGGGCAGTCCGCCAGCAGTCATCAGCCGATATGGGAAACAGGCCCGCGACCTCAAGGGAGCCGGTCACATTGGCCGCCTCGCTGCCGGGACTTCGGGGGCCTTCCCGGGAATGGCGACCCGCCATAGCCCCGGTCAATGGCGGCGCCGCACACAATCAATTGGTCGCCAGCAGTTTCTGAGACCACATCGCAGTCGCAAATAGTCTGCAAGCCAGCGGAGCCTCCAAGGACATGTCCCGGACCGTCACCAAGACGTTGAGCTACAGCCTGACTCATCTCGGCGTGGCCATGGTCGTGGCTTTCGGACTCACCCATGACTGGCGGGTGGCTCTCGGCATCGGCCTCATCGAACCGGCCGTCCAGACCCTTGTCTACGCGCTTCACGAACGCGCCTGGGCGTGCCGCTCCCGCGGACCGGTCAGCGCCAGCAGGCTGACGTGAGCGAAACCAGCGCGGCGGCCGGTTCGGCGAAAGGCGGAAACTGCCCTAGCTGGCGTCGCCCGAGCATGACGCTTCGCCGGCGCAGGCCGAGCCGTTATCGGTATCGGTGACGATTGCAAAGGCGGTGACGATCGCCCCGAGGATGGCGGCGCACATGGCGGCCCAGAACTGCTTGACCTGGAGGCGCTGCGCCTCGCCGGCGGTCTTGACGCCGAAGGCCTCGATCACGTCACGGAAGTCCGACACGCGGCTCGCCCCGAGCGTCACCGGCGGGCCGTTTCCGGCTGGGGGGTCAAAGACAATCTCGCCGATCGCCTCGCTTGCGGTGCGCGGCGCCGGCGCCCCGGCATGGATGCGGCCGCGCACTGGCACACCTGCCGCCCTTGTCTCACACTGCAGGACGACGCGGCCGATCGCCTCGTTGATCGGGTTGGCAGTGATGAAGAAGCCCTGGGTCGCCCTGAGGAGCTTCACCCGCGGCAGGTCGAAGATTATGATCGAGACCGCAAAGCCGAACAGGCAGAGCATGAGGAATGCGGCGCTGACGATCAAGGCGCTTGCCAGCGGGAGCCAGCCGACCGCCCCGAGACCAAGCGTCAGGGTCGCGGCAATGAAGGCCGGCCAGAAGGCGATGAGAATGGGCCGCGTGACCGTCATGTCCTGCGACTTGGCCGCCACGATCCAGTAGTCGACGTCTTCGGCAATGGCGAGGAAGCTGCGGCGCAGGTGTCCCAGCGCCCGGCGGGCGTGATCGATATTGGGCGGGCGCCGCGTCCGCACGTTGAGCAGCCATTCCGCCGACAGGAAGTGCTTTTCAAGGCTTGCGATATCGGTGTCCGGCGGCAGCGCGAGCCGGGTCGGGCGGACCACGAGAATACTGTCGGCGTTGAGCCGCTCGGTGCTGTTGAACCGGCCCCGAAGCGTCCACAGCGCCATGGTCCAGAGGCTGAGCGCGAGCGCGGTCACCGCAAGGGTCGCAATCAGGGGATGAAAGTGGTCCGTGCCGTGGCTCTCGCGCAGTGCTGCGAACAGGGTGAGGCCGGCCAGGCCGATCTCAAGGGGATTGTCGAGCAGGCGCCAGGCATTGCGTGTTCCGTTCCGCCGCCAGCCCGGAGCATGGAAATAGTGCGGGTGTTTGAGCTCCGTCTTCACCACCATGCCGACTTCTCCAGCAAGGTCGCGAATGGTGGCATACCGGGGCGCGGCGAGACCGGCCTCGTCCCCGTTACCCGGGCGTGGCGCGATCCTGTCGAGCTGCCCGGGGTCCAGGTCCATCTGCAGGAGGTAGAAGCCGTCATAGCGCGCAAGGTATTCTGCGCGCCGCAAACACTTCAGGAAGTCGGGGCTGATTGCGCGGCTGTCGAAATGGCCGTCCTCAGCGGGCGATGCCCGAGGATCGAGCGCGCCGCGCCGGGCGTAAGGCGGGCTGAAGATTGGCACCGAGCCGACCGGGCGCCATCCGAGAAAGAAGACGCGGTGGGAACGGGGCTCATCTCTGACCTTGGTCATCGCCCCCCTGCGACGCCGCTGGGCCGGTGCGTCAGAAGAAGCCGCGCCGGCTCAGATAGCGTAGCCCCCCTTGATCAGTCTCGACGCGTGCCTTGCCATTATCGGCGAGCGACAGGGCCACATTGCGTGTCACGTCATTCAGCCAGTGCAGGGGCACCGCGTTCTCATTCTTGATCATGTCGATGAGCTGGTCGCGGATCTCATCGCGCGACTGCCCGGAGCGTCCGAGTTCGGTGAGGCGGTTGGGCTCAATCTTCTTGTATCTCGGCATCTCCGTCCCTTCACCCCCGCATCCAGTCTGAAAAGTCATGTGTCCGGTCGGCGATTGCCGGATAACCAAACCATGCCGGCTTACACTCACCATAGGGTAAACGCTCCATCCACACCAGCAAGCCGGTCAAATTGTTTCCCCAATGAGGCGAATCTGTGGCCTGGCTGCTGGCGCGCCGCGCGACATCAATTCGTCTTCCCCAGGCTGACCGCGACCATGGCAGCGCGCAGGACGCGGTCGTTGATCTTCCAGCCATTCTGGAAGGTTTGTGCAATCACGCCGGCCGGCTGGTCTGACGGCACCTGGGTGACGGCCTGGTGGTGGTTGGGGTCGAAGGCCGCGCCCGGAGCCGCATCAACCGGGACGACGCCGTGTCGCGCCAGCGCGGTGTGCAGTTCCTTCTGGGTCATCTCGATGCCGCCGAGCAGGCCCTTGCCGGCCTCCGACAGGCCTTCGCGGTCGACGTCGGAGAGGACGGCCAGGGCGCGGGCAAGATTGTCGGCCACCGACAGGAGGTCGCCAGCAAAGCGTTCGATCGCATAGGTGCGCGCCTCGGCGACCTGGCGTTCGGCGCGCTTGCGGATATTGTCGGTCTCCGCCAGCGTGCGCAGCAGCTTGTCCTTCAGCATGGCGACTTCGGCGTCCAGCTGACTTGCCTGCTCTTCGGGCGAAAGCGGCGCGGCGTCCTCGCCGGCTCCCTCGACATCGCTTTCGCGACCGGGCTCGTCGTCTTCGCGGGCCATTTCGTCCAGTGTGTCAATGTCCGGCTGGTCCGCGCCGGACGGACGCAAAGTGTCGTCGCTCATGGCTTGTTCAGTCCTTTCTGCGGGTGCCTGAGAGGATGTCGCCGACCACCCGGGCGGTGTAGTCCACCATCGGGATGACCCGGGCATAGTTGATCCGGGTCGGGCCGATCACCCCCAGCGCACCGATGACCTGTCTCTGCGCTCCCATATAGGGGGCAACAATGACGCTTGAACCGGATAGCGGGAACAGCCGGTTCTCCGAGCCGATGAACAGGCGTACGCCATCGGCCTCGCGTGTGCTGTCGAGCACATCGAGCAGACTCTGCTTGCGTTCGATCGCCTCGAACAGCTGGCGCACCCGGTCGAGATCCTCGGCCGCGCGGGCATCCTGAAGCAAATTGCCGACGCCGTGGACGATCAGCGAGCGGTCTTCCCCGCCGGCCCATTCAGCCAGTCCGGCCTCGACCAGTGAGGACGCGGTCTCATCCAGTTCCGCGCGCCGCCCGGCGATCTCACGGCGGATCTCGTCATGGGCCTCCGACAGGGTGCGGCCCTTCAGCCGCGTCGCCATGTAATTGCTCGCCTCGATCAGCGTCGTGCGCGGCAGGCCGCGGGGCAGCCGGACAAGGCGGTTTTCCACATCGCCATCCTCGGCCACCAGCACGCACAGCGCATCGCCGGTCGTCAGCGGTACGAACTCCACATGCCGGACCGGGGCGTCGCGCTTGGGCGAGGCGACAAGACCGGCCCCGCCCGTCAGGCCGGAGAGGATTGCTGAAGCCTCGCTGAGCAGCTGTTCCAGGTCCCAGCCGGCGCTTCCGAGCCGGCTGTCGATCTCTTCCCGGTCGGCCTCGGAGGGCTGGCCGATCTCCAGAAAGCCGTCGACGAACAGGCGCAGGCCGGCAAAAGTCGGCATCCGGCCCGCCGAGACGTGGGGCGCCTCCAGCAGGCCGAGATCGGTCAGGTCTGACATGACATTGCGGATGGAGGCTGGTGACAGCGAGATGCCGCCCTTCGACAGGCTGCGCGAGCCGACCGGCTCACCGCTCTCCAGGTAGGATTCCACCAGTGTCCGGAAGATTGTCCGCGCGCGCTCGTCGAGCGCCTGCATGAGGGAGTGCGGCTGAGATGGGATGACCATGGCGTCGTAATAGGGAGCGGCAGGGGCGAGTTCAATCGCGCCGCGCCGCGGCCGGCATGACCGATCGCGCCGGACCAGGGTTAACGGGCGCTCTCTGACACGCGCGAAACTGTCCCGCCGGCGATGACGATGCGGCAATGCAGCAGGGTTATAGGGCGCGGTGAAGCAACGCGACCGGAGCAAGACCCCGGCGCAATGGCATGGCGGACCGTGCAGGTCACGCTGCGACTGGAGAGGCGACAGATGCGCAAAGCGCGGCTCATCACGGCCTATGGCCATGACACCAGGGGCATGACGCTTCTGGAGTTCGCACTGGTTGCGCCTGTGATGTTCTTCATGCTGATCGGTGCGATCGAATATTCGCTCTTCTTCTTCAAGCAGAGCCACCTTCGAAACATCGTGTTCGAGGCAAGCCGCAACCTGCAGACGGGCGAGATGCGTTACAAGGAAAATGGAGAGCTTCGCACGACCGCGGAACTGAAAGAGAAATTCATCGAGGAATACTGCGCCTACGCCACCGCGCTCAAATGCAGCGACGTTTCGATGGATGTGCGCGCCTTCCCCAAATTGCAGGATGTCAGCTTTCCTGAGGTCAGCTTCAACGCGCTGGGCCAGCCGACCAATTTCGTGTTCCAGCCGGGTCTTGGCGACGAAATCACCGTGATCCGCGCCTCCATCCCACACCGTTTCGTGACACCCTTCATGGAGAACATCTTCCAGAAGGACGGTGCGCCAGCGATTCTTGTCGGCTACTCCGTTGCCAAGAACGAGCCGTTCTGATGCGCTGGACAGCCGACTTCCTGCCGCGTCTGGGGCGGCGCCGCCCGGCCTGCCGCCTCGCCAGCGATACGCGCGGCATCGCCGCGGTCGAGTTTGCCTTCGTCGCGCCGGTGCTTGTCGTGATGATCGTCGGCCTCCTGGAATTGTCCCTGCGCTTTCGTGCGGTGGACGCGTTCGAGCGCTACACCTATCAGGCCGGCGACTTTCTTTCGCGCGCATCCGAGCTGGAATCGGCTGACCTCGACGCGATCTACGCCTCGCGCTCGCAGATGATGACGCCGGTTCCGGCCGCCTCGGAACTCGACCTGGATATCGCCAGCATCGGTATCAAGGATGACGAAACGGTGGTGCAGCTCTGGCGGCGTCACCGCGGCCAGGCGCCCGGCAGCTATGACCTCGCCGAAGCGGAGGACCTCGGCGACCCGGGGGAAAGCGTGATCCGGGTTGCGACCACCTATCGCTACACCTCGCCGATCGGGCTCGTCCTCGGGTCTGAGACCGTCACCATGACGAAATCCCTCTATTTTCGGCCGCGTGTCACGCGGCTGATCGCGATCGACGGCATCGTCGCAGACCCCGGCATTGACTGGGAAGACAACAGCTAAGTCAGGTTCACGGAGAAACCGGGATGACCCACGAGAAAGACAAGCATTCAGGCAAGGGCAGGGCGCGCCGGAGCCTGTTCGCCAGGCTTCGCGACAATCGCAGGGCCGGCGTGGCGATGAACTTCGCCCTGTTCATCATTCCGCTGATCGGCGTGACCGGTCTTGCGATTGACGGCTCGCGCGCCTTCCTGCTGCGCTACAAGTTCCAGTCCGCGCTCGACACCGCGGCGCTCGCGGTGGGCTCCCATTATGGCACCGACCAGGAACTCGATGCGCTGGCCCTGGAGTTTGTGAACCGCAATTTCGAGGCGCCGGGCGCAACGATCACGTCGGTCAATGCCAACTCCGATTTCGAGAATGTCTATGTCACCGGCGCGTTCGAGATGGACACCTATTTCATGGGCATCTTCTACAAGACCTCCATCAACATGAACCTTGAAACCGACGTGAAGCGGGCCGGCGGCGGGCTGTTGGTCTCGCTGGTTCTCGATAACACCGGTTCCATGTGGTCCAACAACAATATCACCCACTTGCGCACCTCCGCGCAGAGCCTGGTCAACGACCTGTTCGGCGAGAACACCGAGATGGACGACCTGCGCGTCGCGGTTGTGCCCTATGCTGCGGCGGTCAATCCCGGCCAGAAATCACTGGTCGAGGACAAGAATGGCGAGCCCAATTTCAATCCGAGCGACCCGCTCGGCTGGCATGGCTGCGTGGTCGAGCGATCCGGTGACAACTCGATAAATGACGAGCCGAAATCGACCGAGAAGTGGACCAAGTACATCTATCCGTCCGGTACCGACAACAATTACGACCCGGCAGACTCCTCGACAGTGGTGCCCGGCGGCGTTGTCAACACCAACCAGATCACCGGGCCGAATATCGGCTGCCCAAGCCCGATCCAGCCGCTCACCAAGTACAAGAGCAAGGTCGATGCCGCCGTGTCACAGATGCGCGCGTGGAACCGTGGTGGCACGCTTACCGATATCGGTGTCGCCTGGGGCATCCGCGTGCTCACCCCGGGCAACCCGTTCAGCGAGTCGCATGACGAAACGGATGTGGAGACCGGTGAACGGCTCTGGGAAAGCCCGCGCTGGCGCCGCGCCATGGTCATCATGACGGACGGGGAGAGCACCCTCTACAATTTCCCGGGGGGCGGTGGCGCGAACCAGAACGGGACCAAGCCGAACGAGTGCCATCCGAGCGCATCCGACTATGGCGGCTATGGCAGGCTCTACTACAACTCCAACTGCAAGATTTCCGGCTCGAAGGTCAACTGGAAGACGCACGAGCCTGACGGGTTCGACCAGTCCTATGAGGCCAAGATCAACGACCCCGGCTATGACTGGAACATGGATGCAGCCTGGCGCAACAAGCTGTGGTTCGAGAACGCGCCGGAACTGTCGGGCGTCGGTAAAAACTCCGAGCGCCGCAAGATCAACTACCGGATCCAGAAGCTCTGTGGGGATGCGAAGGCGATGGACGTCGTCGTCTACACGATCGTCTTCACGTCCAGTGTCAGCACCGAGGTGCGCGACATGTATCGCCAGTGCGCCTCCGACCCGGGCAAGTACTGGTACGCCCCCAATGGCGACTCGCTGCAAACCGCGTTCGCACAGGTCGGATCGGACCTCTCCAAGCTGCGCATCATTCGTTAGGGCCGGACGGCTCATCCTTGCCATGAAAGGACAGGCCGGGCCCCTGCCAGGGGGTCCGGCCTGTCTGCATGGCAGGGCGCGCAATCGCTCCGGCGGGTGGACTTGGCGTGCGCAATCAGCTTAGCCGAGCCCTTGGCGAAGGAGGACCCCATGGCCGAGCTGAAGAGACCTTCCGGCCGCGCAGCCGACGCCCTGCGAGAGGTTGTGCTGGAGACCGGCGTGGCGCGGTATGCGGAAGGCTCCTGCCTTGCGAAATTCGGCCACACCCACGTGTTGTGCACCGCCAGCTGGAGCGACAGGGTGCCGCCCTGGCGTCGCGGCTCCGGCCTCGGCTGGGTGACTGGCGAGTATGGCATGCTGCCGCGCGCGACCCATACGCGCGGCGACCGGGAGGCCGCCCGCGGGCGCCAGTCCGGCAGGACGCAGGAGATCCAGCGCCTGATCGGCCGCTCGCTTCGCTCGGTCTGCGACCTGTCGAGGCTGGGCGAGAACCAGATCACCCTCGACTGCGATGTCATCCAGGCCGATGGCGGCACCCGCACGGCTGCCATCACCGGCGGCTTTGTCGCGCTGGCGCTGGCCTGCCGCTATCTCCGCGAGGAGGGGATCATCAAGGCCGACCCGCTCGACAAGCAGGCTGCAGCGGTCTCGGTCGGCCTGTTCGCTGACACGCCCGTGCTCGATCTCGATTATGCCGAGGATTCCGGTGGTGAGGGCGACATGAACGTGGTCATGAGCTCCGATGGCGGGTTCATCGAGGTGCAGGGCACCGGCGAGGAGCGGCCGATGACGCGGGCGGAACTGGAGCGCATGCTGGAACTCGCCGAGGCGGGCTGCAGCAGGCTGTTCGCCCTGCAGGCGGCGGCGCTTCGCTAGGGCGGTTTCCGGCCAAGTGGGTCAATTTGGTCGGAAAACGCCCCAAGCTTCCGTAGCGCCGGGAAAGGGCGTAATGCCCCCCGACATGGCAAATCACCCAACACCGACCAGGCCGCAGGAGACAATGGGCGGGATCAGTCCTGAGGGCTGGCTGACCGATAGCTGGTACCTCGCAGCGTCGTCGCGCGCACTGAAGCCCGGCCGCCAGGAACGCCGCATCATTCTCGGCCAGCCCGTGCTGGTCGGGCGCACCGCCGCCGGCGAGGCGTTTGCGCTGTGCGACATCTGCCCCCACCGGCTGGTGCCGCTGTCAGCCGGCCGGCAGGTGCAGACCGATGGCGAGCCGACGGTGGAGTGCCCCTATCATGGCTGGCGCTTCGCCACCGACGGGGCCTGCCGGCTGATGCCGAGCCTCACCGGTGCGGAACCCTATGAGCCTGGCCGTATCCGGGTGCGCCGCTATCCGGTCCACGAGGCGAACGGGCTCGTCTTCGTCTATGTTGCCCATGACCCGCGGGGGGCGGGGGAGCCTGCGGTGCCGCCGCCGGACTTCGGCGACCTGCCGGAGCGGCCGAAATTCATCGTCTCGCGGACCTTCAATGGCCACATCGACGACGCGGTGGTGGGCCTGATGGACCCGGCCCGCGTGCCCTTTGTGCAGTCGCAGTGGGGGTTGCGCCCGCCTTCGACGGGCCCGCGGCTGGAGGAGAAGCCGTTCGAGCCGCGCGAGCGCGGCTGGGCGATCGCCCGCCACCAGCCCTCGTCCAACTCTCTCGCCCATCGCGCCCTGTTCGGCGGCGCAGTGACCAGCGAGATCGTGTTCCAGCTTCCCGGCTTCCGCTGGGAGATCGTGGAGAATTCCCGCGCCCGCCTGCTCACGCTGACCTGCCTCACCCCGGAGGCGGAAAGGATGACCCGCATCGTCCAGACGACCTGGTGGACCGGCGCACCGCTGCTCAACCTCGCCATCCCCATCCTGAAGCCGGCCGCGCGGACCTTCCTCGACCAGGATGGGCGCATGGTCGATCTCCGGAACGAGGGGGTGGCATACCCGTCGGAAATGGTATCGATCGACGACACTGATACGCAGGCCAAGTGGTACCAGGCCCTGAAGCGCCAGTGGACAGCGGCCCGCCGCGAGGGCCGGCCGTTCGAAAACCCCGTCATCGCGCGCACCCTGCGCCGGCAAGACTGACACGCCCGCGCAGGCGTGACCGGACATCGCACCCCCCGGGTGGATTGCGTGTCCCAACTGTCCTAGGTTCGCCCAAACGGAGAGGGATCATGCCACGTCCAGCCCCCCGACCGGCCGCCTTTCCGCAGGCGGCTCTGCCGTCCTATTTTGCCGTCCGCAAGGCAAGTGCGCGACTGGTCGACGGCCTCACCGACGCCGACGCCACGGTGCAGTCCATGGAGGATGCGAGCCCGGCGAAATGGCATCTCGCCCACACCACCTGGTTCTTCGAGACCTTCCTGCTGGCGGCCCACCGGCCGGGCTACCGAGCGTTCCGCGAGGGCTTCGACTACCTGTTCAATTCCTATTACGAGGCCGCCGGTCCGCGCCATGCCCGTCCGCGCCGCGGCATGATCACGCGCCCGAGCCTTGCTGAGGTCATGGACTACCGAGCCCATGTCGACGCAGCCATGGCGGACTGGATCGAAGAAGGGCTGGACGGGGAGGTGGCCGCGCTCGTCGCGCTGGGCCTCCACCACGAGCAGCAGCACCAGGAACTCCTGCTCACCGACCTTCTCCACCTGTTTGCCCAGAACCCCATCAGGCCCGCCTATCGCGAGCCGCGCCCGATTGCCATGGGCGACCCGGTCGATGGCGATCCCGGCTGGACGGACTTTGAGGGCGGGCAGGTCCTGGTCGGCGATGACGGAGCGGGCTTCGTCTTCGATTGCGAGACGCCGCGCCACCGCGTCCTGCTCGCACCCTTCAGGCTCGCCAATCGCGCTGTCACCAACCGCGAATGGATCACCTTCATCGAGGATGGCGGCTATGAGACGCCCGCGCTCTGGCTGTCGGACGGGATTGCCGCGGTGCGCGAGCAGGGCTGGCAGGCGCCGCTCTACTGGGAGCGCCGCGACGATACCTGGTGGGCGATGACCCTTCGCGGCTTCCAGCCCGTCGATCCGGACGCGCCGGTCGCCCATGTCAGCGTCTATGAGGCCGATGCCTTTGCCAGCTGGGCCGGCAAGCGCCTGCCGCGCGAGGCGGAGTGGGAGCATGCCGCCGCTGGCCAGGAGGTCGCTGGCCATTTCGCCGATGCCGCGCTCTACCGCCCGCGCCCCCAGCGCGGCGCGGACGGCGCGGACGCGCCGCTCGGCCTCTTTGGCGATGTCTGGGAGTGGACCGCCAGCGCCTTCCTGCCCTATCCGGGCTTTCGCGCGCTGCCGGGTGCCGTCGGCGAGTACAATGGCAAGTTCATGAGCGGGCAGATGGTCCTGCGCGGCGGCTCATGCCTGACGCCTGCCGGCCATGTCCGCGCAAGCTATCGCAATTTCTTCCAGCCCGACAAGCGATGGCAGGTCTCCGGGCTCAGGCTGGCGGAGGACGCCTGATGGATAACAAGACCTCACCGCATGGTACAGAGGCGTTCGCCCGCGCCGTCCTGGAAGGGCTGGCGCGTCCGCACAAGGCGATCGCCTCAGGCTGGCTCTATGACGCCCGCGGCTCGGTATTGTTCGAGGAAATCACCGGCCTGCCCGAATACTACCCGACGCGTACGGAGACGGCGATCTTCACCGACCATGCCGACGCCATCGCCGGCGCCGTCGGCGCCCATGCGGTGCTGGTGGAGTATGGCGCCGGCGCGGCGGTAAAGACGCGCATCCTGCTGGACGCACTGCGCGAGCCTGCCGCCTATGTGGCGCTCGACATTTCCGCCGAATTCCTGCGCGAGAGCACTGCCGCGCTGGAGGCGGACTATCCGGCACTGAAGGTGGTCACGCGGATCGGCGACTTTACCGACCCGGCGCCGCTGACCGGCCTGCCGGATGGGGCAGGGCGCTGTGTCGGATTCTTCCCCGGCTCCACGATCGGCAATCTCACCGATGAGGAGATCGGCGTTTTCCTGCGCGCAGCCCGCCAGACCCTGGGACCCGATGGCCGGCTCATCCTCGGCGCCGACCTTGCCAAGTCGCCGGACATCCTGCTGCCGGCCTATGACGATGCCGCAGGGGTGACCGCGGCGTTCAATCTCAACCTGCTGACCCGCATCAACCGGGAGCTGGATGGCGATTTCGATCTTGCAGCATTCGCCCATGAGGCACGCTGGAATTCGCAGGGGAGCCAGATAGAGATGCACCTCGTCAGCCTGCAGCGCCAGACCGTGCGCGTGCGCGGCGAGACGTTCGGCTTTGCACAGGGCGAGACGATCCACACCGAGATCTCGCGCAAGTTCGCGCCGGACGACCTTGCCCGCCTCGTCGGCGCGGGTGGCTGGCGGGTCGAGCGCGAATGGCGTGACCGGAATGACTGGTTCTGCGTTCTCCTGCTTGCCTGAAGCCTTGGCGCTATGGAGCGCGCCCCTAAGTCTTGGTGGCATAGCGGGGAGCATCTCACCGATGACCTATATTCTCATTCACAATCCGGGCTGCGGCTCGTCAAAAAAGGGCCTTGAGGTCCTGCAGGGCGCCGGCATCGAGCCGGAGATCCGCAAATACATGCTGAAGGACAGCCGCCTCAGCGAAGAGGAGCTGCGCGACATCGCCAGCAAGATGGGCGGTGTCTCGCCGCGCGAGTTCCTGCGCGAAGCCGATGCCGAGCGCGCCGGCCTTGCCGAGGATGCCAGCGATGACGAGGTCTTCGCCGCCATGGCCGCCAATCCGAAGCTGATCCAGAGACCGATCGGCATTCATGGCGACAAGGCGGTTCTCGGCCGGCCGAATGCGCGCCTGCTGGATATCGCCTGAGACGACCTGCCGCGCCCGTCCCCGACCGGGATCGGTCAAATTTCACGGATCGGCGAAACCGGGCAATACCGGGTGAGGGTGCAGACTGGCAGCGTCTTCAGGGAGCCTGCCATGACCTTTCTGTGGTGCCTTGCCATTGCCAGCCTCGTGCTTGCGCTATGCCTGCTGTTCGTCTGGCCGGTGGTGTTCTACGGCCCGTCAGAGCTTCGGCGCATGGCCGGCCGGCCGGAGCCGAAACTGATCGCCGGCGCCTTTTGCGGCCTCGTCACCGTCGCGGCTCTTTCCCCGCTGGTCACTGCGGCCTTGATTTCAGGGGGCGAGACGGTCCAACTCTTTGCCGGCGAGTTCTCGGCCCTGTCCTTCGGGCGCTGACAGGTCCTGTCAGTGCTGCCGGCGGCGGGCCTTCAGGCAAGAGGGGCCCCGAGCCATGGCGCTGAAATCCAATCCCGGTAATTTCTTCGAGGACTTCCACGTCGGACTGACGCTGACCCATGCGACCCCGCTCACCGTGACAGAGGGCGACCTTGCGCTCTATCGCGCGCTGACAGGCTCGCGCCACGCGCTCTACTCGGCCGAGACGTTTGCCTGCGATGCAGGGTTCGATGACCTGCCGGCCGACCCGCTGCTCGCCTTCCACCTGGTGTTCGGCAAGAGCGTTGCGGACATCTCGCTGAATGCGGTCGCCAATCTCGGCTATGCCGACGGGCGGTTCGAGGGCGCGGTCTATCCCGGAGACACCGTGCGGGCGGTGTCGGAGGTAATCGGCGTGAAGGAGAACTCCAGCGGCCTGACGGGCGTTGTCTACGTGCGCACGCGCGGCATCAACCAGCTCGGCGACACGGTGCTCTCCTATGTCCGGTGGGTGATGGTCAACAAGCGCGACCCGGCCGCGCCGGCGCCGGACCCGGTGGTGCCGGACCTGCCGTCTGCGGTCAGTGCAGACGCGCTCGACAGGCCGGATTATGTCGACTGGTCCGATGCCCTTTCCGGCTCGCCCCACCGGTATGAAGACTACACGCTTGGCGAGCGGATCGACCATGTCGACGGCATGACGGTGGAGGAGGCCGAGCACCAGGTCGCGACCCGTCTCTACCAGAATACCGCGAAGGTCCATTTCGACGCACACGCCCAGAAGGACAGCCGCTTCGGCCGGCGGCTCATCTATGGCGGTGTCGTCATTTCCATCGCGCGGGCGCTCAGCTTCAACGGCCTTGCCAATGCCGCGCAGATGCTGGCGATCAATGCCGGCACCCATGCCGGGCCACTGTTTGCCGGCGACACCCTCTATGCCTGGTCGCAGGTGCTGGACGCCGCCCCGCTGAACGCCACCACCGGCGCCCTGCGCCTGCGGCTGGTGGCGACCCGCGACCGGCCCTGCCACGATTTCCCGCTGCGCGGCGAGGACGGCAAATACCTGCCGGAGGTGCTGCTTGATTTCGACTATTGGGCAGCGATTCCCCGCAGGACCTGACCTATATGACAGCCATGAACCTGCGGCTTGCCACCCTGATCGTCTCGGCGATCACCACCAGTGCCACCGTCGGCCGCGCCATGCTGGCGAACCGGATCGACCGGAAGACCGAGGACGCGATCGAGGCGTCCGCCGGCGAGGCGCGCGCGCGCATTCGCCATGAGGCGGCAGCCTATCTCGGCCGCCATGTCCGCCGCTTCGCAATTGCCACGCTTGTCAAGACGGTCCTGCTGGCGGCCGCCTGGGGCGGTTTCCGCATCGGCTGGATCGACGGAGCAGCGTTTTCCTGGACGCTGTTCGCCCTGCTGGCGCTCTTTCTCGTGCGTGACGCGATCCTCGTCTTTCCCGGTGCCCGGCTGGCTCTGACCGACTTGCACCGACATGGCTGGAAGCCACGCCGGGCGCTGTCTGAGGTGATTGCCGCACGGGTGTTTGACGAGGTGCAGGCCGAAGCTGCGAGCAGGGTTGGCCAGAGCCGGCGGGAAAGCCTCATGCTCGCCCTTGCCGGGCGCAGGAAGGATGAGGTGACAGGCCGGATCGCCGCCGCCGTCGCCGATGTGGCACGCCAGACGAGCTGGCAGGATTTGCGTCCCTTCCTGCTGGTTGCAGCGGCCAAGTTCTCGGTCCTGTTCGTCCTCTACAGCGCCTTTGTCTGGCTGATCCTCCTGTTCGGCCGCTAGGTGGCGGTGGCAGGGCGCCCCCCCCGCCTGCCGCAGCGTCCCGAGCTGGACTGGCGCGATGACGGCACCCCCCGCGCCCGCGGCGTTGACGATGTCTACTATACTGCCGGCGACGGGCTTGGGGAAAGCCGAGCGGTCTTTCTGAGGGGCTGCGGCCTGCCTGATGCGTGGGCCGGGCGAAGCGCCTTTACCGTCGCAGAGCTCGGCTTTGGCACCGGGCTCAATTTCCTCGCCCTGTGGGACCTCTGGCGACAGGCCCGCCCGGCGCCGCGCGCCTTTCTCACCGTCGTCAGCTTCGAGGGCTTCCCGCTCGATGCCGGCGATGCGGCCCGCGCCCTGTCAGCCTGGCCGGAGCTCATGCCGCTTGCCCGGCGCCTCCTCGCAGCCTGGCCGGACCGCGCCCGCTGCAGCCATGTGCGCACATTCGCGGATGACGGGGTGCGCCTCGTCCTGCATGTGGACGATATCGCCGACGCCCTCCCGCAGACGCGGTTCGAGGCCGATGCCTGGTTTCTCGACGGCTTCTCGCCGGCCCGTAACCCGGACATGTGGCGCGCCGGGCTGTGGCCTCTGGTTGCGGAGCGGACCGCTCCGGGCGGGCGGCTTGCGACCTTTACCGTCGCAGGGGCCGTGCGCCGCGGCCTTGCCGATGCCGGCTTCGAGGTCGCCAAGGTGCCCGGCCACGGCCGCAAGCGCGAACGGCTTGAAGCGCGCCTCGCCGCCCCGACCGGGCGCTGCGCCCCGGCGGACATCCATGCCCTGGCCAGCACGGGTCCGCCGCCGGAGCGCATCGCCATCATCGGCGCCGGCATCGCCGGGGCGGCCATGGCGCAGGCCTTCACGGCACGGGGCGTTGCGGCCACCGTGTTCGACGCCGGCCCCGGACCGGCCCACAGGGCCAGCGGCAACCCGCTCGCCCTTGTCATGCCGCGCCTCGATGCTGCCGACACCGTGCCTGCGCGCGTCCTCATCGAGGCCTATCTCCTTGCACGTACCGCCTATGACGGACGCCCCGGCGCCAGCGCAAGCGAGGTTGTCCAGCGGCCACGCGGCGCGGCCGAGGCGGAACGCTTCGCCCGCGTGCTCGCCGACCCGCCGCTTGGCCTTCAGGATCTGGAGGCGATCGCGGGCGGCGGCCTCCTGCACAAGCGTGCGCTCGTGCTTGAGCCGGCGCGCCTCATCCCCGCCCTGCTCGACGGTGCCGGGACGCGCTATGGTAAAGCGGCCACGGTCGACATGGCCGCGCGCACCGTCGATGGCGAGGCATTCGACGCGATCGTGCTCGCCAGCGGTCTCGCCGTTCATGAACACGCCCCCTGGCTCGGTCTTGAGGGTCGTCTCGGACAGGTCGATTGGGTGGAAGGCGCTCCGGGCGCGCCGCCCTCGGCGCTGGCAGCCGGCCATTATGCACTCGCCCTTGGTGACCGGCGTCTCTGGGGGGCGACGTTCGAGCACCATGCCGGGCCGGCGGAAGTGCGCGAGGCAGCGCGGGCGGCCAATGCCGAGGCGCTGCGGGTGCTGGACCCGTGGTGGCGCCGCGCCGCGCTGGCCGGCGAGGTCCGCTCGCGCGCCGGGGTGCGGGCGACGACGCCGGACCGTCTGCCCGTCGCCGGGGCGATGCCCGATGCGGCAGCAGTGCCCGGAGCGTTGGCCGGCCTGCGCACCGGGCGGATGCCGGACCGCGATGCACCGCGTGTCCCCGGCGTCTACCTTGCCGCAGGGCTTGGCAGCCGCGGCTTCACCTTCGCGCCCTGGATTGCCGCACTGCTGGTTTCCCAGGCCATGGGCGATGCCCCGCCCTCGCGTGAGCCCCTGCGCGCCGCAATCAGCCCGATGCGCCTCCTCCTGCGCGGGCTGAAGCGCGGCCGGCTCTGACGCGCCGGTCACGAATGAGCGAGGCGGCTGACATTGCCCGGCGCAATGCCCTATGCCTGCCAGTCGAGACTGCCCGTGTTCAAGGAAACCCGATGACCCGCCTGATCCTCGTTCTCATTGCCTGGCTGGGCGCGCTTGCCCCGATCGCGCGCGCCGAACCCGTCGATGGCGGCCACGCGCTGGTCGAACTGGTCTCCGAACGCCGCCAGGCGGTGCCCGGCGAGACCGTCTATCTCGCCCTGCACAAGACCCTCGATCCCGACTGGCATGTCTACTGGCGCAACGCCGGCGATGCCGGCCTGCCGCCGCAGATTCTCTGGGACGAGGCGCCGTTCGAGGGCAGGACCCAACTGGATGATTTCGTCTGGCCGATCCCGCACACGATCGAGGTCGTCGAAGGCGAGATCATGGACTATGGCTATGATGACGCGGTGACACTGCCCTTCGCAGTCACCGTGCCGGAGGACGCCACCGGGCCGATCCGCTTCGCCGGTATGGCAGACTACCTGATCTGCAAGGATGTCTGCATCCCGGAAACGGCAGCGGTCGCCTTCACGCTCGAGGTTGGCGACACCCAGATCGCGGACGTCGAGGGCGGCGAGACGATCGCCGCCGCCTTTGCGAAGGCGCCGGTGGCGCTTGATGGCGAGGCGCGTGTGACCCGGGCCGGCGACACCCTGACACTCAGCGTCACTGCCGACGACCCGGCGGGTTTCGCCGATGTGGCGGACCTGCGCTTCTTTCCCTATGACAATGAGATCGTCCACGCGGCGCAGCAGCGGGCAAGTCGTGGCGAGGCGGGCGTCCAGCTCGCGATGACGGCCGAGCCGCGCGAGCCGGTGGGCGAAGCGCTTCGCGGCGTCCTGGTCGCAACCTATGCCGACGGCACGCGCGAGGGCTTCGAGCTTGCAGCAAGGCCGGGTGACCTGCTTGCGGGTACGGCAGGCCAGCCGCTCGCCACGGCCCGGACCGGCGGCGGCATTGGCCTTCTCGGCATTCTCGGCCTTGCGATCCTTGGCGGCCTCATCCTCAACCTGATGCCCTGCGTCCTGCCGGTCCTGTCCATCAAGGCGCTCGGAATGGTGCACGCCGCTGCCCATGGCGAGGCGCGCGAGCTCAGGAGCCATGGCCTTCTCTATGCCGCAGGCGTGCTCACCGCTTTCGGTACGCTGGCGGCGGTGTTCGTCGCGCTGCGCTCGGCAGGAGATTTCGTGACCGTCGGTTTTCTGCTGCAATATCCGGGGGTTGTCGCCGCGCTGGCGCTCGCAGCTTTCATCCTCGGCCTCTGGCTGCTCGGCGTGTTCGAGCTTGGCGGGTCGCTGCAGCGCCTCGGCGCCGGGCTCGCCGGGCGCGAGGGCCCGGCCGGCGCCTACATGACCGGCCTGCTCGCGGCGACCGCCGGGGCCCCCTGCGTCGGGCCATTCATGGGCGCGTCCCTCGGCGCGGTCATCACCCGTCCGGCGGTGGAGGTGTTCGCCGCCTATCTCACCCTTGGTCTTGGCCTGGCCCTGCCCTTCCTCATCCTCAGCTTCGTGCCGGGCATGCACCGCTACCTGCCGAAGCCGGGCGCGTGGATGGAGCGCCTGAAGCAGTTCTTTGCCTTTCCGATGTTCCTGACCGCCGCGGCGCTCCTGTTCGTGCTGGGCAGCCAGGCGGGCACCGGCGCCGTCGCCTGGGTCGCCATCGGGGCGGTCCTCATCGGCTTCGGCATCTGGGCCCTGAAGGTCGCCGGCGGACGGGTCCGCGCGGCGGGTCTCGCTCTCGGCGCTGGCGCTCTGCTTGCCGGCCTGGTCCTGCCCGTGCGGGCGGCAGCGAGCGGGCGGCCTGACAGCGGCACGGCGCAGGCAGCCGCCGAGGCCTATGACGCCGAGGTTTGGTCGCACGAAGCCGTCGCCGCTGCCCTTGCGGACGGCAGGGGCGTCTTTGTCGATTTCACGGCCACATGGTGCATGATCTGCCAGGCCAACAAGCGCACCACCCTCAACCAGGCGCGCGTGCGCGAGGCTTTCAGGGACGCCAATATCGTCTTCATGGTCGCCGATTTCACCCGCAAGGACCCGGAGATTGCTGCAGAGCTGAAGCGCCGCGGCCGGCCGGGCGTGCCAATGTACCTGCTGTTCCCGCACGGCAATGCGGAGCCGCGCATCCTTCCGGAAACGCTGACCCCGGCGCTCGTCTTGAAAGAGATCGACGCGCTCACAGGTTAATGTCGAGAGTGCCAACCCAAACGGAGACCGCCCCCATGATCAATCGCCGCAGCCTGACCCTCGGTGCCGGCATGGCCATCGCCGTCGCCCTGACGGCCGGAGCCCTCATCGTCTCCACGGCCGAAGCCGAGGCCCGTCCGCAGATCAATGCCCCGGCCCCGGCCTTTGCCGGTGTCACGTCCACCGGCGAGACCGTCTCGCTCGCCGATTTCGCCGGCAAGCGGGTCGTCCTGGAATGGACCAATCATGACTGCCCGTTCGTGAAGAAGCACTATGATCCGGGCTTCGCCAACATGCAGGGCCTGCAACAGGCCGCTGCGGCGGCGGACACAGTGTGGCTGAGCGTCATCTCCTCCGCGCCCGGAAAGCAGGGCCATGTCAGCGCCAGCGAGGCCGATGTCCTGTCAGACAGCCGCGGCGCGGCCCCTGCCCATGTCATCCTTGATGAGAGCGGCGACATCGGCCGGCTCTATGACGCCAGGACGACGCCGCACATGTTCGTCATCGCGCCTGACGGTACGCTCGCTTATGACGGCGCCATCGATTCGATTGCCTCCGCGCGCCCGGCCGATATTCCCGCGGCCGATCCTTATGTGGTGTTGGCGCAGGCGGCCCTCGATGCGGGAGAGCCGGTCGATCCGGCGAGCACCAAGCCGTATGGCTGCTCGGTAAAATACTGATCGCGCGCAGGGTGCCGGTACTCCCGCCCCTCCGATGGACCCCCTGATCAGAAGCGGCTCATACCAGTGTGCGCAGATGAGGATCCATCTGCGCCTCCGGCGCATGGGGCGCCGACGCGCAGTCGCGCTTGCCCTCGCGCCGCGTGTATCGGTTTCGGGTCCATGCCGCTTGGTATTACGCTTCGGCCGGTGATGGCGGCGCGGCCCGGCCTGCGGGTTCGGCCCCGTCAGGGTCGTCGCGCCGCCTGCGCCCGCGGCCCATCAGGCGCAGGAGCATCGCCATGCGGTCCTCGATCGAGCGAAGTGCCTTGTCGAGCGCGGCCATGGTCGCGTTGAGGTCTTCCCCGCCATCACGCTGCCAGGCCCGGTCGGCCCGCCCGATGACCCAGGCGAGCGCCAGTGCCTTGACGCCGGCGGGCATGGTCTCCGATGCGTCGAGGCCGGCGCAGGCCAACGCCCAGTCTCCGGAGCGGGCCCTCAGGCGGGCGAGTTTCAGCCGGCCGTCCGGCTGTTCACGCAGATGATCCATCAGGGCGAGAACGCCGGCGCGCTGGGCCTGCATGGCTTCCATTCGAAGCATGATCACGTCGAACAGCCGGTCACGTGCCGGGTCTTCGGCGCGCACGGTCTCAGCGCCCATGGCCCTGTCGAACCGGTCAAAGACTGCGTCGATGAGATCGGCCTTGCCGGCGATCCCGTGCAGGTCGGCCATGCGCACACCCGCCTCGGCGGCGATCTCGCCTAGCGTCAGCTCCGGCCAGCGACGGGTTGAAGCAAGCCTGAGCGTCGCGCCCGTGATCGCTTCCAGAATGGCATCCCTGTCTCGCATCGGGCTCGTCCTCGTGCTCGGTCGCAGGCTCAGTCCCGGGCGCGGCCGAGATCGCGTTCACGGGCGGCCGCCGCCTTCATGGCCCGCGTCACCAGAGATGGCATGCCCGGTTCGTCCATCAAGATGTCGAGGGCAGCCGCCGTCGTGCCCGATGGCGAGGTGACGCCGCGCCGCAGCGTCGAGGGCGCCTCGCTGCCATCGCCCATCAGTGCCGCCGCGCCCTGGATGGTCCGGCGGGCCAGCCGCGCGGCGAACACGGGATCAAGCCCCAGGGCGACGCCGGCCTCGGCCATCACTTCCGCCAGCAGGAAGACATAGGCCGGCCCGGACCCCGACAGGGAGACCACCGCCGACATCAGGTCTTCCGCCACCGGTCCCTCGACATCGCCGAGCGGCTTCAGCAGAGCCCGCGCAGCCGCCACGTCCTTCTTCATCACCGCGTCGGGCACCGACAGCACGGTAACCCCGGCTCCGACGGCGCCAGGCGTGTTCGGCATCGCCCGGATCACCCGGTCGGTGCCAACGGCCCCGGCGATCTGACGGATGCGGTGCCCGGCCATGATCGAGATGACCAGCGTGGTCTTGCCGACCCAGGGCGCCAGCCTGTCCGCGATCTCGGAAAATACCTGCGGCTTGACCGCCAGGACGACAATCGGCGCGGGCGCCGGCGCCGGATTGAGCCGAAGCCTTCCGGCCTTCGCCCAGGCCTCGACTGCTGCGGATGGGTCCGGATCGACAATGGTGAGGTCAGGCGGTGCATCGCCGGCCAGCCAGCCGGAAGCGAGCGCCTGGCCCATGCGGCCGGCGCCGATCAGGACGAGGGCGCGCGCCGGCATCGACGCCCTCAGGCCTCGCCCTGGGTGTCGAACAAGGCCGCCTCGATTGCTTCTTCCGGCGACTTTCCGGCCCAAATCACGAAGTTGAAGGCCGGCACGAAGCGGTCGACCGCCTCGACCGCCGAGGCCATGACGGCGCGCACCTCACCGCCGCTCGGCACGTCGCGATCGAGCAGCGGAAGCGCGTGACGGAACAGGATGACCCCTTCCTCCGCCCAGTAGTCGAAATGGCCGAGCCACAGCCGCTCATTGACCATCAGGATCATCTCGTTCAGCGCCGCGCGCTTGCGGGCCTGCGGCTTGACGTCGAGCGTGACGCTGAAATGGAGCGCGGTCGGCTCCTGGCGTACGGCGAACAGGGCGCCCAGTTCGCCCCAGCGGGACGGCACGATGCAGTGCAGGCAGTCGGCGTCCTCGCGCTCATAGTGCCAGCCATTGGCTTCGAGAAACTGCTCGACCAGGTCGAGGGTTTCCAGTGTCACGTCCTCAAGGTCGGACAATGTCAGGCTCATCTTCGGATCCTCCGAATCATTTCGGCCAGCGCCAGTCTACACAGGCCAAGGGCCGTCGCGCACCCGGGCCAGGCCGAAACGCGCGCTGTGTCCACTGGACTTTACAAGAGGTGGCAGGCTCAAGCGCTTTTGTCAGGTGCCGGCGGTTTTTCTGCCTCCAGCGCGGCGACCCGCGCTTCCAGCGCCTCAACGCGAGCAAGCGCGGTGCGCGCCAGCTCCTTCAGCGCCTCGACCTCGTCGCGCTCGGCAAGGTCCATGTCGGCGACCATGGCGTGGACCCGCGACTGCAGGGCGGTGCGCGCTTCCTCGCCGGCGCTGCGCGCGGCCCCGATGGCGCCCGTCATCAGCCCGGCAAGGTCATCGAGCAGTGGATTTGTGGTCGCCATGGCGGTAACTCCTTGTTGGGGGTCAAACCTAACCCCTTTCGTATACACCGGCCCAACATGGGCGCGAAACCGAACCGGGAAAAGACGTGATGGACCTCTTCCTTGCCGCCCTGGCCTTCCCGGAGCCCGATCCGGCCCTCTACACCATTCGTCTGGGGGACTTCCAGTTCCCCATCCGCTGGTATGCGCTGGCTTATATTGCCGGTCTCATCCTCGCCTGGCGCTATGCCGTCGCCCTGGTCCGGCGGCCGCGCCTGTTCGGCGGCACCAGCCCGGCCACCAGCGAGGACATTGACGACCTGCTCTTCTACGCCACCCTCGGCGTCATCCTCGGCGGGCGGATCGGCTACATCCTGTTCTACCAGCTGCCCTTCGAACCGCAGCGGCTGATGAATGACCCGGCCATGCTGCTGCGGGTCTGGGAGGGCGGCATGTCCTTCCATGGCGGCCTGATCGGCGTTGCCCTGGCAATCGCCTGGGTGGCACGCCGGCGCGGTGTGACGCTACTGGCGATCGCCGACATTGCCGGCGTTGTGACCCCGATCGGCCTGTTCCTCGGCCGCATCGCCAATTTCATCAATGCCGAACTGTATGGCCGCGAGACCGACTGGCAGTATGGCATCGTCTTCCCGGAAGCGAATGTCGGCGGCGCGCCGGGCGCCTATGACTGGGCCGGCGGGAGCTGGGTCTACTGCCGCGACAATATCGGCCGTTTCGGCTGCACCGGGCCTGAAGTCGCCCGCCATGCCAGCCAGCTCTACGAGGCGGTGCTGGAGGGGCTGATCCCCCTCATCGTCATCTCGCTGCTGGTCTGGCAGGCGAGGATCCTTCGCCGCCCCGGCCTTGCTGCCGGTCTGTTCCTGATCTTTTACGGCATCGGTCGTTCGATCGCGGAGAATTTCCGCGAGCCGGACGCGCATATCGGCTTCCTGCCCTTCGGCATCACCATGGGGATCCTCCTGTCGGCGCCGATGTGGCTCGGCGGCGCCTGGCTGGTCTGGAAGGGCCTGCGCACCGAACCGCTCCAGACGCAGGGCGCATGAGCCTGCAGGCGCGCCTGCAGGCCCTCATCGCGACCGAGGGGCCTATCCCGGTCTCGACCTTCATGACGCTTTGCCTGCATGACCCAGCGGAGGGTTATTACGCCACGCGCCCGGGGCTTGGCCGCGACTTCATCACGGCACCGGAGACCAGCCAGCTGTTCGGCGAGCTGCTCGGCCTCTGGCTTGCCCATGAATGGGACGCCATGGGCCGGCCCGAGCCGGTCATCCTCGCCGAGGCGGGCCCCGGACGCGGGACCCTGATGGCCGACGCCCTGCGCGCCATCTCGGTTGCGAAACCGGCGCTGCTCGGCGCGATGGATGTCTGCCTTATCGAGGCCAGTGTGCCGCTGCGCGCGCTGCAGGCGGAAACGCTCGCCGCCTGTGCCCCCCGCCATGCCGCCACGCTGGACGCGATCGGCGACGGGCCGCTGCTGCTCATCGCCAATGAGTTCCTCGACTGCCTGCCCGCCCGCCAGTTCCTGCATGACGCTCGCGCCTGGCATGAGCGGGTCATCGGTCTCGACGCGGACGGGCGCCTCGCCTTCGGTCTTGCCGCCGACCGCGCGCCGCCCGCCGGGGCCAGGGCCTCCCGGGCGCTGGACCTGCAACCGGCGCTGGAGACGCTGGTGGCTGGCCTCGCAGTCCGGAAGGCGCCATTGCGCGCGCTCTTCATCGACTATGGCCCGGCCGGAGCCGCCCCGGGCGACACCCTGCGCGCCTATCGCGGCGGTGCCCAGGTCGACCCCCTCTCGGAGCCCGGCCACGCCGACCTCACCGTCGATGTGGACTTTGCCCGCTTTGCCCGTCTCGCCGCGGCCGCCGGGCTCGACGTCGCCGGTCCGCTCGGGCAGGGACCCGTCCTCGGGGCGCTCGGCATCCAGGCCCGGCTGGACCGTCTCGTCGCCGCCCATCCGGGCGAGGCAGAGGCCCTGTTCGCCGGCGCCCGGCGGCTGGTCGACCCTGCGGAAATGGGTGCACGTTTCAAGGCGATCGCCCTCTCCAGCCCCGGCCTGCCGCCGCCGGCCGGGTTTTGATTGGCCCAGGGCATATTTCTCCTTGATCCCGGGCATGTCAGGGGTTACTTCCGACGCTGACAACGAAAGCGAGCTACGACGCGCGGATTGGCGGTCAGTACGAGTTAGCCTGGTTGGTCTTCGTTCCACCCATCGGTGCGTCATGTGCCGACGACGAGGTATGAGGATAACTGGATGACCCGCTATCTGGCCCTTCCTGACGCGCGTACCGAAATGGCAGATGTCCTGTCGGCGCGCATGCTGTCCTTCCTGTCGCGCAAGCATCAGGACTATCTCGCTGCAATTGCGGAACTGTCGAGGATGGTGCGGGCCTAGTCGCGCCCGCGAACTCCCTCTCCTGAGCGTCCCTGAAGTGGCGATCCCGGCTCCGGGGCGCCCATACTCCCCGTTCGACAGTTTTCATGCGGGCCAGAGAGGCCCGCGCCGAGGTTTCCGCCCGATGTCCATCCTGCACACCACCCTTGCGCGTCCGGCGCTGTTGCCCTCCCGGGATCCCGGAGGCGGCTTGCCGGCCTTTCTCAGCGTCGCCGAGGCGCTTGCCGCCCATGACGGCGATGACTGCTTCTTCGTGCTCTACCCGCAGACGATCGCTGCCGCTGCGCGCACCTTCCTGGAGGGCTTTCCCGGCCGCGTGCTCTACGCAGTGAAGGCGAACCCGCACCCGAGCGTGTTGCAGACCCTGTGGGCCGCCGGCCTGCGCGCCTTCGATGTCGCCTCCATCCGCGAGGTCGAGCAGGTGCGCGCCGCCCATCCGGACGCCCATGTGTATTTCATGCACCCGGTAAAGTCGCGCGCCGCCATCCGCCGCGCCTACGCGCTCGGCGTGCGAGATTTCGCGTTCGACAGCCTGGAAGAGCTCGCCAAGATCGCCGCGGAAACCGGGCACGCCCGCGACCTCGCCCTGCACCTGCGCGTCGCGGTGCCGACCAGCCCGAGCGCCATGCCGCTCGCGGGCAAGTTCGGCGCCAACGCTGACGGGGCGCCGGCGCTGTTCGCCGCTGCGCGTCCGCTCGCCGCCCGCCTGGGTGTGACCTTCCATGTCGGCTCGCAATGCCTCGACCCGGACACCTATGCGGCAGCAATCGGTTATGTCCGCGGCCTTGTCGATGCCGCTGGCGTCGCGATCGACAGCCTCGATGTCGGCGGCGGCTTCCCGGTCGCTTATCCGGGCATGACCCCCCCTCCGATGGTTGACTATTTCAGCGCGATCCGCCGGGCCCTGCGCCGTCACGGTTTTGATGGCCTCGACATTCTCGGGGAGCCGGGTCGCGCCCTGTGCGCCCAGGGTGGCTCCACCGTCACCCGGGTCGACATGCGCCGCGGGCACGACCTCTATCTCAATGAGGGCACCTATGGCTCGCTGTTCGACGCCGGACAGTGCGGTTGGAAGTTCCCGGTCCGGCTGCTGCGCGACAGCGACGGCGCGCTGGACGGCTTCCGCTTCTTCGGGCCGACCTGCGACAGCCTCGACAGCATGGCCGGCCCCTTCCACCTGCCAGGCGATGTGCGCGAGGGCGACTGGATCGAGATCGGCCATCTCGGCGCCTATGGTCAGGCGATCGCCTCGCGTTTCAACGGCTTTCATTCCGACCGCGTGCTTGCTGTGATGGCGCCAGGCTTCGACGCGCCGGCCTGACGACCTTCTCGCCGAACACCGCTATGACAGGCTGCGGCGCCGGGATGATCCGGGCCGCGGCTGACTGCGTCGCCTCTGCCTCGCCGGCGCCGCTCATCAGGGACCGACACCAATGACCAACCGCAAGGCCGAACTCCTCGCCACCCCCGTGGAACATGTCGACATCACCAGTTTCGACGCCCGCCCGATCATCGACGCCATGGGCCGGATGTCGTTCACCTCGCGCGACCTCGCCAGGGCGGCGGAGATCTTCAACAGGGCGCTCGCTGATCCCGACTGTTCGGTGATCCTGACACTGGCTGGCTCGACCGGCGCGGGCGGCTGCCTGCATGCCTATCGTGACCTCGTCGCCCACGGCATGGTCGACGCCATCGTTGCCACCGGCGCGGCGATTGTCGACATGGATTTCTTCGAGGCCCTCGGCTTCCGCCACTACCAGGCCGCCGGCCCGGTCGACGACAATGAGCTGCGCGCCAACTATATCGACCGGATCCATGACACCTATATCGACGAGGAGGAGTTGCAGGCCTGCGACCACACCATCAAGGACATTGCCGACAGCCTGGAGCGCCGGCCCTATTCCTCGCGGGCGTTCATCCACGAGATGGGAAGCTGGCTGAAGATCAACGCGAAGAAGAGGGGCTCGCTGATCGAGACCTGCCATGACCATGGCGTGCCGATCTTCGTGCCGGCCTTCTCCGATTGCTCTGCCGGTTTCGGCCTTGTCAAGCACCAGGTGGAGAACCCCGGAAACTGCCTCTCGATCGACAGCGTCGCCGATTTCCGCGAGCTCACCGAGGTAAAGATGGCCGCCGGCACCACGGGCCTGCTGATGATCGGTGGCGGCGTGCCGAAGAATTTCGTGCAGGACACGGTCGTGTGCGCAGAAATCCTCGGCCATGAGGCGGAGATGCACAAATACGCCGTTCAGGTCACCGTCGCCGATGTCCGCGACGGCGCGTGCTCGTCCTCCACGCTCAAGGAGGCTGCCAGCTGGGGCAAGGTTGCGACGACCTATGAGCAGATGGTGTTCGCCGAGGCCGGCTCCGTCGTCCCGCTGCTCGCTTCCGACGCCTACCACCGCGGCCACTGGAAAGGCCGTCCCCGCCGCAATTGGGCGAAGCTGTTCGCCTGATACCAGGCTGCATGGATCCAAAACCGATCCACGCAGCGCGAGGGCAAGCGCGACTGCGCGTCGGCGCCCCATGCGCCGGAGGCGCAGATGGACCCTCATCTGCGCACATTGGTAGGAGGCGGTGGGCCGGGCTCGCGGGATCGCACACCGGACTGCCATCCCGGCCGCCCCCTGGGAGGGCCGGGCCCCGCCCTACGCCACGCCGGCCTTCAGGAAATCATGCATGTGCAGGAGGCCGACCGGGCGGCCATCCTCGGTGACGAGGAGCTGGGTGATCCGCTTCACATTCATCAGAGCCAGCGCCGCCGAGGCAAGCTCGCCCGGGCTGACGGTGACCGGCGAGGGCGTCATCAGGTCTCCGGCGGTGCGCGCCGCCCGGCCGGAAACCACCAGCCGGCGGACATCGCCATCGGTGATGATGCCGGCGAGCCGGCTGTCCGCGCCAGTCACCCCAAGGCAGCCAAGCCCCTTCTCCGACATCACCTGCAGCGCTGCGTCGAGCCCGGTCTGCGCATCCACCAGCGGCAGCGCTTCACCGGTGTGCATCAAATCCTTCACCCGGGTCAGCATCGCCCCCAGCTTGCCACCTGGATGATAGATGCGAAAATCTGTCGCGGTAAAGCCGCGCCGCTCCAGCACAGCCACGGCCAGTGCATCGCCGAGCGCCATCATCAGCGTCGTTGAGGTGGTCGGTGCGCTCGTCTCCGAGCAGGCCTCCGGCGCATCCGGGACGAGCAGCGCGATATCGGCGGCGCGCGCGAGCGTGCTGTCGGCCACCGCCGTGATGGCGACCAGCGGCATGGCAAAGCGGCGGGCATAGGCGATGAGGTCGGAAAGCTCGCGCGTCTCGCCCGATTTCGACAGCGCCACAACCACGTCGCCAGCGGTCACCATGCCAAGGTCGCCATGGCTTGCCTCGGTCGGGTGCAGGAAGAAGGAGGGCGTGCCGGTGGAGGCGAGCGTCGCCGACATCTTGCGGGCGACATGTCCAGACTTGCCGACCCCGGCGCACACGACCCGGCCCGTGGCCCGCTGCAGCGTCTCCACCGCTGCGGCAAACGCTGCGTCAAGGCTCTCTTCCAGCGCCGCAAGGGCGGCCCGCTCCACCGCGATCACCCGCCGGCCGGCTTGCAGCGTCGCCTCATCGCCTGCCATCATTCCGCCTCCGCCCCGCGCGGCAGGCGCCGGAAGGTCACATGCTCAACGAGGATGCCGCGCCGTTTTTCCGGCGTCACCGGCCGGATGGCCAGATAGTCGAGCCCCGGCTCGCCGGAGCGTTCGGGCACCTTGTAGCGGAAAGTGAAGTCCGCGAACTCAGGCTTCAGGTCGAACACCTGCCAGCCGCTCTCCTGGCCGCTGCGGGCGGCATAATTCGCCTGCATCTGCATCGCCCCGCCATCGAGCCCGGGGCGCGCGCGCACGGTCACCTCGACCGGGAAGCCTGCAAACTGCGCCTCGATGTCCGCGGCCAGCGGGAAATGTGGACCCAGCAGCGGGTCCTCCGACAGCGCGCCGGCGCGCGTTGCGACCTGCAGCACCAGGGTCGGACCCAGGCGCACCAGCGTGATGTCCGCATCGCCACCTGTCTGGATGCGGTTGAGGTCCACGCCGTCCACCGTGATCTCGCTATAGTCGAGATTGCCAACACTGATTGGACCGCTCGGCAGCGCGCCGCGCGCTGGCAGCACCGCCAGCACCACCATGCCGGCGGCCAGCAGCAGGGCCAGGGGAAAGAAGAGATGATCGCGCATCACCGGCCTTTCGTGGCAGACTGCCATTCATGGCAGGTTGTATGCATGGCATCAGGGCGCCCGCGGCGGAACCGGTCCGGGTCCGCCCGGCCGCACCGAGCATCTGGAGGATCACGCCACCATGTCCATAGGCGCATTGCAGAGACGCGCAAGGGAGGCGCGGTCCTGGCTGTTCGAGGCCTGCTTCCCGCTCTGGGCCGAGGCCGGTCTCGCCCGCGAGTGGCATTTCGTGGAGAGCCTTGACCTTGGCCACCGGCCCACCGAGCCAAGGGAAAGCCGCGTGCGCGTGCAGGCGCGGCAGGGCTATGTCTTCGCCGAGGCGCACCGTCTGGGCTGGGACGCGGACCGCGCGCGCGCGCTGTGCGAGCGGGCAACCACCGTCCTCGCCGGCCCCGCCCGCCGGGCTGACGGCCTCTATGGACGTCGACTGTCGGCCGATGGCCAGGTCCTCAGCGACGACACCGCCGATCTCTATGACACCGCCTTCGCCCTGTTCGCGCTCGCCCATCTCAGCGATGCCCTGCGCGACGATCCCCGCCCGCTGACGCTCGCCCGCGCCACCCTCGACACGCTCGACCGCACCCTGCGCGACACCCGCCATGGCGGCTATGCCGAGGCCCTTCCAAGACCCGACCAGCGCCTGCAGAACCCTCACATGCACCTTTTCGAGGCCTGCCTGGCGCTCGCTGCGGCCGACCGTTCCGGCCATCACCTCGGACGCGCGAGCGCGCTTTTTGCCCTGTTCGTCAATCGGTTCGTGGGTGAGCCCGGCGGCCTGCTCGGTGAGCGCTTCGCGCCGGACTGGTCCGCACTTGACGGCGATGCTCATGACGTCGTCGAGCCTGGCCACCAGTTCGAATGGGTGTGGCTGCTGGCCCGGTATGCTGCCGCAACCCGCGCACCGCTCGCCGAGGAAGCCGGCACGCTCTACCGCTTCGCCTGCTCCACCCTTGATGCCGACGGCCATGCGGTAATGGAGGTCCGGCGCTCTGGCGAGGTCGTCAATGGCGCGCGCCGCACATGGGTGCAGACAGAGGCGCTGAAGGCCCACCTCGCCTGGTGGCAGGCCCATGACGACGAGGCCGCGCTCGCCCGCGCGGTGACCAGTTTCGACCTGCTGATGGACGAACACCTCACCCCGGAGGGCGGCTGGATCGACACATATGACGCCGACGGCCGGCCGGTCTCGCCGGACATGCCGGCCTCCACCGGCTATCATGTGGTGCTGGCGCTCGCCTGCCTCATGGACGCAGCGCCGCCTTGATTTCCCGGGCCGGCGGCGCATACCCCTTGCGCAATCGTCGCTCAGCCGGAGGCGCTGCCCCATGCCCACCCTCGCCCTCATCCGCCACGGCCAGAGCCAGTGGAATCTCGAGAACCGTTTCACAGGATGGTGGGATGCCGACCTCACCGAGCGCGGCGAGGCCGAGGCCCGCCGCTCCGGTGCGCTCCTGAAGGAAACCGGCGTCGATTTCCGGCAGGCCTATGCCAGCGTGCAGACCCGCGCGATCCGCACCCTGTGGCTGGCGCTCGCCGAAATGGACCGCGCCTGGCTGCCGGTGGAAAAGAGCTGGCGCCTCAATGAGCGCCATTATGGCGGGCTGACCGGCCTCGACAAGGCCGAGACTGCCGAGAGGCATGGCGCCGGGCAGGTGCATGTTTGGCGCCGCAGCTATGATGTCCCGCCGCCGCCGCTTCAGCCAGGCAGCCCCTGGGACCTTTCCGCCGACCCGCGTTATGATGGCGTCGATGTGCCAGCGACGGAAAGCCTGAAACTGACACTGGAACGGGTCATGCCGTTCTGGCAGGTGGCGATCGCCCCGATCCTGGCGTCTGGCACCGATGTCCTCATCGCCGCCCATGGCAATTCCCTGAGGGCGCTGGTGAAGCATCTCTTTGCCGTGCCCGACAATGTTATCACCGGGGTGGAGATCCCGACAGGCAACCCGCTGCTGGTCACGCTCGATGCCAACCTGAAACCGACCGCGGCCCGCTATCTCGACCCGGACCGCGCCGCTGACCTGCCGGCGATCGCCTGAGCGCGCATGAGCGGGACGGCCTATATCCTGCGCTGCATGGCGCCTGATGCGATCGGCCTTCTCGCAGAGGTCGCCGGCTTTCTTGCCGCGCGTGGCCTCAATGTCATCGAATCCCAGGATTTCGCCGACAGCGAAACCGAGCGCTTCTTCATCTGGTCGATGTTCACGGCCGGCGCCGACGGCTTTGACGAGGATAGTTTCCGCAGTGCCTTCGGGGCGCTCGCCGGGCCGCGGCGGATGGCCTGGTCCCTGCGCGCCGCGGCCAGCCAGCCGAAAGCGCTCATCCTCGTCTCGAAGGCCGACCACTGCCTCAACGACCTGCTCTACCGTCACCGTCGCAGCCGGCTCGGCGCCGACATTGCTGGCATTGTCTCCAACCATGAGGATTGCCGCTGGCTGGCCGAGCGCCATGACGTGCCCTATCACGTCGTCGCGGTGACGCCGGATACGAGGGCGGCCGCCGAGGACCGGTTGCGCGACCTGCTCGCCGACGCTGGCGCCGATTTCATTGTGCTTGCTCGCTATATGCAGGTGTTGTCCGACCGGCTGGCCCGCGAACTGGAAGGACGCTGCATCAACATCCACCATTCCTTCCTGCCGAGTTTCAAGGGCGCGCGGCCCTACCACCAGGCCCATGCGCGCGGCGTCAAGCTGATCGGCGCCACCGCCCACTATGTCACCGCCGACCTCGACGAGGGACCGATCATCGCCCAGGACGCAGAGCCGGTGGACCATCGCGCGACACCCGATCGGATGGTCGCGCTTGGCCGCGACATCGAGGCACGCGTCCTGGCCCGCGCCGTCACCGCCCATGCCGAGGGCCGCGTCTTCCTGAATGGACGGCGCACCGTGGTGTTCGAGTGAGCCGGCGCCATGACCGCCGCTTTCTCCTGAGGGCGCTGGCACTCGCGGCTTCCGGGGCCGGGCGGACGGGCGACAACCCGTCGGTCGGATGTGTCATTGTCGGGCGCGGCGGGCGCATCCTTGCCGAAGCGGTCACCGGGCCCGGCGGCCGGCCGCATGCCGAGGAGCGCGCGCTGGAACAGATCGGCGGGCGGGCCCCAGGGGCGACGGCCTATGTCAGCCTTGAGCCCTGCCGCGAGCGCTCCGCTTCCGGAACATCCTGCAGCGCCCGCCTCGTCGCCAGCGGCGTAAGCCGCGTCGTCTGCCCCATCGCCGACCCCCATCATCGCGGGCGCGGCGGCCTGGCACGGCTTGGCGCGGCCGGTGTCAGGGTCTCGTCGGGGCGCTGTCGGCCGCGCGCGCAGCGGCTCTATCGGGCTTTCCTGGAACATGCGAAGAGGGCAAACGCCCGCCATGGAGAGCCCTGACGCTTGGCCGATACGCCCGATCTCACAGTCCTGATCCCGTTCCACAATGAGGCGGGCAATGTCATGCCGCTGCTTGAGGAAGTGGACGCCGCGCTCGCCGGCGTCTGCGTGTTTCAGATCGTCTGCGTCAATGACGCCTCAGCCGATGCCACGGGCGCCGAACTCGCCGAGGCGGCGGCGCGCTGGCCGGACACCGTCACCGTGCGCACCCATGCCTGGCGCGCTGGCAAGTCGGCGGCGCTGCAGACCGGCCTCAAGGTGGCGCGGGGCCAGTGGGTACAGCTTCTCGACGGCGACGGCCAGAACGACATCGCCGACACCGTGCGGATATGGACCGAGCGCATCGACCCCGGCGCGCCGCCGCGGCTCGGCCTGTTCGCCGGCCGGCGCACCAGCCGCAATGACAGTGCGTTCAAGTGGCTGCAGTCGCGCATCGCCAATGGCATCCGCCGCTTTGCCCTCAATGATGATGCCACCGACACGGGATGTGGATGGAAGCTCCTGCGCGCCGAAGCGTTCCGGGAACTGCCCTATTTCTCCTCCCAGCACCGCTTCCTGCCCGCACTCGTCAAGCGCGCCGGCTGGCAGGTCGAGGAGGTGCCGGTCAATGACCGTTCACGCTGGCATGGCCGCTCCAAATATGGCTTTCTCGGCCGGGCCGGCGCCGGCCTCGTCGATCTGTTCGGCATGATGTGGCTGACCCGGCGCGGCCAGTGGTCGGTCGCCTTGGAGAGCGGCGATCCGCGGCTTCAGCCGGCCGGTCCGGGTCCGGACCCGTCATCAACGCCCGACCGATCGGCCCAGACCTCATAGGTCGCAACCACCACCCGGCCCGCCGCGATATCCACCGTCGGCACGTCATCGCGCGTGAACGGTACGAGCACGCTCCGGCCGCCGCCGGAGGGCGCGACCTCCAGAAGATCGCCCGCACCGAAATTCTGCACCGCCTTCACCCGGCCAATGGGCACCTCGCCGCCTGCCACCACCTCAAGCCCGACCAGGTCATCAATGTAGAACTCATCCTCGCTGGCCTCTGGCAGTGCAGCGCGCGGCACGTGCAGCCGGGCGCCCTTGAGCGCGTCCCAGGCCTCCTTCTCGCGCGGCACTTTCGGCGTGACAATGAAATGCGCCTTGCCGGGGCGCACGCGCAGGGCTTCCAGCAGCGCCGCCCCACCTGCATCCAGCAGCGGGCCATAGTCGAAACACGCCTCCGGCTCTGCCGTGAAGCTCTTAACCCGCACGTCCCCGCGCACGCCATGGGCGCCGAGGATGACGCCCACCACGACAAGCCGGGACGCACCGGGCGGGCTCATCGCTTGCCATATCGCCGATACCCGCCGGCATGGCCCGAATAGGGCCGGATCGACGAGACAGTGTCATTCAGCCCGATCTCGCTCAGCCGGCGGACCGGCCGGTCGAGCACCTTGCAGCGGCCGCGGAATTCCGGGTCGGTGCAGACCAGCCACGTACCGGAGCGGATCGCGATCGAACTGGCCGTGTCATTGCCGCGCACCACGCTGAGGTGCGCGATGGCTCCGTTGACCGGGACCGACCGCCCGCGGAAATCGGGATCGGCAAACAGGGTCGCCGCGCCATACCCGCCGCCATACCCTCCGCCGCCATACCCTCCGGGGCCATGGCCGGCCGGGCGGA
>CAYPQD010000022.1:0-44559 GCA_964412785.1 uncultured Hyphomonadaceae bacterium
GCCCCGAGGCTGTCGCGGATCGCCCTGAGGCCACCGCCGCGTCCGGAATGGATGACGAGCTGTTTCCAGCGCGGCGCCTCCGGGTCGCGCTCGCGGATGACGAGGTGGCCGGAACGCGGCAGGGCAGCGCCAAGCAGGCGCTTCGACAGGGCAAAGCCGGCGGCGCTGTCGTGAACGCCATTGCGGGCATCGGCCTCAAAGGCGGTCTGCTCCCGGGTCGGGACGGCGTTGAACAGGACCGACAGGGCCGGCCGGCGCTCCGGTGCCACCTGGCCGTTGAGCACCTGGTTGAGCAGGCGCACTCCGCGCAGGGAGTAGATGTCCGGCTGCATCGGAGAAAGCACCCGGTCGGCGGCCTCAAGGCAGCAGCGGGTCAGGAAGGTGGCGTTGGGATTGGTATCGAAGACAATGAGATCATAAAGGCTGCGATAGTGGTCGACCATGCGTAGGAAATTCTCGCGGATGATTGCGAGCCCGGCGGGGTCATTGGCGAAGGCGTATTTGGACAGTTCGAACTGGCCGGAGATGAGGTCGATCCGCCCCGGCGGGGCATCCTGGCCGAACAGGTCGACGGTCAGCACCCCGGGCAGTGGCGGGGTGAAGGGCAGCGTCATCAGCGCCGACCAGTCCGCGCCTGGCGAGGGGGCGTCGGCGGCATGGACACGCGAGCGCTCGAACAGGGAGATGGCGGAGCGGTCGAGGGCGGAGCGGTCGTCGGCCTCCTGCATGTCGAAAAAGACCTGGGTGAGGTTGTATTGCGGATCGAGGTCGACCAGCAGGACGCGGTTGCCATGGGCGGCCTGCCAGGCGCCGAAGACTTGGGCGGTGACGGTGGTCTTGCCGACCCCGCCCTTCAGGTTCATCACCGAGATCACCGGGCAGCGCCCGCGATAGCGTCCCCTGGCTTCAGCCGCCAGTGCGGCCAGCGCGCCCGGCTCGCCGGCGCGGTGACGCAGATAGGCCCCCGCCTGGCTGCGGAACCGGCCGGTGAGCCGGGCCTTGTCGGCCTGCCAGGGGATGAGGGCGATGCCGCGATCGAGGGCGTAGCCGAGCTCGAACTCGACCTCGGGGGCCCGCTGGCTGGTCGCCGACAGAACAAGGACAAGCGCGGCGGCCTCGTCCATCCGGTCGGCCATCGCCTCCGGAGGCGCCGGCGCCTGGCCTGGCTTGCGATACCACACCGGCACGGCCTCGCGGCGCAGCGCCTCGTGGATCTCCAGGACGGTGTCGAGGTCGTCGGGACCATAGCTGATGTAGACGTGGGACATGGGCCGGCCGGGTTGGAGGGAGCGGGATGGCGAACATGTGCCAGCCCCGGCGCCGCGACGCCAGTCTTGACAGGGCCGGCCGGGGGCGGCCGGAGCGCACCGGCGAATCTTGCCCGCCCGGCGGGCCTGTGTTTGAACAATGGCCCAGACAAGCGAAGTGACCGATGACAATGACGTGGAGCCCCTCCGACTGGCGCACCCTGCCAGCCAGACATATCCCCGGCGATTATCCCGACCCGGCGGCCCTCGCCGCGGTCGAGCAGCGGCTGAAGGGCTATCCCCCGCTGGTGTTTGCCGGCGAGGCCCGGCGACTGAAGGCGCGGCTCGCCGACGTTGCTGCCGGCAAGGCCTTCCTGCTGCAGGGCGGTGATTGCGCGGAGAGCTTCAAGGAGTTCAGTCCCGACACGATCCGCGACACCTTCCGGGTGATCCTGCAAATGGCTGTCGCGCTGACCTTCGCGGCAAAGAAGCCGGTGGTGAAGGTTGGCCGCATCGCCGGCCAGTTTGCCAAGCCGCGCTCGGCGCCGACCGAGACCGTCGATGGGGTCACCCTGCCATCCTATCGCGGCGACAACATCAACGGGATGGCGTTTGCAGAGGCCGAGCGTATGCCGGACCCGGAGCGGCTGGTGCAGGCCTATTCCCAGTCGGCGGCGACGCTGAACCTCCTGCGCGCGTTCAGCCAGGGCGGCTATGCCGACCTGACCAATGTCCACCGCTGGATGCTCGGCTTTGTCGACCGAAGCCCGCAGGGCGAACGCTACCAGGCTCTGGCCGACCAGATCACCCATGCCATGGACTTCATGAAGGCCTGCGGGGTGACCCCCGACAGCGTGCCGCAGCTCTCGCAGGTGGAATTCTACACCAGCCATGAGGCGCTCCTGCTCGGCTATGAGGAGGCGATGACGCGGATCGATTCCACCTCCGGCGACTGGTATGACACCTCCGCCCACATGCTCTGGATCGGCCACCGCACCCGCCAGCTCGACCATGCCCATGTCAATTTCTGCAAGGGCATCCGCAACCCGGTCGGCATCAAGTGCGGGCCGGGACTGGAGACCGGCGAACTGCTTGGCCTGATCGAGGCTCTGAACCCGGTCGACGAGGCGGGCCGCATTGTCCTGATCGCACGCTTCGGCGCCGACGGCGTCGCCGAGGGCCTGCCGCCGCTGGTCCGGGCGGTGAAGGCAAGCGGTCGGACAGTGGTCTGGTCGTGCGACCCGATGCATGGCAACACGCTCAAGACAGACAGTGGCTTCAAGACCCGTCCATTCGACCGGATTCTCTCCGAGATCAGCCAGTTCATCGACATCGTTTCGGCCGAGGGCGCCTATCCGGGCGGCGTTCATTTCGAGATGACCGGACAGGATGTCACCGAATGCCTTGGCGGGGCGCAGGCAATCTCTGAGGCAGACCTGTCCTCGCGCTACCACACCCATTGCGACCCGCGACTCAATGGCGAGCAGGCGCTGGAGCTGGCCTTCCTGATTGCAGAAAAGCTGCAGGCTGTTGGCGAGGTGATTGCCGAGCCGGCCAGGGCGGCGGGCTGATCGGCGAAGGCCGGGCGAGGCGCCGGCGCGCGTCGTGGTCCAGAGCCTCGGCGCGGGCAATCAGCAGCGGGTCGAGCCCACGCCAGCGGCGTGGCTGCCGGAGTGGGCGCCTGAAAACGCTCCGTCCGGCCATGAGGCGCCGCATCGCCCGCCGGATCGTGCGCTCCGGCGCCGCGATCACGGCCTGAAGGGCGGCGAGGCGCTCAGCGAACCGGTCGCCGCTGCGCGTGCGGGGTGCCGCACGGATGGCTGAGGACGTCATCAGCGTGATGCGCGGGCGCCGGTTGGCCGCTGGATGACGGCCGGGGACGGAGCGCGCGCGCTCGACGAGTTGGAAACCGCGGGGGCCGGCATGGCGCGGTGGTGCGGCCGGCGCCGCAAGCCGGCCGATCGGCCGCACGATCGAATGTGGCTGGGCCCGCGCAGGCTCGCGGGCGTCCCGGGTCTGCGGGCTTGCGCCCCCAGCCAGACGCTCCAGCGCTTCCAGCACCACCAGCCGCCTGGCAATCCGCTCCAGCCAGAGAAGCGCGGCGCGCGCGTGTTTCCCCCCGCCATTTGGCCGAGCCGGTGCGTTCGCGAAGGCGGCGGCAAGCCAGAGCGCAAGCTGGTGCCAGGCGGCAGAGAGGTCCGGGGTGGAGAACATTGGCGCCAGTCTCGCCGACCCGTCCACCCGGTCGGACAGCCGCCGGCCTGTCCTCGCTGTGGACCGGCCCGATTTCCCTTGCATTGGAACCGGATCGGCGCGAGAGCGGTCGGCCCTGAACGCGCCAAGCATGAAGGAAGCGGGCCATGTCGATGCGGGCCTGGCCTGCCTGGGCGCGGGCCACTGACGTTCTGGATCTTGTCCGGCTGGCGCTGCCGATCGCGGTCACGCGCATGTCGATGATGCTGATGGGCCTCACCGATGCGATCGTGCTGGGCCAGAACGCGCCGGGCGAGCTGCCTTTCGTGCTCAATTCCTGGCTGCCGATGGGCATTGCGCTCGGCTTTGGCATGGGGCTCCTGCTTGGCACGCAGGTGCTGACCTCGGAGATGGTCGGGCGCGGTGAGGGAGGCGGCAGCGGTCGTGTCTTCCGGCGAGGGCTGGTCACGGCGCTTGTCCTCGGGATCGGGCTGACCGCCATCATTCATCCGCTGGCCGGACCCGTGTTCCGGACGCTGTTTGTCGACCTGGCGCCGGAGACGCGAGAAGGCGGCGCCGAGGTGGCGGCGGAGACGGCGCGCGTCACCCGGATCCTGGCGCTGGGCCTTCTCGGCTTCATGCTGTCGACTGTGGCTTCGATGTATCTGGAGGCGCTGCGCCGGCCGCTTCTGGTCACGGCGGTGAGCTATGGCGCGGTCGTGCTGAACCTTGTCATCGACCTGGCGCTGGTGGCGGGCTGGTGGGGCATGCCGAGGATGGGGGCGGAGGGCGTGGCCTGGGCGACCAGCCTGACCCGGTGGGCGATGACGGCGGTCCTGCTGGGGGTGATCGCGGTGTTGACCCCCGGCTTCGCGCGCGCGCCTCGCGGGCCGGCTGACGAGGGCCGGCGCCAGCTCAGCGTCGGTGCTGGGACGGCGATCTCCAATGTCGCCGAGTGGGGCGGCTTCAATTTCACCTATGTGATCGCGACGTGGATCAGCCTGTTTGCCAATGTGGTGTATGGCTATGCGACCCAGGTGATGGGCCTTGTCTTCATGCTGTTTCTCGGGGTCGGCACGGCGACGAGCGTGCGCGTGGCGGAAGCGTTCGGCCGGGGTGACCGGCAGGGCGTGCGCGAGGCGGGCCGGCTTGGCGTCGTGGCGACCGTCCTGGTGGGGGTCGTCGCCGGGCTTGTCGTCTACCTGTTCCGCGGGCCGGTGGCCGGCCTGCTTGTGGATGTGGCGGCAGAGATGGATGGCCTGCCGATTGCGCCGGCGCTGGCGGGCCTGCTTGTCATAGTCGCGGTGGCGACGGTGTTTGACGGCCTGCAGGCGACCGCGTCGATGGCGCTTCGGGCGCAGGAGATCGTCTGGTTGCCGAGTGTGATCCATCTCGGCTCGTTCTTTGCCGTGATGCTGCCGGCGGGCTACTGGCTGGGCCTTGTCGAGGGGCGTGGCGCGCAGGGCATGGTCGAGGCGGCGCTGGTCGGGGTGTTCGTGGCGGCCGTGCTGCAGGTTGGCCTCCTGGAATGGAAAACGGCGCGCAGGAAGGCCCCGCGCGCCATTTCCGGGACCCGGTGACGGGCCACATGGACACTGCGTGTGCGCCCTAGATATCCTTCAGTGCAGTCGCCGGCTTGAAGGCCGCCGAGGTACGCTCCGGGATCTGGATCTTCTCGCCGGTGGCCGGGTTGATGCCTTCGCGCGCATTGCGGGTCTTGGCTTCGAACGTGCCAAAGCCGGCAATGGCAACTTTCTGGCGTTCCCTGATCGCGATGGCGATCGTCTCGAAGACCGCGTCGATGGCCTTGCCCGCCTCGCCTCGTGTGAGGTTGGTGTGCGCCTGAACCGCCTCAGCCAGTTTTGCCTTGTTCATGAGGGTCTCCTCGTTCCTGTCAAAGCTAGTCAGCCTTCCCGCGCAGGGAGGCTGATCGGCGCATCTAGGCGGAGATTCGGCCCCCTGCGATACGCGGATTTCCCAATAAACACGGGTTATATGCCGAGAATCCAGCCCTCTTCGCGCTCGATCGCGTCGATTTCCCTGGGCTCAAGGCCGTCGGCGGGCCCGAAAGCCGCGCCGAGGGCGTTGCGGGCGTCGAGGTCGCGCAGCTGTTCACAGAGCGTTCGCACCTCGGCAGCGTCCCGGGTTTCGCCGGTCTGTGGGCGGACCGGCCAGAGGGCGGGATAGACCTCCGCCATCACCAGATCGACGCCGTCCAGCACCTCGTCATCGAGAGGCGCCAGGCCCGTTTCGAACGGCCACAGGCGCGCGCCGGGCCAGGCGGCGCGCAGGGCATGGACGTGCGGGATGCCGAGCAGGCTCTGGCTGCCGACGCTGCCGGCGCCATAGAGCTGCCAGACCGATTTCGGCTGTCCGGCACCGGTGCTGCGCAGTCGCCGTTCGGCGAGGCGGAATTCGGCAAGGGGCAGGTCCGCGCCGCCGGCAGGGTCAGGCTTCCTGCCGGCAAGTGTGGAGACCTGGTCGCGCGGCGGGGCGCCCCAGAAGGGGGCAGGGCCCCGGCTGATGGCGTAGTTGAGCCCGGCGGCGATGGCGAAACGGGCGTTGGAATTATCATCGCGCTCGCGCACCTTGGAGGCGAGGTGGGCGTGCATCGCCGCCCACGGTGCCCCGGGCCCGGTATCGAGGCCGAGCGCGGCGGCGGTGCCCTCCGGGTAGCCGAGCGAGAAGTCGAAGCCGATGAGCACCCGGTCGCCGCGGCCGGTGAGCTTGGCGACCATCTCCTCGATGAAGGCGCGCGCCTTCAGCCGGGTCGGCGGGTTGACTGCCCGGAACTGGAATTTCAGCCGTGCATCGCGCGCCATGACGCCGATCCAGATGGAATTGGCACCGGTGGCAGGCTTTGCCGCCGCGCTCCAGTCGACCATGAGGTAAGCCTGGAAGAGATTGGCCATGGGGGCTCCGACTTCTTCCGCGCTCAGTCGAGCCGGACGAGCATCTTGCCGGTATTGGCGCCGGTGAAGAGGCCGCGGAAGGCATCCGGAGCGTGCTCGATGCCCTCCATGACGGTCTCCTGGAAGATCATCCGGCCGGCGGTGATCCACTCCGTCATGTCGCGGATGAATTGCGGCTGCAGGTCGAAGTGTGAGCTGACGATAAAGCCCTGCAGGCGCAGCTGCTTGCCGACGATCATGATCAGGTTGTGCGGGCCGGGGCGCGGCGCGGTGTCATTGTACTGGTCGATCATGCCGCAGATGGCGAAGCGGGCGAACGGCCGCGCGCAGTCGATCGCGGCGGTCAGGTGGTCACCACCGACATTGTCGAAATAGACGTCGATGCCTCTGGGTGCGGCGTCACCGAGAGCGGCGACGAGGCCCGGATAGCCGCCGGCGGCCTTGTAGTCGATGACATGGTCTACGCCGAGCGACTTCACGAAGTCGCATTTCTCCGCCCCGCCGGCCGAGCCGATAACGCTGCAGTTCCTGATCTTCGCGATCTGGCAGACGGTGGAGCCGACCGCGCCGGCCGCGCCGGAGACGAAGACGGTGTCGCCCTCCTTGAGCTCGGCAATGCGCAGGATGCCGGCATAGGCGGTCAGCCCCGGCATTCCGGCAATGCCGAGAAAGGCGCTGTCGGGCAGGCCGGTTTCAGGCAGTTTCTGCGCCATCGCGTCGGCCGGTCTTGCCGTCCAGGCGGTGCGCCAGCCGGCCATGGAGCTGACCAGGTCGCCCTCGGCATAATCGGGATGGGCAGAGGCGACGACACGCCCGACGGCGCCGCCCTGCATGATCTCGCCAATCTGGAAGGGTGGGGTGTAGCTCTCGCGGTCATACATCCGCCCGCGCATGTAGGGATCGACCGACATCCAGCTATTGCGGACCTGGATCTCGCCATTGGCGGGCTCAGCGGCCTCATGGGTTTGCAGGGCGAAATCTTCATCCTGCGGCATGCCGACGGGGCGCCGGGCAAGCGCCCAGCCCCTTGCTGTGATCGTGCTCATCTTTTGTCTTCCTCCCTTGGAACCCATGTCGCATCCTATCGTGGGGCTGCGCCGTCCGCCTGTGAAGGGGCGCGGCATGCGCAGCGTTGAAATATTGCGTCGCCTGAAATGATCCGCGCCGCGGCTTGCCCCGGGCGGCGGCCTCGTGTCTAGAACGGGCGTACAAATCGTTCAGGAAAGGGAGGGCCGCCCGCCTTGACCCCCTTGCGTGTCGGCGTCGCAGGCGCTGGAATCTTCGGCGCCTACCATGCCCAGAAGGCAGCCGTCTCGGCCCGGGCGGAGTATGTCGGCACCTTCGACCTCGACGGAGCACGCGCCCAGTCGGTGGCCGACCGGTTCGGCGGCGACGGGTTCGGGTCCATGGACGCCCTGATCGAGGCGTGCGAGGCGATCATCGTGGCGGTGCCGGCAACCTGGCATGCGCAGCTGGTGGACCAGGCACTGGCGGCTGACCGGCATGTGCTGGTGGAAAAGCCGCTGGCGCTCGACGGGCGCACGGCCCGCCGGCTTGCCGGCGATGCGGTGACGCGCGGCAAGGTCCTGCAGGTCGGTCACCAGGAGCGGTTTGTCGCCAAGGCGATGGGTATTTTCGCGATCGACGAGGTGCCGGTGCGGCTGGAATCGGTGCGCGCCGGGCCGCCGCCGGCCGAGGGCCGCGCCGGAGACGTCTCGGTGATCTGGGATCTGATGATCCATGACCTCGACCTCAGTGCCTGCCTGATCGGCCGTGAGTTCACGAAGATCACCGCCGGAGGGCAGCAGGTCTCCACCGAACATCTCGACGAGGCGACGGCCGAGTTCGAGTTCGCCGGCGGCGGCAGCGCGTGGCTGCGTGCGAGCCGGGCGGATGAGGCGCGCACGCGCACCATGCGCCTCGTTTATCCCTCCGGCGAGATCCGTGTCGACTTCCTCGCGCGCCGGCTTGAGAACACAACGCCCTATCCGGTGCGTGTCGATATTGCCACTGACCTGCCCGACCCGCTCGGCGCGGCCGATGAGAGCTTCTTTGCGGCCTGCCGCGGCGAGATGCAGAGCCAGGTGCCAGGCCATGGCGCGATCGCCGCCGTCGCCATGGCCGAGGCGGCTGAGCGCGCTGCACTGGAGGCGGCGGGGTAGGGCTGGTCCGCTCGTGGGAAGCCCTCTATTTGCCAAGCCATGACCCGTGCGCTTCGTTTTCTCGTCAGCCAGGTGAACCCCGTCATGGGCGACATTGCCGGCAATCTGACGCTGGCGCGCGGCGCGCTGGCGGCGGGAGAGGCGGCCGGCGCGGATCTCGTGGTGATGCCTGAGCTCTCCATCATCGGCTATCCGCCCGAAGACCTCGTCCTGAAGCCGAGCGCGGTGGACCAGTGCATGGAAGCCGTCCGGGCGCTGGCGCGCGAGACGCGCAAGGGCGGGCCGGCCATCCTTGTCGGCAGCCCCTGGCGGGAGGGCACGGCGCTCCACAATTCCGCGCTGCTGCTTGAGGGCGGGCAGGTTGCGCACCGCCATGACAAGCGCGAGCTGCCGAATTATGGCGTGTTTGACGAGAAGCGCCTGTTCCAGCCCGGCGAGGGGGCGCCCGAGCCCGTCGACTTCCGCGGCGTGCTTATGGGGATCGCGATCTGCGAGGACATCTGGTTCGACCGGGTGCCCTGCGCGCTGCGCGATGGCGGGGCTGAGGTGCTGGTCGTGCCAAACGGCTCGCCCTGGCGGCGCACGGTGCGGGTGGAACGCCATTCGCGCTTTTCCGCCTGGCGGCGCGCCGGGCTGGCCTATCTCTTCGTCAACCAGGTCGGCGGGCAGGACGAACTGGTGTTCGACGGGGCGAGCTATGCTGTTGACCGGGACGGCGCCGAGCACGCGCTCTGCGGCGATTTCAGGACCGGTGAGGCGGTGGTCGATTTCGATGCCGGCACCGGCCGGTTCCGGCCGCAGACGCCGGTCGCGACACTGACGGAGGGGCTGGAGGCGGAATACCGCGCCGCAGTCCTGGCGGTCGGCGACTATGTCAACAAGACCGGGTTTCCGGGCGTCGTCATCGGCCTCTCAGGCGGCATTGACAGTGCGCTGACGGCGGCGATTGCGGTCGATGCGCTGGGGCCTGACCGGGTGTGGTGCGTGATGATGCCCTCGCGCTTCACCAGTGGTGAAAGCCAGGAGGATGCCGAGGCGTGCGCCAAGGCGCTTGGCGTGCGCTATGACATGGTGCCGATCTCTGCGGGGGTGGCGGCACTGGACGAGATGCTGGGGCCGCTGTTTCAGGGGACCGGGCGCGGGGTGACGGAGGAGAACATCCAGTCGCGCCTGCGCGGGCTGACCCTGATGGCGCTGTCGAACAAGTTCGGCCACATGCTGCTCACCACTGGCAACAAGAGCGAGATGGCGGTCGGCTATGCGACGCTCTATGGCGACATGTGCGGGGGCTACAATGCCCTGAAGGACTTCTACAAGACGGAGGTGTTCGCCCTGTCGCACTGGCGCAATCGGGCGGTGCCGCGCGGCGGGCTGGGGCCGGAGGGCGAGGTGATCCCGCAGCGGATCATCGACAAGCCGCCCTCCGCCGAACTGCGCGAGGACCAGAAGGACGAGGACAGCCTGCCGCCCTATGCGGTGCTCGATGACATCCTGCGCCTGCTGGTCGACGAGGACGCCGACCTGGACGCGATTATCGCGCGCGGGCATGACCCGGCGGTGGTGCGGCGGATCGAGCACCTGGTCTATGTCGCGGAATACAAGCGCCGCCAGGCGCCGCCGGGGGTGAAGATCGGCCGGCGCAATTTCGGCCGCGACCGGCGCTATCCGATCACCAATCGCTGGCGCGATGATTGATACCAGGCTGCATGGACCCAAAACCGATCCTTGCAGCGCGAGGGCAAGCGCGACTGCGCGTCGGCGCCCCATGCGCCGGATGCGCAGATAAGTCCCCATCTGCGCACACGGGTATGAGGCGTTCCCGGCGCGAGCATTCTGGCGTAGGTTTGAGGGCATGGCGACGATCCTTTCTGCTGGCAGTGAGCCGAAGCTGCGGTTCCGCGCTTCCGATGTGCGCGCGATGGTCGAGGCGGGCGTGCTCGATCCGATCGGGCGCTATGAGGTGCTGGAGGGGGAGATCGTCCCGATGCAGGCGCACAATCCACCGCACATGCGGGTCAAGCGCTGGCTGCTCGACCGGCTCTACCGGCAGCTGGACGAGACGTTCTGGATCGACAGCGAGCCGAGTTTCTACCTGGAGCCGGACGGCGATTTCACCGTGACGGATATCATTGTCTATCCGCGGGCGGTCGAGGCGCACCTGCTGCGCGGGCCGGACGCGCTCCTTGTGGTCGAGGTCACTGACCGATCGCTCGTGCGCGATACCGAGCGCAAGGGCCGGGTCTATGCCCGCCATGGCGTGCGCGAATACTGGGTGGTCGAGGCGCGCATGCGGCGCACCCATGTCTTCACCGGGCCGTCGGAGGGCGGCTTTGGCGCGGTCAGGCTGGTCGAGCCCACCGACGCCCTTGCCCCCGGCTTGCTGCCCGGCATGACCCTCCGTCTCGACGACGTCGAATAGCGCCATGCTGGCCTTTCTGAGGCGCGAGGCCCGCTGGATCGGGACGGGGTTCCTGCTGACCTTCTTTTCAGGCTTCGGGCAGACCTATTTCATCGCCCTGTCGAACACCGCATTCCGTGAGATGTTCGCTCTCAGCCATGGCACGCTCGGGCTCGTCTACGCACTGGCGACACTGGCAAGTGCAGCGATCCTGCTGGAATTCGGGCGGATCGTGGACAGGGTGTCGACGCGCACCGCGGCGCTGATCGTGGTCGTGGGGCTGGCCGGCGCGGCGGCGCTGACAGGTCTTGCCGGCTCGGTCTGGATGCTGTGGCTCGGCTTTGTCGGGCTCAGGCTGTTCGGTCAGGGGATGATGAGCCAGGTGGCGATGACGGCGACGGGGCGCTGGTTCGAGGCCAGCCGGGGGCGGGCGGTCAGCCTCGTGGCGCTCGGCTATCCGGCAAGCGAGGCGCTGTTCCCGCCGATCGCGGTCGCCCTGATCGCGACACTCGGGGTGCGGGAGTTCTGGCTGGTCGCGGCGCTTGTGACCCTTGTTGCCGCCGCGCCGGTGCTGGCCGTCCTGTTGTCGCGCGAGCGGGTGCCGCAGGGCGCGCCGGGTGCGGCAGGCGGGGCGTCGGGTGCCGCGCGGCGCAGCTGGCGGCGCGGCGAGGTGCTGCAGGAATGGAGCTTTCTTGCCCTTCATCTTGGCACGCTGTGCCCGCCCTTCATGGTGACCGGCCTGTTCTTCCACCAGCAGCACCTGGCCGAACTCAAGGGCTGGAGCGAGGCGACCTTCGCGCTCGGCTTTTCCGCGTTTGCCGCGACCGCGGTCATCAGCGGGCTTGTCACTGGCGGGCTGGTCGACCGGCTGAGCGCGCGGGCCGTGCTGCCGCTCTACCTGCTGCCCCTGGCGGCCGGCCTGATTCTGGTGTCGCTGGCGTCGGGCAATTGGGTGATCTTCGTGATGATGGTGCTGATCGGCCTGACGGCCGGGGCGGCCTCGACGCTGATGGGGGCGATCTGGCCGGAATTGTTCGGGGTTGCCCATCTTGGAGGGATCCGCGCGCTGACCTTTGCCGCCATGGTCGCTTCCACTGCGGCGTCGCCGGTGCTGACGGGCCTTCTGATCGATGCCGGCATCGCGTTTCCGCTGCAGCTTGGCGTGATGGGTGGCTACGCGGTCTTGGCGAGTGCGCTGATGGGGCTTATCCAGCCGCGTCTGGCCGCGATTGCCGGCAATGGCCCGACCGCGATGGCGGCACATTCACGAAAGCCCTGAGCCCATGACCCCGACCGTCCGCTTCGCCCCGTCCCCAACCGGCCGCCTGCATGTGGGCAATGTCCGCACCGCGCTGATCAACTGGCTGTTCGCGCGCCAGTCTGGCGGGACCTTCATCCTGCGCATCGACGACACCGACACGCAGCGTTCGACCGCAGAGCATGAGCAGGGCATCCGCGATGATCTGGGTTGGCTCGGCCTCGACTGGGACCGCAGCTTCAGCCAGTCGGACCGGTTCGGCGAGTATGATGATGCGGCAGAGCGGCTGAAGGCGATGGGCCTGCTCTATCCCTGCTATGAGACGCCGGACGAGCTGGAGCGGCGGCGCAAGATCGCCCTGTCGCGCGGGCGCCCGCCGGTCTATGACCGCGCCGCGCTGGAGCTTGGCGAGGACGAGCGCGAGGCGCTTGAGGCTGAAGGCCGGCGCCCGCACTGGCGCTTCAGGCTGTCGGGCGAGCGGGTGGAGTGGCAGGACCTTGTCCGCGGCGCCCAGTCAATCGACACCGCGTCGGTCTCCGACCCGATCCTGGTCCGCGAGGATGGCAGCTATCTCTACACCCTGCCTTCGGTGGTCGACGACCTGGATGCCGGGATCACCCATGTGGTGCGCGGCGAGGACCATGTGACGAATTCCGGCGCCCAGATCGAGATCTTCCGCGCGCTCGGCGGCGCGGCGCCTCTGATGGCGCATACCCCGCTCCTCGTTGGTGCCGATGGACAGGGGCTGTCGAAACGGCTCGGCTCGCTGTCGATTGCGCAGCTGCGCGAGCGCGGCATGGAGCCGATGGCGATTGCCTCCCTGCTGGCCAAGATCGGCACGAGCGACAATGTCGAGGCGCGCGGCAGTCTGCAGGCGCTTGCCGGCGAGTTCGCCTTTGACAAGATCGGCCGCGCGCCGGCCCGGTTTGACGAGGCCGAATTGACGGCGCTGAACGCGCAGTTGCTGCATGGCCTGCCCTTCGAGGCGGTGGCGGACCGGCTGGCGGCGATCGATCCGCGGGCCTCGTCGGACCGTCTTTTCTGGGAGACGGTGCGGGCCAATTGCGCCGTGGTCGGCGATGTCCGGCAATGGGTCGAGGTCGCCTTTGGCGCGGTCGAGCCGCAGGTGGAAGCTGACGACCGGGCCTTCATCGCCGAGGCGGCCGCAGCATTCCCGGAGGGCGCGGTGACAGCGCAGACCTGGGGAATTTGGACCGGCGCGCTGAAAAGCGCGAGCGGGCGCAAGGGGCGGGCGCTGTTCATGCCGCTGAGGCTGGCGCTGACCGGGCAGGGTCATGGGCCGGACATGGCGTCCATGCTGGTGCTGGTCGGGCGGGAGCGGGCGCTGGAGCGGCTGGCTGCGGCCTCAGAATAGGCGGGTCAGCAGGACGAGGAGGCCGATCAGGCCCGACGTGCCGAGCACGAGGCGGTACATCTCCGCGCGGTGGTTGGCGAAATCGGTGCGGAGCTCGCCCCGCAGTTCGGCCATCTCCTGGCGGATATCGCCCTTGAGTTCAGCCATTTCCTGGCGGAGTTCGCCTTTGAGGCTGGCCACCTCCTGGCGAAGTTCGCCTTTGAGGCTGGCCATCTCCTGGCGAAGTTCACCCTTGAGACCGGCCATTTCGCGGCGCAGTTCACCGCCGAGTTTCTCCATTTCCAGCTGCAGCGTCTGGTTGGTGACAAGCTCCTCGCGGGCGCCTTCGACAAATTCCACAATCGCATCCGTAACGGCAGGGCTCATGCCCTCGTCGGCCATCGTCCGGGTGAAGCGTCGCACGTCCATTGCCTGCAGATAGCAGGGCGGGGCGGTTTCGACCAGAGGTCAGTCGAGGATGACGATGCGCTCCCTGAGGGCAGCGATGGCTGCTTCGGGCGTCTGCACGTGCACGAGGCTGGCGCGGAATTCCTCCGGGGTGAAGCGGCCGCCGATGATATGGTCCATCAACTCGAAGAACGGGCTCCAGAAGCCATCCTCGTCGAGGAAGGCCATCGGCTTGGCATGCAGGCCGAGGCGCGCCCAGGAGAGCATTTCCACCGCCTCCTCCAGCGTGCCGATGCCGCCCGGCAGGACGATGAACGCATCGGATTCGGCGAACATCATCTGCTTGCGCGTGTGCATGTCCTCCACAATGCGGTGCTCGACCTCCTCGAACACGCGTTCCTTGTGCAGCAGGAAGCGCGGCATCACGCCGAGGACGGCGCCGCCTTCGGAATGGGCCGCGCGGGCGCACGCGCCCATCAGGCCGACGCCTCCGCCGCCATAGACAAGGCGCACCTCGCGCTGGGCAAGGGTGCGGCCAAGCTCGCGGGCGAGGCGGAGATAGGCGGCATCGACCTGGTTTGATGACCCGCAATAGACGCAGATCGATCGCAGGGATGACGGTGTGGCGCGGGCGGTGTCCATGACGTCCAGCTTGTACGGCGATCCGCGCCCGCCGGCCAGCCGCGAACGCTGCGGCATCTGGAAGAGTGGGCAGAACCGGTCCATATGCCGGGGCGATGTCTCCACCGCCACACGCCTCCCAGCCCGACCAGGATCGTATCGAAAGCGCCGATGGCGGCCTGTTCGTCTCGATCGCCCGGATCGTCGCCCTGCTCATGCGCCCCGAAATGGCGAAATGGCGTGCCCGCATGGCCGGGGCCGTGCTGCTGACCTTTGCCGCCAAGGCGGTGGAGGTCGCCGCCCCGGTGATCCTCGGCCAGGCGATCAACACCTTGTCGGTTGCCCCGGACCCGGCCGCGGTGCTCGGCGTGGCGATTGCCGCGCTGGGTGCGTTTGCTATCGCGCGGTTCCTCTCGGCCGGCTTTCCACAGCTGCGCGATGCCCTGTTCGCGCCGGTGAGCCAGGATGCCCAGAGGATCGCCAGCGTCGATGCATTCGGCCACGCCCAGTCGCTCTCGCTCGGTTTCCACCAGACACGGCGGACCGGCGCGCTCAACCGGGTCATCGAGCGCGGCGCCGGGGCGATCGATTATCTCATCCGCTTCCTCGCTTTCAATATCGGGCCGACGCTGATCGGGCTCGCGCTTGCTGCGGTCGTGCTGTGGCTGCAATATGACTGGCGCCTGGCCATTGTCGCGGTGGTGACGGTGCTCGGCTATATCGCGTTCACGGTGATGGTGACCGAGTGGCGGGTGCGCCAGCGCCGGCGGATGAACACTGCCGACACCAACCTGCGGGCGATCTCGGTGGACTCTCTGACCAATTTCGAGACGGTCAAGGCCTTTGCGGCCGAACAGCGCGAGACCGACCGGTTCGATACCGCCTTCCGAAGCTACAACGCCTATTATGTGGAGGTCGCCCGCTCGCTCAACCTGCTCAATGCCGGCCAGGAAGCGATCATGAGTGTCGGCCTGTTTGCCATGCTGGCGGTGGCGGCCTGGCAGGTTGCGGCAGGCGGGCTGCAGATCGGCGACCTGACGGCGGCGATGCTGCTGCTTTTCAACCTCTACCGGCCGCTCAACATCCTTGGCTGGGCGTGGCGGGAGATCAAGCAGGGCGCGGTCGACCTGGAGAAGCTTTACGGGCTGATGGCGATGACGCCGGAGGTGGCCGACCGGCCGGGCGCGCTGACCCTTGAGCGGGCCCGTGGTGATGTGCGGTTCGAGCGGGTGGGTTTCACCCATGAGGGGCGCGCGGTTGGTGTGCAGGATGTCAGCTTCGAGGTGCAGCCCGGCCGCAAGGTCGCCCTGGTCGGGACGTCCGGGGCAGGCAAGTCGACGCTGCTGAAGCTGTTGTTCCGGTTTTATGAGGTTGGTGCCGGGCGGGTCCTCCTTGACGGGCATGACGTGCGCGACCTGACACAGGTCTCCCTGCGCGCGCAGCTCGGCCTGGTTCCGCAGGATGTGGTGCTGTTCAACGACACCCTGCGTGCCAATATCGCCTATGGCCGTCCCGATGCCGGCGAGGCGGCGATCCGTGATGCGCTGCGCCGGGCACAGCTGCTCGATTTCGTCGACAGCTTGCCGAACGGACTGGAGACGCGCGTCGGCGAGCGCGGGCTGAAGCTGTCGGGCGGTGAGAAGCAGCGCGTCGGCATCGCCCGGGTGATCCTGAACGACCCGGCCGTCCTGGTCCTCGACGAGGCGACCTCGGCCCTCGACAGCGCCACCGAGGCGGCCGTGCAGGCCGCGCTCGACGAGGCGGCGAAGGGGCGGACCACACTGACGGTGGCGCACCGGCTCTCGACGGTGCAGACTTCCGACGAGATTCTCGTGCTGAGCGAGGGGCGCATTGTCGAGCGTGGCAGCCATGAGGAGCTTATCGCCTGTGATGGCACATATGCTGCGATGTGGGCGCGACAGGCCAAGCGCGACGCCTTGCCGGCGGCGGCGGAATAGGAGGCACGAGGCATGAACGAGACATCGCGGAACCGGTCGGCGCGGCGGTTTGCCTGGATGCGGACGGGATTCGACATGGAGGGCCTGGTCGGCGCGCTGGCCGCGCTGTTGGTCGGGCTGCTCCTCGGCATGCTGTGGAGCGTGCTGTTCTGGCTCGGCGTTCTGGTCGCCGCCATCATCCTGGTGGGCACGCGCCATGTCACCCGGGCGATCCCCGACGCGCCGGATGCGATGGTTGCACCGGTCGACGGGGTTGTGGTTTCGGTTGAGCCTGCGATGCCGCCGACGGAGCTGCGCTTCGGCGCGATGAAGGCGCTGCGGGTGCGGGTGGGGTCCTCGCCGGTCAGTCCAAACCCGGTGTTCTCGCCGATTGGCGGAATGGTGGAGACCCTGATCGTCGACAAGGGCGAGCCGTCGGCCGTGTTCGCCACCAACCCGGATGGGACCAGCCTGACGCATGCCTACCTGACGCTGGGGTCGGAAACCGGGCGGGTAGGTCTGCGCCTTGGTGTGGGCGGGTTCGGCCCGCGGCTTGACCTGAATGTGGAGGCCGCCGACACGGTCCGCCTTGGCCGGGTGCTCGGCCAGCGCCGGATGGGCGGCTGGTGTGATGTCTACCTTCCGGAGGGCACGGTCCTGGCGGTGCGTCCAGGGATGACGCTGGTCGGCGGCGAGACAGAGCTGGTCGCACGCGCCGTTCAGGGCGTCGCCGGCAAGGCGCCGCATGAGGCGCCCGGCGCCCCGGCCGGCGACGACACAGGACCGACAGACCCAGCCGAGGCATTTGCTGAGCTGCGGCGCAAGGTCGAACAGGCGGCCGGTGTGGGGCAGGCGCCCGACGGACGCGATGACGGCGCCTGAGATCGGTGAAATTTGCACGCTCGCGCCAACCGGGCCTTTGCCATGACCTGATAGGACAGGGCACAGAGGTGCTTGATGTCCGGCCTGTCCGATCCCGCCCTGGCGATGCTCGCCGCCCCGTTCGTGCTTGCCGCCTTCTGGGCCGGCCGGCGCAGCGCGGCCAGCGACCCGCATATCCGCCGCCTCGAAGCGGACGCTCTTGAACGTGCGCTGCGCGAGGTCCCCGCGGTGGTCTGGCAGCGGATCGACGGAATGGTCGGAGAGCGGCGCCGGGCTGCGGCAGTGCGCCATTTCCGCGAGGCAACGGGGCTCGGCCAGCGGCTCGCCCGGCGCGCCGTCGCCGCCCGCGCCCGCGCCCTGGCCGAACGCGGCAGGCAGCCAGCCTGAGCCTGCGGACACGCGCGCACACGTGTCGTCATGTCAGGCGGGGAGTGCAGCGCATCTCTCGCGTCATCCCGGCCGACCGGTGGGAGAGCCGGGACCCAGATGGTGCGCGCGGGGGCTGGGTGCCGGATAAGCGCTTTGCGCTTTCCGGGATGACAAGGGGCGTCACGCGTCCGGTCGGTTCATCCAGGCGAACAGCGGGCGCAGGGGGAAAACCCAGCCAATGCCGGCGAGCACAAAAAAGGCGAGCTGGACCCAGCGTGGCCAGCCGGTGATCGCCGAGCCCAGTGTCGCTGCGGCGAGGGTCCAGACGAGCAGCCAGGTGATCATGACCAGCATGGCGATCGGCTTGCGCGTGCTGCGGGTCATAAGGTGGGCTCCCTGCTTGCGGCCTGCGGCGCTCTGCGCGCTTGCCGTGCTTGTTCCTCACAGCATTTAGAGCAGATGACCCGTTCCATCGACCCGGTCGCAGCGCCGCATGCGCGCATGGCGACACCCGTGATACGCGCCTGGCTGATGCTTCTCGGCCTGATGGTCTATGCCATGATCCTGATCGGGGGGGCGACTCGCCTGACTGATTCGGGCCTGTCCATAACAGAATGGGACGTCGTCTCCGGTACCCTGCCGCCGCTCGGCGCCGAGGCCTGGCAGGCGGAATTCGACAAATACCGGCAGACTGCGGAATACCGCTTCCAGAACCGCGGCATGACCCTGGCGGAGTTTCAGGTCATCTACTGGTGGGAATGGGGTCACCGGCTGTTCGGCCGGCTGATCGGGCTCGTTGCCGTCGGCGGGCTTGCCTGGTTCGCGGCCAGGCGCTGGCTGACCGGTCGCCTCGCCCTGCGGCTGGGCGCGCTGGTGGCGCTTGGCGGGCTGCAGGGAGCAATCGGCTGGTGGATGGTCGCGAGCGGCCTTGGTGAGACCGAACGGATCGATGTGGCGCCCTACCGGCTGATGACGCATTTCACCCTGGCGCTGGTCATCATCGGGATGATCGCGTGGCTGTGGATGGATCTTGGCGGGCGGCGGCGAACCCGCGCCGGCGCGGCGGCGTGGCTGGCCGGCATCGGCCTGCTCGGCCTGGTTACGCTGCAGATGGCGGCCGGCGCCCTGGTGGCCGGGCTTGATGCCGGGCGCAGCTATACTGACTGGCCGCTGATGGCGGGCGAGCTGGTGCCGGGCGTCTATCTCGCGCCTGAGCTTGGCTGGCGCAGCCTGTTCGAGGGGCGTGAGGCGACCCAGTTCAATCACCGCCTGCTCGCCTATGTCCTGCTCGCGACAAGCTTGTGGGCCGCCTTCGCCTTCCGGCAGGGCGGGCATGGCTTCGGACTGCTCGCCGGGCTTGTTACCGCACAGTCGGCGTGGGGCATCCTGACACTTGTCAACGCCGCGCCGCTGGAACTGGCCCTCGTCCACCAGGGACTTGGCGTGCTCGTCTTCCTGGCGGCGCTGCGCACCGCCTGGCGGGTGCAGTCTCAGGAGGGCGAGGTCAGATCGCTCGTGTCAACGAACACTGCGCGCCAGTCCCCTGGCTCGATCTCGCCGGCGACAATGACCAGCCCGCCCGGGTAATTGCCGCTGAGCGGACGGCCATAGGCGGCAATGGCGCGCGGGATGTCGGGGGCCTTGACCGACAGGCCGTCGCGCAGGGTCAGCGACAGGCTCTCAGCGTCGTCGGCGCGCAGGAACAGCGCGCCCGAGGGGGCCATGGAGAGGGTGTAGCCGATGGTCTCGCGGGCCAGGCGGGCCGTTTCGGTCACCGCAACGCCGGCCGTGATCGCGCCGTCAGCGGTCAGGGAGCAGGCGGCGATCGGATTTTCGGACGTGACCGGTTCGCCCGGCTGCCAGGTCAGTTCGCCGCCTGCCGCGCCGAGCGTGCCGGTGACGAGCTGGCGCGAGGACGGCCCGGTCCAGTAGCCCATCCGGATCAGGCCCGGCTCGCCGAACGCCAGGGGTGCGGCGCACAGCCCGGTGGCGCGGCCGGACTGCTCGACCGGCAGGTCGATCTCCGCAGGGGTGACAAGGCCGTCGCCATAGACATAGGCCTTGAGGTTGCCGTCGGCATCAATGCCGGGAAAGAGGGTCAGCTGCGCGCCGTCAATCTCCGCTGCGACGCCATTGCCGAGGGCGGTCAGGGCGAAGGGTGCAGCCGTGGCCACGCGCTCAGCGTCGAGATTGAACAGCTCCAGGCCCCGGCCTTCATAGGCGATGGCGACGAGGCCGGAGAGGCCGCCCGAGATTGCCACGTCGCGGACGGCACCATCGAGTGCGCTGGTTCCCCAGACGACCGGCAGTTCGATGGTGCGCGCCGGTTGCTCGCCTGTCCTGGCCGGTGGCGCGGCGGGCGCATCGCCTGGCGCATCGCTGCCGCAGGCGGCCAGTGCCAGCAGCACCGCCGCCGTGCCCGCGTTGACAAAGCCCCGCTCAGCGACTAATCGACCGCGCTTGAACTGCATCCTGACAACTCCAATCCAAAGGCTCCCGAGGAGCGATGAAAACCTATAACGCACCTGCCGACGTGGAGAACAAGTGGGTCGTCATCGACGCGGAGGGCGCCGTCGTCGGCCGCCTTGCGTCGTATGTTGCCAAGCGCCTGCGCGGCAAGCATCGTCCCGATTTCACGCCGCATATCGACACCGGCGACCATGTCATTGTGATCAACGCCGACAAGGTGGTATTCACTGGCAATAAGCGCAGCCAGCAGACCTATTACCGCCATACCGGCTATCCGGGCGGGATCAAGTCGACGACCGCCGAGGAGGTCCTGCGCGGGCGTTTCCCGGAACGCGTCGTCGAACTGGCGGTCAAGCGCATGATGCCGAAGGAAAGCCCGCTGGCGCGGCGCCAGTTCAAGAAGCTGCGCGTCTATGCCGGCACAGCCCACCCTCATGAGGCGCAGCAGCCAGAGATCGTTGATTTCGCGTCGATGAACGTCAAGAACAGCAAGGCCGTCTAGAAGTCCATGTCCGATACCGCCCAGTCCCTTGAAGACCTGAAGACCCTCGATGGTGCGCCGGAAGGCGCTGCCGACGACACCGTTCCCGCCATGCCGAAGATCGACGCACTTGGCCGCTCCTACGGAACCGGCCGGCGCAAGTCGGCAGTGGCGCGGGTCTGGATCAAGCGCGGCTCCGGCAAGATCATCATCAATGGCAAGGATCAGACCGAGTATTTTGCCCGTCCGGTGCTCCGCATGGTGATCGAGCAGCCCCTCGTCAGCGCGCAGCGCCGCGATGAGTTTGACGTGGTGTGCACGGTGAAGGGTTCGGGCCTGTCCGGGCAGGCGGGCGCGATCCGCCATGGGATTTCCCGCGCGCTGGTGAATTACGAACCGGGCCTTCGCACGGTTCTGAAACCCTTTGGCTATCTCACCCGTGACCCGCGCACGGTTGAACGCAAGAAGTATGGCCGCCGCAAGGCCCGCCGCAGCTTCCAGTTCTCCAAGCGCTAGAAACCCGGGCGCCGGACCGTTTGGAACAGGTGCCGGTCTGGTCGGAACAGGTGAAGGAACGGGCGCTTCGGAAATGGGGCGCCCGTCTGTCGCTTGCAGCCGCACGAGCCAGCCTCAAGGAGCCCGCCCATGCCCGAGGAGACCCTGCGCGCCGCCGTGCTCGGCGCGTCCGGCTATACCGGCGCGGAGACCGTGCGCCTTCTGGCCCTGCACCCGCGCGTCGAGGTCGTTGCAGCGAGCGGATCGAGCCTCGCGGGACGGCGCTTGTCTGCCATCTTCCCGCATCTCGGCAGCGCCGGGGCGCTGGAGGTGGTGGAGGCCGGCGAGATCGGCTGGGATGGGGTCGATGTTGCGTTCTCCTGCCTACCCCATGGCACCAGCCAGGACCTGATCGAGACGCTTCCGGCGCATGTGCGCATTGTCGACCTGTCGGCCGACTACCGGTTCCGGGACGCAGCGGCCTACGCGATGGCCTATGGCCGCAGCCATCTCAATCCGCAGCGAACCGCCGCCATGGTCTACGGCCTGACCGAGCATGCCCGCGGGCGGCTTGCGGGGGCGCAAGCGGTGGCGTGTCCCGGATGCTATCCGACGGCGGCATTGCTCGCCCTGTTGCCGCTGGTCAAGGCCGGGCTGGTGCCGGCCGGCGGAGTGGTGATCGACGCGAAATCGGGGGTCTCGGGCGCTGGCCGTGGCCTGAAGGAGGGCAATCTGTTCTGCGAGACGGCCGAGGGCGTCCATCCCTATGGCATCGGCACGCACCGCCATGCCCCTGAGATCGAGCAGGAACTGGCGCTGGCGGCAGGCCATGACAGCGTGCGCGTGACGTTCACCCCGCACCTGGTGGCGATGACGCGCGGCGAACTGGTGACGTGCTATGTGGAGGGCGAGGCCGAACCATGCCGCCGCGCGCTGGCCGGCGCCTATGCCGGCGAGCCCTTCGTCAGCGTGCTGCCTGACGGTGCGGCGCCACCGGACACACGGCATGTGCGCGGCACCAATGCCTGTCGGATCGGGGTCTACCGCGACCGGGTCCCGGGCCGCTCAATTGTCGTGGCGGTCATTGACAATCTCGTGAAGGGCTCTTCCGGCCAGGCAATCCAGAACCTCAACGCGATGATGGGCTGGCCGGAAACGCTTGGCCTCGACGGCCTGACGCCGCTGTTCCCGTAACGAGGCGAGAGGCCAAAGCCGCGCCACAGCCATTTCCTCGCCGACGGGCGGCGCGCTATGCTAGGTCCGACATGTGATGACCAATACCCGGGAGGAGCGCCCCATGCGCACGCTGCATCAGTTCATCAATGGCCGCGCCGCCGAGGGGCGGTCTGAACGGTTTGGCGATATCCACAATCCGAACACCGGCGAGGTGCAGGCATGCGTGCAGCTGGCTGCAGCGGCCGATGTGGACGACGCGGTGGCAGCGGCGCGCAAGGCCTTTCCCGGCTGGGCGGCGACCAATCCGCAGCGGCGTGGGCGCGTCATGTTCGAATTCAAGCGCCTGCTGGAGGCCCATATCGACGAGCTGGCCGCGCTCCTTTCCTCAGAACATGGCAAGGTCATTGCCGATTCGAAGGGCGACGTGCAGCGCGGCATCGATGTGGTCGAGTTCGCCTGCGGCATCGCGCACCTGCAGAAGGGCGAGTATACCGAGGGCGCAGGCCCTGGCATCGACGTATTCTCGATGCGCCAGCCGCTTGGCGTATGCGCCGGCATCACCCCGTTCAACTTCCCGGCCATGATCCCCTGCTGGATGGCCGCTGTGGCGATAGCCTGTGGCAACACCTTCATTCTCAAGCCGAGCGAGAAGGACCCGTCGGTCCCGATGCGCCTTGCCGAGCTGATGCTCGAGGCCGGCGCGCCGGAAGGCGTGCTGAACGTGGTCAATGGCGACAAGGTCGCCGTCGACGTCCTGCTTGAGCACCGCGATGTGCGCGCGGTGAGCTTTGTCGGCTCGTCCGACATTGCCCAGTATGTCTATGCGAAGGGCACCGCGAACGGCAAGCGCGTGCAGGCCATGGGTGGGGCGAAGAACCACGCCATCATCCTGCCTGACGCCAATATGGACCAGGCGGTGAAGGATATTGTCGGCGCCGCCTACGGCTCGGCCGGCGAGCGCTGCATGGCCCTGCCGGTGGCGGTGACTGTGGGCCAGGCAACGGGCGATGAATTCCGCGAGCGCATGGTCGAGGCTGCGCGCGGGCTGAAGGTCGGCGTCTCCACCGATCCGGATGCCCATTACGGGCCGGTGGTCAGCGCCGCGCACCGCGCGCGTATCGAAAGCTACATCCAGATGGGCGTGGATGAAGGCGCCGAGCTTGTGATGGATGGGCGCGGGCACGTCCTGCAGGGCCATGAGAAAGGCTTCTTCATCGGTCCGTCCCTGTTCGACCATGTCAAGCCGGGCATGAAGAGCTATGAGGAAGAGATCTTCGGACCCGTCCTGCAGATCGTGCGCGCCGAGACGCTTGAGGACGCCGTGCGCCTTCCTTCCGAACACCAGTATGGCAATGGCGTGGCGATCTTTACCCAGAATGGCCGCGCGGCGCGCGAGTTTGCCGCGCAGGTGAATGTTGGCATGGTTGGCGTGAACGTGCCGATCCCGGTGCCGGTTTCCTACCATAGCTTTGGTGGCTGGAAGCGCTCGGCCTTCGGCGACACCAACCAGCACGGCCCGGAAGGCGTGCGCTTCTGGACGAAGATCAAGACCGTCACCCAGCGCTGGCCGGAAGGCGATATCGGCGACCAGGCCTTCATCATCCCGACAATGGGGTAGTCCCGCGCCACTTGACTGACCCGGCGGTGCTTCGCGCCGGTTGGCGTCCGGGCGCAACCATGGAGAGTGGGGAAGAGCCATGAACACTGTCGCATTCATCGGCCTGGGCCGAATGGGCTCGGGCATGGCCGCCAACCAGGTCCGGGCCGGCCGCAAGGTCCGCGCCTTCGACCTGTCAAAGGAGGCGTTGAAGGCCGCCGAGGCAAATGGCTGCGCCGTCGCAGCGAGTGTGGCAGAGGCTGTGGAGGGTGCCGATGCGGTGATCACCATGCTGCCTGCCGGCGAACATGTGGAGGCAGTCTATCGCGACAGCATCCTTGCGAACGGGGCGCCCGGCACGCTGCTGATCGATTGTTCCACCATTGATGTGGAGACAGCCCGCCGGGTCGGCGCGTTGGCGGCCGGCAAGGGTTTTCGCTCTGCCGATGCGCCGGTCTCAGGCGGCACGGCCGCGGCCGATGCCGGAACGCTCGCCTTCATGGTGGGCTGCCGCGAGGCCGATTTTTCCGACATCGACGAGGCGCTGGGGCCGATGTCGAAGGCGGTTATCCGCGCTGGCGAGCATGGCGCGGGGCAGGCGGCCAAGATCTGCAACAACATGCTGCTGGCGATCTCGATGATCGGGACCTGCGAGGCATTCGCGCTGGCCGACCGGCTGGGGCTTGGGGCCGAGCGGTTCTTCGAGATCGCGAAACAGTCGTCGGGCCAGTGCTGGTCGCTGACCGCCTATTGCCCGGTCCGCGGTGTCGGGCCGGACAGTCCGGCTGACCATGACTATCAGGGCGGCTTTGCCACCGACCTGATGCTGAAGGACCTGCGCCTTGCCCAGGCTGCGGCGATGGCGTCCGGCGCGGTAACTCCGCTCGGCTCCGAGGCGCAGGCGCTCTATGCGCTGCTGTCAGGGCAGGGCCATGGCAAGCGCGATTTCTCCGTCATGCTGGAGCTGATGAAGCCCGGCACGCTGAAAAAGCGCTGAGCCGGCTCAGGCGAGGCCGCGATCGATCGCGCGGATGACGATCTCGGTGCGGTTGCGCGCGTCGAGCTTGTCGCTGATCGCCCGCAGGTGAAGCTTGACCGTCGTCTCGGCAATGTGCAGGGCGCGCGCGATCTCCTTGTTGGAGTGGCCGCGCCGCAATTCGAACAGGACGTCGCGTTCGCGCTCGGTGAGGCCATCGCTGCCGCCATGGCCGGTCTCGTCATCGCTGCCGGAAAGGATGTCCATCGGCACATAGGTCTCGCCGCCCGCGACCAGGCGCACCGCGTTGACCAGGGAGCGCCCGGCCAGCGTCTTCGGGATGAAGCCGCGAACGCCGATCCTCAGTGCAGCCATCACGTCGCTCCGCCGTGCACTGCCGGACATGATGACGACCGGCGCGGGCGCGACGTGCGCCACCATCCGTTCGGCACCGCTGAGGCCATCCATCCCGGGCATTTTCAGGTCAAGCACGATGACATCGAACGCGCCCTCGCGCTCCCACGCCTGGAACGCGGCATCAAGGTCGCTGACTGCGGTGACGGAAAGCTCCGAGGCGTCCTTCATGAGCAGGGCGCCCAGCGCATCGCGGACAAGGTCATGGTCGTCGGCAAGCAGAACCCGCATGGACATCCCCTTCTGGGTGCGGCCATGAAATTAATTGCGAAGTGTTAAGCGCCGGTATCTGCGTCTTCGCGATTTTCGTCTGGTATGTGGATTGTTAACGCCTTGCCGAAGAGCGCGGGTGCGTCGCGTGACAGCGTGACCGATACCGGCTCGCTCGTGCCGCCGGCGCGGCGCAGCGCGGCCTCGTCGATCCGCAGGCTCAGCGTCCCCATCGGCAGCTCGGACAGGTAGACATAGCCGTCATAATCGCTGCGGCCTTCGGCGACGACGCGGCCTGCGGGATCGACCGCTTCGACCCGGACGCCGGCGAGCGGGATATGCCGGCCGGCGCGTGCCAGCGACACGGTCAGGTCGGTCTCGCCGCCCAGCGTCACCGGCATGGCCACGTCGAGCACCTGGCCCGGACGCACCCGGGCGCGCACCGCCTGCTCAACCGGGCGCAGGAAGGGATCGTCGAGCGAGGCGGCCTGCAGTTCGAGGTCGATCGGACGGTGCGGTTCCACCGAACCGAGCAGGAGGGTCCCGGCCGCGTCGGTCTCTTCCGGCCGCAGGGCGCCACCGAGGATCACCCGGCCGCCTGCGATCATCCGGTCGGCGTGTCCCATGACCCCGTCACCATCGAGATCATCAAACAGATTGAGGCGGATCGCGCCCGCGCGGCTCAGGCCCGGCGGTGCCAGCCTGTAGCCACCCGCAGCCCGGTCGTGGAACAGCGACGCTGAAAGGCGCAGGCCAAGGGAATAGCCGCCGGTATCATCGGCCTGCGCCGCCGCGGACAGGGCGACGCGCCCGAACTGGCGCGACAGGCCCGCCGAGAGGGTGGTCTCGCCCGACACCATGTCCCGCGCCAGCCCGACCTCACCAGTGCCGAGCCGGCCAATCCTGCGCTGGGCGGCGAGACCGGCGGCCCGCAGGCGAGGCTCCGGCAGGGCGTCATAGGACAGGTCGCCGCGCACGCGCATCGAGCCGGCGCTGCGCGACATCGCAAGCTCTCCGCCAAGCTCGCCCGCGTTCCCGCCACTGGCGGGCCGGGTTCCGGAAAGGCGCGCGGTGTGGCTCCAGCGCAGGCCGCGCCAGGTCGAGCCGGTCCGTGCCGCCGCGTTCCAGTGCAGGCCACCATCGGCGCGCTGCTCGAAGGCGACCTCGCTGCGAAGCGGCAGGCCCCAGTGACCGACCGGCAGGCTGGTGTCGAGCGTCGCCTCGCCTGCGCGGACGAGCCGGCCGTCACCCTCACCGGTCATGTCGGAGACGAGCGCGCCGAACTCGGTATACCAGCTGCTGACCACGCTGCCGCCCGCGAGCCGATGGGTCAGGCCCGCCTCGATCGCCGGCGCCTCGCCGCTGGACGCAAGGCGCAGTACGCCATAGGAGCGCCCGCGCGAGGCGAACAGGCTCACCGCGGCGGCCCCGTCGGCGCCGTCCAGCGCGCTTCGGCCATCGACGCGCAGCGAGAGGGCGGGGCTGAGGCCGATGCTGGCACTTGCCGCAGCGACGGGCCCGCCGGCGCCAAGCGCGGTGTCGTCGACGGCCCGGCCCGCCTCAAGCAGGGCGAGACTGTACTGGACCTCGTTTTCCGGGTGCATGTCGGCGCCGACGAACAGGCTGACCTCCCGCGTCGCGGCCTCTCCGAACGGGCCGAACAGACTGACCGTGAAGTGATTGTAGCCGGGCTGCAGGGCGACGTCCGGGAAGACATAGTCGCCCTGGTTGTCAGGGTCTGTGACGAAATCGAGAAGCTGGCCGTTGGCGTGGAGTTCCGCCTCCCAGCCGGCAGGCAGGGGACCGCGGATATCGAAGGTGTCGAAGACCTCGGCGGCATAGGACGGCCGGTTTGTGAGCACGATCCCGCGCCCGGCGAGGCTGCGCGTGATCAGGGGCTGGGCCGGGGCGGAGACGTCGCCGACGCGCACCTGTCCAGGGCGCAGGCCGCCCGGTGCGTCCTCGACCCGTTCCAGGGTCACGCGCAGGCCTGTTTCGCCAGAGGCATCCATGGTTGTGCGCACGCGCGCGGTGGCCAACAGGACATCACCTGTGAGATCGACCCCGGCCTGCCCAGACAGTCCGGTCGCGGCATCGGCCTCGATCCCGACGCTGATGTCGGCGACCGGCCAGGACAGCCAGCGATACGGCGTCTCTATCACCGGACGCGCCACCGCGTCGCCGGCGGCCGGGCCGGCAAGTCGCGCGCGCAGGGCCTCGCGCTCAAGGCGGGCCTGCAGGGGCAGGGTCTCGCGCGGGCTGGCCCGCACGATGAGTGCGCCGGCGTCATAGGAAAAGTCGATCGGCAGGATGAGGGACAGGGCGCCAAGCGAGAGGCAGAGGCCGCTTTCGCTGTCTGACAGGGCGTCCTCCGGCAGGGCGAGCGGCTGGCCACCCAAATGGACCGTACCGGCATCAAGGACGATTTCGACGGTCCTGTCGGGCGCCAGGAACCAGCCCCGCGCCCCGGCCGCATCGCTCTCCACCGGTGCCTCAAGCGCCTCGAAGAGGTCAGCGGCAACAAGGCAGAGACCGGTCCCGCGTTCATAGGCAGGAAGGGCGTCGGCGAGCTTCAGCCCGTCGAGGCGCAGGCCGACCAGGCGGATGTCGTCACGGCCGGGGCGGTCGCTGGCGCCGGCGTCGATCGCGTCCTCACTGCCGAACAGCAAAGCGAACGGGTCATCGCGGGCAGCCGCCGGGGCGGCGCCAGAGAGCGCGGTAAGCAGGACCCATGCTGCAACCAGCCTGCCGAAATGCCACAGCATGGGTCCTGCCCCGCTCCACCGCCCGCCCTCAGTTCAGGGCGGTGGTTGTTTCCGCGATCAGGCCGGGGCGGGCCGGATCAGACGAGACATAGGCGACGCGCACGGTCTTGCCGCGCAGGCTGTCGGCCAAGGCGCGCGGCATCGGCAGGTAGACATCGCGTTCGGTGTTGGGGGTGTAGACGGCGATGCCGCGGGCGAAGAAGACCGGCTCGCGCTGGCCCTCGACATAAATCTCGATGTCGCCATAGGTGGAGCGTTCGCCGGAGCGGGTCAGGCGAGTGACGAACAGGGTCTCGTCCTCGTCATTGCCGGGGGCGGTGGCCGCGCCATCGATGGTGACCTCGGCGTTCAGCGCGCCGACCCGCACGATGACCGGCACCGTGATCGATCGGATCGCGATCAATTCGATCGAGATCGCGTCGTCGCTGCTGCCCGTGGCATCGGCGAGCGTGCGCCCGGCGCTGGCCGGCGCGCCCATCACCCGCAGGTGCGAGCGGTATTCGCCAGGCTCAAGGCCCGCCGTCGACGCGGAAATTCGGATGGTCTGGCGCCCGTCCGGGGCGATCATGACGCGGCGCGGCGAAAAGCGCAGGAAGTCGCTGGCAAAGCGCTCGCCCTCGCGGGCCGTTTCGGCCGCTTCGAGGGCGCCGGAGGCCAGCATCCTGCGGTTCTCGATGCTGATGCGGAAGGCGCTTTCCTCCGCGCCCTTGTTGACGAGCACGAGTTCAGCGGCGCGTTCGCCGTTCTCAAGCACGACGCGGGTCGGGGCGATCATCAGCTCGGCGTTCGCGAGCGGGGCAAGCCCGGCGGCAACACCGGCGAGCAGCAGGGATTTGAGGGATCGGAACATGAGGGCAGTCCTTGTCTGGCAGGGCCGGGGGGCGGGTACACCCGGGCGGGGGAGGAATCGGGAGAATGGGGGGGTGTTCAAGGTCCGGCAGGGACCCGGCGGCGGCGGAGGAATGGAGCAAGGGACCGCCCGCCCCGGGGGAATTGGGGGAGGGGAGGGGGGGATCCCCCGCGAACGGGAGGTCCCTTGCAAGGGGAAGTGGCCCCTATTGGTATTCGACGGCGACGGTGAACGTGCCTTTGTAGTCGCCGGTTGCCTGGTTGGCGCCGACTTCCAGGATGCCGCCGACGGTGAAGCGGTCCTGGCCATTGGAGAGCGTGCCGATCGCTTTCGAGCCCTCGAACTTGGTGACGCGCATGGTGTCACCCTGACCATTCTCGATTTTGATATCGGTCGGCAGGTCGATGGTGTAGGCTGCATCGACCGCACCGGTGACGTCGAACGCCGCGGCGGTCTGGTCGCTGGTGAAGCAGGTCAGTTCAACACCGCAGTTGAGGACACCGGCCGCAGAGACGGCAACGACGTCAGCAACCGTCAGGCTCGGTGCGATGGTGCCGAAATAGAGCGGCGCCACGTTCTTGATCTGGAGCGGGGCAACGATTTTCGCGCCGGCGTCGGAATCGGCTTCCACAGCCACTGCCGGAGCGGAAGCAAGGGCCAGGGCGGCCACAAGCGAGGCGAGTTTGATGCGGTTCATGGGTCATCTCCTTATCTGCATCCGTGCGGCGGTGCGTTGGTGCCCGCCGACGCATTGAGAGATGCCGAAATCGTTCGGGCCGGTCTGCTGACCGGACCGGCAAGCGCCGCGATCCTTGGTCCGGAGGGGCCCTGCCTGAACGGACAGGGCAGGCTGGCCGAGCGGGCATCTGCAACCGCCTAAAGGCCGAGCAGGGCCCTCCATCCGCGATTGCGCAGGCCCGACTCAATGGCCTGGCGCAGGTCGTGGGGGCGGATCGGCTTGGTCAGGACGGCGCTGAACAGCGCATCGGCCGGCACATAGCCGGACTGGCCGGAATAGAGGATGACCGGAAGGTCGGGGCGGGCCGCCTTGGCCCTGCGGGCGAGCCCGTCGCCATTGAGCCCCGGCATGGTGAGATCGGTGATCAGCACGTCGAGATCGGCGCGGCCGCTCTCAATCTCGGCGATCGCCACCAGCGGGTCGGCAAACCATTCAGCCTCATAACCGAGAGCCTCCACCGTTTCCGCCAGCATCTCGCCGACGCGGGTATTGTCATCGACAAGCAGGATGCGGGCGACGCCGTGAATCTCGCCGGGGCCGACGACCTGTTCCCTGACCGGCCTGGGCTGTGTGCGGTCGGGAAACAGGAGCCGGAAGCGCGTGCCGCGCCCGGGCTTGCTCTCCACTTCCACCGAAGCGGTGCGGCTGTCGGCGAGCGCGGCGAGCGAGAGCAGGCCGAGACCGCTTCCCTGCCGCGCTTTCTTGGTGGTTTCGAAGGGTGCGAAGATGCGCTGGAGCTTGTCTGCGGCAATGCCGGGGCCGGTGTCGGTGATCTCGATCACCCAGAGCGGGTTCGTGACCGGCGCGCCGATCCGGTGCAGGTGCGCGCCCGGCGACAGGGGCGGGCCTGGCTGCGGGCCGAGGCGGACCGAGATCCGTCCCTCGCCGGCCATCGCCTCGAAGGCATTCTTGGTGATGTTGAGCAGCGCGCGCGAGAGCAGCACCTCATTGCTCGGCACCGGCGCAGTCTCGACGATCTCGACATCGATCTCGACTTCATCGGGCCGGATCGCTTCGGCGATGGCAAGACCGGTGCGCAGGATACGCGACAGGTCGATCGTCTCTACCGAGCGCACGTCCTGGCTGCGTTCAACCTCGAGCGAGCGCACCACGGCGGCAGCCTGTTCGGCCGCCTCGGCAATCCGCCCGGCCCGTTCGTGCGGCGACGAGCCCGGCTCGGTCTCCGCCTGCAGGAGCAGGGCGTAGCCGCTGATTGCAGCGATCAGATTGTTGAAGTCATGGGCGACGGCATTGCCGATGGTGAACAGTGCCGCCTCGCGCTCGGCCTTCAGAAGGCGGCTTTCCAGCTCGCGCACATCATGCTCGCGCCGGCGCCGCTCGCTGGTATCGCGCGTGGTACAGACCAGTCCACCGCCGCTGCGCCGGCCGAGCACCACTTCCTGGAAGACCGGCGTGCCATCGCACGCACGCCCCACCACCTCGCCCCGCCAGGCGCCGTCCTGCATGGCGGCCGGCAGCGCGGTCTGCTCCAGCATCCGGCGGGCCGGGGGATCATAGAGCACCGACCAGTGGGCGCCGGCCAGGTCATCGACACGATAGCCGAACAGGCGCGCATGGGCGGCATTCATGTCGACGAAATGGCCATGCGCGTCGGTCAGCGCGATGCCGTCGCTCGCCGTCTCAATCGCCTCGGCGAGCGCCCTGACCCGTGCCGCTTCGCTGCGCAGGCGCTCCAGCGCTTCATAGAGACTGGCGGACTTGTCCTCGAGGAGACGCTCTGCCTCGACACGGGCGCGCCGCTCGCGGTCAAGGCGCCTTTGCAGGCGCTCAAGCTGCGCCCTGAGCGCCCCGGTCTCATCTGTCGCCGGCGTTGATCCGGATCGTGAAGGTGCAGGATGTGCCATCAGGAGCGCTGTTATCGCGGCAAAGCGTTGCCACTTCGCTGACGCCATAGTGCGCAAATGCTCCTTCGATCAGCCCTTCCGCAAGATCGGCGAAGGGCCTCGCAGACACATAGGCGAGGCGAAGATACCCCTCGCCCTCGCGTGCCAGCACGGTAAAGCCCGGCAATTCGGTGTCGCTGTAGAGCTTGCGGACATTGCGGTGGATGATGGACTCGATGCCGGCCAGCATGTCGATACAGCCTGAAAAACCAGAGATCACATCGCGGTGTCCGCCAGCCAGAAGGCCAAACAGTTCATAGCCGAACTGGCGCACGAGTTCACTCACGGGCACGCCGGAACGCGCCGACACGAAGCTGACGAGCGCGAGCAGGTCGGCATGGGGATAGACGCCGACAGAGGTGTAAGCGCCGCCATTGGAAAGCCCCGGCTGGTCGAGCGCCTCGTCCAGCATGTCCTCGCCCATATGGCGGGCCACATGCGTCTCGAACGCCTTGAACACCATGCCTTTCACGGCCCACTCCATCGCCTGCACACCGACAGGGCATGCCATTGCCCGTCTCCTTGCGATAGCTGGCCGGACGGGCCGGCGACCCTGTCCAGAAGGAGGGGGTGGCAGGGCTCAGGCGCCGGCGCGCAAGCGCTGCAGGGCAATCTCCAGCGCCCTGGGGTAGAGGCGGTGCTCTTCCACCAGGATCCGCGCGGCGAGCCTGTCGGGCGTGTCGCCCGGCAGGATGGGTACGCGCGCCTGCGCAATCACCTCACCCTCGTCGACCCCTTCGGTGACGTAGTGGACGCTGCATCCGGCCTCCCTGTCACCGGCCTCTATTGCGCGCCTGTGGGTATCGAGGCCGCGATATCTGGGCAGCAGGGAGGGATGGATGTTGACCAGCCGGCCTGACCAGCGACGGACGAACCAGGGGGTCAGAACCCGCATGAAGCCGGCCAGTGCGATGAACTCGATACGCTCGGCCCGCAGTATGGCGTCGACCGCCTCCTCGAAGGCCTGCCGGTCGCCGCCGAAGGCGGTATGATCGACGCACACGGTTTTCAGCCCGCGCACCCTGGCCGCTTCTAGGCCGGCTGCGTTTGGCCGGTTAGAGAGGATGAGCATCGGTTCGCCGGGATAAGCCGGATCGTCGGCCGCATCGAGCAGGGCCTGCATGTTGGAGCCGCGCCCGGAAATCAGGATCGCAAGGCGCGTGCGGGTCATGCCGGCGCCAGCTCGCCGATATCGACCGGCGCGGCGCCGCCTGCACGCAGGGCGGCCATGGCCGCGTCCGCGTTCTCCGGCGCGAGGGACAGGACAAGGCCGAGCCCCATGTTGAAGGTGCGTCGCATCTCCCCGGCCTCGACGCGGCCCGCCTCCGCCAGCCAGCCGAACACGGGCGGCGGCGTCCACGCCGTCTCGTCGAGGCGTGGGGCCAGGCCGTCCGGCAGCATGCGCGGCAGATTTTCCGTGAGCCCGCCGCCGGTGATATGGGCCAGGCCATTGACCAGGCCGGCGCGGAGGAGTGGCAGGACCTGAGCGACATAGAGGTCTGTCGGTGTCAGCAGGGCGCTGGCGAGGTCGCCCTCGCCAAATGGCGCCGGGTCGTGCCAGGCCAGACCGCTGCGCGCGACGATCTGGCGGATCAGGCTGTAGCCATTGGAATGGGGCCCGGAGGAGGGCAGGGCGACCAGCCGGTCCCCCGCCTGCATCGCCTCGCGCCGCGGCAGCAGGCCGGTCCGCTCCGCGGCGCCGACGACAAAGCCGGCCAGGTCATAATGGCCCGGCGAATAAAGCCCCGGCATCTCCGCCGTCTCGCCGCCAATGAGGGCGCAGCCCGCCGCTTCACAGCCCGCTGCAATCCCGCCGATCACCTCGGCAGCGACACCGGTCTCAAGCCGGCCACAGGCGAAATAGTCTAGAAAGAACAAGGGCTCGGCGCCCTGGCAGAGGACGTCGTTGACGCACATCGCAACCAGGTCGATGCCAATGGTGTCATGCCGGCCGGTCTCGATCGCCAGGACCAGCTTGGTGCCGACCCCGTCGGTGCCGGAGACAAGTACCGGGTCGGTATAGCCCGCCGCCTTCAGGTCGAACAGTGCGCCAAAGCCTCCCAGCCCTTCCATCACGCCGGGGCGGCGCGTGCGGGCGGCCGCCGGTGCGATGGCCTCGATCAGTCGCGCGCCCGCCTCAATGTCGACCCCGGCGTCGCGATAGGTCAGCGGCTTGTTCGGATCGGTCATGATGGAATAGCGCGCTAGCATGGGGCCGGAGCGTTTGCCAGCCGCATGAAGCGGTTCCGTGCCGGTGCGAGCGCTGCTAAGTGTTGTCGCAAGAGAGGGGTATCGCAATGATCCGACTGGTTTTCGCCGCCTTCCTGTCCATCGCACTTGCCGGCATCGCCCATGCCGACACCCGCAGCGTCTACACGATCCGCGACATTCCGGTGGACGAACGGGCCGGCAGCGTGATCGAGGCGCGCCAGAATGCTCTCGCCTCGGCAAGGCTGGTCGGGGCCCGGCGCATGATCGAGAAGATCACACTCGCCGAGGACCGCGCGGCCGCCGGCGGCATCAGCATCGACTATCCGCTTGCCCAGCGGTTCGCGGTCGCCGTCGACGTCCAGGAGGAGACGCGCGGAGGCGATCGCTATCGCGGCGTCCTGTCGGCTGTCTACAATCCCCGGGAGGTCCGCGCCTGGCTGGCAGAGAGCGGCATCCCCTATATCGACACCCAGGCGCCCCGCGCCCTCCTGATACCGGTCGCCGCGGAGGCGGACGCTTATGCCTGGGCCAGCGCCCTGGCGGGGGAGAATACCTACGCCATGGCGCCGACCGTGACGAGCCGTCGCGGCGGTTACAATGCCGGCGCGACCTGGATCGACCTTGAGGAGGAAGCCGTCCAGCTGGATGCACGCCGCGGCATCCTGGCAGAGCTCGTCGGCGCGCCCGGCAATCATGGCGTTCGCCTCACCCTTGTCACGCAGGCCGGCAACCAGCCGATCGGAACCACAGGCCGCGTTGCCACCCTGGCCGAGGCGGTGGCGGCGCTGCACGGCATGCTCGACCGGGTGTGGAAGCAGAACTCGATCGTGCGTGGCGACCAGCGCCGCATGGTCGAGGCCAGCGTGCTCTACACCTCCATAGCCGAGTGGAACACGCTGCGCGGGGCGCTCGCGCGCTCGCCCCTCGTCTCGCAGTTCCAGACCCGCGCGCTTGCGCGCGACGGTGCGCTGGTCCAGTTCACCTATGCCGGCGATGAGGCGCAGCTTGCCCAGGACCTGCGCCAGCGCGGTCTGGCCATCGACACGGACCCGGCCGGCTGGATCCTGACCTCGGCCATCACCCCGGTGAGATGAGCGCCGCCGACGGGCCGCAGGGAGCTGAGCGCCAGTTCAGCCTGGCGCTCGCGGTTCCCGCGCCGGCGTTCGACCGCCTGCTGCGGACACCGGCCAATGCCGATGCCCTGGAGGCCCTCGCCGCGCCGGAGCGCTGGGCCGCGCCCGCGCTTGCCATGATCGGGCCGGCGTGTTGCGGCAAGACAACGATCGCCTCGGCGTGGGCCAAGTGGACAGGCGGCAGGCTGCAGCGCGGCGAGGACCTGCAGCCGGCGGGCGCACCGCCTGCGGCCGGCCGCCCGCTTGCGCTGGACGATGCCCACCGCGCCGACCGGGACGCCCTGCTCAGCCTGTTTGCTGCGCACACCCGTTCCGGCACGCCGCTGCTGCTGACCGCGCCGATCGCGCCGGCTGAATGGACAGGCGGGCGGCCGGACCTCGCCTCGCGCCTGCGCGCTCTGGCCGTGGTGACCGTCGCCGCGCCCGATCCGGAGAGCTTCCGCCTGCATCTGGAAGCGGCGCTTCGCCGCCGGCTGATCGCCTATCCGCGCTCCCTCATCGGCTATCTCGAACGCCGGCTCGACCTGACCTATGATGCCATCGAGTCGTTTGCGGACCGCCTCAAGATGGCCGTGCGCGAGCAGGACGCCGAGGTCACGATGGGACTGGCCGGGGCGCTGGCGGGTGCGTATGACGAAGTGAATGGCGAGGGCGAGAGCAATGGCGAACGAGACGCAGACCCATGAGCCCGAGCCCGCGGCCCCGCGCCGGCGTGCCTCGCGCAGCAACCCCGCGCGCGAGCCTGGCCTGATGGCTTCGCCGGACCGCTTCCTCAACCGGGAGCTTTCATGGCTGAAATTCAACGAGCGCGTCCTTGAAGAGGCGGCCAACCCGGCGCACCCCTTGCTGGAGCGCCTGCGCTTCCTGTCGATCTCGGCGAACAATCTCGATGAGTTCTACATGGTCCGGTATGCGGGCCTGCGCGAACAGGTCCGCGCCGGTGTGGCCCGGCCCAGTCAAGACGGACTGACACCGGCCCAGCAGGTGGAGCGTATCCGCGAGTCTGCCGGAGCGCTGATGGATGCGCAGCAGGCGCGCTGGACGGTGCTGAAGGACGAGCTGGCGGCCAAGGGCATCCACGTCCTCGCGCCGAAGGACCTGCGCAAGACAGAGCGCCAGTGGCTGCAGGCCCATTTCGAGGAGAACATCTTCCCGATGGTGACGCCGCTTGCCATCGACCCGGCTCACCCCTTCCCGTTCATCCCCAATCTCGGCTTCGCCATCGGTTTCAGCCTCGTGTCGAGGGCGACGGGCGAGAGCATGATGGGTCTGGTGCCGTTGCCGGCGTTCGCGCCGCGCTTCATCCGCCTGCCCGACCGCAAGGCGGAGGATGCGCGTTTCGTGCCGCTGGAGGAGGTGCTGACGCTGTTCCTGGACCACCTGTTCCCCGACCATGAGGCACAGGCGCGCTGCATTTTCCGGATCGTGCGGGACAGCGATATCGAGATCGAGGAGGAGGCCGAAGACCTCATCCGCGAGTTCGAATTCCTGCTGAAACAGCGTCGGCGCGGGCGAATCGTGCGGATCAAGGTGGAGCGGTCCGCCCCGGCGGCGCTGCGCGATTTCATCGTGCGTGAGATCGAGGCCGATCCCATGGATGTCGTGGAGGTCGACGGGATTGTAGGCCTTGCGCAATTGTCGGAACTGATCATCGACGACCGTCCGGACCTGAAATTCATGGCCTATGAGCCGCGCTTTCCCGAACGCATCCGGGAGATGGGCGGGGATGCCTTCGCGGCGATCCGCGCGAAGGACATGATCGTCCACCACCCGTATGAGAGCTTTGACGTGGTCGTGGAGTTCATCCGCCAGGCGGCCAAGGACCCCGATGTGGTCGTCATCAAGCAGACCCTGTACCGCACCTCCAACAATTCCCCCATCGTCGCGGCACTGATCGAGGCGGCCGAGGCCGGCAAGAACGTGACCGCGCTGGTCGAGATCAAGGCGCGCTTCGACGAGGAGGCCAATCTCCGCCTGGCGCGTGACCTGGAACGGGCCGGCGTGCAGGTCGTCTATGGCTTTATCGAGTACAAGACCCACGCCAAGGTCTCGCTGGTGGTGCGCCGCGAGGAGGGGGAGTTGCGCACCTACACGCATTTCGGCACCGGCAATTACCACCCGATCACAGCGCGCATCTACACCGACCTGTCCCTGTTTACCGCCGATGCGGCGCTCGGGCGCGATGCCGGGCGCCTGTTCAACTTCGTCACGGCCCACCGCGAGCCGCCGGAGAAGGGGCCAGCATTCGAGAAGCTGCGCATGAGCCCGGTCGGCCTGCAGGACCATCTGGTCGAGCTGATCGAGGTGGAAGCGGACAATGCGCGCGCCGGCAGGCCGTCGGGTATCTGGGCAAAGCTCAACTCACTGGTCGACGAGGATGCGATCGACGCCCTCTACAAGGCCAGCCAGGCCGGCGTGCCGATCACCCTCGTGGTGCGGGGCATCTGCTGCCTGAGGCCGGGCGTTGAGGGGCTGTCGGAGACGATCTCTGTAAAGAGCATTATCGGGCGCTTCCTGGAGCATTCGCGGATTGTCTGTTTTGCCAATGGGGCCGAGCTGCCCTCGGCGCGGGCGAAGGTCTTCATCTCCTCGGCCGACTGGATGCAACGCAACCTCAAGCGCCGCGTGGAGGCGCTGGTTCCGGTCGAGACCCCGACGGTCCACCGCCAGGTGCTGAACCAGATCATGGTGGCCAACCTCAATGACGACCTGCAATCCTGGGCCATGCAGGCCGACGGCGCCTATACGCGCCTGCCAGCGCCGGCCAGCGGCGAGGGCTTCAGCGCCCATGACTACTTCATGAAACACCCCAGTCTGTCAGGCCGTGGCAGCGCGCTTGAGATCAGCCTGCCGCCGAGGCTCGCACCACGCAGGCGGGCCGCCCGATGATGCCCTACGCCAACCCGCGCCAGGTTGGCGTGATCGACATCGGATCGAACTCTGTGCGTCTTGTCATCTACGAGGTCTGGCGTACGGCCTTCCTGCCGGTGTTCAACGAGAAGGTGATGGCTGGCCTCGGCGAGGGCCTCTGGGAAACCGGGCGCCTGTCGCCGGAGGGCGTGAGCAAGGCGTTCGGCGCGCTGCGCCGCTTCCGGGCGATCCTGGAAGGGCTGGGCGTGGAGACCTGGCAGGCGGTTGCGACCGCGGCCGTGCGCGAGGCCAGTGACGGCCCGGCCTTCGCCTCGGCAGCCCGCGAGGCGCTCGGGACGGGAGTGCGGGTCGTGCCGGGCCGGGAGGAAGGACGCTTGTCGGCGCTTGGTGTGCGGAGCGGTTTTGCCGAAGTTGACGGCCTGGTCGGCGACCTTGGCGGTTCCAGTCTCGAATTCCATGACGCGGCCGGTGCGGGGGGCTCTGGCGAGACCCACCGCCTTGGCCCGTTCGCCCTTCCGGACGCGCTTGATGCCGATCCCCAGGCGTTGCGCAAGCATGTCCGCGGCGTCCTGCGCGAGAGTGCACTGCTCGGCGCCGGCGCAGCGCGGCTCTATGCGGTCGGCGGCGCCTGGCGGGCCTTTGCCAGGCTGCACATGAGCCACGCCCACTACCCGCTGCGGGTTCTCGACGGCTATTGCATGGGCGCTGATGACGTCGCCCGCCTCAGTGAGACGGTGATCGCCCAGGTCGCGAGCGCGCGCGGGCGCGGCCAGCTGCAGAAGCTGGTCGGCCGGCGGGCGCAGCATCTGATGCGTACGGCGATCGTCCTGGACGAGACCCTCCGTGCGGGACGGATTGGCAGGGTGGTGGTCTCCGCCCACGGCCTGCGCGACGGCGTTGTCGCCGAACTGGTTGGCCGGGATGGCGGCGACCCGCTGCTTGACGGGATCACCAGCTATGCCCGGCTCGTGGAGGGGCAGGTGGCGTTCGGCGCAGCGCTGGCCCGCTTCGTCCGCCCGGCAACCCAGCTGCCCGGCGGTGCGGTTCAGGGACCGGTCGATGACCGCATCATCAGGGCCGCCTGCCTGCTGGCCGATACCGGGGCGCGCTTCCACCCCGACCATCGCGCGACGCTGGCCTATGACCAGGTGCTGCGCGCGCCCTATTCGGCCGTCAGTCACCAGGAGCGGGCCTTTCTCGCCCTTGCCGTGGCGGCCCGCTATTCACGCAAGGTCACACCGCCTGCTCCGCACAAGGGCCTGATCGACAGCCCGGCGCGCGACAGCGCCCGGCTGCTCGGCGCGCTGATGCGGGTGGGCGCGATCTTTTCCGGCCGGTCCGCGACGATCCTGCAGGTCGCCGAGCTTCAACGCAGCGCCACGCAGTTGCGACTCATCATAGCAGCGCGGGCCGCGGCCATGGTGTCGGAAACCGTTCGCCAGCGCCTTGAGCAGGCCGCCGAGCTGTGTGACCTGCAGCCAGAGGTGATGATCGCCTGACGTGCTGCGCGTCACTCCACCGTGTGATCGACTTCGAACAGGCGGATCTGCCCGCCTTCGAAGGACAGCGCCAGCTTGCCCGACAGCAGCGCCTCGGCCCTGGCGCCGAACAATTCCCGCCGCCAGCCGCGCAGGGCCGCGATGTCGTCGCCTGTCTCGCCCCGGGCAATGCGTTCGATGTCGGCAGAATTTGCAATCAGGCGCGGCACCACATTGGCCTCGTCGCTGACATGTTTCAGCAGCACCTTCAGCAATTCCGGCGCGCCCGCCGGCATTTGCGGGTTGTTGGTCCGTTTCGGAAGGGGCGGGGCCCAGGCGTCCGGATCGTCCATCGCAGCGTTGACGGCATCGACGAGGCCCTCGGCTGCGCGCGAGCGGATGAAGCCATTGGGCACGCCGCGCAGTCGTTCGAACGCTTCGCCATCGCGTGGGCACTGTTCGGCGATCTCGTAGATCGCATCGTCCTTGAGAATGCGCCGGCGCGGCCGGTCGAGCGCCTGCGCCTGCTGTTCCCGCCATGCGGCAACCGCGGCGATAATTGCGGCATAGTCCTTCTTCGGCTTGCGGATCTTCAGGCGTTGCCAGGCATCCTCCGGCGCGGTGAAATAGAGCGCGGGGTCTTCGAGCTCTGCCATTTCCGCGCGCACCCAGTCGATACGGTCCAGCGCCTCCAGGTCCGCGCACATCCTCAGATAGGCATCGCGCAGATGGGTGACGTCGCCGAGCGCATAGGCGCGCTGCTTTTCGCTGAGCGGGCGGCGGGCCCAGTCGGTGAACTGGCTCGACTTGTCGACATGCCGGCGCAGCACTCTCTGGATCAGGTTGTCATAGGAGACCGAGTCGCCAATGCCGAGCGCCATGGCGGCGACCTGGGTGTCGAAGACCGGCCCCGGCGGGTGGCCGATCAGCCGGTTGAAGATTTCCAGGTCCTGCCGGGCGGCGTGGAACACCTTCACCCGGCTCTCCTCGGCGAGCAAGGTAAGGAAGGGCCCGATATCAAGGTCCTCGTGCAGCGGGTCGATCAGCCCCTCCACGCCCGGCGCCGACGCCTGGATCAGGCAGAGCTGGGGCCAGAAGGTCGTCTCGCGGTGAAACTCGGTATCGACGCAGATGAAGTCTCCCGAGCGCAGGGCTTCGCAGAAGGCTTCAAGGCGGGCCTGATCGGTGATCGGTGTGAGGGCATCCTGACTCATCCCATTGCGCATAAACCGATTGTCCGGCCATGGCGAGACGGGCAGGTGCGGCGCGCGCGCCCTGCCACCTTGCTTCGCGCGCGCAGGGGGCGTATCCGGGCGGCTTTCCGGGCGACACCTTAAGGACATCTGCCATGCATGCCTATCGCTCGCACAGCTGCGGCGAACTCCGCAAAGCCCATGTTGGCGAGGCGGTCAAACTGTCGGGTTGGCTGCACCGGCGCCGCGACCATGGCGGCGTGATGTTCATCGACCTTCGCGATCATTACGGCCTGACCCAGTGTGTCCTCAACCCCGCCACCGACGCGTTCGACGCGCTGGAGCGCCTGCGCGCGGAAAGCGTGGTTACGCTGGAGGGCGAGGTGGTCGCGCGTGAGCCCGACATGGTCAATGCAGAGCTCGACACCGGCGAGATCGAGGTGCGGGTAAGCGCTGCGGTGGTGCAGTCCGAAGCCGACGAACTGCCACTGCCGGTGTTTGGCGAGCCGGACTATCCGGAAGACATCCGCCTGCGCCACCGGTATCTGGACCTGCGCCGAGAGACGCTGCACGCCAACATCACCTTGCGCAGCAAGGTGATCGCCGCGCTGCGCCGGCGCATGGTCGAGCAGGGCTTCACCGAATACCAGACGCCGATCCTGACGGCCTCCAGCCCGGAAGGTGCGCGTGACTTCCTGGTGCCCTCGCGCCTGCACCGCGGTGAGTTCTACGCGCTGCCGCAGGCGCCGCAGCAGTTCAAGCAGCTGATCATGGTGGCCGGCTTCGACCGCTATTTCCAGATCGCACCGTGTTTTCGCGACGAGGATGCACGCGCAGACCGCAGCCCGGGCGAGTTCTACCAGCTCGATATCGAGATGAGTTTCGTCACCCAGGATGACGTGTTCGCAGCCATCGAGCCTGTCATGCGCGGCGTATTCGAGGAATTCGCCGACTGGCAGGGCCGCAATCGCTGCGTCCCGGACGGTCCCTTTCCGCGCATTCCCTATGCCGAGGCGATGCTGAAATACGGCTCGGACAAGCCGGACCTTCGCATTCCCATCGAATGCGCCGACGTCTCGGACATTGTCACCCGCGAGGACGTGACGCTGGCGGTGTTCAAGAAGATCGTCGCCGGCGGCGGCATTGTCCGCGCCATCCCTGCGCCGGGCACGGGCGAGCAGCCGCGCTCCTTCTTCGACAAGATGGACAATTGGGCGAAGAAGGAGATGCAGGCGCCCGGGCTTGGCTATATGCGTTTCGTCGAGGAGGATGGTGCGCTCACCGCGACCGGACCGATTGCCAAGTTCTTCGAGGCCGATGCCCTGGCCGCGCTGGCGGAGCGGGCCGGCGTCGGGGTTGGCGACGCGCTGTTCTTCGCGGCCGGCAGGAAGGGCGACGCGGAAAAGCTGCAGGGGGCAGCGCGCGCGCGGATCGGCCACGAGCTGGGCCTTGTCGAACCGGGCATCTTCCGCCTGTGCTGGATCGTCGATTTCCCGATGTATGAGTGGGACGAGGACAATGGGAAGGTCGATTTCTCCCACAATCCCTTCTCCATGCCCCAGGGCGGGCTGGAGGCGCTGGAAGCGGCGAGGACCGATGCGGAGGTCCTCAACCTCAAGGCGTTCCAGTATGACATTGTCTGCAATGGCGTGGAACTGTCCTCCGGCGCCATCCGGAACCACCGTCCCGACATCATGCTGAAGGCATTCGAGATCGCCGGCTATGGCCCGGATGTGGTCGAGGCGGAGTTCGGCGGCATGCTGAACGCCTTCCGCTATGGCGCGCCGCCCCATGGCGGCATCGCGCCGGGGGTCGATCGCATCGTCATGCTGCTGGCCGATGCGGAGAATATCAGAGATGTCACGATGTTTCCGATGAACCAGCAGGCGCGCGATCTGATGATGGGCGCGCCCTCTCCGGTAGAGGCGCGCCAGCTCAAGGAACTGAATATCCGCCTGGTGCCGCCGCCGAAGGGCTGACGGCGCATCTGGCCTGTCTCTACAATTTTCGCGGCAAGCCCGCCTTCAGTTCAGCGAGCATGCCCCGGGCGTCCCTGCCGGTATCGGTCCTGATCGGTCGTGCGGGGGCCAGCAGCTCGACCAGAACCGCGAGTTCGGCGATCGCCTCGCGCGCATCGGCCAGCGCGATAGGCCATTCGGCCTGCGCGAAGCCGGAGATGCCGGTGACGTCAGCCTCGGCGAGGGCAAGATCGATCACATCGAGGCTGGAGCGCAGCATGTCGAGGCGGAATCGGAAGGCGTTATGGGGGGTCACGAGGGCTCCAGGATTCAATTTTGAATAGTATCTATTGGAGAAACACGCCCTTCATCAAGGGCTAAAATTGATCCGGAAGCGGAAAGTGAGGCAATGCGCGCGATGCGGGACTTGCCAGCGGCGGGCGCGGGCGCATTCACTGGGGAATGGCTGCATCAGGCGACCTTGCGCACATCCTTGACCTGTTCGAGCCGATGGCCCCGGTCAGGGTGCGCCGGATGTTTGGCGGCGCCGGGGTCTTTGCCGGCGATGTCATGTTCGCCCTGGTCGCCGATGGCGAAGTCTACCTCAAGACCGACGATGCCTTGCGAAGGGCGCTGGAGGCTGAGGGCAGTGCGCCCTTCCGGTGGACGCGGCCGAGTGACGGCAAGGTGATTGACATGTCCTATCTCCGCCTGCCCGACGCGGCCGCCGACGACCCGGAGGCGGCAAGCGCCTGGGGCCGGCGCGCCCTTGATGTCGCCCTCAAGGCGAAGGCAGGCCGCCCGCCGCGCCGGCCATGAAATCATCGCGCTTTCACCCCGCTTCCGGCGCGATCATGGACAAAGCGTCATGGAGGGCGAGGGCTTTGTCGGCCGCGCAAAGCATGGTTCAACTGGCAACGCCCCCTGAAGGACGGCCCGCGGGCCGGAGAGGGAAGGAGAGACGGCATGGCGACACTGGCACTGGTCGATGATGACGAGAATATCGTTGCGTCGCTGAAGATGTTCTTCGAGGCGGAAGGCTACCAGGTCCGCACCTATCATGATGGCGAGGCGGCCCTGCCGGCGCTGGCCGAGAACCCGCCGGATCTGGTCATCCTCGACGTGAAGATGCCGCGCATGGACGGGATGGAATTGCTGCGCCGCCTGCGCGTGACCTCCGAGGTGCCGGTGATCTTTCTCACCTCCAAGGATGAGGAGATCGACGAGGTGATCGGCTTCAATATCGGCGCCGATGATTTCGTCCGCAAGCCGTGCTCCAACCGGCTGCTGTCGGAGCGGGTGAAGGCGGTGCTGCGGCGCGCGCGCGGCGGCACGGCGGGCCCGGAGGAGGGCGATGCCAAGCCGATCGTGCGCGGCCGGCTGACCCTCGACCCCAACCGCCATGCCTGTTCCTGGGAGGGCCACCCGGTGCGCCTGACGGTGACGGAGTTCCTGATCCTGCAGTCGCTCGCCCAGCGCCCCGGCTATGTGAAATCGCGCGACCAGCTGATGGACGCGGCCTATGACGACCAGATCTATGTCGACGACCGCACCATCGACAGCCACATCAAGCGCCTGCGCAAGAAATTCCGCGAGGTCGATGACGCGTTCGACGCCATAGAGACGCTGTATGGCGTCGGCTATCGCTACAATGAAAGCTGAGCGCCGCCCGCTGCAACCCACACGGTCATTGAACTGTCACGGCCGTGTGGTTGAGTAGACGCGAGGTGGAGGGCGGTATGGATGACATCGTATCTCGATTGCGGAGCTTGCTTCCGTCGGTCGAATTGGGCGGCCTGGATTTGACGCTGCCGGCCTGGGGTCTGGGCTCGCTGGCGGCGCTGGGCGGGGGGGTCTGGTTCCTGATCCAGCTCGCCGCCAATCTGAAACAGATTTTC
>CAYPQD010000023.1:0-36404 GCA_964412785.1 uncultured Hyphomonadaceae bacterium
TTATCCCCGGCCGATGCGGGCGCGGGCGATACGGTCGGCCACCGCGTCGGTCGCCTCCTCATCCGACAGGGCCTTGTCGAGCACCTCGCCCAGCGTCGCAATCATGGCGCCAAGCTTCGCCTCGACCCAGTCACGGGAGTATTCGCCGGAAATTTCCGCTGCGACATTGATGATGCCACCGCCATTGATGACGTAGTCCGGGGCGTAGAGGATGCCGGCGCGGCGGACCCGCTCGCCCATGTCCGGGCTGCCAAGCTGGTTGTTGGCGCCGCCAGCAATGACCCGTGCCTTCAGGCGCGGCAGGGTCTGGTGATTGATGACGGCGCCGAGGGCGTTGGGCGAGAACACATCCGCGTCGACCTCATAGATCGCGTCCGGCGGGACGATGAGGGCGCCCGTGCGCGTGGCGACGTCGGCGAGCGTCGCCTCATCGAGGTCGCAGATGACAAGCCGCGCGCCGGCCTCGGCGAGGTGGTCGCAGAGATAACCGCCGACGGAGCCGACGCCCTGCACGGCGATCATTCTGCCTGAGAGTTCATCGCTGTCGAAGGCGCGTGCGCAGGCAACCCTGATACCGCGGTAAACACCGAGCGCGGTGACCGGGGATGGGTCGCCGCTGGCCGCAGAGCCCTCGTCGAGGCCGGCGACAAAGCGGGTCTCCAGCGCCGCTTGGGCGATGTCGGCAACATCGATGCCGACATCCTCGGCGGTGTAATAGCGGCCCTGAAGGCTGTCGATCGCCCGGCCAAAGGCGCGGAACAGGCCGGGCGTCTTGTCGGTATGGCTGTCGCCCCAGATCACCGCCTTGCCGCCGCCGAGCGGCAGGTCGGCCACGGCGTTCTTGTAGCTCATCCCCTGCGACAGGCGCAGGGCGTCGCGCAGCATGTCGCCGCCGGAAGCGTAGGACCACATGCGGCAGCCGCCGGCCGCTGGCCCGCGATGGGTCGAGTGGATTGCAATGATCGCCCGCAGCCCGGTTTCGGCGTCATGGAACAGGTGCACGCCCTCATGGGCATCGAAGTCGGGATGATCGAACATGGCGTGTCGGGCCTTCAGCGGCGGGGAGCGATAGCTGGCGGCTTACTGCCCGCCGCGGGGGAGGGTCAATCGGGGCGGACTTCGATCAGCATCTCACCGCCCCGCAGCCGGGCCTCCAGCTCGTCCCAGCGACGATCCCGTTCCGCCATCAGCGCACGGTTGCCCTGGTTTCCGAGACGCAGCCAGACGACCTGGGGTGCGTTCCGGCGCGTCGACATCATATTGGCGAAGTCGCGGTCCTTGGTGATGATGACAAATGTATCGCGGCGCGCTTCGTCCCAGATTTCGGGATCGACGCTCCCCTCGCCGAGATGGTCGGCGACATGGACCGCATCCTGGCCCCGCGCGTCAAACCATCTGACCAGGGCGCGGGGCAATTGCTGGTCGATGATGAATTTCACGGGGCGTAGTCGGGGGAGAAGGCGAGGCGGGCATCCGTTGCCCTCGCTGCATAGGCCAATGCGGCCGTGATGTCGTCATCGGTCAGCTCAGGATAGTCTGCAAGGATCTCATCGCGTGTCATCCCGGCGGCGAGCCAGCTCAGCACGTCGGCGACGCGGATCCGCATGCCCCGGATACACGCCTTGCCGGCAAACACCTGGGGGTTCATCGTGATCCCCGGAAAGATTTCGACAGTCTGGTTCATGCGCGGCACGATACCCTCATTCCCCGGCTGCTGCCAGCCAGGGCCAGGGGCTGGCCCCGCTTGGCAGGGGGGCGTCGGGATCGCGCAGGAAGGCGAGATAGTCGGCCCAGACCGTTTGCGCCTGCAGGTCCCGCAGCAGCATGTGATAGCCATTCGGGTAATAGACCGAACGGACATGGCCCGGCAGGCGCAGCGCGGTGCGTCTCATCGCGCCGTCGGGGATGACATAGTCATTGGCACCATAGCTTGCCAGCGTCGGCGCCGGCAGGCTTTCCGCCGCCCTGTGGGCCCGCTCCATCAGCGAGACGACGCCGAGCACCTGGTCGATCCGGTTGTGGCGCTGCATCAGCGGATCGGACCAGGTCCGGCGCAGCATCTCGACATTGTCGCTCGGCTCGATGCGCACAATCCGGCGGGGCGGTCGAACAACCCAGCCGGGGCGGAGGTTGGCCGACAGCCACAGGCTGGCGCGGTAGTGAAGCGGCAGCGCGCCCCAGCCGCGCAGGCCGGGCCCGGAGAGGATCAGCCGGTCGACCGCCGGTGCGTCACCCTCGGCAAACGTGCTCATCGCCACGGCCCCGCCCATGGAGATGCCGACCACGCCCAGCACCGCATCGGGATGGCGCGCACGGGCAAGTCGGACCGCAGTCTTCAGGTCCTCGCGCAGGAGCTGTTCCTGCGGCCAGATGCCGTGGCCCGGCGAGCGTCCAAAGCCGCGCTGGTCATAGGCATAGGTGGTCACGCCGCGCTCGGCCCACCAGGGCGCGGCCATATGGAAGGCGTTGGCATAGTCATTCATGCCATGCAGGCCGACAATGACGATGTCCGGCGCTGCGCCGTCTGCCTGCCAGACTGTCAGCCCGAGTTCGGCGCCGTCAAACGAGACGAATCGGCTGGCGTCGGGTTCAAAGCGCGGCACCGGCACCTCCACAGGGCTCAGAGCCGCCTGTCGCAGCGGCGTGCAGCCCGGTATCGGCAACACGATCATCAGTGCAAGGCCGAGCGCACAGACGCCTGCAAGACGGGCAAGACCGCGTCCTCGAACCAGGGATTTCGCTTCAGCCATGCATTGTTTCTCCAGCTCGGGTGCGGCGTCGGGAACACGCCCTCGCTAGCGAAGGCCTGCCAGTTTGCAACCGTCTGCGTCAGGCGCCCGCCGGCCGGCGCGCCGAGATGCCATCGCTGGGCATGGCCGCCGACGAGCAGGGTGACACGCAATGCCGGCAGGTGCGCCAGTACCGCCCGCCGCCAAGTGGCGGCACAGCGCGGCATGGGCGGCAGGTCACCCCCCTTGGCGTCATGGCCGGGAAAGCAGAAGCCCATCGGCACGATCGCCACCATCGAGGCGTCATAGAATTCCGCCTCACTGACACCCATCCAGGCCCGCAGGCGGCGGCCCGACGGATCGTTGAAAGGCGTCGAGGTCTGATGGGCGAGGTTGCCCGGCGCCTGGCTGGCAATGAGGATGCGGGCGCGCGGGTCGGCGCGCAGCACGGGGTTTGGCATGTTGGGCATGTCACCGGCGCAGAGCGTGCAGGCCCGGATGCGCGCGAGCAGGGCATTGAGGGATAATGGGGCGATCTCGTCGTTCGGCATGGCCCTGACCTGAGTGGAAGCGCACATATGGCAAGACCTGCCCGGCGCAATACAGCCGGGCAGCGCCCTCAGGCCGCGTCGGGCGTCTCGTCGAAGTCGCGGAAGGTCTCTGCCCCATGCCGCCCGGCCTCGCCGCGCGGGTCGGGATGGATAAGAATGTCGGCAGCGGGGAATTCCGCAAGGATTGCCGCCTCTGCCGCCACCATGCGCCGGTGGGCCTCGGCGAGACTGAGCCCCGGTGGCAGGTCGGCATGGAACTGGATGTGGATATAGGGCCCTGAGGCGCGGGTGCGCAGCATGTGGACGTCAAGCAGGCCGCCCGGCTGCAGGGCGAGCGCCCGGATGCGCGCGCGCGCCTCGTCGGACAGCTCATGGTCGAGCAACTGGTTGACGCCGCCGCGGGCGACATCGAGCGCGCTCCAGGCGAGCCAGGCAGCGACCCCAAGGCCGGCCAGCGGGTCGACCATTGTCAGCCCGAACAGGCCGGAAGCGACGATGCCGGCGATGACGACGCCATTGGCGGCGAGGTCGGCGAGATAGTGCGCCCGGTCGCCGGTGGTCGCGACCGAACCGGTCTGCCGTATCGCCCGGGTCTGGGCGGCGACGAGCGCAACCGTCAGGGCGATCGACGCGGCCATTACGGCCAGCGCCAGGCCGGAAGCCTCGACGGGTTCGGGCGCGAACAGCTTGCGGACCGCCTCCACGGCGATCAGGGTCGCGGAGATGCCGACCAGCATGGCCTGCAGCATCGCCGCGAAGGCCTCCGCCTTGCCATGGCCGAACCGGTGCTCCTCGTCCGGCGGCATCGCGGCGTACGAGACAGCCGCCAACGTAAAAAGGGAGGCGGCCGCATCGAGCCCACTGTCGGCAAGGGAGGAGAGCATGGCGACGCTGCCCGAGGCCAGCCAGGCCCATAGCTTCAGCGCGATCAGGACAGAGGCGGTCGCCACCGACAGTATGGCCACCCTGCGCGTGATGCGAGAGGCTTCGGGCGGCGACAGCGCGCCGGGGAAATCACGTGGGCCATGGGCGGACATCTGGGCGCTCCTGCTGGACGCCGACATAGGATGAATTCCGCCAGCCTGTCAAAAACGTCTTTATTACAAGTGTGTAGCTGCAACTGCGTGACAGTTTCAAATGCAGCGACACCTTGCATCAAGGCGCCGAACCGCGCGATGATCCCCTAACTAACCGGTAAGGAGTAACCATGTTGATGCAGCGAGCTGCGGCCCTCCTGGCCAGCGTGTCCGCCCTCGCCCTCACGGCGTGCATGGGCGAGACGAGTGTGGCGCAGGAAACGCCGGCAGCGCCAGTGCTGGACCGGGCGGCCGGAGAGGCGCCGGCAGGCAAGCTGCCGGAAGGCGTGACGCCGACGGCCTACCGCGTCGAGCTTGTCACCCGTCCTGAGGAGGATGGTTTCACCGGGCGGGTGGAGATCGACGTGGTGCTGGACGCGCCGCAGTCGGCGATCTGGCTGCACGCGCTGGGGCCGCGGATCGAGACAGCGAGCGCCATCTTGCCCGGCGGCGAGGGGGTTTCCGCCAGCTTCACAGCAAACCTCGCCGAGGACGGCGTCGGCCGGCTTGACTTCGAGACCCCCCTGCCCGCCGGTGCCGCAACGCTGAGGCTCGACTACCGCGCATCCTACAATTTCGGTCTCTCCGGCCTCTACAAGACAACGCAGGCCGGCGAGGCCTATCTCGCCTCGCAGATGCAGCCGATCGATGCGCGCCGCATGGTGCCCTCCTTCGACGAGCCGCGCTTCAAGACGCCCTGGACCTTCACCGTCACGGCGCCGACCGGCGACACGGTGATCACGAATGCGCCGCTGGTGGCGCTGGAGGACGCTGGCGACGGGCTCACCACCCACACCTTTGCCGCCACCCGTCCGATCCAGTCCTACCTGCTGGCAATGGTGGTCGGCCCCTATGAGGAGCGTGTCGGCGAGGATTTACCGCCGACCGATGTGCGAGAGCGGGCCGTTCCGTTCCGCGGCTTTGCGCCGATCGGAAAGGGTGACAAGCTGAAGACCGCGATGGACGCGACCGAGGCGATGGTGGCCTCGCAGGAAGCGTATTTCGACTACCCCTACCCTTATGCCAAGCTCGACATCATCGCTGTTCCGGACTTTGCCTTCGGCGCCATGGAAAACGCCGGCGCGATCATCTACCGCGAGGCCGCGCTGCTGGTGGACGAGCGCACCGCCCTGTCGCGAAAGCGCGGCGTGCTGACCACCCATGCGCACGAACTTGCCCACCAATGGTTCGGAAACCTGGTGACGCCGGCCTGGTGGGACGACATCTGGCTGAACGAGGCGTTTGCGACATGGTTCAGCTACAAGACCATGCACGCGGTCGATCCCGATGGCGGCTATGACCGCGCCGCGACCCGCGCCGCCCTCGGAGCCATGGGCGCCGACAGCCTTGCCAATGCGCGCCAGATCCGCAATCCGATCACACGCAATGCCGACATTCTCGACGCCTTTGACGCAATCACCTACCGGAAGGGTGGCGGTGTGCTGGCAATGTTCGAGACCTATCTCGGCGAGGACGCCTTCCGGGAAGGCATGCGCGTGCACATGCAGCGCTTCGAGGACGGTGTCGCCGACGTCAATGACTTCATGGAATCGCTCGCTGCAGGCTCCGGCCAGCCGGGCGTCGTAGAGAGTTTCGAGAGCTTCATCTACCAGCCGGGCATTCCCTACCTCGACATTGACGTGACATGCCCGGCCCCCGATGCCGGCCTCATCACGATCACGCAGAGCCGCTATGCGCCGGTCGGCTCGTCGATCGATGCCGATGCCAGTCTGTGGACCCTGCCCTTCGCCGCCCGGATAAACAGTCCGGCGGGCGATGTTACCGTGCGCCAGATGCTCGACCGCAAGGTTACCGAGATCCCGCTCGACGGGGCGTGCGCCGACTGGGTGATGCCCAATGCCGGCGGCACCGGCTACTGGCGCTTCACCCTGAACGAGGCGGGCTGGCGCGACCTGCTCGCGGGCTTTGATGCGCTGACGCCGGGCGAACAGCTCACCCTTTCCAACAGTCTCTATGCCGCCTTCGCAGCCGGCGACATCCCGGCCGGCCTGCTGCTTGAGGGGCTTGGCGTCACCACCATCGGGGCCTGGGACGCTGTCTTGCAGCCCCTGTCGGCTGTCGCGAGCTATCGCCCGATCCTTCCGGACGAGGCGATCGGCGCGTATGAGGCCTGGGTGCGCAGCACCTGGGGGCCAGTCCATGCCCGCCTGAATGCGCCGGACGCCCCGCTGGGCCAGGGCGAGGCCCTGCTGCGCGACCAGCTCTATGGCCTGTTGCTGGAAACCGGTCGCGACCCAGCCCTGCGTGAGGCGGTGAACGCCTCTGCGGCAGCCTATGTGGGCCTTGACGGCGAGCCGGACCGCGATGCGCTCGCGCCGGAAGCGTTCCCGAGCGCGATGGCGGTGGCCACCGGTGACCTTGGCGACGCCTTCTTCGACGCCGCGCTGGCGCTGGCGCTTGCCTCCAATGACCAGACCGAACGTGCGACCGTCCTCTACGCCCTCGCCCGGCACGGCGCACCCGAGCGGATCGGCGAGCTGTTCGACACCGCGCTCAGCGATGCCGTCTCGCCCCGCGAAGGATACGCCATGGTGATGAACGCGATGAACAACCGGGCCGCGCGCGACACCGCCTGGGCGCTCGTGCAGGAGCGCTTTGCCGACATCGCCGAGAAGACGCCGGACATGTTCAAGCCGGCCCTCGGGCGGATGGCCGGCGCATTCTGCGATGGCGCGCGGGCCGGTGAGGTGGCAGCCTTCCTGGAAAGCCAGGCCGGGCTGATCCCAGGCTATGAGCGCAGCCTCGCCCAGGGCGTTGAGAGCGCCCGCCTGTGTGCCGCGTTCCGGGAGGCCCGGGGGGTGGAACTCGCCGCGCAGCTGGTGGCGATGCACGGGCGCGACGAGACCGCCGAATAGGCGCGCGACGACGATCCTGGCAGAAAGGACAGGTGGCGAGACACGTTTTCGGTTTCAGGTAATACCAAGCTGCATGGACCCAGAACCGATCCCTTGCAGTGCGAGGGCAAGCGCGACTGCGCGTCGGCGCCCCATGTGCCGGATGCGCAGATGAGGCCTCATCGGCGTACACTGGTATAATTGTTTTGAAATGGTTTGTTATAGCAACGCCCGGCCGAATGGACCCATCGCGCCGCTCCACATCCTTGTCATTATGCGTTTCCGGACGAAGCGCCAAAGGTATCACGCGGTCGGAGGCGGGCCCCCGACCGGCTTGTCCGCCCTTGCGCGCTCATCACCGTTTGCCGTCTGGCGCTCGCGCAGCGCGTCGGAAAAGGCGCTGGCGAACACCCCCGCCGGCAGGGCGACGACGCCTATGCCGGCCAGCGCGATCAGCGAGGCGGCGATCCGCCCGAGCGTGGTGACCGGGTAGACGTCGCCATAGCCGACAGTGGTGAGCGTTGCGATCGCCCACCAGATCGCCCGCGGGATCGAGGCAAATTCCTCGCGCCCCTGGCCGACGCCCTCGATGAAGTAGAGCAGCACCGCCGACAGGTAGACGAGCGCCAGCGCCATTGCGAGCGTGGTGAGGAGCTGGCCCTGGGCCCGCTGGAGCGCTGCGCCGAGCACGTCGAAGGCGGGAACGAAGCGGGCGATCTTGACGAGGCGCGCCAGTCGCAGAACCCGCAGCATCATCAGGGCCTGGTCACTGCCGGTCGGTCCGAACAGGAGCCACAGCATTTCCGGAAGGAAGGCGATAAGGTCGGCGAGCGCAAAGCCGCTGGTCATGTAGCGCAGCCGGCCGAGCACGCCGCGATAGCGCGGGTCCTCCCCGGCGACCCAGAGCCGGGCCAGGTACTCCACCGCGAACACAGCGATGATTGCCAAGTTGAAGCGTTGCAGGCCGGCACGCAGCTCAGCCGGCAGCGACGGTTCGGTCTCCAGCGCAAGCGCGACGAAGCACAGCAGAACAAGGATCACGATCACCCTGTTGGTGAAGGACAGGCCGTCGCTGCTGCGGGCCGACGGCTCAATTTCCCTGTACAGACTGGCACGAATGCCCATTAACGCCTCGACCTCCTGGGATTCGCCCGCTAGCCTCTAAGCCGTCCGCCCACCCCTGTCTCGATGGCCTTTACGACCTTAGCAATCACGGCCTCGATTTCGGCATCGGTCAATGGCGCGCCGCTGGGGCGGAGCGTCACCTCAATGGCCAGCGACACCTGGCCCTCGGGCACACCCTTGCCGGTGTAGACGTCAAAGACATGGGCGTCGCGGACAAGGTCTTGGTCGGCGCCCAGTGCGAGCCGGAGAAGTTCGCCGGCCGGCACCGTCTCATCGACGAGGAAGGCGAGATCACGGTGAACCGGCGTCTGGTCGGCCGCTGTCAGCTTCGCACGGGTCTTGCCGCCGCGCGTTCGCGGCTGTGGCAGGGCCTCCAGCACCAGTTCGAATCCGTAGAGCGGCCCCGCCACGTCGAGTACCCGCAGCACCCTTGGATGCAGCGCACCGAACTCGGCGACCATGGTCTTCGGCCCGAGCCGCAGCGATGCAGACTGGCCGGGATGCCAATGCGCAGAGCGCGCAGGGTGGAGCTGGAAGCGGTCCGGCGACTGGTCTATCGCCTCCAGCAGCCGGTAGACATCATCGCGCACCGTGAAGGCATCCTCGCCTGCCGGGCCCTGCCAGTGGGGCACGCCATCGGGGCGCAACAGGGCGGCGATGACGGTGCGCTGGTCCTTCTGCCCGTCACCGCGATAGATCGGCCCGGCCTCGAACAGTCGCAAGTGCCGCTCGCCGCGGTCGCCGGCGCGCTGGATGGCGCGGGCCAGATTCGCGAGCGCTGATGGGCGCATCTGGTCAAGCTCGCTGGCGACCGGGTTGGCGATGGCAAGTTCCGGCTGGCCACCCCCGAAATGCTCGGCATCGGCCTTTGCCATGAAGCTCCACGTCACCGCCTCCTGATAGCCGCGCGCGGCCAGAAGGCGGCGGCCTGTGCGCACGCGCGCCTGCAAGGGCGTCGTCACCTGGCCAACCCCACCGGCCGGCGGCGGCAGGGAGGCCAGCGGCAGCGTGTCGAAGCCTTCCAGCCGGGCAATCTCCTCAACGATGTCAGCCGACTGCACCATATCGAAGCGCCAGCTCGGCGCGTCGAGATACCAGGCGTCGCCGGCGTCCTCGATACCGAACCCCAGCTCCTTCAGCATCCGTCGCATGCTGGCCGGGCGCACCTTCAGGCCGGTCAGACGCTCCACATCGGCTGGCTTGAAGTTCACCTTGTCCGACCGCCGGGCGACACCGCCGGCCACCCGCGGGCGGGACACTTCGCCGCCGCCATGGCGGGTGATCAGCTGGATGGCGAGATTGAGGCCATCGCCGCAGGAGAGCGGGTCGACGCCGCGTTCGAAGCGGTAGCGGGCATCGGAGAGGATGCCGGTGGTGCGCCCCGTGCGGGCGGTCCTCGGCGGGTCAAACCAGGCGCTTTCGATGAAGACGGTGGTGGTCGCCTCGTCGACGGCGGTCGAGGTGCCGCCCATCACGCCGCCAAGACCGATGGCGCCGCTGTCATCGGCGATGACGCACATGTCTGGTGTCAGTGCATAGGTCTTGCCGTCAAGCGCAGCCAGCGTCTCGCCCTCACGGCCGAGGCGCGCGCGGACCACGCCGGAAAGCTTGCCGACGTCATACACGTGCAGCGGCCGCGCGCGATCGAGCGAGACATAGTTGGTGACATCGACCAGGAGGTTGCGCGGCTGCAGGCCGACGGCCTTCAGGCGCGCCTGCATCCAGTCCGGCGAGGGGCCGTTCCTGACCCCTTCCACCAGTGCGCCCATGAATACCGGGCAGGCCTCCTCCGCCTCCAGAATGATCTCGATCGGGCAGTCAAAGCTGCCATCGGCCGCTTTCACGTCCTTCGAGACGAGGCGCCCGAGTCCGGCGGCTGCAAGGTCGCGGGCGATGCCCATCACGCCCAGCCAGTCTGGCCGGTTCGGCGTCACCTCGAAATCGATCACCGGGTCGTTGGCGCCGAGCGCTTCGGCTGCCGGCGTGCCGACCTTCCATTCGCCAGCAAGGTCGAGAATGCCGTCATGGTCATCGCCAAACTGCAGCTCTGCGGCCGAGCACAGCATGCCATGGCTCTCCACACCGCGTATCTTGCGGGGCTTCTTGTCCAGAGCAAGGTTGAGACCCGGGATATAGGTGCCGAGCGGCGCGTAGACTGCGGTCATGCCGGCCCGCGCGTTCGGCGCACCGCAGACGATGGTCTTCTCGCCATCCTTCGTGTCGACGGTGCAGACCCGCAGCCGGTCGGCATCGGGATGCGGCTCGGCGGCCCTGACACGGGCGATGGTGAAGGCGGCAAGGTCGGCGGCGGGATTGTCGACACTTTCCACCTCCAGGCCGGCAGCGACCATAGCCTCGACGATCTCATCGAGGCCAGCCTTGGTGGCGAGATGCTCGTGTAGCCAGGACAGGGTGAATTTCATCAGCTGAGCCCCCCGCTGACGCTCGGCGTCATCCACGGGCGGAAGCCGTAATGGCGTATCCAGTCCGGGTCGGCCTCGAAATAGGGGCGCAGGTCGGGCATGCCGTATTTCAGCATGGCAAGGCGGTCGATGCCCATGCCGAAAGCGAAGCCCTGATGCTGCTCCGGGTCAATGCCGCAATTGCGCAGGACGTTGGGATGCACCATCCCGCAGCCGAGGATTTCCATCCACGCTTCGCCCTCGCCAATACGGATCGTGTCGCCCTCGCGGCGGTATTTGACGTCCATCTCCGCCGATGGCTCGGTGAAGGGGAAGAAGTGCGGCCGGAAGCGCGCCTCGACATCATCGACCTCGAAGAACGCCTTCACGAAATCGATCAGGCAGCCCTTCAGGTGGCCCATGTGGATGCCGTCCTCAATCACGAGACCCTCCACCTGGTGGAACATGGGCGTGTGGGTGGCGTCCCAGTCATTGCGGTAGACGCGGCCGGGCGCGATGATCCGGATCGGCGGCGCGGCGTCCGTCATGGTGCGGATCTGCACCGGGCTGGTGTGCGTGCGCAGCACCTTCTGGCGGCCATCCCTGTCGGGAGCCATGAAGAAGGTGTCGTGGGTTTCCCGCGCAGGGTGGCCCTCGGGGAAATTCAGCGCCGTGAAATTGTGCCAGTCATCCTCGATGTCGGGCCCCTCGGCGACGGAAAAGCCCATGGCGCCGAAGATCGCAGCGACCTCCTCAAACACCTGCATGACCGGATGCAGCCGGCCCGGCGGGCGCGGGCGCGGTGGCAGGGTGAGGTCGACCATCTCGCAGGAAAGCTGCGCCTCGAGCGCGGCATCCTCAAGCACGGCCCGGCGCGCCTCGACCGCCTCGGCAATCCGCTCCTTCAGGGCGTTGAGCCTCGGGCCCGCCTCGCGGCGCTCGTCCGGACCCATCTTGCCGAGTGTCTTCATCAGCGCCGAGACCCGGCCTCTCTTGCCGAGTTCGGCGACGCGGATGTCATCGAGCTGGCCGAGGCTGCCTGCCGCCGCGATTGCCGCAAGGGCTTCGGTTTCAAGGATATCGACTTCCGACATAGCAATCGCCTCCGCCGGCTCCGGTTTACAGGCGCACCCGACGTAGAGCGTCCGCGCGGGCTTGCATACCCGCCAGGGCCGCGTCCATCAGGCGGCAGGCGCCTGCGCCAGCGCGGCCCTCGCCTGGCCCACCAAGGCCTTGAAGGCCTCCGGCTCGCGCACGGCGAGATCGGCCATCATCTTGCGGTCGACCTCCACGCCGGCCTTGGTCAGGCCGTCAATGAAACGCGAATAGGTCAGCTCGTCATCATGGATGCGTACCGCAGCGTTGATCCGCTGGATCCACAGGGAGCGGAACTCACGCTTTTTAACCTTGCGGCCGACATAGGCATACTGGCCGGCCTTCCAGACAGCGGAAGTGGCGGTGCGGAAGGTATTCTTGCGGCGACCGCGATAGCCTTTCGCGGCCTTCAGGATTTTCTTGTGGCGCGCGTGGGCGGGCACCTTGTTGCGGGAACGGGGCATGAAAGGCTTCCTCGGGACATCTTCGGTTCAGATTGGCGGCAGGACCCGGCGCAGTCGCTAGGCTCTGGCCGGAACGACAGTGAGGTCAGAGGCCGTAGGGCAGGTACTTCTTCACCCGCGCCTCATCCGCCTTGGCAACCAGACTGGTGCCGCGGTTCTGGCGGATATACTTCCCATTGTGGGAAATCAGCCTGTGACGCTTGCCGGCGACACCATGCTTGAGCTTGCCGCTCGCCGTGATCTTGAACCGCTTCGCCGCGGCCTTCTTGGTCTTCATCTTCGGCATTTCGAGGTCTCCGGAACAGCCAGGGCCCTACGGAGCTCGCCCGGCCTTCAGTCAGATGTTCAAGGATATGCAGGCAGGCATGCCGTCGCCCGGTCTGCATAGCGAACCGCGGCTTATGACCGAAACGCGCTGGAGAATCAACCGGCCAGTCAGCCGCGCGGTCCGCCTCAGCCGCACCTGAACTGCAGGATGGTCCCGTCCGGGGCGGTCAGCACATTCAGCCGCTCCGCCCTGTAGTCCATGGCAACCCGGTCGGACGGGCTTAGGATGCGCGCGTCGGCAGGAAGCGTCCCCACCGGTAGCGCGCTCACGGTCTTACCAATGTGGCGGCGCAGCCCGGCCATCCCGCAGGTGTCCCGGGTGCGGCCGAGCGCGTCCCATTCGGGCTGGACCAGCACCTCGCCATCGCTCACGGTGGCGCGGTCGTTGGCATGCCCGTCGGATGCCGCCTCACTGCCTGCCCCTGCGACTGACGTTCCGGTAGGCGGCGCATCATCCGCAGGGTCCGCCGGACCGGCACAGGCCGCCACCAGCGCGATCAGCAACAGTGCCACGCTCGCCTGCACGCCGGAATGAATGCCTCGTCTCATGTCTGTGCCCTCCTCGCCGGCCGCCCGTCGAGGGTGCACCGCCCAGATCATCCTACACGAGTCGGTGGGCAGCGTCGGCACCCGGCTCGGGCCGCGCGCGCGAAACCGGCACGGCGTCACCGGCAGGCCACAGGCCCCGGCGCTCAGCGCGGCGCCATCACCATGGTCATCTGCCGGCCTTCGAGTTTCGGCTCAAGCTCGACCTTCGCGACTTCGTCGAAATCGGCCCTTACCTTCTGCAGGAGTTGCATGCCGAGGTGCTGGTGCGCCATTTCGCGGCCACGGAAGCGCAGGGTGACCTTGACCTTGTCGCCCTCCTCGAAGAAGCGCTTCATCGACCGTGTCTTCACCTCATAGTCATGAGTGTCGATATTCGGCCGCATCTTGATTTCCTTGAGATCGGCCTGTTTCTGCTTCTTGCGGGCCGCAGCTTTCTTTTTCTGCTCCTCGAACTTGAGCTTGCCATAGTCCACAATCTTGCAAACCGGAACCTCCTGGTTCGGAGAGACCTCGACAAGGTCGAGACCCGCTTCTGTGGCCGCATCCAGGGCCGCACTCAGCGGCATCACACCCTGCTTGTCACCGTTCTCGTCGATGAGCAGCACCTTGGTTGCCCGGATATCCCGGTTGATCCGGGGGCCTGTGTTCTTCTGCGGCGGGGCCGCGTTCGGTCTGCGAGATATGGCTTTGCTCCCTTTGTGACTGCAGGACCCACTGAATATGCCCGTCCTTGCGCATTACTTCAAGGATTACGGCGAGTCCGGAAGTCGGCCAAGCGCGCGGACCGCCTGCCACACGGACTGGGTATCGATGTCAGCCATCACCGGCTGGTGCACGACGATCACGGCTCCCCCGCGCGGTGCGGCCCTTTCCGGATCGCTCTCGCTGGTTGCAAAGAGGGCGACGCCGGGTGCACCCGACAGCGTCGCCATATGCATCGGGCCGGTGTCATTGCCGACAACGAAGGCGGCGCGTTCTGCCAGTGTCGCGATCTGGAAGAAATCGGTCCGGGTCACGAGGTTCTTCACCCGCCCTTCCAGTGAGACGATGGCCTTTGCGAGCGGACCCTCGGCCTTGGCGCCGATCACGACCGGTGTCACCCCCGCATCCGCGACCAACCCGGCCAGTTCGCCATAGCGTTCCTCCGGCCAGCGCTTGGCGCTGCGATGGGCCGACGCGCCGGGGATCAACAGCATGTAGGGTTGCGTCAGTCCGAAATAGGCCGGCTGCAGGCGCGGCGGGTCCGCCAGCGCCGAGCGTACCCAGGAGAGATCCGGCATCGGCCTGTTGAGCGCGTTCCAGCCTTCCGGAGGCCCGACACCGGCGATGCTGAGTTGCTCGGCCAGCCGGTCGATCGAATGCATCGACCCGCGATCGGGATTGTCGTGAAAGAAGGCGCAGCGCTCGGCGTGGCCGGACCAGAGCGGCGTCTGCCGGCCCGGCAGGTTTAGCATGCGGAAATAGTTGGCGGTCCGCCCGCTGGTCTGGAAATCATAGATGATGTCGTAACGCGCCTTGCTTATGCGCTGGATAAGGGCGGCGGTCGCCTTCACACCCTCCGGCCGCCCGTCGGTCTCCACAGCGTCGATGAACGGGCAGGCCTTGGCGAACGCCTCGAAGGGTGGCGTGGTCAGCAAGGTGATGAAGGCCGACGGGTGGTGCTGGCGCACCGCCTTCATCGCCCCGAGCGCAAGCACGAAATCGCCAAGCGCACTCAGCTTGATGATAAGGACACGGCGCGCCCGGTCGCCGGGATTGCGCGGCTTCTTGCGGAGCGCGAAAGGCATCTGGCGGCGCGAACTCCTCAGGCTGACAGGAGGTCAGCATAGACGCCGAGGACGGCCATCTGAAGCCCTCTCTTGGAATAGCGCTCCCGGATGAACCCGGCCGCGGCCGTCTCCATCGCCTCACGCTGCTCGTCAGGCCGCGAGAGCACCCACGCGATCGCCTCCGACAGGGCCTGCGGATCGCCCGGCTTCACCCGGAGGCCGGTCTCGCCGTGACGGATGGTCTCGCGCCCGCCGCCATGGTCGGTCGTGATCACGATCCGCCCCATCGCCCCGGCCTCAGCAGCGGTGCGGCCGAAGGCTTCCGGCCTGGTGGAGGGCACAAGGACGAGATCGGCGGCGAGGTATGCAGCGGGCATGTCACCGCAATGACCGGGCAGCCTGACACGCCCGTGAAGACCGGCCGCATCAATCGCGCCGAGCAGTTCGTTGTAATAGCTGTCACGCCCCTGGGCATCACCGGCAAGCACGAGGACCACCCGCCCGCGCACCGCCTCAGCGAGGCGCACCACCGCATCGACCGCAACCTGCTGGCCCTTCCACGCCGTCAGACGGCCGGGCAGGAGCAAAGCCAGCGCATCGGGGCGCTCGTCCAGTCCCCACTGGTTGCGCAGGGCCTCCACCCGCCTCGGCGCGACAGCCTGCGGGTCGAATGCGGCAAGGTCGACCCCGCGCGGGATTGTCACCAGCCGGTTGTCGCCAACGCCGTGGACCTTGCGCACGTGCTCGGCGATCCAGGCGGAATTGGCAATCACCCGGTCGCCCCGCGCCATCACGGCGTTATAGCGCGTCTTCAGCGGCGAGCGCCCCGAATAGGCGCCGTGATAGGTGGTCACGAACGGCCGGCCTGTGCGCCGGGCAGCCCCGAGCGCACTCCACGCCGGCGCGCGCGAGCGGGCATGGATGATATCGACCTTCTCCTGTTCGATGATGGTCGACAGCCGGGCGACATTGCGCCAGAGCGTGACTGGGTTCTTTGATTTCATATCGAGAACGAAGAGTTCGCCACCCAGGCGGTCCAGTTCGCCCTCAAGCCGGCCGCCGCGACTGGCAACCAGCGCCCGCCCCCCCGCCTCGACCACAGCCTCCGACACTTCCAGCACGGTGCGCTCGACACCCCCTGCGGAAAGCTCCGGAACCACCTGCAGGATGGTCCGCCCCGTCAGATCCGGCAGCGCTGCCAACGCAGATTATCTCCTGCAACCCATCACCCCCTTCCTGATTGACACAGACCGGCCTTTTCTGAAAGCGGGGAGGCATGACGAAGATGCTGATCCGCGAAGGCCGGCCCGCCCTTGCCTTTCGTCACACGGCCGCCTTGGGCGAACGGCCAACACTGCTGTGGCTTTGCGGCTTCAACTCCGACATGCAGGGCACGAAGGTGCGCGCCCTGGAGGCCTGGGCGGTCTCTGCCGGCCTCGGCTTCCTGGCGTTCGACTATTCCGGCCACGGCCAGTCGGAGGGCCGGTTCTGCGACGGCACGGTCAGCGACTGGCGCGAGGACACGCTGGATGTCATCGACACGCTCGCAGCCGAGCCGCTGGTGGCGGTCGGCTCGTCCATGGGCGGCTGGATGGCGCTGCTGGCAGCCAGCCAGCGCCCCGGGCGCCTCGCCGGGCTGGTGCTGGTTGCGCCGGCACCGGACTTTATCGACGCGCTGATGCGCCCCGGCCTGCCACCGGAGGCCGCCTCGGCGATCACGCGCGACGGTGTGTGGATGCAGCCCTCCGACCATGGCGAGCCGGTACCGATTTCCGCGCGCCTGCTTGCCTCGGGCGCAGCCAACCGGGTGCTCGACAGGCCGGTGGCGTTCGACGGCCCCGTGCGAATCCTCCAGGGCATGGCCGACCCGGACGTGCCCTGGCGCCATGCCGCAAGGGTGATCGGCGCAGTCGCCAGCGAGGATGTCGAGTTCACCCTGGTCAAGGATGGCGACCACCGTCTGTCCCGGCCGCAGGACATAGCCCGACTGATCGACACCTGCGACAGGCTGGTCGCAGGCCTTGGTTGAGGGTTGCCCTGCTCCGGCGCGTTGGCTACCCCAGCGCTCATGCCGGACAGGATACGCATCTTCGAGCGCTTTGACCGCGATTGCGGCGCCTATTTCGATATCGAGCGCGTGCTCGCCCACGAAACCACCGCGTGGCAGGATATCAAGATCGTCGAGACCGCCACCCATGGCCGCATCCTCTTCCTCGATGACATCTGCATGCTCACCCAGTCGACCCACCACATCTACCATGAGCACATGGTGCATGTGCCGATGGCTTGTATCGCCGCGCCAAGGCGGGCGCTGGTAATCGGCGGCGGCGATGGCGGCATTATCAGCGAGCTGGTGAAATACCCGGCGCTTGAGAGGATCGTGCTGTGCGAGATTGACGGCCGGGTCGTGGAACTGGCGCGCGAATTCCTTCCCGACATCGCCGACGGGCTCGATGACGCCCGCGTTGAAGTGCGAATTGGCGATGGTGCCGCCTATCTCACCGAACATCCCGGCGGCTTCGACCTCGTGGTGATCGATTCCACGGACATCTGCGAGGAAACCCATGATGAGACCGGCATCGCCTCGCCGCTTGCGTCAGACGCCTTCTACCGCGACCTTCAGGCGGCCCTGGCATCCGGGGGCGTTGCCTGCCAGGTGCTCGGTTCGCCGGTCTTCTACCCGGCGGGAATGGCGCGTCTGCTGCAGCGCCTGCCCCGCCTGTGGCCAGACTTTCGCCCGATGATGATGCCCTGTCCGTTCTACATCTCCGGCGACTGGTGCGCCGGCCTGATGGCGGCCGGCAACCGGCTGGAGCCGGCGCAGGACCACGCGCTCTCGCGCCCGCTTACCTATATAAATCGCGAGATGCGGCACGCCGCACTTGCCGTGCCCAACACTGTGCGCGCCATGATGGCCGGCGCTTGAAGCCTCGCCCGCGCCATGTCACACGCCGTGGCCAAGGCCTGCACGTCTCATAATGCGAGGTTGGTGATGCTAAAACCCTTCCTGATCGCCCTGGCTGTGGCCGCCCTTGCTTCGTGTTCCAACAGCGATGTGCCAGACAGTGTGGCGACCGGGGCGGCCCCGGCAGGCGATGCGCCAGCGCCGGCCCCCGCGCTGCCGCTGCCGCTGCCGGAGGTGACGAGCGCCGACATTACCGTCGATGACCTTGCCGTGCGCATCCGCACGCTGGCCGATGATGCCTTCGAGGGCCGCGGGCCGGGCTCACAGGTCGGCGAGACGGCCGCTGACTGGATTGCCGCGGAGTTTGAGCGCCTTGGCGCACAGCCGGGAGCTGGTGGCAGCTATTTCCAGACCGTCGCCATGGTGGAGCAGACGGTCGACGAGGCGCTGTCAGCGCTGACCTTCTCCGGCGGCGCATCGGCGCGCGAATTCGATATGGCGCTCGGCGAGGACGCGGTCATCTGGACCAAGCGCCAGCTTGAGACCTCGCTCACCTTCAATGCGTCCGATCTTGTCTTCGTCGGCTATGGCGTGGTGGCGCCTGAATATGGCTGGGATGACTATGCCGGACTGGACGCGCGCGGCAAGACTGTTGTCATGCTGGTCAATGACCCCGGGTTTGCCACCGGCAATCCCGACCTCTTCAGGGGCCGGGCCATGACATATTATGGCCGCTGGACCTACAAGTATGAGGAAGCCGCCCGCCAGGGCGCGACGGGGGCAATCATCGTCCACGAGACCGAGCCGGCTTCCTATGGCTGGGACGTGGTCGCCAACTCCTGGTCCGGGGCCCAGGCTGACCTTGTGCGCAGCGATGGCGGCGCGGAGCGCGCCGTCCTCGAAGGCTGGATCACGGTCGGGATCGCACGCAAGCTGTTCGCCGAGGCCGGTCTCGACTTCGAGGCGATGAAGCGCAAGGCACGCACGCCCGGCTTCCGGCCCGTACCGATGGGCGGCGTGACCGCCTCGGGCCGGATCGAACAGACGGTCACGCGCGCGCAATCGCGTAATGTGGTCGCCATCCTGCCCGGCACCCGCGCGCCGGACGAATATGTCCTCTACACTGCCCATTGGGACCATCTTGGCAAGAAGTCGGGGGAGAAGGCGGGCCAGCCGACCCAGGACTTCTACCGGGACGAGATCTTCAACGGCGCAGTCGATAACGCGACCGGCCTGGCCGCCCTGCTGGAGATCGCCGAGGCCCTCGCCGCCGAGGAGCTTCAGCGCTCGGTCCTCCTCCTCGCCGTGACCCTGGAGGAGTCGGGCCTGCTCGGCTCGGCCTATTATGCGGAAAACCCGACCGTTGCGATGACCGACATCGTCGCCGGGGTGAACATGGATGGCATGTTGCCGGTCGGGCCCACCCGGGACATGGTGGTCGTTGGCCATGGCGCGTCTCAGCTCGAGGACCGCCTCGCCGTCATCCTGAAAGAGCAGGACCGGGTCGTAAAGCCCGACCCGAGCCCGGAGAGCGGCTTCTTCTATCGCTCCGACCATATCTCCTTTGCCAAGAAAGGCGTGCCCATGCTGTATGCCGATGGCGGCCAGGACAAGCGCGATGGCGGCTTGGCCGCCGGCAAGGCGTTCGCCGACACCTATGTCGCCCGGCGATATCACAAGCCGATGGACGAATGGTCTGAAGACTGGGACCTTACCGGCATGGTCGAGGATGTGGCGGCCCTCTACCGCGTCGGCCTGGAGCTCGCCCAGTCCGGTGACTGGCCGACCTGGTATCCCGGAAACGAGTTTGAGGCCATTCGAAAGAAGTCGCTCGCCGCCGCCGGCCAGCGCTAGAGACGATGCTCTCCTACCAGCACGGTTTTCACGCAGGCAACCGCGCCGACGTTCTGAAACACGCGGTGTTGGACGAGGTGCTGCGTGATGCCACCTCCGCCGGCGAGGGCGTGCTGCATGTGGAAACCCATGCCGGCCGCGGCGACTACGACCTGGACAGCCCCGCAGCGCGCAGGACCGGCGAGGCCGGACCCGGCATCCTCGCCCTCGCTGCGGCCCACCGGGCCGGTCAAGCGCCGCGCCAGATGAGGCCGTGGCTCGACCTTGTCGGCCCGCGCCTGCCGTCATCCTATCCCGGATCGCCCCGCCTCGCCCGCCTGCGGCTCGGCGAGGCGGGGCGGCTTGTCCTTTTCGAGCTGCACCCGGCCGAGCATGAGGCGCTCTGCGCGGCCTTCGCCGGCGACCCGGCAGTGCAGGTGCACAAGGCCGACGGTTATGCCGGTGCGCTGCGGCTCAGTCCCCGCCGGGGCGAGCGGATGATCGTCTTCGCCGACCCGAGCTATGAGACGATCGCCGACATGGAACGCCTGGCTGAATGGACGCCGCGCGCGCTAACCCGCTGGCCACGGGCGGCAATCGTGCTCTGGCTGCCGCTCTTCCGGGACGAGCGCGAGGCGGAGTTCGGCGCCTTTCTCGCAGGCCTGGAAGACGGCGTGGTCGCCGGCGCCCGCTGGCCGTCCGACCATGCGAAGGACACTGCGCTGATCGGCTCGGCCATCATCGCCTACCGCGTTGCTGCGCCGGTGCGCGAGGCCGCCTCGGCGATCGCCTCGACGCTGCAATCGCTCTGGAGCAAGACCTGAAGGCGCGTCAGGCGACGCGGCGCGACGGGTTGCCTGCGCCGGTGTCGTTGGCGACCGCGCCATGGCAGCGCGCCGGCAGGGTGAGCGTCACCGTCGTGCCCTGTCCCTCCACGCTCGTCATTGCGAGGTCGCCATCGTGCAGGCGGGCGAGGGAACGACTGAGCGTAAGCCCGAGCCCGGTGCCGCGCAGGCCGCTGGCCGACCGGCCATGGCCCTGATAGAAAGCATCGAAAACGCGGGCGACTTCCTGCTCGCTGAGACCATTACCGAAATCGCGCACCGTGACTTCCGGCGACCTGTCGGCGTTCAGCGTGGCGCGGATCTCGACGCGCGGCGCAAGCCCGCCAAAGCGCAGGGCGTTGGACACAATGTTGATGAGGATGCGTTTGAGCGCCGTCTCGTCTGCCGTGACGGGCCCCAGAGCGGGGTCGATCTCGATGTCGATCCGGGTTTCGTAAGGCGCATTCTCGAAGCCCCGGGCGAGCGTCACCGCCTCTTCGACCAGTGCCCGCAGGTCAACCGGGCCCGGATCGATCAGAAGCTTGTCGAGACCGAGCTTGGAATAGTCGATAATGTCGCTGATGAGGCGCAGGACGTGGTCCGCATTGGTCTGGATAGAGCCGGCATACTGCGCCACGTCCTCACGCGACAGCGTCTGTCGGGAGCGTTCGCCCATCAGCGTTGCAAGCCCCATGATCAGCCGTAGCGGTGTGCGCAGCTCCTGGCTCATGGAGGACAGGAACCGGCCCTTCGCGCGGTCGGCCTCCTCCGCCTCGCGGCGCGCCACAATCAGCTCCTGTTCGCGCCGCTTCAGCGCAGAAATATCGGCATGGACGACCACGGCCCCGCCCGATTTCACGGGCTCGATCGAGCGCAGGAACCAGCGATCATCGACCCGGACCACGTCCTGCGACGAGGCGGTATCGGGCAGCGTATCGCACTCCGGGAACCATTCCCGGTAGCGTCGGTTGGCCAGAACAAGCTCGCCGCGCTGGTTGAAGATTGCAAAGGCATCGCGCGTCGCCTCTATCGCGTTGGACAGTCGGTCCTCGGCCAGACGCGTGGTTTCCGCCCGCTCAAGCATCCGGACGAGCTGGGAGAACCCGAGCCGGCTGCCGAGATACATCGCAAGCAGAAAGATCAGCGCGAGGGCGCCGATCAGACCGTCCATCAGCGTGCCGGCCAGAGTGTAGTGCAGCGACATCGGCAACAGGCACAGGAAGGAAAAGCGCATGGTGATCCGCGGCACCGGCGCGGCTATGGCGACCAGCCCGGCGGCCATGGTCACCTGCATCAGGGAGATGAACATCACCGAGCCTTCGCCCGGATCCGTGTACAGGAAAGGCATCGCGCCCCACAGCGTGCCGAACAGCGAACTTGTAACCTCAGCCCGGCGCATGTACCGGCCGCTGACCTGCCGCGGCAGCTCCTGGCCGGTATGACGTTGGGCGACGATCCACCAATTGCCGGCGATCGACAGGGTGACAAGCCACCACACCGCTGCGATCCACACCTTGCCCGATGCGGCCAGGACGCTTGCCACGACACTGGAATTGAGCGCGGAAATACAGGCGATCGCCGGCAGGTGGATGCCGAGATGCATCTGCTGCGCCCGCCGCACCTCAGTCTCCAGCATGCCCGACGCCTCTGGCATGCGGCGCCACAGACCGGTGAGATCATGCACAAGGTCAGGCTGGGACGACATCGCCAGACCCTTGCCGGACCTTCCTTAAATTCGCGCAAAGGGCGAAGGCCAAGTTTTCGGGAATTGACGCTGCGACCAGCAATTGCACCTTGGCGCGAACCGTCCCAGACCACACTATCAGTGATCTGAACACATGGGTGAACACGGTGCGTATCGCCATCATCGGCGCAGGTCCGGGCGGGCTCAGCCTGGCCCGGCTGCTCAAGGAACGAGGGATCAAAGGCGTTACCGTCTTCGAGGCGCAGAACCGGGTCGGCGGCAAGGCAGCCTCCCTGTCGTTGCCGGGCGGCATCATCGAGATGGGGACCTGCTACACCACGCTTGACCATGGCATCATCAAGCGCTGGATGCGCGAACAGGGCATCCGCCAACAACAGATCGGCCCGGTACGTTTCGACGGGCGCGCCTTCCTTGACTATGTGCGCGAGGGCGAGGGTCCATCCTTCGTGCGCCAGGCTGCCCGCTTCTTCGGTTACAACCAGTCGGTCCGCCGGCGGCTGCGGGCCGAGCGGCTCGACGGGGCCCTGCTTGATGAGACCTCGCGGCCGCTGCTGGAGTGGATCCGCGAGGAAAACCTTCCCAAGGTCGAGCGCCTGCTCCACCGGGTCCAGACCGCACAAGGGTATGGCTATCTCGACGACACCAGCGTCTTCCAGTCGATGCGCTGGATCAACCTGAAACTCGTCCTTTCCGGCGCCCTCAACCAGATGCACCTGCCTGACCGCGGCTGGAGCACCTTCTGGCGCCACCTTGCCAAAGACTTGGACGTGCGCACCAATTGCCCCGTGCGCGCAGTCTCACGCGGCCCGTCGGGTATCGAGATTGACGCCGGCGGCGAGGTGTCGGCGTTCGACCGCATTGTCTGCGCAATCCCGGTTGATGATTTCTGCGCGGTCACCGAGCCGACCGCAGCAGAGCGCGAGGTCGCTGACGGCGTGGAATGGGTTGGGTATGCCACATCCCTCGTGGCCGCGCAGAACTGGCATACCGAATGGACGATCGATGCCTATTCGCAGGCGCTCGCAGCCGGCGCAGCGCCCGGGCGACTGATCGGCGGACGCTATGAGGGCCATGAGCCCGAGCTTGGCGGCCACCTCTATGTCACCGGCCAGATTGCGCGTGGCCTTACCGAACCGGAGCTGCGCGAGGCGCTGCGCGCTGACCTCGCCGCCCGCGGGATCGGCCTTGTCAACCTTGTGGACCTTCGCCGCTGGAAGTATTTCCCGCGCTACAGGCCCGAGGCCGTCCGCGAGGGATTGCCGAACACGATGCGCGCGATGCAGGGCGAGGCGGGCACGTATTACACCGGTGCAACCTTCTCGCACGAACTGGTCTCAAGCATCGTCAACTTCAACGCCCGGCTTGCCGAGCAGATTGCGCGCGAGGCCCGGGCCGGCTCATGAATCTCTTCCTTCGCCTCGTCATGCTGATGCTGCGCAACCGGCTTTCCGGCACACGGATCGGCTTCTTTGACAGCGCGCGGCTCACCTTCCACGTGTGGATCACCGACCAGGATGCGTTCGGCCACATGAACAATGGCCGCTATCTCTCGATCACCGATCTCAGCGTAATCGACTATCTGATGCGCACGGGGCTCTACGGGCCGCTGCGTCGGCGCGGCTGGATGCCGGTCGTCGTCCACAAGGAGATCACAATCCACCGCATGCTGAAATTTCCTGACCGTTATCAGGTGGAGACACACCTCGCCGGCTGGGAGGGGCCGTATGTGCTGATGCGCCACCGCTTCGTGAAGGGCGGCGCACTGATTGCCGACAGCCTGTCGATCGGCCGGATCATCGGCGCGAAGGGCGAGCGCCCCTCAGTGCAGGACCTGATCGACGGGTTCGACCTTGAGGGCGTCAGCCAGGCGCCGACCCTCGACGCGGAGTGCCGTGACCGGCTTGATCGGATCGAGGCCGCACGCCGCGCGGGCCGTCCGGACAATGATGATGAAGCCTGATATCTTTCTGCGCGGATGAGTCTTCATCCGCGGTTACGGCGCATGGAGCGCCGACGCGCACTCGCGCTTGCCCTGCGCTGCAAGGGATCGGTGCCGATTGGCGCATTGTGGTATAACAAACCGGTCCTGGTCAAGCGGGGCTTGGGGCGCTTGCCGCCCAGGACAAGGCCGGCGCCTGCCACGGCGTGCCGCCCGGCTTGCCCCCCCGCCCGCAGGCACCGTGCAATATCGGGCTGGCCTGAGCGACAGGCGGGTCGCCGTCAGGAGGCTGTCGTCTCACCTGCAAAAACTGCGGCAACGCCCTCGCGCACTGCGGCCAATGCCGCCTCGGCCTTGCCGGCATCCGGCCCGCCGGCCTGAGCCATGTCTGGGCGACCGCCACCACCCTGTCCGCCCACTGCCGCGCTGGCCAGGCGCACCAGGTCGACAGCGGAAATCTCGTTGGTGAGATCGGCTGTCACGCCGACAGAAACTGCGGCCTTGCCATCGCTCACACCGACAAAGACGACAACGCCGCGCCTCACGCGGGCCTTGGCTTCATCGACCAGTGCGCGCAGGTCGCGCGCGCCAATTCCCTGAACAATCCGGGCCATGAACCCGACGCCGCCGATTGCTTCCATCTCAGGACCGGTCGCCTCCTCGCCGCCCGCGCCGGCGCTGTCACCGGCAAGCGCCAGGCGGCGCCTGGCCTCCGACACCTGCCGATCAAGCGTCTTGCGCTCGTCCAGCAGGGCCTCGACCTTCGCGGCGAGTTCCTTCAGCGGCACACGCAACCGTTCGGCAAGGTCGAGGCCCACCTGTGCCTGGCTCTTGAGGATCCGCAGCGCCTCCTCGCCGGTCGCCGCTTCAATCCGACGCACGCCGGCCGACACGCCCGTCTCCGACATTACCGTGAACACGCCGATATCGCCGCTGCGCTCCACATGGGTGCCGCCGCACAACTCCACCGAATAGGCGCGACCTGCCTCGACGCCAGGACCAATCGAGAGCACCCGGACCTCATCGCCATAGCGCTCGCCGAACAGGGCAAGCGCCCCCGCCTCGATCGCCTCGTCTGGTGTCGACAGAGCAACATCAGTCGGCGCATTGGCGCGGATGGCCGCGTTGACCTCCGCCTCGATCCGTTCAGCCTCACTGGCGGTCACCGGCTTGCCGTGGGAAAAATCAAAGCGCAGCCGGTCCTCCTCCACAAGCGATCCCTTCTGGGTCACATGCGGGCCGAGCACCCTGCGCAGCGCCGCGTGCAGAAGGTGGGTTGCGGAGTGATTGGCCATGATCCGTCGCCGACGCTCGCCCTCTACGGCTGCCCTGACGCCGTCTCCGCGCCGCACGATTCCGCTGGCCAGTTCGGCGCGGTGGACATGCAGCCGGCCAGCCTGTTTCACCACGCCGCGAACGATGAGCCGCGCGCCATCAGCGGTCTCGATCTGGCCGTGATCGCCGGCCTGGCCGCCGCTCTCGGCATAGAATGGCGTACGATCCAGCAGCAGTTCGACCTCGCCGGTCGCAGCCTCGTCAAGCTCTTCGCCCTCGCGCACAAGCGCAATCACGCGTGCCTCAGCCTCAAGCGCATCATAGCCCAGGAAATCGGTTGGACCGAGACGCTCTGCGAGTGCGGTCCAGAGCGCTGACGGGTCCGTGTCGCCGGAACCCGACCAGGCCGCCCGGGCCGCCCGCCGCTGTTCAGCCATGGCCGCCTCGAAACCTGCCTCGTCGAGAGCAAAACCGCGCCCCCGTAGGATATCAGCCGTCAGGTCGAGCGGAAACCCATACGTGTCATAGAGCCGGAAGGCGACCTCGCCCGGCAGCGCTGCGCCGGGTGCCAGCGCCTCGCTTGCCTCATCGAGGAGTGACAGGCCGCGTCCGAGCGTCTTCTGGAATCGGGCTTCCTCTTCCTCGATCACCGCCTCTATCGTCGCTTCCGCGCGCCCGAGCTCAGGATAAGCGGCCCCCATCTCCGCCCGCAGCACCGGTACCAGCTGGTGCATGGAGGGCTCGCGCGCCCCCAGCCTGTGGGCATGGCGCATGGCCCTGCGCATGATCCGCCGCAGGACATAGCCACGGCCCTCATTCGCCGGCATCACGCCGTCGGCGATCAGGAAGGACGCCGCGCGCAAATGGTCTGCAATCACCCGGAATGAGGCCACGTCCTCACCCACCGCCCGGCTGCCATAAACCACCTCTTCCGCCTCGATCAGGGCCCGAAAGAGGTCCGTGTCGTAATTGTTGTGAACGCCCTGCAGCACCGTTGCCATGCGCTCCAGGCCCATGCCCGTATCAATGCACGGCTTGGGCAGCGGCACGCGCTTTCCCGGCGCAACCTGGTCGAACTGCATGAAGACCAGGTTCCAGATCTCGACGAACCGGTCACCATCCTGCTCGTCGCTTCCGGGCGGACCGCCTTCGATCGCGCAACCATGGTCATAGAAGATCTCAGAGCATGGACCGCACGGGCCGGTCTCTCCCATGGACCAGAAATTGTCCGACGAAGCGATCGCGATGATCCGCTCATCCTTCAGGCCCGCCACCGATTTCCATATGGCTGCGGCCTCCTCATCCTCGTGGTAGACTGTGACAAGAAGGCGTTCCGGATCGAGGCCGAACTCGCCCGTAACCAGCGCCCAGGCAAGCGCGATGGCCTCCTCCTTGAAATAATCGCCAAAGGAGAAATTTCCGAGCATTTCGAAGAAGGTGTGGTGACGGGCAGTGTAACCGACATTGTCCAGATCATTGTGCTTGCCGCCTGCGCGAACGCATTTTTGCGACGACGTCACGCGCGGCGCGGGCGGGCTCTCTGCACCGGTGAAGATGCCCTTGAACGGCACCATGCCGGCATTCACGAACAGGAGCGTGGGATCGTTCTGCGGAATCAGTGGCGCGGACGGCTCACGCGCGTGGCCACGCGTCTCGAAGAAGGAGAGAAAACCCTCGCGAATGTCGTTGATACCGGTCATCATCACCCTGTCATGCGCTGCCGCAGGAAAACGGTCCACAGTTAGCGGGATATAGGCTGGCAGGCCAGCTAGCGCAAAGCCGGAAGGCGCCCTGCGCTCAGCCCGTCTCGACCTCGTCTGATGGATCCTCCAGGAGACTCTGCGAAATCAGCCCGGCATTGCGCCGTACCGCGTCCTCAATCGCCTCTGCAATCGCCGGGTTCTCGCTGAGGAACTGGCGGGCCTTCTCCCGGCCCTGGCCTATCCGCTCGCCCTCATGGGAATACCAGGAGCCCGATTTCTCGATCACCTCGGCCTTGACGCCAAGATCCAGCAATTCGCCAGTCTTGGATATTCCCTCACCGTAAATGATGTCGAACTCCACCTGCCGGAACGGTGGCGCAACCTTGTTCTTCACCACCTTCACGCGCGTCTGGTTTCCAATCACTTCGTCGCGGTCCTTGATGGCGCCGATACGCCGAATATCGAGACGAACCGAGGCATAAAACTTCAGTGCGTTGCCGCCGGTCGTCGTCTCCGGACTGCCAAACATCACGCCGATCTTCATCCGGATCTGGTTGATGAATATGACCATGCATTTCGACTTCGAGATCGATCCGGTCAGCTTGCGGAGTGCCTGGCTCATGAGCCGCGCCTGCAGGCCTGGCAGGCTATCGCCCATCTCACCCTCAAGTTCAGCGCGCGGCGTCAGGGCCGCAACCGAATCAATCACCAGGATATCAACCGCCCCGGACCGCACCAGCGTGTCGGCAATCTCCAGCGCCTGTTCGCCGGTATCGGGTTGCGATACCAGGAGATCGTCAAGATCGACGCCGAGCCGTCCGGCATAGATCGGGTCAAGCGCGTGTTCGGCGTCCACAAATGCGCAAACTCCGCCATTCTTCTGCGCCTCAGCGACACAATGGAGTGCAAGCGTCGTCTTGCCTGAGCTTTCCGGACCGTAAATCTCGATCACGCGCCCGCGCGGCAGGCCGCCAATACCGAGTGCAATATCAAGCCCGAGCGATCCAGTGGAGATCGCCTCTATGTCCAGCGCCTGCCCATCGCCGAGGCGCATGACCGACCCCTTGCCAAAGGCACGCTCAATATTCGACAGCGCCGTTTCAAGAGCCTTCTGCTTGTCCACGCCGGACTCCTTATCAACCAACTGCAAGTGGGGTTTCGCCATGAGTCGTCTCCTAGTGTCAGTGGGCGGCCGTAGATTGGCAAGGGATAGCGGCACGCGATCTTTCCATGTACCATATTCGTTCCGCGGAACAAAGGGCGAATTTTTTCTTCTGAAGGGCTTTTCTTTCGCGCCATCATAGGGCATTCATCAGGCATGATGGAGAGACCGAACCGGGCCCCAGGAGAGGCAGCGCTGCGCTACCTTGATGGCGACGTCGAAGTGCTGACACCGGGCGAGTTCGTTGTCTGTGCGGTGACCGCCCAGCGTATTCCGCTGGCGGCACTGCGATACTGGAGTGTTGAGCGGCAGGAGCCCTATCGCGATGCCGCGGCCGCGTCAGAGCGGATGGGGTATCCGTGACAGAGGGGGGATCGTTCTTCCCGGACTGGGTGACCGCGATACTGTTATGGCTGGCGGCGTCCCTGCCGGGCCAGGCGGCCGCCACGGCGCCGCCGCTGACCTGTGTTGGGGCGCTGGTACAGGGCGGGCTTGTCGTTTGCGAGACCGAGCCTGGCATGCGTGTCGAGATTGACGGACTCGCGCGGCTGACGGCCGACAAGGATGGGCTGGCCGTGTTCGGGCTGCCGCGCGACGCTCCGGATCGGTTGGACGCTATCGCGCGGGCGCCCAGCGGGGCAGAGACGAGACAGGCGCTGGCCATTGCAACACGCAAGGATGATGTCAGGTGGCTTGAAGGGCTTGACTGCGACAAGGTCGATGCACGCTCGCCGGAACAAAAGGCCCATGCCGGGCGGAGCTGGGAGAAGAAGGTCGCTGCGTTCGCCTCCTTTCATGCGGGTATCGGGCCGGCCGCCGGCTTTGTCCGTCCCGCGGAAGGCCGGGCAAGTTCGCCCTTCGGGCCGACCCGCCATTACAGCGGCGTCAGTGCGATTACCGGCGAGCCCTGCGAGAAGACGTCCGTGCATCGCGGCTATGACATTGCCGCCCCGGTTGGGACCGACGTTATCGCGCCTGCACCGGGCATTGTAATCCTTGCTGATCCGGACCTTTATTATGAGGGCGGCACGATATTCCTCGACCATGGTCACGGTCTTGTTTCGGTGTTCATGCATTTGTCGGAGATTGCCGTGGCGACAGGCGATGCGGTCGAGACGGGCCTACGGATCGGGGCGGTCGGCAATACCGGTCGGACAACGGGGCCGCACCTGCACTGGGCGATCAAGTGGCGCAATCCTGAGAGTGCAGACCGCGGCGGCGACTTCTACGTCGATCCGGCGCTCCTGCTTGACCTGCCAGCGCGGTCAGGGCGGACGCCCGAGCCCTGACCAGTGAACCTTGCCTTGGGTCAAGGCGGGGCGCGCGCGCCAGTGCGATCAGGAGGGGATCAACAGACTTGAACCGGTTGTGCGGCGGGCCTGGAGAGCGTTGTGCGCCTCGGCGACGTCGTCCAGGGCAAATCGCTGGCCGATTGCCGGCTTCAGCAGTCCAGACCGGCAGGCGCCGAACAGAGCGGCAGACCCGCGCCGCAGACCCTCGGCATCGGCGATGAAATGGAACAGGCCGGGCCGCGTCAGGATGAGCGAACCAAGGCTACCCAGCCGACCGGGCGCTACCGGGTCCGCCGGGCCGGAGGCGTTGCCATAGCTGACCCACCACCCGCGTGGCCGCAACGCCGCCAAGGAGGCCTCTGCGCTGGTTCGACCCACACTGTCGAAACTGACATCGACCCCGCGCCCACCGGTAATTTCGCGCGCGCGGGCGGCGACGTCCTCATCGGCCATGACCACATGGGCCGCCCCGCGCGCACGCGCGAAGGCGGCCTTTTCCGGAGTTGACGTCACCGCAATACCCTCCACCCCGAGTGCGCTCGCCCAAGGCACGAGAAGGGAGCCGACCCCGCCGGCCGCCGCCCAGACGAGCGCGACATCGCCCGGTCGCGCCTGTCGCACCTCGAACAGCAGCATCCACGCGGTCAGCCCCTTCAGCAGGATAGCCGCCGCCGCGGCCTCGTCGATGTCGTCGGGCAGGGTCAGCGCACGCGCGGCCGGCAGCACCACATGGCTCGAATAGGTACCGGATGCGAGGTAGGCGACCCGCTGACCGACCCGCGGCGTGCTCACGCCCTCACCGACAGCCTCGACCACACCGGCACCCTCCGAGCCCGGAATGAAGGGCAGCTTCACCGGATAGAGGCCAGTGCGGTGATAGATGTCGATAAAGTTGACACCGATGGCGACCTGGCACACGCGTATCTCGCCAGGCCCCGGCGCCGGCGGATCGAAGGGCTCGACCAGCAATTTCTCCGGTCCGCCGGTTTCGCGAAGACAGATGCGGCGCGCTTCACCCATCGACAGGCCCTCCCGGAATCGGCTGAACTCACTGGGTGAAGACGCTACAGGCAATCTGCGGGGTTGACGAGGCCGGGCGCGGGCCCTGGGCGGGGCCGGTCTTTGCGGCGGCTGTGATCCTGTGTCCCCGCCGGCCGGTGGAGGGGCTGGCCGACTCCAAGGCACTCAGCGCTGCGCGGCGCAGGGCGCTGGCCAATGACATCCGGATCTCGGCGATTGCCTGGGGCGTCGGCCTGGCGAGCGTTGAGGAAATCGACAAACTGAATATCCGTCGCGCGACCCACCTGGCGATGGTCCGCGCGATTGCCGCGCTGGGGCAGGCGCCTGCGCTCGCCTTGATCGACGGCAATGACGCCCCCGCCGGCCTGCCCTGCCCGGCTGAAACGCGAATCGGCGGCGATGCCAGCGTGCCGCAAATCTCCGCCGCCTCGATCCTTGCCAAGACCGTGCGCGACGCGGAAATGGAGCGCCTGTGCACGCTCTATCCGGGTTATGGCTTTGCGCGCCACAAGGGCTATGGAACACGCGAGCATGCCGAGGCGCTTGGCCGGCTCGGCCCCTCTGCGGTGCACCGGCGCAGCTTCGCGCCAGTGCGGCGCCTTCTCGGCGCTTGAAGGCGGGCGCGCTCTGCGTCAGAGACATGTGGCATGGGCGACAAGTCACCTCTCCGCGATCCGCCATTCATCGACGCGGCGCGCGCCCTGTTCGCCCGAGGGCCGGACAGCGGCGCGTTCAACCGCCTGCGCAAGCGCCTCGCGCGAGAGGCAGAACGCGTCATTGCCAGCTGGAACATGGATGCCCCGCGCCCGGATGCTCGGCCGCAGCGCTGGCTTGTCTGCCTGTCCGGCGGCAAGGACAGCCACGCCCTTCTGGCAATTCTCCTCGACCTGAAGGCGCAGGGACGGCTGACCGCAGATCTCCTTGCCTGCAATCTGGACCAGGGTCAGCCGGGGTTCCCCGCCGATGTCCTGCCCGGCTGGCTTGGCGGGCTTGGCCTGCCCTACCGCATCGAGACGCGCGATACCTATTCGATTGTCACCGAAAAGGTGGGGAAGCGGGCGACCTATTGTTCGCTGTGCGCGAGACTGAGGCGGGGAAATCTCTACCGGGTCGCGCGCGAGGAGGGGTGCGATGCAATCGTTCTCGGCCACCACAGGGAGGACGCCCTGGAGACACTGATGCTCAATCTCGCCCATGGCGGCAGGCTTGCGGCAATGCCGGCACGGCTCACCAATGATGCGGGCGATGTCAGTGTCTACCGTCCGCTGATCACCAGCGCTGAGGCCGATCTCGCGCGCCTTGCCGCCGCGCTGCGCTGCCCGGTCATCCCCTGCGACCTGTGCGGCTCGCAGGACGGTTTGCAGCGCCAGGCGATGAAGGCACGGCTGGAGGCGTGGGCAAGCGAGACGCCAGGCCTCAAGGAGAGCATGGCGCGCGCGCTTGCCAATGTCCGACCCGGCCACCTGCTCGATCCGCGGCTCCGGCCAGAGGAGGCGCGCGCCGACGACCCCGACATTCCCTAGGGTGAGCCTTGCCGTGCCGGGCCCGCTCGCCTACGCCTGAGGCCATGGATACGGATGCGACAGACGCCTATGCCGCGCTCGCCAGCGTCGAGGCGATCATCGAGGGGCTCGCCTCGGTCGGCTATATCGCGACGCCGGACATCTCTACCGCCGTCTTCCTTGCCCACAACCTTCGCAAGCCGATCCTGATCGAGGGCCCGGCAGGCGTGGGCAAGACCGATCTGGCCGTCTCGCTCGCCCGTTTCCTCGACCTGCCGGTCCTGCGGCTGCAGTGCTATGAGGGGCTCGACGAAGCCAAGGCGCTGTATGAATGGAAATACGGCAAGCAGCTTCTCTACACACAGATTCTCAAGGACAAGCTGAACGAAGTGATTGGCGATGTCGCCAGCCTGGAAACCCTGCTGGCCCGGCTGGACGGATTTGAGGACCTGTTCTTCTCGCCGCAATTCCTTGAGCCTCGCCCGCTCCTGAGCGCCATGCAGCAGGATGGCGGCTCGGTGCTCCTGATCGACGAAATCGACAAGGCCGACGAGGCATTTGAGGCGTTCCTCCTGGAAGTGCTGGCCGACTACCAGGTGACCGTCCCGGAACTCGGCACGATCGGCGCCCGGGTGCCGCCGATCGTGATGCTGACCTCCAATAGCGTGCGCGATCTGGGCGACGCACTGAAACGGCGCTGCCTGCACCTGCATATCGGCTTTCCGGAGGCAGAGCGCGAGCGTGCAATCGTGCGTGCCAGGGTGCCCGGCATTGCTGACGACCTGCTGAGCCAGCTCATCGCCTTCGTCCAGTCCCTGCGCGAGGAGGATGTGCGCAAGCGACCCTCTATCGCCGAGACGGTAGACTGGGCGCGTACGCTCCTGCTTCTGCATGTCGACGTGCTGGACGAGGCGATGGTGCGCCGCACGCTCAACGTGCTGCTGAAATACGAAAGCGACATCGAGGCGGTCAGCCGCTCGCTCGGCCCGATGACGCGAGCGGCGAGGACCGTCTCGGACGCGGGCAGCGGGCGCCTCTCATCGGGCTATCCGGACCTCTCATGAGCGCTGAGCGCACGCTGACCGATTTCATTCGCGCATTGCGCTCCGCGGACGTACGCGTCTCGCCAGGCGAGGCGATCGACGCGGCGCGGGCGATGCGGCTCGTCGGCTATTCAGACCGCGCGCGCCTGAAGCGTACCCTGCGCCCGGCGATGGCCAAATCGGTCGGGGAACAGGCCGCCTATGACCGCCTGTTCGACCTGTTCTTCCGGCGCGAGGCCGGAGGGGACACGGGCGGCGACCCGGATGCGGCGGCGAATGGTGACGCGGGCGAGGGCAACCCGGACGCGCCGGACCTGGTTCGGCTCGCCAGCTCCGGCGATGCCGGCGAGATTGCGCTCGCGCTTGAACGGGCGGGCCGGGAGGTCGGCCTGGAGTCGATCCGCTTTTCGACCCAGACTGGCTATTTCGCCCAGCAGATGCTGAAGGCCATGGGCGTTGAGCGCCTCGAATCCCGCCTGCTAGAGCGTCTGAAGGCACGCACGCCCGAAGCTGACGCTGAGGCGGACACGCTGATCGCGGTCAGGCGCGAGTTCATGTCACGGGCCCGTGCCCATGCCGAGGCGCAGTTCGAAGTGTTCGGCCGCGGCGCCACGGAGGCCTTTCGCGAAGACGTTCTGGCGCACAAGCCTCTCGGCGCCCTGGAGCGGGCCGACTATGAGCGCATGCGCGCCCTTGTCGCCAAGGTCGCCCGACGGCTGGCAGAGAAGCACGCGCGGCGCCGGCGCCGCCATGCCACTGGCGAACTCGATGTCCGGCGCACATTGCGGGCCAATGCCGGCATGGGCGGCGTCCCCTTCCAGCTGCACTGGAAGCAACGCCGGCGCGACCGCCCTTCGATCGTCGCGATCTGCGATGTCTCCGGCTCGGTCGCACGCTCGGTGCGCTTCCTGCTTCTCCTGCTTCACAGCCTCCACGACGTCATCCCGCAGCTGCGCAGCTTCTGCTTTTCCGGCCGCCTGTACGAGGTCACCGACCGGCTAGACCTCGGCGCGTTCGAGGCGGCGATGGGTGCCATCGTCAACGATATCGGCATGAGCCCGACCGATTATGGCCAGGCCCTGTCTGACCTGGTAACCCGCTACCCCAACGTGATCGACAGGCGGACCACCGTGATCCTGCTTGGTGATGGGCGCTCCAATCATGGCGACCCGCGCCTCGACCTGTTCAGCGACATCACCGCGCGGGCGCGCCGCACCGTCTGGCTGACCCCCGAAGGCCCGGCGCTCTGGGGCACCGGCGACAGCGAACTTCTGCGCTACCGTCCGCACTGCACGACAATGGCGCATGTGCAGAGCCTGAGCGACCTGGAAAGGGCGCTCGACCGCGTCCTCACCCATCAGGGCTGACGGCAGCATTCCTCGGGGATAGGCCCGGCGCAGCAGAGTCGCTAAACCGGGCCGGGCAAGGGGCGGCGAACCCTGCCGCGAGCGCAGAATGGAGGATATCGGGTCATGGCCACCGCGCATGATGCGCTCTGGATCAAGGATGCTCTTGTTTTCCTCGGTGCAGCGGGGATTGTCGTGCCGCTTCTCAGGGTGGCGCGGGTGCCGAACGTGGTGGCCTTCGTACTCGCCGGCCTGGCCCTCGGGCCAAGCGGCCTCGGCGCCCTGTCGGGACAGTACCCGGCGATCGACTATTTCACGATTACCGAGCCTGCGGCGACCGCGCCGTTCTCCGAGCTTGGCGTGCTGTTCCTGCTGTTCCTGCTCGGCCTTGAGCTCTCGTTTGAAAAGCTGTGGGCGCTGAAGCGCGTTGTCTTCGGCGCCGGCGCCCTGCAGTCGGGCCTCAGCACCCTTGCGATCGCCAGCGCCCTCATCCTCTTCGGCTTTGCGCCCCTGACCGCGGTGACGATCGGGCTTGCCTTTGCCCTGTCGTCCACCGCCATCGTCATGCAGATGATGATTGACGAGCATCGTGCCGCCACGCCGGTCGGACGCTCGGCGCTTGGCGTCCTGCTGTTCCAGGACATCCTGGTGGCACCGATCCTCATCTTTGTCGGCTTCGCGTCAGCCGACAGCGACGCGCCGCTTGCCAGCGTCATTGTCGAGGCCCTCGTCAACGGCCTGCTCGCTCTTGCCGTGATTGTGCTGATCGGGCGGTTTGCCCTTGGCCGTGTCTTTCGCCTGGCCGCCCATGCCGGCGGGCGCGACCTCCTGATGGCGCTCACCCTGCTCACCGTGGTCGGCGCCGCCGCCATCACGGCCAGCGCCGGGCTCTCCCTGGCGCTCGGCGCCTTCCTCGCTGGCCTCCTGCTCGGCGAGACCGAATACAAGCACCAGACCGAAGTGGATCTCGAACCGTTCAAGGGCCTGCTGCTGGGGCTCTTCTTCATGAGTGTCGGCATGTCGATCGACCTCCTCACCCTGGTTGCGGACCTGCCCGTCATCCTCGGCGGACTGGCTGCGTTGCTTTTCGTCAAGCTGGTGATCGCCTGGCTGGCCTGCCGGGTGTTCGTGGGCGCGCAAAGCGTTGCCATCGAGACCGCCTTCGTGCTTGCCCCGGCGGGCGAGTTCGCCTTCGTGATCGTCGCCGCCGCCCTAGCCGGGGGGCTGGTAGACGCCCAGACCGCCGGGCGCATTGCCGCCATCGCTGCCCTGTCCATGGTCACCATCCCGTTCATGGACCGGCTGGGCCGCCTGATCACCGGGAAACTCTCCGACCCGCCGGACGCGGTGCGCGCGCCTGAGGATTACAAGGATCTTGAAGGCCATGTGATCATTGCCGGGTTCGGGCGTGTCGGCCATGCCATCGGGCGCATGCTGCGCGCGGAGAAGGCCGACGTCGTCGCGCTCGACCGCGATGCCATGCGGGTCTTCCGCGAACGGGAGAATGGCTGGGACGTCTATTTCGGCGATGCGGCGCGGCCGGAAATCCTGGAGCGTGCGGGCGCCCATGGGGCGGCCCTGTTCATCGTCACTGTCGATGACCCGGCCGCAGCGGAACAGATGGTCCGAGCGGTGCGCAGCGTCCGGCCGGATGCGCCCATCCTTGCGCGGGCGCGCGACGCGGAGCACGCGCGCGAGCTCGCCGAGGCCGGCGCGACCTTCGTCATTCCGGACGCGATCGAGGCCGGGCTGCAGCTTGCCGGCCGGGCATTGCGGGAATTCGGCTACGCGACGGAGACGGTGCGCGACCTGATCGCGGCGGAACGCGACCAGGAATACCGCCTCGCCGACGCCCCGGCCGAGTAGGCCAACGGGCCGGCGCTCACCCAAAACCGGTGCGGCATGACCTTTAG
>CAYPQD010000024.1:0-11000 GCA_964412785.1 uncultured Hyphomonadaceae bacterium
GAGCTCAAGAAGAAGTTCGAGGAAGCCGGCGCCACCGTCGAGATCAAGTGATCCGGCGTGGGGTGCCGGGCTCGCCCCGGACCTGAGACTATAGCATGGGCCGCATTGCGCGGGCGGCACATGTCTCTGACCCAGGCGCGGCAGGACCCTTGCGAGGCCTGCCGCGTGCGCGCGTTTTCAAGGTGGCCGGCCGTCCTCCCGGCGTAATCGGGGGGGCGGTCACCGGCCCGGGTTCGGCCGCCAGAACGGGCCGGGGTCGGGCCACAGACAGGGACTGATGATGGCGCTCTCTTTCACGGAAAAGAAAAGAATTCGCAAATCCTTCGGACGCATTCCCGAAGCCATTGAAATGCCGAACCTCATCGAGGTTCAACGCGCCTCCTACGAGAACTTCCTGCAGATGCACACCCCCCAGGCCGAGCGCACTGTCGACGGTCTCGACGGGGTGTTCCGCAGCGTTTTCCCGATCACCGATTTCTCCGAGCGCGCGACCCTTGAATATGTTTCCTACGAGTTCGAGCCGCCCAAGTTCGACGTCCAGGAGTGCATGCAGCGTGACCTAACCTATGCCGCGCCGCTCAAGGTCCGCCTGCAACTGATTGTCTTCGATGTCGACGAGGACACGGGTGCGCGCTCTGTCAAGGAGGTCAAGGAGCAGGAGGTTTATCTCGGCGACATCCCGCTGATGACCGACAAGGGCACCTTTATCGTCAATGGCACCGAGCGCGTCATCGTCAGCCAGATGCACCGCAGCCCGGGCGTTTTCTTCGACCATGACAAGGGCAAGACGCACTCCTCCGGCAAGCTGCTGTTTGCCGCGCGGATCATTCCCTATCGCGGTTCGTGGCTCGATTTCGAGTTCGATGCGAAGGACATCCTCAATGTGCGAATCGACCGCAAGCGCAAGCTGCCAGCGACGACGTTGCTGTTCGCGCTCGGTCTCGATACCGATGAGGTCCTCGACACGTTCTATGCCCGTTCGGCCTACCGGCTCGACAAGAAGGGCTGGATCACCGGCTTCCGGGCCGATGCCTGGCGCGGCCTGAAGCCGGACTATGACCTTGTTGATGCGGCCTCCGACAAGGTGATTGCGCCGGCCGGGCGCAAGATCACCGCGCTGAAGGCGCGCAAGATCGCCGAGGACGGCACCGACGAGATCCTGCTGCCGTCGGAGGCGCTGGAGGGGCGTTTCCTGGCTGCCGATGTGGTGAATTACGAGACGGGCGAGATTTTTGGCGAGGCCGGCGAGGAGTTGACCACCGAACTGATCGCGGAACTGCGCGAGCATGGGGTGGCGGCGATCGAGCTGCTCAATATCGAGGGGGATGGCAACGGGCCCTGGCTGCGCAACACCCTTGTGGCCGACAAGAACGAGACGCGTTTCGAGGCGCTGTCGGACATCTACCGGGTCATGCGCCCCGGCGAGCCGCCGACCCAGGAAGCGGCCGAAGCGATGTTCCAGCAGCTTTTCTTCGATCAGGAGCGTTATGACCTGTCCGCGGTCGGCCGGGTCAAGATGAATATGCGCCTTGGTCTCACCCTCGATGATTTCGACGAAGCCGACGACACCACGCGCATTCTCCGCAAGGAGGACATTCTCGGCGTCATGAAGGTGATCCTGAACCTCAAGGACGGGGTCGGCGAGGTCGATGACATCGACAATCTCGGCAACCGCCGGGTGCGCTCGGTCGGTGAGCTGATGGAGAACAATTACCGTATCGGGCTGGTGCGGATGGAGCGGGCGATCAAGGAGCGGATGAGCGCGGTCGATATCGACACGGTGATGCCGCACGACCTGATCAACGCCAAGCCGGTTGTCGCCTCGGTGCGGGAGTTCTTCGGCTCCTCGCAGCTCTCCCAGTTCATGGACCAGACCAACCCCTTGTCGGAGATCACCCACAAGCGGCGCCTCTCCGCGCTTGGCCCCGGCGGGCTGACGCGCGAACGGGCCGGCTTCGAGGTGCGCGACGTCCACCCGACGCATTATGGCCGGATCTGCCCGATCGAGACGCCGGAAGGGCCGAATATCGGCCTTATCAACTCGCTCGCCACCTATGCGCGGATCAACAAGTATGGCTTCATCGAAAGTCCCTACCGCAAGGTCGACAGCGGCACGCTCACCGAAGAGGTCCGCTATCTCTCCGCCATGGAGGAGACCAAGTACAAGATTGCCCAGGCGAATGCCGAGGTGACAGAGGATGGCGAGCTGGTGAACGAGTTCGTCAACGCCCGTGTCAACGGTGAGGCGACGCTGGTGCCGCGCGCTGAGGTTCAGTTCATGGACGTCTCGCCCAAGCAGGTCGTCTCCGTGGCCGCCTCGCTGATCCCCTATCTGGAGAATGACGACGCCAACCGGGCGCTGATGGGCTCCAACATGCAGCGCCAGGCTGTGCCGCTGGTAAAGGCGGATGCGCCGCTGGTTGGCACCGGCATGGAAGCGGTGGTGGCCCGCGACAGCCGCGCGGCCGTGGTCGCACGCCGCACCGGTGTGGTCGAGCAGGTCGACGCCATGCGGATCGTGGTGCGGGCCACCGAGGATTTCGACAAGGCATCGTCGGGTGTCGATATCTACCGCCTGTCGAAGTTCCAGCGGTCCAACCAGAACTCCTGCATCAACCAGCGCCCGATCGTGAATGTGGGCGATGAGGTCACCCGGGGCGACATCATTGCGGACGGCCCGTCCACCGATCTCGGCGAACTGGCGCTCGGGCGCAATGTGCTGGTCGCGTTCATGCCTTGGAATGGCTATAATTTCGAGGATTCGATCCTGATCTCGGAACGGATCGTGCGCGACGATGTGTTCACCTCGATCCACATTGAGGAGTTCGAGGTCGCGGCCCGCGACACCAAGCTGGGTCCTGAGGAGATCACGCGTGACATTCCGAATGTCGGCGAGGAGGCCCTGCGCAATCTCGACGAGGCGGGCATCGTGGCTGTCGGCGCCGAGGTGCAGGCCGGCGATATCCTTGTCGGCAAGGTGACGCCGAAGGGCGAGAGCCCGATGACGCCTGAGGAGAAGCTGCTGCGGGCGATCTTTGGCGAGAAGGCCTCCGATGTGCGCGACACGTCCCTTCGGGTGCCGCCGGGCGATGCCGGCACTGTGGTCGAGGTCCGGGTTTTCAACCGGCATGGCATCGACAAGGACCAGCGCGCCCTGCAGATCGAGCGCGAGCAGATCGAGCAGTTGCAGGAGGACAAGGAGGACGAGCAGTCGATCCTGGAGCGCAACACCTATGCGCGCCTGAAGGCCCTGCTGCTTGACGGCGAGGCTGTGGCCGGGCCGAAGGGCTACAAGCCGGGCACGGTCACCGAGGCAATGCTGCAGCCGCTGGCGGAGCGCCAGTGGTGGGACATCGAGCTCAAGGACGAGAAGGCCCAGGGCGAGGTGGAGAAGCTGCGCGACCAGTTCGATGCCGCGATCGCCGAGCTTGAGGCCCGCTTCAGCGACAAGGTGGAGAAGGTCCAGCGAGGCGACGACCTGCCGCCGGGCGTGATGAAGGTTGTCAAGGTGTTCCTCGCGGTCAAGCGCAAGCTGCAGCCAGGTGACAAGATGGCCGGCCGCCATGGCAACAAGGGGGTGATCTCCAAGATCAACCCGCTGGAGGACATGCCCTTCCTTGCGAATGGCACCCCGGTTGATATCGTTCTCAATCCGCTCGGCGTGCCGTCGCGGATGAATGTCGGCCAGATCCTGGAGACCCATACGGGCTGGGCCTCTGCCGGCCTCGGCCGGCTTGTCCAGGATGCGCTCGACGAGTGGCGGCACAAGCATGATGAGAAGGCCCTGCGCCGGGTGCTGCAGGACATTTATGGCGCGGACCAGGTCCTGCCGGACAGCGACAAGGACCTTGTTGAACTGGCCGGCAATGTCACCAAGGGGGTGCCGATCGCAACGCCGGTGTTCGACGGGGCGCGTGAGCCCGATATCGTCAAACTGCTGGAGCAGGCGGGCCTCAATGCGTCGGGTCAGGTCACCCTGTTCGACGGGCGCACCGGCGAGGCGTTCCGCCGGCCGGTGACGGTTGGCTACAAGTATCTCCTGAAGCTCCACCACCTGGTCGATGAGAAGATCCACGCCCGCTCCACCGGGCCGTACTCGCTGGTCACCCAGCAGCCGCTGGGCGGCAAGGCCCAGTTCGGCGGCCAGCGTTTCGGCGAGATGGAGGTCTGGGCGCTGGAAGCCTATGGCGCCGCTTACACCCTGCAGGAGATGTTGACGGTGAAATCGGACGACACGGCCGGGCGGGCGAAAGTCTATGAGGCCATCGTGCGCGGTGACGACACCTTCGAGGCAGGCATTCCGGAGAGCTTCAACGTGCTCATCAAGGAAATGCGCTCGCTCGGGCTCAATGTCGAACTGATCGAGGCGGAGCGCGACGACGAACCGCCGATCGCAGCGGAATAGACGCGTTCTTCAGGGGGGCCATGCCGGCCCCATAGACCTTTTCCGGCCGGGCGGGTCGAGCGCCCGGCCAACATCCCTCTCAGAGGAGCGGAAGACACCCCATGCGCCAGGACGTTCCCAGCATTTTCAGCAACAACCAGCCGGCCCCGACCTTCGAGGCCATCCGCATCTCGATCGCGAGCCCTGACAAGATCCGCTCGTGGTCCTCCGGCGAGATCAAGAAGCCGGAGACGATCAACTACCGTACCTTCAAGCCGGAGCGCGACGGCCTGTTCTGCGCGCGCATCTTCGGTCCGATCAAGGACTATGAGTGCCTGTGCGGCAAGTACAAGCGGATCAAGTTCCGTGGGATCACCTGCGAGAAGTGTGGCGTGGAGGTGACTCTGGCCAAGGTGCGGCGTGAGCGGATGGGCCATATCGAGCTTGCCGCACCGGTCGCCCATATCTGGTTCCTGAAATCCCTGCCGAGCCGGATTTCGACCCTGCTCGACATGGCGCTGAAGGATGTGGAGCGGGTGCTCTACTTTGAGAGCTATGTGGTCACCGAGCCGGGCCTGACCCCGCTTGAGCCTGGCCAGCTGCTCACCGAGGAAGAGTATTTCCAGGCTCAGGAGGAGCATGGCGAGGACGGTTTCACCGCGCTGATCGGCGCGGAAGCCGTGCACGAGATTCTGAAGGGGCTGGACCTGGAAACGCTGGCGGAGGAGCTGCGGGTCGATCTGCAGGAGGCGACCAGCGAGCTGAAAACCAAGAAGGCGGCCAAGCGCCTGAAGGTTGTCGAGAGCTTCCTCGCCTCCAGGGCCAAGCCGGAATGGATGGTGATGACGGTTGTGCCGGTAATCCCGCCGGACCTGCGCCCGCTCGTGCCACTGGATGGCGGCCGGTTCGCCACATCCGACCTCAACGACCTCTACCGCCGTGTGATCAACCGCAACAACCGCCTGAAGCGGCTGATGGAGCTGCGCGCACCCGACATCATCATCCGCAATGAAAAGCGTATGCTGCAGGAATCGGTCGATGCGCTGTTCGACAATGGCCGCCGCGGCCGGGTGATCACGGGCACCAACAAGCGTCCGCTGAAATCGCTGTCCGACATGCTGAAGGGCAAGCAGGGCCGCTTCCGCCAGAACCTGCTCGGCAAACGCGTCGATTATTCCGGTCGCTCGGTGATCGTTGTCGGTCCGAACCTGAAGCTGCACCAGTGTGGCCTGCCGAAGAAGATGGCGCTGGAACTGTTCAAGCCGTTCATCTACGCCCGTCTCGATGCCAAGGGCCTGGCCGGCACGGTGAAGGCGGCAAAGAAGCTGGTGGAGAAGGAGAAGCCGGAGGTCTGGGACATTCTCGACGAGGTGATCCGTGAGCACCCGGTCCTGCTCAACCGCGCGCCGACCCTGCACCGGCTCGGCATCCAGGCATTCGAGCCGAAGCTGATCGAGGGCAAGGCGATCCAGCTCCACCCGCTGGTCTGTGCCGCGTTCAATGCCGATTTCGATGGCGACCAGATGGCGGTGCACGTACCCCTCAGCCTGGAGGCGCAGCTGGAGGCGCGCGTCCTGATGATGTCAACCAACAACATCCTCAGCCCGGCCAATGGCAAGCCGATCATCGTGCCCTCCCAGGACATCGTGCTTGGTCTCTATTACCTGTCTCTCGACAAGGACATGGAGCCGGGCGAGGGGATGCTGATCTCCGACACGGCCGAACTGGAGCACGCACTGCAGTCCGGCGCCCTGTCGCTGCATGCCAAGATCAAGGCCCGCTTTGAGGGCGTCGATGCGGACGGCAATGAGGAGATTCGCGTCATCGACACGACGCCAGGCCGCTTCATGATCGCCTCGCTGCTGCCGCGGCAACCCGGCATCCGCCCGGAGATCACCAACGACCTGATGACCAAGAAGACGATCGGCCGCGTGATTGACGAGGTCTACCGGAATTGCGGCCAGAAGGCGACGGTGATCTTCTGCGACAAGCTGATGGAACTCGGCTTCCGCGAGGCGTGCAAGGCGGGCATCTCCTTTGGCAAGGATGACATGAAGATCCCCGCCGCCAAGGCCCAGCTGGTACAGGACACGCGCGAGCGGGCATCCCAGTACGAGCGCCAGTATGCCGAGGGCCTGATCACGCGCGGCGAGAAGTACAACAAGGTCGTCGACGCCTGGTCGACCTGCACCGACAAGGTGGCCGATGCGATGATGGACGCTGCCGGAACGGCCGCCATCGACCCTGAAACCGGCCGCCAGGCGGAGACCAACTCGGTGTTCATGATGGCCCATTCCGGCGCGCGGGGTTCGAAAAACCAGATGAAGCAGCTTGCCGGCATGCGCGGGCTGATGGCCAAGCCGTCCGGCGAGATCATCGAGACGCCGATCGTGTCGAACTTCAAGGAGGGTCTCACCGTCCTTGAATACTTCAACTCCACCCACGGCGCCCGCAAGGGCCTGGCCGACACGGCGCTGAAGACCGCGAACTCCGGCTACCTGACCCGTCGCCTGGTCGATGTGGCGCAGGACTGCATCATCACCGAGGACGATTGCGGTACTGACCAGGGGATCACGATCTCGGCAGTCATGGACGGCGCCGAAATCGTTGTCCCGCTGTCGGACCGGATTCTTGGCCGGGTCACGCTGGAGGATGTCAAATATCCCTCCGGCGGCGGCATCCTCTATCCGGGTAACACCTATCTCGACGAGGCAATGGCCAAGGCGATTGAGGAGGCTGGGATCGATGAGATCAAGGTGCGCTCGCCGCTCACCTGCGAATCCAAGAGCGGCGTCTGTGTCGCCTGTTATGGCCGGGACCTGGCGCGCGGGACGGTGGTCAACAAGGGCGAGGCGATCGGTGTGATTGCCGCCCAGTCGATCGGCGAGCCCGGGACCCAGCTGACCATGCGCACATTTCACATTGGCGGGGCGGCAACCGTGGCCGACCAGTCGAGCATGGATGCGACGTTTGACGGCCAGGTGGTTTTCACCGATCCAAGCACGGTGGAGCGGGCCGACAAGGTCCTTGTGGTGACCGGTCGATACATGGAAGTCTCCATCGTCGACGGTGACGGGCGGGCGCGCCAGTCATTCAAGCCTGCCTATGGCACCCGCCTGAATGTCCGGGCAGGCCAGGACGTGAAACGGGGCGACAAGCTGGCGGACTGGGACCCATTCGCCCAGCCGATCGTGTCGGAGGTGTCCGGCACGGTCAAGCTCGTGGATGTCATCGACGGCATGACCTCCAAGGAGGAAACCGACGAAGCGACCGGTATCTCCTCGCGTGTCATTACCGACTGGCGCTCGACGTCGAAATCGAATGACATCAAGCCGGCGGTCCTGGTCGTCGGCGATGATGGCGAGCCGGTGACGCTGCCCAATGGATCGGAGGCGCGCTACCTCTTGTCAGTCGGCGGTATCCTGTCTGTTGTCGAGGGCGATGCGGTGGGGCCGGGTGACACGCTGGCGCGGATCACCACCGGCGGCGCCAAGACCCGCGACATCACCGGCGGCCTTCCGCGGGTGGCGGAACTGTTCGAGGCCCGCCGTCCGAAGGACCACGCGATCATCGCCGACATCACCGGCACGGTGCGGTTCGAGCGCGACTACAAGAACAAGCGCAAGATTTCGATCACTCCGGAGGGCGAGGGCGAGGAGCCGCGCGACTATCTGGTGCCGAAAGGCAAGCACCTTGCCGTGCAGGATGGCGACACCATCCGCCGCGGTGAGTATCTGATGGACGGCAACCCGGCGCCGCAGGACATCCTCTCCACCCTTGGGATCGAGGCCCTGGCCAACTATCTGATCGACGAGGTCCAGAAGGTCTACCGACTGCAGGGCGTGCCGATCAATGATAAGCATATCGAGGTTATCGTGCGCCAGATGCTACAGAAGGTCGAGATCACCGACAGCGGCGACACGACTCTCCTGAAGGGTGAACATGTCGACGTGGCCGAACTGGAAGAGGCAAACGAGGCAATCCGCAAGTCAAGGAAGAAGGACCTGCGCGAGGCGACCGGCGAGCCGGTTCTGCTCGGCATCACCAAGGCGTCGTTGCAGACCCGCAGCTTCATCTCCGCCGCGTCCTTCCAGGAAACGACCCGGGTGCTCACCGAGGCGGCCCTGCAGGGCAAGGTCGACACGCTGCAAGGGCTGAAGGAGAACGTGATTGTCGGGCGCCTGATCCCGGCAGGTACGGGTGGCAGCCTGCGCCAGTACCGCCGTGTCGCCGCCGACCGCGACGCCAAGCTGCGGGCCAAGCGCGCCGCCGCGCTGGCCGCCCAGAAGGAGGCATTGCCGCCGCCGGATGCCGCCGAATAGGCGTCCGGCATGCCTGCGCCGCTGCAAAAGGAACGCCCCGGGACGGTCTCCCGGGGCGTTTTTCGCCGCCGCAGGGCCCGCCGCAGGCCTATTGTTCCCGGGTCACCCGGAAGAAGATGCCATCATCAAGCTTCATGCGGAAACTGCCGAGGGCGGCGCGCTTGATCAGCGCCGCCTCCGGCGGACTGCGGCGCGAGAGATAGACCGAGGTCGTATCCACCTGGCGCCAGACCTGGCCGTTCTCCAGGACGACGCGCAACTTGCCATCGCTCCCGGGGGCGATGCGCGCGACCGCCTCGGTGATCGCCTCGATCTCGTCCGCCTTGCTGTCGTCGCCGCCAAGCCGGGGCAGGGTGATCGAGGGCAGGGAGGGGATCGCGAAACCGAAGCTCTCGCGCTGGACCTGTTCCACCTGCTCGCGCGAGACCGTGGTGATCTCGCCCGCTTCCTCGGCGGTTCGAAGCCGGCCGACCGCTGCGTCATAGCAGGCAAGCCGCTCGGCATCGTTGGCCTTGTCGGCGCAGGCATAGAGCGTCGCGGTCGAGGGCGCCTCGGCCGCCGCCGGCGCGAACAGGCTGAGCGACAGGGCCAGCAGGCAGGCTGGGGTGCGGATCATCCTCGAACCTCCGTTCAGGGGCGGGTCATGAACATCGTGACAAGATCATGCAATTAGGCTTGTCTGGTCGCAGACTGGCAAACCCTGCGCGATCGGGAAAGAGACGAGGTGCAACAGTGAAACGACTGAAGGCTCTGGCAATGGCGGCTCTCGGGGCGGCGACCCTGGCGCTGGCCGCCTGTGGTGGCGGCAATGGCGAGCAGTATGGCGAGGTTCTGCGGCGCGGTATCTCGGCAAATCCCGACACACTGGATCCGCACAAGGCCTCTGCCCAGTGGGAGAACATCGTCATCGGAGACATGTTCGAGGGCCTCTATGTCACCAGCGAGGACGGCAAGCCGGTGCTCGGGCTGGCCGAGAGCGTTGACATTGATGCCAGCCAGACAGTCTACACCTTCAGCTTGAAGGATCGGGTCTGGTCTGACGGCACGCCGATCACCGCCGACGATTTCGTCTATGCCTATCGGCGCCTGCAGGCGCCGGAGACGGCGGCGCAGTATGCCTCGCTGCTCTGGGTCATCAAGAATGCCCGGGCGCTCAATGCCGGCGATGTCGAACCGGAAGAGCTTGGCGTGCGCGCGGTCGATGCGCGGACGCTGGAGATGACGCTGGAGTATCCTGCGCCCTACCTGCCCGGGCTGCTGACCCATTACGCCAGCTTCCCGGTACCGCGCCACGTGGTGGAGACGCATGGTGACCGCTGGATCCGGCCTGAGAACATCGAGGTCAGCGGGCCCTACAAGCTCACCGAATGGGTCGTCAGTTCGCAGATCGTCGCCCGGAAGAACCCCGCCTGGCCAGGGGCGGAGGCGCTGTGTTTCGACACGGTCGCCTATCTGCCGATCACCAGTCTCGGCACGGTGGAGCGCATGATCGAGGCGGGCGAGCTGGACATGAACAATGCGTTCGAGGGCCCGCGCAAGGACGAGATCGACCGCCGCCTGCCGGGCTGGACGCGCACGGGCCCGTCACTCACGGTGACCTACTGGGTGTTCAATACCGCCATGGCGCCGTTTGACGACGTGCGCGTGCGGAAGGCCCTGGCCATGGTGATCGACCGGGAATACCTCGTCGAAAACGTGCTGACGCCGGGCTTCCAACCGGCTTACAGTTTTGTCCCGCCGGGCATCAACAATTACCTGCCCGAGGCCTCCAAGCCGGCCGTCGACTGGGCCGGCCTGCCGCGCAAGGAGCGCCTCGCCGAGGCGCGCCGTCTGCTTGAGGAGGCTGGCTTCGGGCCGGACAAGCCGCTGCGCTTCACCTACATGTATCGCTCTACCGGAGACAATCCGAAGCCGCCGCCGGTTGCCCAGGAGAACTGGCGCCAGATTGCCGACTGGGTTGAGCCGGAGCTGCTGCTGCAGGACACGCGGGTATTGTATGAGCGCCTGCGCCAGGGCGATTTCGAGTTCTCCGACGCCGGCTGGGTCGCCGATTTCAATGACCCGCACAATTTCCTTTACCTGCTGGAGAGCGAGACCGGCCAGCTCAATTACGGCGCCTATGCCAATGCGGAGTATGACGCCCTGCTGGCCCGCTCGAACCTGGAGCTCGATCTCGACAAGCGCGCAGCCATGCTCGCCGAAGCGGAACAGATCATGCTGGACGACATGGCTCTGAGCCCGATGTGGTTTGCCGTCAACCAGAACATGGTGGACCCGGAACTCACCGGCTGGAC
>CAYPQD010000024.1:11100-13274 GCA_964412785.1 uncultured Hyphomonadaceae bacterium
CGATGTGGTTTGCCGTCAACCAGAACATGGTGGACCCGGAACTCACCGGCTGGACGGAGAACGTCATGGATGTGCATCGCTCCCGCTATATCTGCCGCGCCGGCGAGGCTGCCGACTGAGACCGGCCCGCGCGCCGGGCGGGTGAGGGCAGGTGGCGGGCCCCCGCGGGCTGCCCCGTGGGTGCGGGTTGCGGGAACCCCTTGCGGACTTTCAAGGTTGCATCTCTGTTGACCTCAACTTGAGGGGGGTTATGATCGGGTTGTCAACAAAAAATTAGACAACCATGGATGCGTTTGACGGGTCTGAAGATGTGATTGATCTGGCGATGGACCCGATGGCAAATCCGTTTGCGCCGGTGCCAGGCGGTCCGGCTGGCAAGCTGGGCGGCGGCGAGGCACGCCTGCCCGCCGAGCCTGTTGGCGCGATCACCCAATGGGATCCCTGGCACAATCCGGTCGGCGGCGATAACCCGGGCGATCAGGACGGCCCCGGTACACCGTTTGAAGAGGAAGATGAGTCTGTCGAGACCGGCGACGAAATCGTGCCGGGACTGGAGTTCCTTTTGGAGGACGATGGCAAGGTCTACTATCAGACGACAACGCCGGGGTGGTTTGATGAGGATGGCGACGGCCTATACGATCGATATATAGAGAGGCGACACGCAGGCGGCGATGTTGACTTTGAGCACAATACCGATGGAAAGGCATTCGAATACCTCGTCACTTTTAGGCCGTTTCTGATTTTCTGATGAAACGGTCTGCTTGGCTCCTGACGCTGATCCTCGGCGTTTCCATGCAGATGGCTTCCGCTGAACATCTCGATCTCGATGAGGCGTGCGTATCCGACTTGAGCGTCGACGGCGATGCGATCTTGATCGTTTCCGGCGTCGACCGGGATGCCCGTACTTTCACCTTGACGATAGCAGATATTGGTGAGGCCGCTGAGCCCGCTTGGTCGGTCGAACGAGATGGCAGGGGGATTGACACACCATCAGGCCGGCGGTTCGGCGGCCTGTTCAGCACAGTGCTGAAGGACGCGTCGAGCGTCATGCTTGTCAGGCCTCCCTATAGCGGATCATCGCTTGTGATTGCGGCCGGCGAAGAACCCGTCGAGTGCTGTGAATTTGAACGCCGTGAAGAGATTCCCTTCCAGGAGCGCATGGGAGTTTTTGGAGGAGGTCTGCCTATCGAGTTCGGTCGGTTTGTCGCGTCAAATTTCGATACGCGGCCCGGGTCCTATGTCGGCGTGATTGATATCATTGATGAGAAAGCTGAGTTCTACAAACTGCCCGGCGAAGACGCGCGCGACCCATTCATTGGTCCAGACGGCACGCCGCTGGCAGTTGCCGGGCCGATCTATGAAGGGCCACAGAAGATATTCTTGGCAAACGGCGCTGCTGGCTGGGATACGATTGCAGAAGTGCAGGGCGTTGCTCGTGAAATAGCCGTGTATCCGGGCGATCCCGACACCGACCTCGATAACAGGGTTGTCATCGTGTACTCGCTGGACCCGTATGTCCACACCATCCTGCTCTACGAGCCCACTGCGCAGAAACTGGAATCAGCCGGTTCGGTATACGAGAATGCCGCGGGCTGGGGCATTGATCGGTCGACCGGGGCGCTGGTCTGGGTGGAGACGATGGCGGGCGTGCTCTCCCCGCCGGAGCCGTTTCCGGCTGACCGGCGGCTATTGAGGGCCCTCAATGAGATGGTGAGCGAGGGCTATCATACCTTTCACCTTCTGGACCGGGCGCCGAATGGTGCGACGCTGATTGCGGTCGACGGGGCGCCGCACGATGCGGGCCCGGCGCGCTATTTCCTGCTGCGCCCGGAGGCTGAGCGTTTCGAAAGCGCCTGCGCCGTCCTGCAAGCCGCCCTCGCGCGCGAGCCGGGCGGGTGAGGGGAAGCGGTGGCCGCACGCCGATGGGTGCTGCAAAGCGCTTCATGGCAAGCCCCTTGCAGATTTATCAGGTTGTATCCCGGTTGACTGCGACCTGAGAGGGCGCGAGCGTGATCGGGTTGTCAACAAAAAAGGGGACGGCATGGTTACTTTGCCTGGTCTGGCAACGTAACCGATCTGGCACTCGTTCCGACGGCAAATCCATTTGCACCCGTTCCGGCCGCTTCTCCGCCATGCTGCGCATGCTCATTCTGGTGTTCGGCCGGGCTGGTGTT